>NZ_MUZB01000008.1:0-319811 GCF_002076325.1 Rhodococcus sp. 66b
GCGGTGGACGAGATCTTTGCTCGTTCCGGTGGTGGCGCGTTGCAGTTGAACACGCCGATGCAGCGGTTCTGGCGTGATGCGCATGCCGGTCTCGCGCACGCGATCCATGTGCCTGGTTCCATTTTCCATTCGTCGACGCTCTCGCAGCTCGGTGGCGAGCCGAAGGGCATCCACCGGGCAATGATCTGAGCCGTCCGGGGGATACCCGGAGGTGTCCCCATCGCGGTTTTCGTGGGGGTCGATGAGCATGTCGGTGAATCTGGTCGATGACCTCGGACTGTCCGCAGAACCCGGATCGGAGTGAGTGCCAACGCGCAATGTGGGTTATAGGACAAACACCGATAGGCTGGCGGTCATGGCTGAGTTCATTTACACGATGAAGAAGGTGCGCAAGGCGCACGGTGACAAGGTCATCCTCGATGACGTCACGATGAGCTTTTACCCCGGCGCGAAGATCGGTGTCGTCGGACCGAACGGCGCTGGTAAATCCAGCATCCTCAAGATCATGGCCGGACTGGACCAGCCGGGCAACGGCGAGGCATTCCTGGCTCCGGGCGCGACCGTCGGCATCCTCATGCAGGAGCCGGAGCTCGACGAGACCAAGACGGTTCGCGAGAACGTCGAGGACGGTCTCGGAGAGACGATGGTCCAACTCAAGCGGTACAACGAGATCGCCGAGCTGATGGCCACGGATTACTCCGACGAGCTCATGGAAGAGATGGGCGAACTGCAGGAGAAGCTCGATCACGCAGACGCGTGGGAGATCGACTCGCAGCTCGAGCAGGCTATGGACGCCCTGCGCTGCCCCCCGCCGGAAGAGATGGTCACCCACCTCTCCGGTGGTGAGAAGCGACGCGTTGCGCTCTGCAAGCTGCTGCTGAGCAAGCCCGACCTCCTGCTCCTCGATGAGCCCACCAACCACCTCGACGCCGAATCTGTCCTGTGGCTCGAGCAGCACCTCGCTGCATACCCCGGCGCAATCCTCGCCGTGACCCACGATCGTTACTTCCTCGATCACGTCGCGCAGTGGATCTGTGAAGTCGACCGCGGACGCCTGTACCCGTACGAGGGCAACTACTCCACCTACCTGGAGCAGAAGGCTGCACGCCTCGAAGTTGCCGGCAAGAAGGATCAGAAGCTGCAGAAGCGCCTCAAGGACGAGCTCGCATGGGTTCGTTCCGGCGCCAAGGCCCGCCAGGCCAAGAACAAGGCTCGTCTCGATCGCTACGAGGAAATGGCGAACGAAGCCGAGAAGACCCGCAAACTCGACTTCGACGAGATCCAGATCCCGGCACCGCCGCGCCTGGGTGACGTGGTCGTGGAGGTCTCGAACCTCGACAAGGGCTTCGACGGCCGCGTGCTGATCAAGGATCTTTCGTTCACGTTGCCGCGCAACGGAATTGTCGGCGTCATCGGCCCCAACGGCGTCGGTAAGACGACGCTGTTCAAGACCATCGTCGGTCTCGAGGAGCCTGACGCCGGTGAGGTCAAGATCGGTCAGACGGTCAAGCTGAGCTACGTCGACCAGAACCGTTCCGGAATCGACCCCAAGAAGACGGTCTGGGAGACCGTGTCCGACGGGCTCGATTTCATCGTCGTCGGCCAGACCGAGTTCCCCTCGCGCGCGTACATCAGCTCGTTCGGTTTCAAGGGCCACGATCAGCAGAAGCCGGCCGGCGTCCTCTCCGGTGGTGAGCGCAACCGCCTGAACCTGGCGATGACGCTCAAGCAGGGCGGCAACCTGATCCTGCTCGATGAGCCCACCAACGACCTCGACGTCGAAACCCTCGGCTCGCTGGAGAACGCTCTCGAAGAGTTCCCCGGCTGCGCCGTCGTGATCTCGCACGATCGCTGGTTCCTGGACCGGACCTGTACCCACATCCTCGCGTGGGAAGGTGGCTTCGGCGACAACGAGGCAGCTTGGTACTGGTACGAGGGCAACTTCGAGGGCTACGAGGCGAACAAGGTCGAGCGACTCGGCCCCGACGCCGCACGCCCGCACCGCGTGACTCACCGCAAGCTCACCAGGGACTGATCCGGTGTCCGACGTATACACAGCGCAGATCCAGGTCCGGTGGGGCGATTCCGACCGGTTGGGTCACGTCAACAACACGCGTTACGTCGAGTACATGCAGGAAGCTCGCATCCAGTTCCTGGAAGCGAAACTGGCGCCGCTCGGCGGCCGGCCGGGATACCTCGTGGTTCGAAAGATGACCATCGAGTTCCTCAAGCCGGTCACCGATCGGTCCGGTCCGTTGAACGTGGAGATCTTCACGACTCACGTCGGGACTTCCTCGTTCACGGTTCGGCACGTCATCCGTGACAACGCGGGTGTCGAATGCGCCTTCGGCGACGCGTTGATGGTCGGATTCGACACCGTGTCCGAAAAGTCCAGACCGCTGGCGGACAGCGAACGTGCGGTGCTCGAAGCATCGCTTGTTCAGATGACGACATCGTAGATTTCGTTTCTCAGTTCACCCTAGGTACTGGTTGCCGCGGCTAGTCTCGAGTCAGAGATTGGTCGCGGCGATCAGAACCCACAAGGATGTGAGCCAGGAATGACAGACCGTGTACGGCAGCAGGGCACAGGCCTCGACGAAGCGACGTTGTTGACGCGTCTTCGCGAGGCCTTTTTCACGCACATCGACGAGGGTGACAGCGACGACGTCATCAACGGTCGATCGGATCGAGTCCTGCTCGCGCATCTCGCGCTCGGGAGGCAGCGGACGCCAGGCACGGCCGTATGGCGTGTGTACCGCCCGTCAGGATCCGAGGGTCTCGGCGCTGCCGTCCAGATCGTCACCGACGATATGTCGTTGCTCGTCGAGTCCGTTACCGCGATGCTCAACCGACAAGGCGTGGGAATCAGTCAATTCGCCCATCCGATCCTGACGGTTGAACGCGACAACGCGGGCAATCTGATTTCCTTGGGCGACAGCGGTATCCAAGAATCCTGGATGCACGTCCAGTTGGACTCCGAAGTCGAGGATTCCGATCTCGACGCGATCGAAGCCCACCTCGGCAAAGTGCTCGCGGACGTCCGCCAGGTGGTTGGTGATACCCCGGATATGAAGGCACTGCAACTGCGCGTTGCCGACGAGTTGGAGAGTGCTGCAGAAACTGCCTCCGGGAGGATCACCCCCGAAGAATTCTCCGATACCGCTCGGCTGCTCCGGTGGATGGCGGACGGAAACTACGCCGTACTCGGATACCGGCGATTCGAGGGCACGAAGGACGGCTCACGCACGGTCGCCGGCAGCGGGCTCGGCGTGCTGCGCTCCGACGCGGTCACCGAAGGCCCGATGAGTTTGCCTCCAGTTGCAGATCTCCCGGATCGACCGCTTCTGGTCCTGACGCAGGGATCGTTCCCCGCCACGGTGCACCGCGCTGTTTACCCGTACTTCGTGGGTGTCTCGATCCTCGACGACGAGGGAAACATCGTGGGGGAGCACAGATTCCTGGGTGTGTTCACCGTGGTCGCACTCCACGAGAACGTCCTCGCGATTCCTCTGATCGAGCGACGCGTCCGCGAAGTCATCGCGCGTGCCGGTGTCGACCTGCATTCGTACTCCGGGCAGGCGATGCTCGAGGTCATCCAGTCCTTCCCGCGCACCGAGTTGTTCTCGAGCGATGCCGAGACCTTGTTCGAGACCGTCCACGCCGTGCACAGCATCGGGCTGCGTCGACAGGTGCGACTCTTTGTCCGCGAGGACACGTTCGGACGGTTCGTATCCTGCTTGGTGTATCTGCCTCGCGACCGGTATACGACGCGGGTGCGACTGGCGATGCAAAACCTGTTGTGGCGCGAATTCGGCCCAGGCGCGGTTGATTACACCGCCCGGGTTACCGAGAACGATCTTGCGCTGTTGCACGTGACGATCCGGCGCGATCCGGACAGTGAGCCGGTTCACCTGGATGTCTCCGAGGCCAACCGCGAGCGAGTTCAGGCCCTGCTGACCGAAGTCAGTCGTAGCTGGGACGACCGCATCAACGACCTTGTTCGCGACATTCCGGGCGTGGATCCGGAACTGGTGCAACGGTATTCGCGGGTGCTTCCCGATGGATACAAGGAGGACTTCGAGCCGTCACGCGCGCTGGCCGACATCGCCAGGCTCGAGGCGTTGGCGCCAGGCGCGATCGACGTACTGCTCTATCGCGCTGTGGACTCCGCGCCCGGTGCCTGGCGCTTCACGCTCTTCGTCGGCGGCGACGGTATCTCGTTGAGTCAGGTGCTCCCCGTGCTGCAGTCACTCGGCGTCGAAGTTCTCGACGAGCGACCGCACGTCGTGCAGCGACTCGACGGCGTTCAGTGCTGGATCTACGATTTCGGATTGTCGGTACCGGCGGATCTTCGGGCGTCGGTCGAGATCGACCTCGATGCGCAGGTGCCGCTCGAGACCAGTACCGCCCCGCTGACCGAGGTCCAGAAGCGATTCACGGCTGCATTCGGTGCAGTCTGGTTCGGCCGGGCAGAAGCTGACCGATTCAACGAGTTGGTGCTGCGGGCCGGAATGTCCTGGCGGCAAGCCGTGGTGTTGCGTGCTTACGCAAAGTATTTGCGCCAGGCCACATTTCCGTACAGTCAGTTCCACATCGAAGGAATCGCGCTTACGCACCCGCAGACCGCGTTTGCATTGGTGCAGTTGTTCGAGGCGATGTTCGACCCCGAGAAGCAGGACGACATCCGCGTCGCCGAATTGGACGAGCAGTTGCGTGCGTCCATCGACGAGGTACTCAGCTTGGATGCCGATCGCATTCTGCGTGGAATGTTCTCCTTGGTGAAGGCGACCTTGCGTACCAATTTCTACGTCGTCGACGCCGATGGCCGCTCTCGCGACTACCTGTCGGTCAAGCTCGATCCCTCGCGGATCAGCGAGTTGCCCAAGCCGCGGCCGGCTTTCGAGATCTACGTGTACTCACCCGAGGTCGAAGGCGTCCACCTGCGATTCGGCGCAGTAGCGCGCGGCGGACTCCGCTGGTCCGACCGGCGCGAGGATTTCCGCACCGAGGTGCTCGGCTTGGTGAAGGCTCAGGCCGTCAAGAACGCGGTGATCGTGCCGGTCGGCGCCAAGGGCGGCTTCGTCGTGAAGAATCCGCCTCTGCCGACGGGTGATCCGGCCGCTGATCGAACGGCGACGCTGGAAACCGGCAAAGCCTGCTACACCACGTTCATCTCCGGATTGCTCGACATCACCGACAACGTGCACGCGGCCACCGGCGAAGTTGTGACGCCGGATCGAGTGGTGCGCAAGGACGATCAGGATCGCTACCTGGTGGTCGCCGCGGACAAGGGCACGGCGACGTTCTCGGATCTCGCGAATTCGGTTGCCGCCAAGTACGACTTCTGGCTCGGCGACGCGTTTGCCTCCGGTGGCTCCGTGGGATACGACCACAAGGGCATGGGAATCACCGCTCGCGGCGCCTGGGAAAGCGTCAAGCGGCACTTCCGCGAACTCGGGGTCGACACGCAGACGCAGGATTTCACGACGGTAGGCGTCGGCGACATGAGCGGAGACGTGTTCGGCAACGGAATGCTCCTCAGTCGGCACATTCGTCTGGTGGGCGCTTTCGACCATCGACACATCTTCCTCGATCCGAACCCGGATGCAGCGAGCTCGTTCGTCGAACGTCAACGACTTTTCGAGTTGCCACGGTCGTCATGGGCCGACTACGACAAGAGCCTGATCAGTGAAGGTGGCGGCGTCTGGGACCGCACGGTCAAGTCGGTTCCGATCGCCGAAAGCGTCAGGATCGCACTGGGTCTGGCCGAGGGGGTCACGAAGCTCTCGCCGCCGGAATTGATGCAGGCGATTCTGTCGGCACCGGTGGATCTGCTGTGGAACGGCGGAATCGGTACATACGTCAAGGCTTCGACCGAGACTAACGCGCAGGTCGGAGACAAGAGCAACGACGCGGTGCGAGTCGACGGTCAAGACCTGCGGGTCAAGGTGATCGGTGAGGGCGGCAACCTCGGCGTGACTGCTCTGGGACGAATCGAGTTCAGCGCCAACGGCGGTCACATCAACACCGACGCCATCGACAACTCGGCCGGCGTCGACTGCTCCGATCACGAAGTGAACATCAAGATCCTTCTCGATTCGCTCGTGCGTTCGCAGTTACTGCCGACGCAAGAACGGAATCCGTTGCTGGCGTCGATGACCGACGACGTGGCGGCGCTGGTGTTGGCGGACAACATCGCCCAGAATGCGCTGCTCGGAATCTCCCGCGTGACGGCGCCGCAGATGCTCGGTGTTCACCGCCGTCAGTTGACGGATCTGACCAAGGCACGTGGCCTTGACCGCAAGCTCGAGGCGTTGCCGACCGACAAGGAGATCGAGCGTCGACTCGAGGCCGGTGTGGGTCTGACGTCGCCGGAATTGGCGACGCTGACGGCGCACGTGAAGCTTTCACTCAAGGACGATCTGCTCGCAACCGAGTTGCCGGACAACGATTTCTTTGCCCAGCAGATCCCGCAGTACTTCCCGACCGCTGTTCGCGATCGGTTCGAAACGGAGATCAAGGCACACCCGTTGCGGCGGCAGATCGTCGCGACGATGCTCGTGAACGAAGTGATCGACAACGGCGGAATCACGTACGCCTACCGCTTGGCCGAGGAGACCGGAGCGAGCAGTACCGACTCGATCCGTGCGTACGCCGCTGTGCGAGAGGTCTTTGCGCTCGACGAGGTGTGGTCGCGAATCCGCTCGGCCGGCGTCAGTGCAGAGATCGAAAACGAGCTGATCGTGGAGTCATGCCGCTTGCTCGACCGCGCGTCGCGGTGGTTCCTGGCCAATCGGCCCCAGCCGATCGCGGTCGGCGCCGAAGTTGCGCGCTACTCGGCAGCGTATCGGGCGACGGCGCCGCTGGTTCCGGGGCTGCTCGCCGGCCACCAGCTCGACGATCTGCTCGTGCGCGCTCAATCCGTGATCGATCGCGGGGCTCCGGAAGCGTTGGCGCTGGACGTGTTCCGACTGCTCGACGTCTACTGCCTGCTCGACATCGCGGATATCGCCGACATCGCAGATCACGACATCACCGAAGTCGCGGAGCTGTACTACGCCTTGGACGCGCATCTGGGAATCGACTGGCTGCTGAGCGCGGTCTCGGGACTCGAGCGCGGCGATCGCTGGCACTCGCTTGCTCGGCTCGCGTTGCGAGACGACCTCTACAGTTCGCTGCGGCAGCTGACGATGGAGGTTCTGGCCGGCGGCGAGCCGGGGGAGTCGCCGCAGGAGAAGATCGACGAATGGGAATCGACCAACGCCTCGCGGCTGAGTCGGGCGAGGGCAGCTCTCGTCGAGATCTTCGAGTCTGGGACGCTTGACCTCGCGACGCTCTCGGTGGCGGCGCGTCAGGTTCGTAGCATGGTGCGCAGCATGGGCACCCGATCGGAGGTAGGACGTTGAGCGAAGGGTTCCACGCCGAAGTTGTGGTTCGGTGGTCCGACATGGATGCCTTCCAGCACATCAACCACGCACGGATGGTGACGTTGCTCGAAGAGGCGAGGATTCCTTGGTTGTTCGAAGACTCGCGCCCGACGGTCACCCTGCGTGACGGGGCTGTGATTGCCGATCTCCATGTGCGGTACCGCGGGCAACTGCGGCACGACGATTCACCGCTCGATGTCTTCATGTGGGTGGAAAAGGTTCGCGCGGTGGACTTCACCATCGCGTACGAGGTTCGCCCCCGCGGCGCCGATCTCAGCGTCCCGCCGTCCATCGTGGCATCGACTCAGATCGCGGCCTTCGATATCGACACTCAACGTCTGCGCCGCCTCAGCGGGCCCGAGCGGGAGTACTTGGAGAGCTGGCAACGTGCATGAACGTGTCCTGACCGTGCCCGAGGAGGCCGAGCGAAAGAACTTGGCCGGCTTCATCGGTCACGCCTTGCGTTTGGACGAGTCCGCGGTCATCCGAATGCGTCGACGCGGCGATGCGCACCTGAGCGTCTGGGCGTCAACGGGTTTCGACGCTCTGGCGACGCGAACCGTGGCGGGCACCATCAACCCTGACGACACGTCGGCTGCCGGCGATCAGTTGCTCTCGGCGGTGGAGCAGGCAACAAGTGAGCTGATCGATCCGGGGTTCGCCATGGATTCGGCGTGGCGTGGGGCGTTGCCGCCGATGGACGGCTTCGAGCACCTGGACGACGTACCCGCCCGGGTGCTGATCGAACTGGCGCAACGGGGCAACGCCTTGGCGCTCGAGCATGGAAGTAGTCACGGGCCGCCGGCGTCGTTGCTCGATCAGGACGTGCTCGAGGTCAGTGGTCCGTCAGGCACGGTCGGGATCTCGATGCGAGTTATTTTTGCCTTGACCGCAATGGGATTCGTTCCGCACGCCGGATCCGAAGCGATGACTGCGGACATCGATCTCGAACAGATCGACGCGTCGGAACTGGTTCGGGTGCGGGCGAGTCGATCGTGGGTGCGCCTCGATGCACGGTTTGGTTCGATCTACCGTCACCGCGGTGGTTCGATACCGCTGATGGTTGCGCGGTAGGAGTTCAGGCGACGGCCACCACCAGCGCGATGGGGCCGCCGCCTGACGACGTGCGAGAGTGTTCGGTCAGATCAGCCACGCCGCAGCGTTGACGGGCAACTGACCGTCGACGAGTGGTGCGCTGCTCAACAGCAGCTGCCCGCTCGGCAGTGCGATCGGCACCTCCGTGGTGTTGAGAGCACAGATCAGACCGCCGCGTCGACGGAAAGCGAGGCAGCCGGGGGGACTGCCGTACCAATCGATGTCGGTGCCGGAAAACTCCGTCCTGGCGCTACGAAGTTCGAGGGCGGCGCGATACAGCGAGAGCATCGAGTCGACGTCCTCGATCTGAGCCTCCACGGTGAGCGTCGACCACTCGGCCGGCATCGGCAGCCAGGTACTCGCACCGGTGGTGAATCCGAAAGGCGGCTCGGTTCCTTCCCAGGGAAGGGGCACTCGACAGCCGTCGCGTCCTCGCTCGGCATGTCCGGATCGTTCCCAGACCGGGTCCTGTAGTGCATCGTCGGGCAGGTCGACGTTCGGCAGGCCGAGTTCGGCTCCGTTGTAGATGAAGCTCGCGCCCGGAAGCGCCAACTCGACGAGGATCATCGCCCGTGCGCGTTGCGTTCCGATCTCGCCCCCGCCGTAGCGCGTGACTTCACGTTCGACGTCGTGATTCGACAGTGTCCACGTGGGCACACCCCCGACCTCGGCGACGGCCGCGAGGGAGTTCTCCACGGCCTCTCGGACGGACTCGGCGGAGAATTCGGTTTCTGCAAGCCGGAAGTTGAATCCGAGATGCAGTTCGTCTGGCCGGATGTATTCGCCGAACTTCTGGTTGTCCTTCACCCAGATCTCGCCGACGGTCATCGCCTCCGGGAACTCGTCCATGACCTTGCGGATGCCGCGGTGGATTTCGTGAACTGCCGGATTGTTGAACCGCGGGTCGTCGTCGGAATTGCGCATGAGCTCGTTGAGCTCCCAGTCGTGGTCCGGCAAACCGTCGGGCTTGGCCATTCCGTGGGCCACGTCGATGCGGAATCCGTCGATTCCGCGCTCGAGCCAGAAGCGCAGAGTCTTGGCGAGGTCGTCGAAGACCTCGGGGTTGTCCCAGTTCAGGTCCGGCTGTTCCTTGGCGAAGATGTGCAGGTACCACTGGCCGGGTGTTCCGTCGGCTTCGGTGACGCGGGTCCATGCCGGGCCGCCGAAGATGCTCGGCCAGTTGTTCGGCGGTTCGTTGCCTTTTTCACCTTTGCCGTCTCGGAAGATGTAGCGGGATCGCTCCGCAGAACCGGGCGCCGACGCCAGGGCTGCCTTGAACCACTCGTGCTGATCACTCGTGTGGTTCGGGACCAAGTCCATGGTGACCTTGATTCCGCGCTCGTGGGCCGACGTGATCAGCGAATCCATCGTCGCCAGATCACCGAACAGGGGATCGATGTCGCGAGGATCCGAGACGTCGTAGCCGTGGTCTGCCATCGGTGACTTCATCACCGGGCTCAACCAGATCGCGTCGATGCCGAGCAGCTCGAGGTAGCCGAGTTTCTCCTCGACTCCGCCGAGGTCGCCGATACCGTCACTGCCCGAATCGGCAAAGGAACGCGGATAGATCTGATAGAAGACCGCCTCGTTCCACCACGGGGCTTCGGGCCGGCTTACAGAGGACGAATCCGCGGGGGTGCTCACAGCAGTTCATAGTGCCAAACGTCTGGCACTCTCACGACTTGGACACGGCAAAAGCATGACTCTTTACCTAGCCTTGGTGTACTTTGCATTCACGCGGTGACTCCATGTGGCAACTTTGGTGTTACTGCCGGGGGAGAAGTATCGAGAATTCAACCAAGGGGGCTTGGCCTTGACTTTGTCGGCAATCGAAGCGGTGAGTTTGGATCACGTACTGCTCGACGATGATCCGATCAACCGTGACTGGATAATCTTCGGCACACCGGTTGCACGGTCGGCGCAATGGTCGGCGAGTAAAGACGGGACCACGACTACGCACGTCTGGGATTGCACGAAGGGGCGCTTCCGCTGGTACTTCCATGCGGACGAAATCGTGCACATCATCGAAGGGTCGGTCACCGTTCAGGGCGACGGAATCGCGAAACGAACCCTGGGCGTCGGCGATGCCGCACTCTTCCGGGCGGGCAGCTGGTCGGAGTGGGAGGTCGAAGAGTACGTGCGCAAGCACGCAATCTTGAGTTCTCCGCTACATCCCACGGTGTCGTTCGGGGTACGGGCAGCCCGCCGGATCGCGCGTGTGTTCAGGCCGAAGGCGAAGTAAACGGTCAGATGGCGGAGTTCACCATGGACGCAGCAGCCATCTCCATGTAGTCGATCAACTGCTTGCGGTGCACCGGGCTCAGGGTCTTCTCGTCGATGGACGCGATGGCGACGTGCATGCACCTAAGCCACGCATCACGCTCGATCGGGCCGATCACGAAAGGATTGTGGCGCATCCGCAGACGCGGATGCCCACGCTCCTCCGAGTACGTGTGCGGCCCGCCCCAGTACTGCTCGAGGAACATCCGCATCCGCCGCTCTGCCGGGCCGAGATCGGCCTCGGGGTAGAGCGGGCGCACAACCTCGTCCTTCGCGACTTCTTCGTAGAATCGCGCGGTGAGCTTGTGAAACGTCTCGGCTCCGCCGACGGCGTCGTAGAAGGTCTGCTGCACGTCGTGCTGTACGTCATTCATGGCAAGTTCCATTGTGCCTGACGGCCGTAGTGGTCGGTTTCCGGGTCGACGACGGTTGCATCGGGTCGGAATGCGTACCCATTCACCGGAAATTCACCGGCCGTCCTGGCAATTTTGTTCGAAATGGGAGTGCGTAACGCGATCATCCGTGGTCAACTTGGGGGCAGTCTCCCGGAGGTCGTATGAAGAACCGACATGCTGCACGCAATCACCGACAACTCCAGCCCACTAGCGCGCGGAACGACCACGCGTTAGGGGCTGTTCTGGAAGTTGTTCCTGACGGGTTCGCGCACACTGCTGACCCACTCTTTTCCGAAGAGCATTCTCACCTCAAGATGTTCCCTCCCGATCGCGTTGTGCCCGAGTGGGTAAAACGTCGGGTGCTACTGCTCAACGTCACGTACGAACCGCTGACCGCCCTTCCTGCCAGGCGCGCGGTCGTACTGATGGCCTGCGGCAAGGCCGATACCGTCCACGAGGACGAACAGGGCCCGGTAGTCCATTCTGCGGACTGGTCGGTGCAGGTTCCCTCGGTCATTCGATTGCGCACCTACGTGCGCGTTCCGTATCGCGCCCGCATCCCCATGACCCGTGCCGCACTGATGCATCGTGACCACTTCCGATGTGCGTACTGCGGAGCCAAAGCCGAAACCATCGACCACGTCGTTCCTCGCAGCCGAGGTGGCGGGCATTCGTGGGAGAACTGCGTAGCGTGCTGTGCCCCCTGCAATCACCGCAAGGCCGACAAGATGCTCAGCGAACTCGGATGGACTCTCCGTGCGGAATTGGTTCCCCCGTCCGGTCCGCATTGGCGTCTGCTCGCGGCGACCAAGGAATTGCATCCGGCGTGGATGCCGTATCTCGGCGTGGGCGCAGCCTGAGCTATGTGTCGGCGTGGGCGCAGCCTGAGCTATGTGTCGGCGTGGGCGCAGCCTGAGCCGCGTTCCGTCGTCACCGAAATGAAATTGCCCGAGAATTTGTGGCCCTGACGCTTTCCTTCCTGGCGTTCTGGGCTACGTTATCTGGTGTGAGCATTCTCGAGGTAGTACTGATATACGTTGGGATTCCGGCCTTGATCACCGCGTTCTTCGCGGCTGCGTCCTTCCTCGGGAAGAAGACGCCGGGACCGGTTCCGCCGGCGTTCCATCTCGGTGAGTCGTGGGATCACGCTCCCGTGCTGTGGAGTGCTGTCGACGAAGTCACCGTTCGCGGTGGCCATCACGGCAGTGCACACGCAATCGAAGCCGGTTCGGCTGATCTGATCGGAGGGTCCGCAAGTGGCAAGTGGTGATCATTCGACCGCGCTCGCAGTAGCGCCCGAGGACCTGCCCGTCGGCAGCGTCGTCACGTCCAGCGGACGCGTTTCCGGTGTGCACCGCATCGGCGAGCCGTTCACCGACGATCTTCCGTTCGAGACCATGGATCTGGTCGCGCTCGACGTCGCGATGACCGAAGCGACGCGGGCCACCAAGGTGCGATTCAACGCCTACATCGGTGATCTCGGTTCTGATCCGGCAGTGGGTGCCGACGCACTGTTCCCGACCACGCCCGAAGCCGAGCGTTCCGTGCTGATCGCCGTCTCGCCCAACCAGCGCACCGTCGAGGTACGCAGCGGGCGGGCAATCGCCGATCGGGTCACTGATCGCGTTACCCAGCTCGGAGCAACGGCAGCTGTTGCATCCTTCAGTGAAGGCAACCTGATCGACGGACTGATCAGTGCCATCCGCGTTATGGCAGCCGCAATTTCAGCGCCGTAACTGTTTGTCAGACACAGGCCGGTGCCCGCGTCGATTCGTGAGAATCGACGCGGGCACCGGCCTTTCGCATGTCAGCTCGCGTCGAACTTTCGTGCTGCGAGTGAACGAACCACACCGGCCTGGCCTTCGACGACCAGACGACGTAACGCGGGAGGGATGTCGCCTTCGAGGAATCGGTCTGCCGCCGCGACGGATTCTGCGGAGATCGACCACGCCGGGTACAGCCCGATGACGACGGTCTGCGCCACTTCGCTCGAGCGTCGTTCCCACACCGCCGCGATGTCGGCGAAGTAGCGGGAGACGAAGGGTTCGAGCAATTCGTCCTGGCCTTCGCGAGCGAACCCGCCGATGATCGATCGTGCGGTGATGTTGGGCACCGAGTCGTCGCCGACGACCTTCGCCCAGACCTCTTCCTTGACCGCGGCCTGCGGACGTCCGGCTGCGGCCGCCGCGGCCTGACGAGCGCCCGCAGCGGTCGGGTCACGCTGGGCTTCGGCGTCGATGAACGGAGTTGCGGTTCCTTCGGCGTCGATCTCACCGGCAGCTGCCAGTGCCCCGACGATGCGCCAGCGCAGGTCCGTGTCGACGATCAGGCCGTCGAGCCCAACGGTGGAGGGATCGGCGTCGAGCAATTCGCGCAGTACCTCGGTGTGCCACGGGGAGAGTGCTGCACCGGTGAGTGCGTTGACGAATGCCAGCTGGTGGTCGGACCCGGCCTCTGCCTCACGTGCGAGTTCGAGCAACCGATTGGCGAAGCTCGCCGCGCCTTCGGCCTCGGCCCAGGCCGGATCTGCGTAGGAGCCGATGGCGGTTTGGGCTTGGAGCAAGAGACGTTGCACCACACCGACTTCGGTCTCCGAACTGATGCCGCGCTCGACCAGCGCGACGAAGTCGCGTGCCTTCAGTTCGGCCTGACGGGTCATTTCCCACGCCGCCGACCAGACCAGGGTGCGGGGGAGTGAGTCGGTGATGTCGCCGACCCGCTCGATCGCCGTCGCCAAAGATTCGGGATCGAGTCGCACGGAGCCGTAGGTGAGATCGTCGTCGTTGACCAACACGAGTGCACCGCGGGCGACGCCGACAAGTTCGGGGACATCCGTGCTTTCCACGGCATCGAGGTCGAGTTCGACGCGATGGCTTCGCACCAACTTGCCGTCGACGTCGTCGTAGATGCCGATGGCGATCCGGTGGATTCGCCGCTCGCCGGCGCCTGGTGCCGCACCGTCCTGCAGGACGGCGAAGCGGGTGAACTTTCCGTCTGCGTCGACATCGAAGTCGGGGCGCAGGATGTTCAAACCGGTGGTCTTGAGCCACTGCCGACCCCAGTCGGAAAGGTCACGGCCCGAGGACTTTTCGAGTGAGCCCAGCAGATCGTCGAATGTTGCGTTTCCGAATGCATGCTCACGGAAGTACTCACGCAGTCCGGCGAGGAACGGCTCGAGTCCGACGTATGCGACCAACTGTTTGAGGACGCTGGCGCCCTTCGCGTAGGTGATGCCGTCGAAGTTGACCTCGACGGCAGCCAGGTCCGGAATGTCCGCGGCAATCGGGTGCGTCGACGGCAACTGATCCTGGCGGTATGCCCACGACTTCTCGACGTTGGCGAACGTCGTCCAGGCGTTCGTGTACTCCGTGGCCTCGGTCTGGCACAGGACCGAAGCGAAGGTCGCGAACGACTCGTTGAGCCACAGGTCGTCCCACCACGCCATCGTGACGAGGTCGCCGAACCACATGTGCGCCATTTCGTGCAGCACCGTCTCGGCACGACGCTCGTACGAGTAGCGGGTCACCTTGGAGCGGAAGACGTAGTCCTCGAGGAAGGTCACGGCGCCGGCATTCTCCATCGCGCCCGCATTGAATTCGGGGACGAAGAGCTGGTCGTACTTGCCGAAGGCATAGGGAACACCGAAGTTGCGGTGGTAGAAGTCGAATCCCTGCTTGGTCTCGGTGAAAAGCCGCTCTTCGTCCATGAACTCGGCCAGCGAAGCGCGGCAGAAGATTCCGAGCGGGATGTCGCCGTGCTCGTCGGAGTAGTTGTCGGTCCACTGCGCGTAGGGACCGGCGATGAGCGCCACCAGGTACGTGCTCATCTTCGGGGTGGTCCGGAAAACGTGCTTGCCGGGATCGGCGGCAAGGGTCTCGACGACCGCGGAGTTGGAGATGACCTTCCACGACGTGGGAGCGGTGACGTGGATGTCGAACGTGGCCTTCAGATCGGGCTGATCGAAGCACGCGAACATGCGCTTGGCGTCAGCCGTCTCGAACTGTGAGTAGAGGTAGACGGCGTCATCGGTCGGGTCGACGAATCGGTGCAGTCCCTCGCCGGTGTGGGAGTAGATGCAATCGGCCTCGATGACCAACTCGTTGTCGGCAGCGAGGTCGGGAAGGCTGATGCCCGTCGACTCGTCGTAGTCGGAGACGTCGAGTGCGGTGCCGTTGAGGACCGCGGAATGGACTCGGGCCGCGACGATGTCGATGAAGCTGCTTGCTCCGGCCGTAGCCGTGAACGTGACGGTGGTCTTCGAAGAGAACGTCTCCTTGCCGGGTGCGTCGTTGCCGTCGGTGAGATCGAGTTCGATCAGATAGTTCTCGACGGTCAGGATTGCTGACCGTTGCGCTGCGGTTTCGCGTGTCAGGTTCGGTGCGACCACAAAGATCTCCTCGTAGATGGTGCGGATCTATTACGTCCATCCCATCACGAAGAGAACGGCTTTACTCAAGCGGACACTTCTGCCAGCGGAATCTCCGGATCGGCCAGCCGCTCCGGATCGACAGGACGCGAAGAGGCGACCAATTCCTTGATGGCGTCACCGGCATCCCAGATGTTCACGTTCATGCCGGCGAGCACCTTGTTCGCGGAATCGAGCCAGAAGGCCAGGAACTCGCGCTTGTCGACGTCGCCGCGAGTGACGACACGGGAGTAGCCGCCGTGCGGCGCGTGACCCACGTATTCCATCCCGAGGTCGTACTGATCGGTGAAGAAATACGGCATGCGCACGTACTCGGCGGGCCGACCCAACATGGTGTCTGCGGCCGTCTCGGGTTGGTTGAGTGCGTTTGCCCAGTGCTCCACCCGAATTCGTGCATTCAGAATCGGATGCTGTGCGGCCGCGATGTCGCCTACTGCAACGACGTCGGGGTCGCTGCTCTGCAGACCGGCGTCGACGAGAACTCCGTTGTCGACGTCGATACCCGCCTCCGACGCCAACTCGGTGTTCGGCAACGCGCCGACAGCAATCAACACGGCGTCGGCCGGAATCACGGTGCCGTCGCTCAAAGTGACGCCGGCGGCGTGATCGCCGTCGACAGAGATTGCGCTGACGTCCGTGCCAGTGCGCAAGTCGACGCCGTTCTGGCGGTGCAGAGCGGCGAAGACCTCACCCATTTCCGGGCCCAGGGTCGATTCGAGCGGAAGGCCGGCATGTTCGAGCACGGTGACGTCGACGTCGAAACCGCGAGCCGACGCGGCAATTTCGAGACCGATCCAGCCGGCACCGATCACGACGAGCTTCTTGTCGGCGGCCAGGGTGCGCAGTAGCGCAGCGGCTTGATCGACTGTTCGTACGTAGTGAACGCCCTCGGCGTCGGACCCCGGGATGTCGAGGCGCCGCGAACGTGAGCCGGTGGCCAAGGCGAGCTTGTCGTAGCTGATCGTGGAACCGTCCGGAAGTGACACGGTGTGCGCAGCGGGGTCGATGGCCGTTGCCGTCGTTCCCGGACGAAGATCGATGTGATGGTCGCGGAACCACTCGCCGTCGTGGACGGTGAATTCGGGGAGTGTCTTCTTGCCTGCGAAGAACTCTTTCGACAGCGGCGGCCGCTCGTACGGAAGGTGGTCTTCTTCGCTCAATACGGTGATCTCACCGTCGAAATCTCTGTCACGCAGGGCTTCTGCGATCTTTGCGCCCGCGAGCCCGCCGCCGACGATCACGAATCTCCGGTTGGTGCTCATTACTGAACCACTCCTTCGTACTCGTTTCTTTTCGACACTACTGCGATCGGAAGGTGGTTCGGGGGAAAGCGCGGGAAGGATTGCGGGTTCATGATTGTTGGCAGAACGGGAGTATGTCCCAGAACTGATAGAACCTGACCGACATGAACTGATAGGGAGTTTCTTCGTGAGCGCAACCTCGAGTAAGACCACGGACACTGCTGACTTCTGGTTCGACCCGCTCTGCCCGTGGTGCTGGATCACCTCGCGCTGGATTCTCGAGGCCCAGCAGGTACGCGACATCGAGGCCAAGTTCCACGTGATGAGCCTTGCGGTTCTCAACGAGGGCCGCGACCTCCCCGACGAGTACCGCGAGATGATGACCAAGGCCTGGGGCCCGGTCCGCGTCGCTATCGCTGCAGCGCAGCTGAAGGGTGACGAGATCCTGCTGCCGCTGTACACGGCCATGGGTACGAAGATTCACAACGAGGGCAACAAGGACTTCGCCGACGTCATCAAGTCGTCGCTCGCCGAGGTCGGACTGCCGCCCGAACTGGCCGAGGCTGCCGACACCGACAAGTACGACGAGGCACTGCGTGAGAGCCACCACAAGGGCATGGACGCCGTCGGACCCGACGTCGGAACCCCGACGATCCATGTCAACGGCGTGGCGTTCTTCGGTCCCGTGCTGTCACGTATCCCGCGCGGCGAGGATGCAGGCAAGGTGTGGGACGGCGCCGTCGCGCTGGCCGGCTACCCGCACTTCTTCGAGCTCAAGCGGACCCGCAACGAGGATCCTCAGTTCGACTGAGCGGTAGTGAGCGCCGGATTTCGGTAGAGCTGACCGGGCCGGAAGAACAGATGCCCTGAGTGCGTGCGGTTGCGAAGCGCGGCCGCACGCCAGGTCAGCACCGGATGCGACGACAAGATGTTGACGAACCACGGGAAGAAACCGGATTCGAGTGTCGCGCGATCGGCGAGTTCGTCGAACCCGACCAGACCCACGAGATACTTTCCGGCGCCGAGGACACCCATTGCGCCCGGTGCGCCCTGCGGGCGCATGTGAAAACCGAAGTTGTCTGCCGTGTACTCCATGGAACGCGACAGCGAAGATCCGATCACCGGAATGTAGTTCGACGCGAACTGTCCCCACTGGCGCCAGTACGACGCATGCCCAGCAGCGATGTGGCCGACCTCGTGACCGATGATGAATGCGAGCGCATCGGGCTCGCGGGCCTGCCCACCGACCTCGAACAGGTCGCTGTAGACGACGACGAAACGCCGAAATCCGTGCCCTGACGCAAATGCATTGATCCGTCCGTTCCCCAGCACGACGTAGGCATCCGGCGGAGTTTTCATGCCGAATCGTGCCGCAGCCTCGGCGACCAGCCGATACCCCTCGGGAAATTGCGAAGGCGTCATCTTGATTCCGTTGACCTGCTGCGATCCGTACAGCTGACCTCGCGCGAGGAACAGCAGGATCGGAGCCGCGAGCACCACGAGGATCCACGTCGACAGATCACCCGCAGCGATCAGAACGATCGCCACCACATAGGTGACGACTGTCGTCAGAACGGCGAGCACGAGTAGCGGGATTTCCCACGGGTGGCGAACCGCGTCACTGCCTGGTGACACACGAACGGCGGGTGCAGCGGCCTGGCCGTTGACGGGGTACATGGGCACCACGATAGGTGCGCTCGTGCGGCGATGCGTGTTCCTGAAAGTGTGACGTCGACCCGGGTGCGCCCGGCTGGTCGGGCCTGAGAGAATTGTCGCCATGCGCGTATACCTGGGTGCCGACCATGCCGGATTCGAACGTAAGAACGAGATCATCGAACACCTCAAAGCGAACGGCCACGAGGCCATCGACTGTGGTGCTCACGAGTACGACGCCGTGGACGACTACCCGGCATTCTGCATCGAAGCCGCAAAGCGCGTCGTTGCCGACGAGGGCAGCCTGGGAATCGTCCTGGGTGGCAGTGGCAACGGTGAGCAGATCGCCGCGAACAAGGTTCCCGGCGCACGGTGCGCTCTCGCTTGGAGCGTCGAAACGGCGAAGCTGGCCCGCGAGCACAACAACGCTCAGCTGATCGGCATCGGTGGACGTATGCATTCCCTCGAGGAATCACTCGCCATCGTCGATGCTTTCCTCGCCACCGCATGGTCGGGTGAAGAGCGTCATCAGCGTCGTATCGACATCTTGTCCGAGTACGAGAAGACCGGCGTCGCACCGGCTCTGCCGCAAGCCTGATCCGAAAGTTGTTCCGTGCCTGAAGGTCATACCCTGCATCGACTGGCACGGTTGCATGCCCGCAAGTTCGTCGGTTCACTGGTCCGCGTCGTCAGCCCGCAAGGCAGATTCGCCGAGGACGCGCGTCTGGTGGACGGACACGTACTCACGTCCTCGGATGCCTGGGGGAAGCACCTCTGGCACACCTATGACAACGGATTGACAGTTCACGTACACCTCGGGCTGTACGGAAAGTTCACCGACTCCGCCCTGCCGATGGAAGAACCGGTAGGCCAGGTCCGGATGCGAATGGTCGGTGCCGATTTCGGCACCGACCTTCGTGGTCCCACCGCCTGCGAAGTCCTACTGCCGCCTCAGGTCGCCGCGATCGAGGCCAGACTCGGGCCGGACCCACTGCGCCGCGGCGCGGATCCACACCAGGCATGGGTGCGAATCTCCAAGTCCAAGAAGGCGATCGGCGCGCTGCTCATGGACCAAGCTGTCCTGGCGGGTGTCGGCAACGTCTATCGCGCCGAACTTCTCTTTCGCCACGGAATCAACCCCGAACGACCGGGGAATCTTGTCTCTCACGACGAATGGACTGCCATGTGGGCAGATCTTGTCGAATTGATGAAGGTTGGTGTCAGGCGCGGGAAGATGCACGTCGTTCGCGCCGAGCACGACAACGGTGATCCGGCGTACGCGAAGGATCGTCCGCGGACTTACGTTTACCGAAGAGCAGGATCGCCGTGCCGCGTGTGCGGCACACCGATCCTGCATTCCGTCATGGAGGCGCGAAACCTGTTCTGGTGCCCGGTGTGCCAGTCGGCTTAGAAGTCGAAGCCGCCGAAATCTCCGCCGCCGAAATCGCCGCCTCCGAAGTCCCCGTAGTCGCTGCCTCCACCGTCTGCGGTGAAATCGGTGTTGTCGACACTTCCTTGATCCGCGCCGGAGTCACCGGCGTCCATACCCTGATCTCCCGAGTCGCCGGCTCCCGTATCGCCACCCTGTGCGAAAGCTTCTGCGCCGTAAGGAACCCCGGCCATGCCGGAGAACATGGTCGAGAACAGCATCATCGAACCCAGACCCCAGGCGCCGGCGACGAGGGCAGGCTTCCACCATGGCTCGGAGTACCAGCCGGCCGGGACCGGGCGTCCGGCGACTCGGCCACCGGGGTAGTAGTTGGGTGTGTGCGACGACGGATTGGGTGATGCCGCGACCTTGCGGCCCTCGAATTCGACCTCACGGTCTTCGGTGACCGAACCCGCAGCCTTCTGTCCGTCGATGGAAGGAACTTCCGGTCCCGGATCCATGCCCATTGCCACCCGCGCCGCGCGGATGTAGTAAAGCCCTTCCAGCGCAGTCTGTTTCGCGAGACGTGCCTGCACCGGCGTTGCGGCCTGATCGATCTGCGAGCCTGCGGCGTTGTACCGTTCGGCCGCGTCGGCGAGGGCTTGGCGCGACGCGTCGTCACTGCCGGTCAGGTTGTAGACCTGACCGCCGAGGCGTTCGATCGCCTGCCTGGCATCGGCTTTCGCGTCGTCGAGTTGTGTTGCGCTGTGGCCGGAACCGCGTTGCTGGCTTTTCATGACCAGAAATACGACTACGGCCAGAACGACGAGTATGAGAAGAATCGTGGTCACGAGTGGCCTCCCGAGCAGAATCGATCCGGACAACTCCAGGATACGGACCACAGGGGAGTGGCCTGAGTGCACAAAGTCTGAACACAAAAAATCCGCACCGGCCAGGCCGATGCGGATTTTTGTGGAGTTTCCCTCCTCATGGAGGGGATGACGGGAATCGAACCCGCGTGATCAGTTTGGAAGACTGAGGCTCTACCATTGAGCTACATCCCCGTGCATACGACAACTCGGGATCGCCGTGTTCGTCGTCTGCGATACGAAACTGTACCCAATGCCCCACCGGATTTCATAATCGGGGGGTTGGAGAAGTTCGATACCGTCGTTCACCTGGGGAATTGCCGAAATGCCCGGCGAGTCGGGGTGTCTTGCCTTGCGGCCCGGCTTCTGATTCCGGCTGTCATCACGTTTCGTTCAGCCAAGGCTGTATGTGGCGGCGGTCGGATGACATACTGACGGGGTCGGACAGGCGGGCCGTGTACAAACGACGGTCGGGTTCGTGAGAGAGTAGTGAGCGCGATAGGGTTGTGCGCGGTCACCGATGGTGGCTGCCTTTGTGGCCCGCTGTCTTCGTGGCCTCGGATGGCCGTATCGTGTGTTTCATGTGATCGGAAACGGGATGTAGCGCAGCTTGGTAGCGCATCCGCTTTGGGAGCGGAGGGTCGCAGGTTCAAATCCTGTCATCCCGACAAGTACGTACATGGCACTTCACCTCCAGTAAGTCCGGGAGTGAAGTGCCGCGCCAGACAGCAGTACCGAACACCTGCAGTACCGAACACACAGCAGTACCGATTCAACACAAGTTGTGAGCAAGACCAGACGAAGGAGCGAAGTTTCGTGAAGAGCACCGTCGAGCAGCTCAGCCCGACGCGAGTCCGTATCAACGTTGAGGTGCCCTTCGCGGAACTCAAGTCTGATTTCGACAAGGCCTACAAGGCCCTCGCGCAGCAGATTCGTCTCCCCGGCTTCCGTCCCGGCAAGGCTCCGGCTCGCCTCCTCGAAGCACGTGTCGGTCGCGGCGCTGTGCTCGAGCAGGTCGTCAACGACGCTCTGCCGTCGCGTTACTCCGAGGCTGTCACCAGCGCCGGCGTGAAGGCCATCGGCCAGCCCGAGATCGAGGTCACCAAGATCGAAGACGGCGAGCTCCTCGAGTTCACCGCCGAGGTCGACGTGCGCCCCGAGATCGAGCTCCCTGACTTCAGCTCCATCAACGTCGAGGTCGATCCGATCGAGATCACCGACGAAGCCATCGAAGAGCAGTTGCTTTCGCTGCGTCAGCGTTTCGGCACCCTCACCGGCGTCGACCGCGCAGTCGAGGACGGCGACTTCGTCTCCATCGACCTGTCGGCCACCGTCGACGGCGAGAACGTTGCCGAGGCAACCGCTAGCGGACTGTCGCACGAGGTCGGATCGGGCCAGCTCATCGAGGGCCTCGACGAAGCCATCATCGGCCTCAAAGCGGGGGAGTCCAAGGACTTCACGTCGACGCTGGTCGCCGGCGAGTACGCGGGCAAGGAAGCTGTTGTCACCGTGACCGTGCAGACGGTCAAGGAGCGCGAGCTTCCGGCTGAGGACGACGAGTTCGCTCAGCTCGCCAGCGAGTTCGACACCCTGGAAGAACTGAAGGCTGACCTCCGCGAGCGCGTCGCACGCGTCCGCAAGGTCGAGCAGGCCGGTCAGATCCGCGACAAGGTTCTCGAGCAGCTGCTCGAGACGGTCGAGGTTCCGTTGCCGGAAGCCGTCGTCAAGGCTGAGGTCGATGCTGCACTGCACGACGCCGTTCACGGTCTCGATCACGACGAAGAGGCACTGAACAAGCTCCTCGAAGAGCAGGGCAGCAGCCGCGAAGAGTTCGACAAGGATGCCCAGGAAGCCGCTGAGCGCTCCGTCAAGACGCAGCTCTTGCTCGACTCGATCGCCGATGCGGGCAACGTCACCGTCGGTCAGGACGAGCTCACCGAGCGCATCCTGTTCCAGGCGCAGCGTTACGGCATGGCTCCTGAGCAGTTCATCCAGCAGATCCAGCAGGCCAACCAGCTCGGCGCCGTCTTCGCAGACGTCCGTCGTGGCAAGGCTCTCGCGTCCGTCGTCGAGTCGGCCGGTGTCAAGGACACCTCCGGCGCCGTTGTCGACACCGCTGAACTGTTCGGCAGCAGCGAGGACGAAACCGAAGCGGATGCGTCTGATTCCGCCGAGAGCGAAGACAAGTAAAGACGCAGGCGGACGGGTGTTTTCACCACGATCGACTGCACTGAGTTTTCCGCTTTGAGCGAAGTAGGGCGGCACCGGGACTCCGGTGCCGCCCTACTTCGTTACTGTCTGTGTCAGTAGAAGTGTTTCGCATAGACGATCCACCGCACAAGTAGATCCACATAGAAGGCAGGTACCGTGACTTCCAATCACCTGGAGACTTTGCAGAGTCCCGCCATGACTTCAGCGACCGCTGGGTTGAACCTCAGCGACTCGGTGTACGAGCGCTTGCTGCGAGAGCGCATCATTTTCCTCGGTACCCAGGTCGACGACGACATCGCCAACAAGCTGTGCGCGCAGATCCTGCTGCTCTCGGCCGAGGACCCGACGCGAGACATCTCGCTCTACATCAACTCGCCCGGTGGATCTGTCACCGCAGGTATGGCGATCTTCGACACGATGCAGTTCGCCGAGTGCGACATCGCCACCTTCGGTATGGGCCTTGCGGCGTCGATGGGTCAGTTCCTGCTCTCGGCAGGCACCAAGGGCAAGCGTTACGCACTGCCTCACGCCCGCATCATGATGCACCAGCCGTCCGCCGGTATCGGTGGTTCCGCCAGTGACATCGCGATCATGGCCGAGCAGTTCAAGCACACCAAGCGCGAAATGGCCGAGCTGATCGCTCAGCACACCGGCCAGACGGTCGAGCAGATCACCGCGGACTCCGACCGTGACCGTTGGTTCACGGCGAAGGAAGCACTCGAGTACGGCTTCGTCGACCACGTCGTCTCCCGTGCGAATCAGGCCGGCGGCACCGGCAACTGAGCCGGTTCGTCCATCCTTTCGCTGCCCAATTCATACTTTGGAGAACTGATGACCAATCTTTTCGGAGCTAACTCGCTGGGCGGCCAGGCGCCGTCGGGCCCCCAATCGCGTTACATCCTGCCCCAGTTCACGGAGCAGACCAGCTACGGCGTCAAGACGTCCGACCCGTACAACAAGCTGTTCGAGGAGCGCATCATCTTCCTCGGCTCGCAGGTCGACGACGTCTCCGCCAACGACCTCATGGCACAGTTGCTGGTTCTCGAATCGCAGGATCCGGACCGCGACATCACCATGTACATCAACTCGCCCGGTGGTTCGTTCACCGCGCTGATGGCGATCTACGACACGATGCAGTACGTCCGTGCCGACATCTCCACCGTCTGCCTCGGTCAGGCTGCTTCGGCAGCTGCTGTCCTTCTCGCCGGTGGTACGCCGGGCAAGCGCTTCGCGCTCCCCAACTCGCGCATTCTGATTCACCAGCCGGCCACGGGCGGCATCCAGGGTCAGGTTTCCGATCTGGAGATCCAGGCTGCGGAAATCGAGCGTATGCGTCGACTCATGGAGAGCACGCTGTCGCTGCACACGGGCAAGGATCCGGAGACCATCCGCGTCGACACCGATCGCGACAAGATCCTCACGGCCGAGCAGGCCAAGGAGTACGGCATCATCGACGACGTGCTGGCTTACCGGAAGCTCAGCGCACAGAAGTAGTCGATTTCCGCCTCGTGTCGAGGATCTGTATTCCGATTCCCGACACGAGGCGGACACGTCGAGAAGTGCCTGGTGGAGCGCTCGCCAGGCTGAAATCTCGACTCTTTTCTTTTTTATCCGCAGGCGAAACGCCGAGAACAGGTCGACCCCGTTCGGGATCTGCGGGTACCGTCACTTCACGGGCTGGTTCTCGACCGGCGTTCTGCGATTGTTCGACCAGATTTGTTCGATCGGTTTGTTGATCAGTTTGTCTGATCCGACAACTTCTGATCTGACAACTTCTGATCTGATACCGAGTACTGCGGAGCGTCTCGACCGATCGAGTGGCGGCGAGTGCACGTACATGATGGAAAGTAGGGACCTCACGAGATGGCACGCATCGGCGACGGCGGGGATCTGCTCAAGTGCTCTTTCTGCGGTAAGAGTCAGAAGCAGGTCAAAAAGCTCATTGCAGGACCCGGGGTGTACATCTGCGACGAGTGCATCGACCTCTGCAACGAGATCATCGAAGAGGAATTGGCCGAGTCGAGCGAGGTCAAGCTCGACGAGCTTCCCAAGCCTGCGGAGATCCGAGAATTCCTCGAGAACTACGTCATCGGTCAGGATTCCGCCAAGCGGACGCTGGCCGTGGCCGTCTACAACCATTACAAGCGCATTCAGGCCGGAGACAAGGGCCGTGATGCGCGGGGTGAGACGGTTGAGCTCGCGAAATCCAACATCTTGATGCTCGGCCCCACCGGCTGTGGCAAGACGTACCTCGCTCAGACTCTCGCGAAGATGCTCAACGTCCCGTTCGCCATCGCCGATGCGACGGCGTTGACCGAGGCCGGCTACGTCGGTGAGGACGTCGAGAACATTCTGCTCAAGCTGATTCAGGCTGCCGACTACGACGTCAAGCGCGCCGAGACCGGAATCATCTACATCGACGAGGTCGACAAGATCGCTCGCAAGAGCGAGAACCCGTCGATCACGCGTGACGTCTCCGGCGAAGGTGTTCAGCAGGCGTTGCTGAAGATCCTCGAAGGTACGCAGGCGAGCGTCCCGCCGCAGGGTGGTCGCAAGCATCCGCACCAGGAATTCATTCAGATCGACACCACGAACGTGCTGTTCATCGTCGCGGGTGCTTTCGCTGGTCTCGAGCGGATCGTCTCCGATCGTGTCGGCAAGCGCGGTATCGGTTTCGGCGCCGAGGTTCGGTCGAAGGCCGAACTGGATACGGTCGATCGTTTCGCCGAGGTCATGCCGGAGGATTTGATCAAGTTCGGTCTGATTCCCGAGTTCATCGGCCGTTTGCCGATGATCGCGTCGGTGACCAACCTCGACAAGGAATCGCTCGTTCAGATCTTGTCGGAGCCCAAGAACGCTCTCGTCAAGCAGTACCGTCGTCTCTTCGACATGGACGGCGTCGAACTCGAGTTCACCGAAGAAGCGCTCGACGCTATTGCCGATCAGGCGATCTTGCGTGGAACCGGCGCTCGTGGCCTGCGTGCCATCATGGAAGAGGTTCTTCTTCCGGTGATGTACGACATCCCCAGCCGTGACGACGTCGAAAAGGTGGTCGTCACCGCGGAGACCGTCAACGACAACGTACTTCCGACCATCGTTCCGCGTAAGCCGGAGCGTGGCGAGCGTCGCGACAAGACGGCGTAGAAACTTCAAAACGACTGTGGCCCGGTATCTCTCGCGAGATGCCGGGCCACAGTCGTTCGTGCAGGGTGTCTGGGGGGGTGTTCGGCTAGATCGGGTTGCCGAGTTCCTTGAGGGGAGTGCGGAACGTCTCCTTGGCGGTGAACGCGGAGATCGCGCAGATGACGCAGGCCACCGATGTCAGAATGGCAACGGGCATCCAGTGTGTCTTGTCCCCGCCCATGAGGGCGTTGCCGATGGCGGGCGCAAAGCCTGCGAGGGCGAAGCCGACCTGGGTGCCGATCGCGATGCCGGAGTAGCGGACCTTGGTGTTGAACATTTCGGAATAGAACGACGGCCAGATGGCATTGGGGGCAGCGTAGAAGACGGACATCAATCCGATTGCGGCCAGGAAGATCAGCGGGACGTTGCCGCTGGCGATTGCGCCGAAGTACACGTAGATGAACACCGCGCTACCGAGGGCGCCACCGATGAACAGCGGCCTGCGACCGATCCGGTCGGAGAGAATCGCCCAGGCGGGCTGGCTGAGCAAGGCCACGGCGTTGGCTGCGATAGCCACCCAGAGCATGGTCGACTTCGGGATCCCCACTTCCTCGGTGGTCGCGAAGGCGAGTCCGAAGACGGAGAAGATGGTCGAGACGACGGCGATGAAAGCGCAGCAGATCACGCGAATCAGATTTGCGCTGTGGGTGCGAAGGAGATCGGCAACAGGCAATTTGGCGACGGCCTTCGACTCCTGCTGCTCGGTGAACTCTTCCGGCTCTTCGAGCTTGAGACGCATGATGTATGCAGCCACGAGAACGATCAGGCTGCCCCAGAACGGGATTCGCCAGCCCCACGTGTAGAGGATGTCGTCGGGGAGTGCGGCGATGGGCAGGAAGACGAGGCTGGCGAGGATGAAGCCGGCCTGGGTGCCGTTGAGGGTCCAGCTGCAGAAGAATGCCCGTCGACCTTCGGGAGCGTGTTCGAGAGTCAGTGAGCTGGCGCCACTCTGTTCGCCAGCGGCGGAGATGCCCTGAGCGATTCTCATCAGGACCAGCAGTATCGGTGCAAGAACTCCGATCGAATCCGCGCTGGGAATACATCCGATGAGGAATGTTGCTGCGCCCATCATGATGAGCGTGAGCAGCATGATCTTCTTGCGGCCGACGCGGTCACCGAAATGGCCGAGGACTACAGCGCCGAGGGGACGCGCGACGTACGCGACACCGAAGGTGGCCAGCGAAAGCAGTGCCGCATGTCCGCTGTCCGGGAAGAACACGGTGGGGAAGATGAGTGCAGCGGCGGAGGCGTAGATGTAGAAGTCATAGTACTCGAGCATGCTGCCGAGAAACGACGACGTTGCGGCGCGCTTGACCTTGGTCGTGTCCGGCCTGGCCAAGGATCCCGCCTCGGGGCCGGACGGTGTAACCGTGCTAGCTGACATGCTCATCTCCTGGGTGGAAGCGTCGTGGAGGCTCTACATCCGCCGATGATGTTCGTCGAGGGTGTTCGTATCGAGAACGTCTGTGCGGAGAGCGATACAAGGAATGTAACCGACGCCACAGCAACTACACAAGATTATTAACCAAATAGTTCATAAAAATCTACCGGCGGACTCTTCGCACGTCGAAACCGCAGTTCAGGCGGTCAGGAGCCTGGCTGCGCGGCGGCCGCCACCAACTGCGCCACCTGTTCCTCGGTGATGCCGAGGCCGAAGGTGGCGAGTTTTCCGAGCGGCATCGAGCCTGCGAGTGCCATCATCTCGGGGCTGACCGCCTGTGCACCGTCGCCCGCTGCGGCAGCCATGGCGGCGCCGAGAACTGCGCTGCCGACGGGATGGGCGAGCCATTCGCCGATGGTCGACATGGCGTCGAGCGTGCCGACGCCGACGTTCCCGGCCAGGGTGATCGTGTCGGTGGTTGCGATGTCCCGAGACGAGAAGCCGACGCGGATCTCGTAGTCGCCAGGTTCGATCGCCCAGTCCTGCGCCGCGACGGACCAATAGGCGAATGCCCTGGTGTCGAGCGTGATGGCCACAGTCGCGGATTCGTCGGGGTCGAGGTAAACCTTGGCAAAGCCCTTCAATTCCTGCGCGGGTCGATCGATGCTTGCCGAGGCGTCGTGGACGTAGACCTGAACGACGGTGCTGCCCGATCGGTCGCCGCTGTTGCGCACGGTGACGGTCACTTCGGCGGAGTTCTCACCGGCCTCGACGGAGGTATCGGTGATGTCGAAGGTGGTGTAGCTCAGCCCGAACCCGAACGGGTACGCCACTTCGCGCAGCGCGGAGTCGTAGTAGCGGTATCCCACGTACAGGCCTTCGCCGTAGCGGACGTGCTGCTGTGATCCCGGGAAATGCAGATACGACGGATTGTCTTGGAGGCGAAGCGGAATGGTCTCCGTGAGGCGGCCGGACGGATTCGTGATGCCGAACAGAAGATCGGCAATCGCCGAGCCGCCCGCCTGGCCGAGTAGCCAGCCCTCGAGGATTGCGGCGGCATGATCCTTCCAAGGCTCGATCGAAACCACACCGCCGTTGGCGAGCACGACGACCGTGTTCGGGTTCGCGCCGTGGACCGCTTCCAGCAGGGCGATCTGGTCAGCCGGCAGTTCGATGTCGGTTCGGTCGAATCCTTCGGATTCTGTGGCGGACGGTAGTCCGAGGAACAGCACCGCGACGTCAGCGCGGCGTGCGGCGTCGACTGCCTCGGTGACCATGTGGTCGTCCGGAGTGCCGTCGAAGGTGAAGCCCGGTGCGAAAGTGACGCGGTCGGCGCCTTCGAGGTCGAGGATCGCGTCCAAGGCATTGTCGAGCTTGGTTGGAACCACCTGTGAACTGCCGGCCCCCTGGTACCGCGGGCTGCACGCGAAATCGCCGATCACCGCGACAGTTTGCCCGCCGGGGGTCAGCGGCAGTAGTTCTCCGTCGTTGGCCAGCAAGACAGCGGACTCCGCTGCAGCGGTCCGTGCCAGTTCGTGGTGACGCTCGACGTCGTACGTGTGGCCTTCGGTGCGCGCGGCGGCGGTGCGTTTCACCAGCGTCGACAGTCGTTCGGCGGCAGTGGTGAGCACGGATTCGTCCAGGTCGCCGCCGCGCACGGCGTCGACGATCTGGGTATCGGTTCCGGTCGGCGGCATTTCCAGGTCGAGGCCCGCGGCGAGTGCCGCCACGCGGTCGTTGACCGCTCCCCAGTCCGAAACGACGAGGCCGTCGAAGCCCCACTGTTCGCGGAGTACCTCGGTGAGCAGCCAATGGTTCTGGCTCGAGTACACACCGTTGATCTTGTTGTACGAGCACATGACCGTCGTCGGGGCCGCGGTCTTGACGGCGTATTCGAAGCCGGCCAGATAGATCTCGCGCAGCGTCCGTTCGTCGACGTCGGCACTGACTCTCATCCGGTCGTGTTCTTGGTTGTTGGCAGCGAAGTGCTTGAGCGAGGTTCCGACGCCGCGAGACTGGATGCCGGTGATCAGCGCTGCCGCGACGCGGCCGGAGAGGAATGGGTCCTCGGAGACGTATTCGAAATTCCTGCCACACAAGGGTGATCGTTTGATGTTGATGCCTGGGCCGAGGAGGACCGAGACCTGTTCGGCTTTGGCTTCGTCGCCCAGAGCCTCACCGACCTGGCGGATGAGGTCGAGGTTCCACGACGAGCCCAACCCGACCGCCGGTGGGAAACATGTCGCTGGAATGCTGTGGCCGAGTCCGAGTGCGTCGCCGCCCTCGGGTTGTTTCCGGACTCCGTGCGGACCGTCGGTCAGGAGTATCGATTCGATTCCGGCAACGGACTGGCTGTGCCAGAAATCCGAGCCGGACGTCAACGACGCCTTCTCCTCGAGTGAAAGCCCGTCTATGTAATTCTCGGTCACGTCATTCCTCCCGGTGGCAGCTGTGAGTTCCACTCACCACCGTAGGGGGATTTTTCGGACTTCGGGGTAGGTCAGGACGGCGCCTTCGAGGTCAGGAACGCAACAACCATGTCGCCGAGCATTGTTCGAAGATGCTCACGATGCGTCGAGTCGGTCAGATCGCGGTCGAAGAGCGCTTTGAAGGTGTACCGATTGGCGATACGAAAGACGCAGTAACTGCTGATCACCATGTGAATGTCGAGAGCATCGACGTCGGAGCGGAATGCCCCAGACTGCTGCCCGTCTTGCAGGATCTGCGAGACCAGGTCGGCGGCAGGGGCGCCGAGGCCGCTGAGTAACTCGGATTTCTCGATGTGCTCGCCGCGGAGCATGTTCTCGTTGGCCACGAGCCGAATGAAATTCGGGTGCTGTTCGTGGTGGTCGAAGGTGAGTTCGGCCAAAGCGCGGACTGCTGCCGTGGGGTTCAATCCCTCGAGGTCGAGTTCACGTTCCTGCGCACGAATGACGCTGTACGCATGCTCGAGTACCGACTTGTACAGCCCTTCCTTGTCGGTGAAGTAGTAGTAGATCATGCGCTTGGTGGTATGCGTCTTGGTTGCGATCTCGTCGACCCGGGCGCCGGCGAAGCCTTTGTCGGCAAACTCCTCGGTCGCGACGGCGATGATGTTCACCCTGGTCAGATCGCTGTTTCGGCGTCGTTTCTCCGGCTTCGACACCACAGAGTTCACTGACTGCTCGGAAACCATGTGCTCACTCTATCTGCCAGCAGTTTGTCGACTTTGCTTGTCGAGTTCACGTCGGGGGAGTAACGTCCAGTGAACTAACTCACTAGTTCGTACATTAGTTTCGAGCGTCAACCCCGAGGTGCCCCTGATGACTCCATCTCTACCGGTTCTGGTCCTCAACGGACCCAACTTGAATTTGTTGGGCCAGCGCCAACCGGAGTTCTACGGGAGAGACACCCTGGACGACGTCGTTTCCCGCTGTGAAGCGGCGGCCGAGAAGTTCGGAGTGGTGGTCGAGGCAAAGCAGTCGAACCACGAGGGCCAACTGATCGATTGGGTCCACGAGGCCAGGGGAAATGTCGCGGGCATCGTCATCAATCCCGGTGGGTACTCGCACACCTCCGTTGCGTTGCGCGACGCTCTGGTCACACTCGATGCCCCCGTCGTGGAGGTGCACATCAGCAACATCCACAGTCGCGAAGAATTCCGTCACCACTCGTATGTCTCCGGCATCGCCGACGCCGTCATCTGTGGATTGGGAATCGACGGATACAGCGCCGCAGTCGAATTCGTCTGCATCCGAGAAGGGAAGAACTGATGAGTGATTCGATCCTCTGCGGTCTGATCGGCACCGGAATCGGAGCCTCCTTGACTCCGATCATGCACGAGGAAGAAGGGCGCAGACAGGGCCTGCCTTACGTCTACCGCATCCTCGATCTCGACGTGATGGGAATGGCGCCGTCGGACATCGGTGAACTTCTCACCTATGCAAGACGTTTCGGCTTCCGCGGCCTCAACATCACTCACCCGTGCAAGCAGTTGGTGATCGAGCACCTCGACGAGCTCTCGCCGGATGCGAGCCGGCTCGGTGCGGTGAACACGGTCCTCTTCGACTCCGGCAAGGCGATCGGACACAACACTGATTGGTCGGGCTTCGGCCGAAATTTCGACGACGGACTTCCCGGAGCACAGCTCGATCGCGTCGTGCAGCTCGGTGCCGGCGGAGCCGGTGCGGCGGTTGCCTATGCCGCGCTCACCCGGGGCGTCGGGACACTGACGTTGGTCGATTCGAGCCTGCCTCGCGCGCAGGAACTTGCACAAACCTTCGCGCAGCAGTTTCCGGCGCAGGTTGTCGAGGCGCGGCACACGAGCGACCTCGCCGAAGTGCTCGGCAACGCAAACGGATTGATCCACGCGACGCCGATGGGAATGGCGGCTCATCCTGGAATGGCATTCTCGCCAGATCTGCTCCGTCCAGATCTGTGGGTAGCGGAAATCGTCTACCGCCCGCTCGAGACCGAGCTGTTGCGTCAAGCGAGGTTGATCGGAGCCCCGACGCTCAGCGGAGGCGGAATGACTGTCTTTCAGGCCGTCGACGCGTTCCGGATCTTCACGGGCATCGAGCCCGACAGTAAGCGGATGCTCGCGCACATGACGGAACTCGTGCACGGCGAACAGACTGCGGCAGCGCTGTGAGTGCCCCGGTCCGGACGTCGATCGCGACGGTATCGCTCAGTGGCACTCTCGAGGAGAAGCTCGACGCCATCGCTGCTGCCGGCTTCGACGGCTTCGAGGTGTTCGAGCCGGATTTTGTTGCTTCGCCGTGGTCCCCGAAGGAATTGCGAACGCGGGCTGCGGATCTGGGCTTGACCCTCGATCTGTATCAGCCGTTCCGTGACTTCGACACGGTGGACGAGGCCCAATTTGCTCGGAATCTTGTTCGAGTGCAACGCAAATTCGAGCTGATGGATCAACTGGGGTGCGAGACGCTCCTGGTGTGCTCCTCGCCCCTGCCGATCGCAAGTCACGATGACGGTCAGTTGACAGAGCAATTCGGAGCTCTCGCCGAACTGGCGTCCGAGCACGGCAAGAAGGTTGCCTACGAGGCGCTCGCGTGGGGTGCCCACGTCAACACGTACGGCCATGCGTGGCAGATCGTCGAGGGCGTCGACCATCCTTCGCTCGGTACCTGTCTGGACAGCTTTCACATCCTCTCGCGCGGTGACGATCCCGCCGGAATTCGCGAGATCCCCGGCGAGAAGATCTTCTTCCTCCAGTTGGCGGACGCTCCGTTCTTGGCGATGGACATCCTCCAGTGGAGCCGGCATCACCGAAACTTCCCGGGGCAGGGCAGCTTCGATCTCAGTGCGTTCGCTCAGCATGTCTACGCCACCGGTTACGGCGGACCGTGGTCGCTCGAGATCTTCAACGACGTATTCCGCCGCGCGGACACCCAGCGGACGGCAATCGACGCTCATCGGTCGCTCCTCCATCTGGAAGAACAGGTCGCTGCCGCGAACCCTGCCGCCGGTGGACCCACGCTGTTCACCGCCCCGGAGCGCACCCCGCTCGAAGGGATCGTGTCTCTGCGAATCGCTGCGGGTCCGGCTAAACAGGACCAGGTGCACTCGATGCTCTCTCGCGTCGGTTTTCATCTGGTCGGACGGCACCACGATCACGACTTGCAGTTGTGGCGGCACGGACCGCTCACCGTTGCCGTCGACGCGACAGCGGGCACGGTGTGGACGGCGCCCGGGCTGCCCGCGGATCTGCCGGTTCTCACTCAGATCGGCATCAGGGCAACCGAACCCGAAGTGTGGGGAGAGCGCGCTCTGGCACTCGAAGTACCGGCGACGCGCGTGCAGTTGCCCGGTTCGAGCGACGAGAACTCCGAGGTACCGGACGTCGTACGCTTGAAGGTCACCGATGCGACATCGATCGACCTTCGTGGCCCCGGCAGCGCTGCAGCGTGGGAATCGGCATTCGAGATCTACCCGCTGCCCTCCGAGCGCAATCGTGAACAGGGCGCAGTGTTCACCGGGATCGACCACGTGGCACTGGCAGTTCCGGCCGAGAGTTGGGACGGCATCATGCTGCTCCTGCGGTCCGTGTTCGAGATGCAACCGCACGAGGGGCAGGACGTCACCGATTCGGTCGGACTCATGCGGAGCCAGGCACTTACGCTCGTTCAGGACGGTGACGGACATACCCTGCGGATCTCACTGAACATGGTGGAGGGCAGTCGAAGCGGGCTGCCGACGGTCCGTCGCGGCGGCGTCAGCCACGTCGCTTTCGCGTGTGAGAACATCTTCGGTGCCGCTGCGTCCATGCAGGACTGGGGCTTTGCTCCGCTACCCATTTCCCCGAACTACTACGACGATCTGGACGCACGTTTCGGCCTGAATTCAGAACTGCTCGACCGGATGCGCAGCGCCGGAATCCTTTACGACGCTGACGCCCGCGGTGAGTTCTTCCACCTGTTCACCCCGACGGTCGGGGGAGACCTTTTCTTCGAGGTCGTGCAGCGAGTGAGTGGATACGAGGGCTACGGGGAGGTCAACTCCGCTGTGCGACTGTCGGCTCAGTTGCGCGCGAATCAGACGTGACCTCGACTCGGTGCGGGTGCGAGTAGATATTCATCGAATCGCCGCGGATGAAACCGGCGAGGGTCAACCCCGATTCCTGTGCCAGCTCCACGGCCAATGACGACGGCGCGGAGACTGCGCCCAGAATCGGAATGCCCGCCATGACGGCCTTCTGGACGAGTTCGAACGACGCCCGCCCACTGACGATCAGGATCGTGTCGTAGAGCGGCACTCGGCCGTCGGTGATTGCCCAACCGATCACCTTGTCGACTGCGTTGTGCCGGCCGACGTCCTCGCGCAGCGCCAGGAGTTCGCCGGTGGCGGTGAACAATCCGGCTGCGTGCAGGCCTCCGGTGCGCTCGAAGATCCGTTGGCTCTCCCGAAGCGTGACCGGCATGGCAGACAGGACGGTGGAGGTGACGGAAGTCGTGTCACCGACCAGGGGATGCCGCGTGGTGGTTCGGACGGCATCGAGTGACGTCTTGCCGCACACGCCGCACGCGGAACTGACGACGGTGTTGCGATCGGTGGTGTGATCGGGCAACGGCACTCCGGGAGCGAGCGCGATGTCGAGGACGTTGTAGGTGTTCGCGCCGGTTTCGTCGACGCCGTCGCAGTACCGGACGACGCTCACGTCGTCGCGGGTACCGATGACGCCTTCGCTGAGAAGGAATCCGTGGACGAGGTCGACGTCGTTGCCTGGTGTTCGCATCGTCACGGCCAGCACCTGACCGCCAACCCTCATTTCGAGTGGTTCTTCGACGGCCAGCGTGTCGGGGCGCGTGACGACCCGATCACCCGAGATTCGAACGACCGGTGTTCGTGCGGTGACCCGTCCCATCTCAGGCGCCTGATGCTTCGAGTCGAACAGTGACGGCCTTCGAGACCGGCGTGTTCGACTTGGCTGCAACGTGTTCGAGGGGAACGAGCGGATTTGTCTCGGGGTAGTACGCCGCCGCATTGCCGCGGGGGGTGTCGTAGGAGACGATGCGGAATTCCGTGACCCGACGCTCTTCGAGTGTTCCGTCTGGTGTTGTCCACTCGGACACGATGTCGACGAGATCGCCGTCGCGGAATCCGAGTGCAGTGATGTCTTCGGCATTGACGAGGATGACCTTGCGTCCGCCCTTGATACCGCGGTATCTGTCGTCGAGGCCGTAGATCGTGGTGTTGTACTGGTCGTGGCTGCGCATGGTCTGCAGTATCAGGCGCCCGCTCGGGGTGGGTATCCAATGAAGTTCGTTCACGCCGAAGTTGGCTTTGCCGGTGTGCGTGCGGAACTCACGCGAGTCACGCGGTGGGTGTGGGAGCTGGAATCCATCCGGCTGGCGAACCCGGGTGTTGTAGTTTTCGCATCCGGGCACCACTCGTGAGATGGAGTCGCGAATCAGGTCGTAGTTGCCCTCGAAGGCCGACCAGCGGACGGAGTGATCGCTGCCGAGTAGTTCGCGGGCGAGTTGGCAGATGATGGCGACTTCGCTACGTAGGTAGGGGCTGACCGGCGTGAGGCGTCCGCGCGACAGGTGCACCATGGACATCGAATCTTCCACGGAGACAAGCTGCTTTCCGCCGGCCTGGACGTCGAGGTCCGTGCGTCCGAGGGTGGGGAGGATGATTGCGGTCTGCCCGTGAACGACGTGGCTTCGGTTCAGTTTGGTGGAAACCTGAACGGTGAGTTCGCATTGGCGCAGCGCGGTTTCGGTGGCTGCGGTGTCCGGGCTGGCCTGGATGAAGTTGCCGCCCATCGCCATGAAGAAGCTTGCCTTGCCGGCATTCATCGCGCGGATCGCGTCGACGGTGTCCCACCCGTGCTTGCGAGGGCTCGAGATCGAGAACTCGGTGTCGAGCGCGGACAGGAACTCTTCCGGCATCTTCTCCCAGATGCCCATCGTGCGGTCACCCTGGACATTGGAGTGTCCTCGCACCGGACAGACCCCGGCACCGGGTTTGCCCATCATTCCACGCATGAGCAGCAGGTTGACCGCTTCTTCGATGGTGGCGACTCCGTGTGTGTGCTGAGTGATGCCCATGGCCCAGCAGGTGACGGTTCGCTCGGATCGGGCAAGCGCGGCAGCCGTTTCCTCGAGCTGCGCCATCGACAGGCCCGTCGCCTCGAGTACCGTGTCGAGATCGACCGCGCGGATGTGCTTCTCGTATTCGTCCCAACCGGCGCAGTAGCGGTCGACGAATGCGCGATCGACCACGGTGCCGGGAGCGCGATCTTCCTGCTCGAGCAGCAACTTCCCCAGACCTTGGAACAGTGCCATGTCGCCGCCCAGCCGGATCTGCAGGAACTCGTCCGCGATGTCGACTCCGTGCCCGATCACGCCGGAGACTTTCTGCGGATCCTTGAACCGTCGCAATCCCGCCTCGGGGAGGGGATTGATGGCAATGATCTTGGCGCCGTTGCCCTTTGCCTTCTCGAGTGTCGAGAGCATTCGAGGGTGGTTGGTGCCGGGATTCTGTCCGGCGATGAGGATGAGATCGGCGTTCTCGAGGTCGGGAACCGTCACCGAGCCTTTGCCGATGCCGATGGATTCGGTCAGTGCGCTTCCGGACGACTCGTGACACATGTTGGAACAGTCGGGCATGTTGTTGGTGCCGTAGCTACGAATCATCAACTGGTAGAGAAACGCTGCTTCGTTGGACGTGCGACCGGAGGTGTAGAACACTGCTTCGTCCGGCGACGCGAGGCCGTTCAGATGTTCGGCGATCAGTGCGTACGCGCCGTCCCAGTCGATCGGCTGGTAATGGGTTGCTCCCGGGGTCAGGACCATCGGGTGCGTCAGTCGGCCCTGTTGGCCGAGCCAGTAATCGGTCTTGCCTTCGAGGTCGGCGATCGAGTGCTCCGCGAAGAATTCAGGCGTGACCGTGCGAAGCGTTGCTTCCTCGGCAACGGCCTTCGCTCCGTTCTCGCAGAACTCGGCGGGCTTGCGATGTCCGGGAGTCTCCGGCCACGCACACCCCGGGCAGTCGAAGCCGTGACGCTGGTTGAGCCTGGTGAGCGTTCGGGCGGTCCGCAGGGCTCCCATCTGCTCGATTCCTCGTTGCAGCGACACCAGAACGGCCGGCACTCCGGCGGCGTAGTCCTTGGGGTGCGTGACTTCGAGATCCGATTCGTCGATGTCTTTCGAGGGGCCCTGGCGCGTCATGTCTCCATACTGGCCCGAACGGCGCGGTACTGCCATCGAATGGGCCGGTCGAACTCACCGGAATGCGACATTCATCGGCTAGCCTTACCTACCGAACGAGCGGACTTAAGGGGTAAGAGCATGGATCGAACGGACGCAGGTCGGCTGACCCGGCGCGGATTTCTGATCGGCACGTCGGGAGCGTTGCTGGCATTCGCCGCAGCCTGCTCCAGTTCGAACGACGAGGACACGCCCCCCAGCGGCGACTCTGCGGGATCGATCACCCACAAATTTGGGGCTACCGAGCTGCCCGAGGATCCGCAGCGGATCGTCAGTGTCGGATACAACGATCAAGATGCGATCCTCGCCCTCGGTGGGACTTTGGTCGGAACCTTCGACTGGTACGGCGATTACCCCTACGGTGTGTGGCCATGGGCGCAGCCGTTGTTGAACGGGGCGACTCCCGAGATCATCGGAACCGCGGGCACCACCATTCAGATGGAGAAGGTCGCTGCCACGACACCCGACCTGATTGTCGGCACCTACTCCGGGCTCACTCAGGCGCAGTACGACAAACTCAGTGCCATAGCGCCGACGGTGGCGCAGCCGAAGGAGTTCGCGGATTACGGAATCCCCTGGCAGAACCAGACGACCATCATCGGCGAAGCGCTGGGGCAGCAAGGAAAGGCCACCGAGCTGATCGCCGGCGTCGACAAGAAGTTCGCCGACGTGAAGACGGCCAATCCGGCGTTTGCCGGCAAGACCGTTCTGGTCGGCGCGTTGAAGGGGCCGGGGCAATTCGGGGTCTACGGACCGGAAGACCCCAAGGTGAGGTTCTTCACTGAACTCGGATTCGTGAATCCGCCTGTCACCGATCAGATCACGGGTAACTTCGCCGAGATCAGCACCGAGCAACTCTCGCTTGCGGACGTCGACGTACTCGTCTGGTACGCCGGTGGTGGCTACGGCGACAAGCTTCGGGCGGAATTGGACAAGACCCCGATCTACCAGGAACTCGACGTCGTGAAGGACGGCCGCGCGATCATTCTGGAAGACGCTGCTGCCGAAGCCATGACGTGGAGCACCGTACTGAGCTTGCCCTATGCGCTCGAACAGATTCCGCCGCGGATTGCGGGCTTGCTCGTCTGATCGGTTCAAGGACAGCGCTGTTCAAAGTCCAGGGATTCGGACAGTCGGCGGTACTCTCGCCTCATGGGTGTACACGTGCGGCCGGCTGTCCGATCCGATATTCCGGCGCTGTCGGCGGTGTTGGCCGAGGCGTTCGAAGATGATCCTTTGATGGCCTGGATGTTGCCGGACGAGGACTCCAGGGCTGAGCGCCTGACGAAACTGTTTGCCGCAGAAGCTCGTTACCACCACTTCGCCGGTGGCGGTGTCGAGGTAGCCACCGATGGCAACGGCGTGATCGGCGGGGCAACTCTGTGGGATCCGCCGGGGCGGTGGAAGCAGTCGTGGATTTCCGGGCTCGTGAGCCTGCCCGCAATGGTGCGTGTCTTCGGCAGGGGGCTACGACACGCGGCCGAGGTCAGCTCCGTTCTCGAAGGAGCACATCCGAATTCGCCGCACTGGTATCTCGCGACGGTCGGGACCGGCAGCGCGGCGCGCGGTGGGGGATACGGCAAAGCCCTACTGAACTCCCGGTTGGAGCGTTGCGATCGTGAACACGTCGACGCTTACCTCGAGAGCAGCAAGGAATCGAACATCCCGTACTACAACCGCTTCGGTTTCGAAGTGACCCGTGACATCGTCATGCCAGGCGGCGGGCCGACGATCTACGCAATGATGCGTCAACCGCGGGGCGCGTGATACCAACTAGTGGTGACCCAGATTCCCGAGCTCCACGCAGGCACACCGTTCGACGAACTCGACGACTACATCGCCTTGGCCAGGTTGTCCGGCCTGGTGTTGTCACCTGACGGTTCGCTACTGATCTGCGCGCGCGCCGTTCTCGACGACAAGAGCGCCGAATACGTGTCCTCGTTGTGGGAGATCGACCCGGAAGGTCGGCGTCCGGCGCGTCGGTTGACCTGGGGCTCGACCAGCGAGTCCGGTGCTGCCTTCGCGTTCGACGGCGACGTGCTCTTCACCGCCACGCGAGCCGTGCCGGGCGAGAGCGATCCGCAACCCGCACTCTGGCGCTTGCCCGCGGCGGGCGGAGAAGCTCAGCTGTTGATCTCACGTCCCGGTGGTGTCTCGTCGGTATCAGCGGCCAAGGCGGCGCCGACGTTCGTGGCCCAGACGTCGGTCATGGCTTCGGCGATCAGCCTCGACCAGGACGATCAGGTGCGATCGGCGCGCAAGGACAAGAAGGTCACGGCGATGCTGCACACCGGGTATCCGGTGCGCCACTGGGACCACGACCTGGGTCCCGATCATCCGCATCTGGTTGTCGCCGAGACGGATTCGAAGGAATCCGTCGAATTGCGGGACATCACACCAACTGCGGGCGCGGCGCTGCGAGAGACGTCGACCACGATTTCCGACGACGGTCTCTTCGTCGTGACAACGTGGACTGTCGGCGATGCGAATGCCGCCCGCCGAACGACGTTGGTTCGGATCGACACGGTGACCGGCGACCGAACCACCCTTGTCGACGAGGCCGACGCGGACGTCTACAACCCGGTGCTCTCGCCGGACGGAACCAAGCTCGCGTTCATCCGGGAGACTCTCACCACGCCGGAGTCCGCACCGCGAATGACTCTGCAGCTCTACGACTTCGGATCCGGTGCCGTGACCGGCGTGGCTGACGGCTGGGATCGCTGGCCTACCTCACTTGCCTGGCTACCCGACGGATCCGGGCTGGTGGTCACCGCTGACGACGGCGGCCGAGGGCCGATCTTCACCATCGACCTGTGGGGTCAGCCGGTGCGCCTGACAGCCGACGACGCGGCGTACACCGATGTTCGAGTGGCGCCGGACGGCGAGTCGATCTACGCGTTGCGAGCCTCGTACGAAGCGCCCCCGCACGTGGTGCGGGTGGATCTGGGATCCGGTGAGATCACCGCACTTCGTGGACCCGACGCATTGCCGGAGCTGCCGGGAACACTGACCGAGATCACCGCTCGCGCCGAGGACGGTTCGACAGTCCGGAGTTGGTTGGCACTGCCGACCGGCGCCGCACCGCACGCACCGGTGCCATTGCTCCTCTGGGTCCACGGCGGCCCACTCGGTTCGTGGAACACCTGGTCCTGGCGGTGGAACCCGTGGCTGCTCGTCGCCAAGGGCTATGCCGTACTGCTGCCCGATCCCGCACTCTCGACCGGATACGGGCAGGATTTCGTCCAGCGCGGGTGGGGTCAGTGGGGCAAGGCGCCCTTCACCGACCTGATGGCGATCACCGATGCTGCCGTCGCGCAGCCCGAGATCGACCCCAAGCGAACCGGCGCGATGGGTGGTTCGTTCGGCGGTTACATGGCCAACTGGATCGCCGGCCATACCAACCGTTTCGACGCGATCGTCACCCACGCAAGCCTCTGGGCACTCGATCAATTCGGCCCGACGACGGACGCGGCCTGGTACTGGCAACGCGAGATGTCGCCGGAGATGGCCGTCGAGAACTCGCCACACCTGTACGTCGCGGACATCACGACTCCGATGCTGGTCATCCATGGCGACAAGGACTACCGGGTTCCGATCGGTGAGGGCTTGCGACTCTGGTACGAACTGCTCGCCGAGTCAGGTCTGCCCGCCGACGACGACGGGAAAACGGACCATCGCTTCCTGTACTTCCCCGACGAGAATCACTGGGTGCTCAAGCCACAGCACACCAAGATCTGGTACGAGGTGGTCACCGCGTTCCTCTCCGATCACGTTCTCGGCGAAGATGTCGCGCTGCCCGAGATTCTGGGCTGAACGCGCGCGTGCCTCGTTCGGCTGAAACAGCCGAACGAGGCACGATCGTCTTCGCGTGGATCCGGACCGGACTCAGGCGCCGGGGCAGCGAACCGTGTACGCCCACTCGGTGTGGTCGGGGCCGGTGACGCGAACCAGCACGGACGATGCACCGCCGGCGGGCACGTTGACGACCGCCGAACCAGTTCCCTCGTTGATGTCGTCGCCGATGTATCCGGTGCTGTGGATCAACCGTCCTTCGTAGTACACCTCGATCAGGTCCGGGATGTCCTCGGTTTCGTAGCCGAGTACGAACGACGTCGGTCCGCCGCGGCCGAGCTCGTGCTTGGTGCTGGTGATTCCTGCGCCGCCGGAGACCGTCGAGGCGTCACACCGTTGCGTCGGAGCAAACGATCCGCCGCCGCCGCTGCCGCTGGCCAGCCCACTGAGAATGTCCCTGACATTGCCACTGGCCAGGCCGTTGACGATGTCCGTCGCGCTGGTCGAACCGGCGTTCAGGCCGCCGAGGACGTCGTTGAGGTTCCCAGTGGCAATCCCGCCGACGATGTCGCCCACGCTGGCGATGCCGTTTGCGATGTCGTTCCCGATATCGCCGACGCTTCCGTTGATCGTGGCGCTGCCACTGTCGATGCTTCCTTGCACACTTTCTTCGATGCCGGGGGCAGCGGACGCAGTCGCCGGAAGCACGAGGGCAACCGCCGCTCCGATCGTCGCGGCCGCCGCCAAGGTTCGAACGCCGGGACGGCGAGAACTCCAGTTGTTCAACATATTTGCTCCACAGGTAGTTGGTCGGTCGTCCTTCAGAGCGATCCTGTCAGCGGAGCGGATCGGTGAATATCGTTTGTTCGGCTGACCCCGGACTGCGGGGCAGTCGTTCGTGTGCGCCGCGGCGGCCGACGGGCGAATTCGTTCACGACGGGGGAGTCATTAGGATCAAGTGGTGACCAGTGCAGCTCCAGAGAACCCCCAGACCCCCGCCGACGCCCTACCCAAGAGCTGGGACCCCAGCGCTGTAGAGGCCGATCTGTATCAAGGCTGGGTAGACGCCGGGTACTTCCAGGCCGACGCGACCAGCGACAAGCCCGGCTACTCCATCGTGCTGCCGCCCCCGAACGTCACGGGCAGCTTGCACATGGGCCATGCCCTGGATCACACCCTCATGGACGTGCTCAGCCGTCGCAAGCGGATGCAGGGCTACGAGGTGCTGTGGCTACCTGGCATGGATCACGCCGGTATCGCCACGCAGTCCGTCGTCGAGAAGCAGCTCGCTGCCGACGGCAAGACAAAGGAAGATTTCGGCCGCGAGCTCTTCATCGACAAGGTCTGGGATTGGAAGCGCGAATCCGGTGGAACCATCGGGGGCCAGATGCGGCGCATCGGTGACGGTGTCGACTGGAGTCGCGATCGTTTCACGATGGACGAGGGCCTCTCGCGTGCCGTCCAGACCGTCTTCAAGCGCATGTTCGACGAGGGTCTGATCTACCGCGCCGAGCGTCTCGTGAACTGGTCGCCGGTGCTGCAGACCGCGATCTCCGACATCGAGGTGAAGTTCGAGGACGTCGAGGGTGAGCTGGTTTCCCTGCGCTACGGCTCGCTCGACGACAACGAGCCGCACGTCATCGTCGCGACCACTCGCGTCGAGACGATGCTCGGTGATACCGCAGTGGCGGTCCATCCCGAAGACGAGCGCTACAAGCACCTCATCGGAACCACTCTCGATCATCCGTTCACCGGGCGTCAGATTCCGATCATCGCGGACGACTACGTCGACCCCGAGTTCGGAACCGGCGCAGTGAAGATCACGCCGGCTCACGACCCCAACGACTTCGAGATGGGCCTGCGGCACAACCTGCCGATGCCCACCATCATGGACAAGACCGGCAAGATCGCCGACACGGGAACCGAATTCGACGGTATGGACCGCTTCGAGGCTCGCGTCAAGGTTCGCGAAGCTCTCGCCGAGCAGGGCCGCGTCGTCGCCGAGAAGCGCCCGTACCTGCACAGCGTCGGGCACTCCGAGCGCAGTGGCGAGGCCATCGAGCCTCGTCTCTCGTTGCAGTGGTGGGTCAAGGTCGAGACGCTCGCCAAGGCTGCGGGTGACGCGGTTCGCAACGGGGACACCGTCATTCACCCGGCGAGCCAGGAACCGCGATGGTTCGACTGGGTCGACAATATGCACGACTGGTGCATTTCCCGCCAGCTCTGGTGGGGCCACCGCATTCCGGTCTGGTACGGCCCCGAGGGTGAAGTTGCGTGCTTCGGTCCCGACGAAACAGCGCCGGAAGGCTGGGTCCAGGATCCCGACGTCCTCGACACCTGGTTCTCCTCGGGACTGTGGCCCTTCTCGACGATGGGCTGGCCGGACAACACGCCCGAGCTCGAAAAGTTCTATCCCACCAGCGTTCTCGTCACCGGCTACGACATCCTGTTCTTCTGGGTCGCCCGTATGATGATGTTCGGCACCTACGTGTCCGAGGACGAGTCGATCACCGCCGGTCCGGGTAAGTCCGGTGCGCAGATGCCGTTCAAGGACGTGTTCCTGCACGGACTGGTCCGCGATCAGTACGGCAAGAAGATGTCGAAGTCTCGCGGCAACGGTATCGACCCACTCGACTGGGTCGATCGTTTCGGCGCCGACGCCCTGCGATTCACACTCGCGCGCGGCGCCAACCCGGGCAGTGACCTGTCCGTCGGTGAGGATTCGGCGCAGTCCTCGCGCAACTTCGCGACCAAGTTGTTCAACGCGACCAAGTTCGCACTGATGAACGGCGCTGCTCCCGCGCCGCTACCCGCTCGAAGCGAACTGACCGACGCCGACCGTTGGATCCTCGACCGTCTCGACACGGTCCAGGCCGAGGCGGACGCCGCATTCGATCGCTACGAGTTCAGCAAGGCGTGCGAAGGCTTGTTCCACTTCGCGTGGGACGAGGTCTGTGACTGGTACCTCGAACTCGCCAAGGTGCAGTTCGCCGCCGACGAGGCTGTCGCCGCGAACACCCGCGCCGTGCTCGGCAACGTTCTCGATGCACTGCTCCGCCTCCTGCACCCGGTCATTCCGTTCGTGACCGAAACCCTGTGGAAGGTGCTCACCGGCGGCGAATCCGTCGTCGTCGCCGACTGGCCGACGTTGTCCGGTGTGGCGGTCGACGCCCAGGCCGCCACCAGGATCGAAGACACGCAGAAGCTGATCACCGAGGTGCGACGTTTCCGAAACGATCAGGGGCTCAAGCCTTCCCAGAAGGTTCCGGCTCGTGCGTCCGGGCTCTCGGAGGCAGGCATGGACGGCCAGTTCGCCTACGTGGCGGCGCTTGCCAAGCTGACCGAACCCGAAGAGGGGTTCACCGCGTCGATCTCCGTCGAGGTGCGTCTGAGCCAGGGCACCGTCACGGTCGACATCGACACCTCGGGCACCATCGACCTCGGCGCGGAGAAGAAGCGTCTCGAAAAGGACCTCGCGGCAGCGCAGAAGGAGCTCGTCACCGCTGACAACAAGCTGGCGAACGAGGCCTTCCTGGCGAAGGCGCCCGACGCCGTCGTCGACAAGATCAAGACACGTCGCCAGATCGCCGTCGAAGAGATCGACCGCATCACAGGACGTCTGAAGGAGTTGGCCGACAAGTGAGTTCGTACGAGCCGTCCCAATTCGACGCTCAGAGTTCGGTTCCGACCCCGGTCGACATCGCCGAACTGGCGCTGGTGGAAGCAGAACTCGACAAGCGTTGGCCTGAGACCAAGATCGAGCCGTCACTGACTCGTATCGAGGCGCTCATGGATGTCCTGGGCTCACCGCAGCACAACTATCCGTCGGTGCACGTCACGGGAACCAACGGCAAGACGTCGGTGACGCGCATGATCGACTCCTTGATGAGCGCTCTGCATCGTCGTACCGGCCGAACCACCAGCCCTCATCTGCAGATCGCGACCGAGCGGATCAGCATCGACGGTCATCCGATCTCCCCGCGGCTCTACGTGGACACGTTCCGCGAGATCGAACCGTACGTGCAGATGATCGACGCACAGTCGCAGGAAGCCGGGGGACCGGCGATGAGCAAGTTCGAAGTGCTCACTGCGATGGCCTATGCGGCATTCGCGGAGGCTCCGGTGGACGTCGCCGTGGTCGAGGTCGGCCTCGGCGGACGCTGGGACGCCACGAACGTGATCGACGGACAGGTCGCGGTGATCACGCCGATCAGCCTCGATCACGCCGAGTACCTGGGCACCGACCTGGCCGGAATCGCGGAGGAGAAGGCCGGGATCATCAAGAAGGGCCGCGAGGACCTGGTTCCGGTGGACACCGTCGCGATCATCGCCGAGCAGACTCCAGAAGTGATGGAGGTATTGCTGCGGCGAGCAGTCGAGGTCGAGGCCGCGGTCGCGCGTGAAGGCTCGGAGTTCAAGGTGCTTGCTCGCCAGATCGCGGTAGGCGGACAGCAGCTCGAACTTCAAGGCTTGAGTGGCGTGTACACCGACATTTTCCTCCCCCTTCACGGTGAGCATCAGGCGCGCAACGCCGCGCTCGCGCTCGCTGCCGTCGAAGCGTTCTTCGGTGCCGGTCCGGACCGACAACTCGATCAGGACGCTATCCGCAACGGGTTCGCCTCGATCGTCAATCCCGGTCGCCTCGAACGTGTTCGGAGTGCGCCGACGGTCTTTCTCGACGCCGCCCACAATCCAGACGGCGCCCGCGCTCTCGCCGCCGCACTTTCCGCCGAGTTCGACTTCCGCAAGCTCGTGGGAGTGGTCAGCGTCATGGCGGACAAGGACGTCGACGCCATCTTGACCGCATTCGAATCCGTCTTCGACGAGATCGTCGTCACACACAACGGGTCACCCCGGGCGATGGATGTCGAGGAGCTGGCGAACATTGCCGTCGCGAAGTTCGGCGACGAGCGCGTCGTCGTGGCGCCGGTGCTTGCCGACGCGTTGGAAGTCGCGATCGAAATCGCCGAGCAGGTCGCCGAACCCGGCGAAGCCGTATCAGGGGCAGGTGTGGTGGTAACGGGATCCGTCGTGACCGCAGGCGCCGCCCGCACGCTGTTCGGAAAGGACCCCGCGTGAGTACCCCGTCAGATGCCAATCCCGAGTCCGGAGGCCACGAGCCCGGAGACCCCGAGTCCGGAGACACTGCCGGCGAGTTCGGGCCTCCGACCAAGGACCCCTGGAAAAGTTTCCGCGGAGTGATGGCCGGAACCCTGATCCTCGAGGCGATCGTCGTGCTGCTGGCTTTGCCGGTTGTCGCGGTCGTCGGCGGTGGCCTCACCGCGGCCTCCGCGGGATTCATCATCGGGTTGGCGGTACTGATGATTCTGGGAGCCGGCGTTCAGGGCAAGCCGTGGGCGATGGGGTTCAACGTCGCACTGCAGGTGATTCTTCTATTCGGTTTCTTCGTCCACCCGTCGATTGCCGGTGTGGCGATCACCTTCGGGATCGTCTGGGGATACCTCGTCTACCTGCAGAGAGACATCAAGCGCCGGATGGACAAGGGCCTGCTTCCCGGCCAGCGGGACTGACCATTTAGGCTGTCCGCTGTGACTGAGCGCACCCTCGTACTGATCAAGCCCGACGCCGTTGCCCGTGGATACGTAGGAGAAATCCTCAGCCGTATCGAGCGCAAAGGCCTGACAATTGCAGCACTCGAACTCCGTGTAGCTTCCGAAGAGGTGGCTGGTAGCCACTACGCAGAACACGCCGAGCGCCCGTTCTACCCGAGCTTGTTGGAGTTCATCACCTCCGGTCCGCTGGTGGCCGCAGTGCTCGAAGGCCCCCGCGCCATCGCTGCTTTCCGTCAGTTGGCCGGCGGAACCGACCCGGTCGACAAAGCTCTTCCGGGCACCATCCGTGGCGACTTCGGACTCGAAGCGCAGCAGAACCTCGTTCACGGCAGTGACTCCGTGGAGTCGGCAGAGCGCGAAATCGCTCTGTGGTTCCCCGCGCTGTCGTCCATCTGAATCTTCGATCGGGGCCTCTGGCCCACATGTAACGGGCCTCTGGCCCACATGAACGGGCCTCTGGCCCACATGAACGGGCCTTCGGCCCACATCTCCACAGCGAATTCTCGGCACGTATCCCACATCGGTGCGCCCTTTGCAGTTGCAGGCGCGTTGGTGTGGGATACTGCTTTCAGTTGAACCGCAATTTGTTTTACGCACGTTCAACCGGATGACACCTAGGTTCGATGCCCTTTCATCGCTGCTCCAGGTCAACAGGAAATCCCTGGACCTCTGCACGCTGGATGATCAGGCGCTCGCGCACAGGACAACGGCCATCCAGCCAGGCACTTCATGTTCTCGCAGTGAATAACGGGCATTGCGGACCATGCGGAGCGAGACCTTACAATCTCGCACTCACTTCTGAGTGCGAGTACACACAGCACGCTCCCGCGTGGCCGCGTGACAACTCGACTTCTGGGTTGGACGCGCCCGGGGGCCGAGGAGACTTACGTGGCCGATCAATCCCCAACCGAATCAGATTCCAGCACCACCCCGGAATTTCCCGACAAGATGCGCGTACACGCGCTGGCGAAGCTGCTCGGTGTCACCAGCAAGCAGGTCCTTGCCGAAGCCGCAGCGCTCGGTACCGAATTGCGCAGTGCGCAGTCGAGTCTCCAACGGGACGTTGCCCAGCGGATTCACGCCTCGCTGACTTCCGCGGCCGAGGCCATCGAGCCGGTCGTGGCCGAGCTCGATACCCTCATCGACCCGGTTGTCGAGGCCCCGGTTGCCGAGGCCCCGGTTGCCGAGGCCCCTGTTGCGGAAGAGCCTGTTGCAGAGGCTCCGGCCGAGAAGCCTGTCAGGGCTCGTCGCACCCGCAAAAAGGTCGTTGTCGAAGAACCGGCTGTCGAAGAACCGGCCGCCGAAGAACCTTCAGCAGAAGAAGCAGTGGATCCGGCTGTCGCCGAGATCAGCGCTGGACTCGACGCCGCTGCTGCGCTGCAGAGCAAGGAAGCCGAGCAGTCCGATCTGTTCACTTCCTTCGAGGCGCCGCAGACCCATCAGCCCGAGGTGGTTCCCGCCGCGCCGCAGGTCCCGCTGTTCCTGCAGCCGGATCTCGAAGCCGCCGAGGTAGCTCCGCGTCGCCGTCGCGCACGCCGCGAGCCTGCTGCACCGGCGGTCGTCGAAGAGAAGCAGACAACTACGGAAGCCGAAACCGTCGTTCCCGAGGCAGCACCGGTTGCAGTTCCTGCCGTCGAAGAGCCGGCTGTGACCGCACCGCAAACCGAGGGCGAGAGCGCCGAGTCCGAGGACGAGGACGACGATCAGCCGCGTCGCCGTCGTCGTGGACGCCGTGGACGTGGGCGTGGTCGCGGTGAACAGGGTGGCGAGCAGGGTTCGGACGAAGAGTCGGATACCGCTGCCGAATCGGAGCAGGAATCTGCCCCTGCGGCAGTCGAGAAGCAAACCGACGACGCTGCCGGCGAAGAATCCGGTGATAAGTCCGAGTCCACCGCTGATGCGGATTCCGAGAATGCCGACGATTCCGATCTCGATGCCGACGGATCGAGCCGCCGTCGCCGCCGTCGTCGTCGTCGCAAGACCGGCACCGACGGCGCCACCGACGCGACTGCGACGTCCGAGGACGATCCGCCGAACACCGTCGTTCATGAGCGCGAACCTCGCAACAAGACCCGCGTCAAGGACGAGGTCCAGGGCATCAGTGGTTCGACACGTCTGGAAGCGAAGCGTCAGCGTCGCCGCGACGGTCGTGACGCCGGCCGTCGTCGTCCGCCGATTCTGACCGAGTCGGAGTTCCTCGCGCGTCGTGAGGCCGTCGATCGCGTCATGGTTGTGCGCGATCGAGCAGACAGCGGTCAGCCGCATGCGACTACACAGGTAGCAGTCCTCGAAGACGGAGTGTTGGTCGAGCACTTCGTCACCAACTCGGCGTCCGCGTCGATGGTCGGCAACGTGTACCTCGGACGTGTCCAGAACGTGCTCCCCAGCATGGAAGCGGCGTTCATCGACATCGGACGTGGCCGCAACGGCGTTCTCTACGCCGGTGAGGTCAACTGGGAGGCTGCCGGTCTCGGTGGCAACTCGCGCAAGATCGAGCAGGCCCTCAAGCCGGGCGATCAGGTGCTCGTTCAGGTCAGCAAGGATCCGGTCGGCCACAAAGGTGCTCGACTGACCACACAGATTTCGCTTGCCGGTCGTTTCCTCGTCTACGTGCCCGGTGGTACGTCCACGGGTATCAGCCGCAAGCTTCCGGACACCGAGCGCAAGCGTCTCAAGGAAATCTTGCGCGACATCGTTCCCGCCGACGCCGGCGTGATCATTCGCACGGCGTCCGAGGGCGTCAGCGAAGAAGAGTTGGCGCGCGACGTGACTCGTCTGCAGGCTCAGTGGGCCGGCATCGAGGAGCAGGCTGCGGCTGCGGACACCGGTAAGTCCGGCAACCCGCAGGCGCTGTACGAAGAGCCTGACATGCTGGTCAAGGTCATTCGTGATCTGTTCAACGAGGACTTCTCCAAGCTGGTCATCGAGGGCGAGAAGGCGCATACGACGGTCGAGAACTACATCAACTCCGTTGCGCCCGATCTGCTTCCGCGACTCGAGAAGTACACGCCGAACAACGGTATCGACGTCTTCGCCGCTCGCCGTATCGACGAGCAGTTGGCCAAGGCACTCGATCGCAAGGTGTGGCTGCCGTCCGGCGGCACCTTGGTGATCGATCGCACCGAGGCCATGACCGTCGTCGACGTCAACACCGGAAAGTTCACCGGAGCCGGCGGAAACCTCGAAGAGACCGTTACCCGCAACAACCTCGAAGCAGCCGAGGAGATCGTTCGCCAGATGCGCCTGCGGGACATCGGCGGAATGATCGTCGTCGACTTCATCGACATGGTCCTCGAATCGAACCGGGACCTGGTCCTGCGTCGGCTCACCGAATGCCTGGGTCGCGATCGCACGCGCCATCAGGTGTCGGAGGTCACGTCACTCGGACTCGTGCAGATGACGCGCAAGAAGTTGGGCACCGGATTGGTCGAGGCCTTCTCGACCACCTGTGAGCACTGCCACGGCCGCGGCATCATCGTCCACTCCGAGCCGGTCGAGGTGAAGTCCTCGGACGACGGGGGATCGCGTTCGGGCTCGCAGCGAAGCGAATCCGGCACCTCGCGCAAGAACAAGCGAGGCCGCGGAGACAAGTCGCCTTCGACCGAGTCCAACGGACAGGAAGCTCCGGCGCCGGAGGTTCCGGCTGTCGACGCGACCGTCAAGCGGGCTCATCCGGTGGCATTGGCGATGGCCTCGCACCACCACGACGACGAGACCGTCGCGGCCGGCTCGATCGAGTCTGATTCCACCGGTACGTCTTCGGGGGATGATGCATCCAAAAGTGCCGATCGGCAACAGGATCGGCCGATCGATACTCCTGCTGCTACTGAGCGCCATGACGTTCCTGTTGTGGACTCTGCTGCGGAAGAAGTATCCGCAGTGGACAACGAGTCGGCGGCAGCTTCGACCGAAGCAGCTCCGCGCGGTCGTCGGCGTAGTCGCCGGGCGTCGCGGGCAGCGTCGGCACCGGTTGCCGAGGCAGCTCCCGAGGTGGGTACGGTCTTCGTGATTCCGACTCCGGAACCCGTGGCAGAACCGGTCGTGGAAAACGTTCCGGCTCCGGCCACCGAAGTTCCGGCTGAGGAAGAAGTTGTCGTCGTCAAGCGACCCCGTCGCAGGCGTGCAGCAGCACGTCCCGCAGGTCCTCCGGTAGACGGAGAGTAAGAACTACTGGCTTTCGGTCGGTTGGATGACTTTGCGATGAGCGAGGACATCCAACCGTTATCCGAAGTTTCAGCTGGTAGAAGCAGTTCAGAGTAGTGAGCACCACCCCTCGGCGGGGCGGTTTGACCCTGACGGTTGCTTTCCCGTAACCTTGGAGGGTCGCCACCCGGCGGTAGAGATTCCGTGTGCCTAGAGTGCGCGTGAATGTCCCGGTACGTCAGTGCCGAGCCGAGGTGACATAAACCAGACCAGTCGCGATGCATTTGAAGCCTCAGGCAGCAGCGCGAGCAAGTTCGAAGAAGCAAGGGGTAGCCCTCCGATGGCAACGTACGCGATCGTCAAGACCGGCGGAAAGCAGTACAAGGTCGCTGTTGGTGACCTCGTCAAGGTCGAGAAGATCGAGGGTGAGCCCGGCACTGCTGTCTCGCTTGCTCCCGTTCTCGTGGTCGACGGATCTGACCTGACCACCGACGCGGCCAAGCTGGCCAAGGTCGCAGTCACCAGTGAGATCGTCGAGCACACCAAGGGCCCGAAGATCCGCATCCACAAGTTCAAGAACAAGACCGGTTACCACAAGCGTCAGGGCCACAGGCAGCCGATCACGGTGCTCAAGGTCACGGGCATCAAGTAACCAGTTCTTTCTAGCTAATTTCACCCGAGGAGGGTCAATAGCATGGCACATAAGAAGGGTGCATCCAGCTCCCGTAACGGTCGCGATTCAAACGCCCAGCGCCTCGGCGTGAAGCGCTTCGGCGGCCAGTCGGTCAGCGCAGGCGAAATCCTGGTTCGCCAGCGCGGCACGCACTTCCACCCCGGCGTCAACGTCGGCCGTGGCGGCGACGACACCCTGTTCGCTCTCGCTGCCGGTGCAGTCGAGTTCGGCCAGAAGCGTGGACGCAAGACCGTGAACATCGTTCCGGCCGTCGTTGCGGCTGAGGTCTAGTCTTTCTCGCTAGTTGTGCGTCACCGGTTCTACTTTCGGTAAGAGAGTGACGCGTTCCAAGCTCCCGATAGGGGCGGACCAGGGTTGAAATAACCCGGTCCGCCCCTATCGTTTGTTTAAGCAGTGCCAGTTTTACCCCGAGCAACCCTGCTCACCAGAAGTTCAGCTCATCGCGTGAGACCCGCAATTGACTGAGGAAGGATCCGGCAGTCATGTCCCGATTCATTGACCGTGTTGTGCTGCACGTCAGCGCTGGAAAAGGCGGCAATGGTTGCGCCTCCGTACACCGCGAGAAGTTCAAACCGCTCGGCGGTCCGGACGGTGCCAACGGAGGTCGCGGTGGCGACGTCATCCTCGTGGTCGACGAGAACATCCACACCCTCCTCGACTTTCACTTCCATCCCAACGCGAAGGCGACCAACGGCAAGCAGGGCGCCGGCAGTAACCGCGAGGGTGCAAACGGTGAAGACCTCATCCTCAAGGTCCCGGATGGAACTGTGGTTCTCGATACCGACGGCAACGTCCTTGCCGACCTCGTCGGTGTCGGCTCGCGCTACGACGCCGCTCAGGGCGGCCGCGGCGGACTCGGCAACGCAGCACTCGCCTCGAAGGCTCGCAAGGCCCCAGGTTTCGCACTCCTCGGTGAAGACGGTGTCGAGCGTGACCTGGTTCTCGAACTCAAGTCGGTAGCCGACGTCGGTCTGCTCGGATTTCCCTCTGCCGGTAAGTCTTCGCTGGTGTCCGTTCTCTCGGCGGCCAAGCCGAAGATCGCCGACTACCCCTTCACCACTCTGGTCCCCAACCTCGGCGTCGTCTCGAGCGGTGACACCACCTTCACCGTCGCCGACGTGCCCGGACTGATCCCCGGTGCCAGCGAAGGCCGCGGTTTGGGCCTGGACTTCCTGCGCCACATCGAACGCTGCGCCGTATTGGCGCACGTGATCGACTGCGCCACCCTCGATCCGGGACGCGACCCGATATCCGACATCGACGCCCTGGAAGCAGAGTTGGCTGCGTACACCCCCGCGCTCTCCGGCGACTCGGGACTCGGTGACCTCGACAAGCGCCCGCGCGTCGTCATCCTGAACAAGACCGACGTTCCGGAGGCAGCCGAGCTGGCCGAGATGGTCACACCCGAGATCGAAGCTCGCGGATGGCCGGTCTTCACCATCTCGGCGGTGAGCCGAGAAGGTCTGCGACCGTTGACATTCGCGCTGGCGAAGATGGTCCGCGACTACCGCGAAGCCCATCCGAAGCCCGAGCCGAAGCGCCAGGTCATTCGCCCGGTCAAGGTCAAGGATTCCAGCTTCACCATCGAGAAGGATCCCGATATCCCCGGTGGGTTCGTCGTCCGAGGCACCCGCCCGGAGCGGTGGATTCGTCAGACCGCCTTCGACAACGACGAGGCCGTTGGTTACCTCGCCGACCGTCTTGCACGCTTGGGTGTCGAGGACGCATTGGTCAAGAAGGGCGCTCAGCCAGGGGCTTCCGTCACCATCGGTGACGTCAGCTTCGAGTGGGAGCCGATGACGCCGGCCGGTATCGATCTGACCCGTACGGGCCGTGGAACCGACCCGCGTCTCGATCAGGTGGAGCGCATCGGCGCCGACGAGCGCAAGCACGCTCGTCGCGTCCGCCGCGGGCTGCTCGACGAAGACGCCTGACTCACGCGATTTCAGGACGAAAACCGAAGAGAGGGAACGGGACTGTGCTCGGGTCCACCAGGGAGTCGATAGCGTCGGCTCACAGTATCGTCGTGAAGATCGGGTCGTCTGCGCTCACCAGTCTGGTGGCGGGACTCGACACTCACCGACTTGATCTGTTGGCCGATGCCATCGAGGCCCGCATGCGCGCGGGCTCCGATGTTGTCGTCGTCTCGTCCGGTGCCGTCGGCGCCGGACTGGCGCCGCTGGGACTGACCAAGCGACCGCGGGATCTCGCGACCAAGCAGGCCGCGGCCAGCGTCGGTCAGTTGGCGCTGGCTCACGCCTGGGGTACGTCGTTCGCCCGTTACGGGCGTACCGTCGGGCAGGTTCTACTCACGGCGGACGACATCGCTCGACGGACGCAGCACCGCAACGCTCAACGGACGCTCGATCGTCTGCGGGCGTTGCACGCGGTGGCGATCGTGAACGAGAACGACACTGTTGCAACCACCGAACTTCGATTCGGTGACAACGATCGGCTGGCTGCTCTGGTTGCTCATCTTGTCGGCGCCGACGCGTTGATCCTGTTGTCGGATGTGGACGGCCTGTACGACGGGGATCCCCGAAAGGGCGATGCCACACTGATTCCCGAGGTCAACAGTCCCGGGGATCTCGACGGTGTGGTTGCCGGATCGGGTGGCGCTCTCGGTACCGGAGGCATGGCGTCAAAGCTCTCAGCAGCACGCCTGGCCGCTGATTCCGGAGTGCCGGTGCTGCTCGCGGCAGCATCGGACGCTGCGCAGGCACTCAGTGGTGCCGATGTCGGAACGGCATTTGCGCCCCGTCCGACGCGATTGTCGGCTCGCCGATTCTGGGTACGTCACGCCGCTGACACATCGGGTGACCTTCACCTCGACGAAGGCGCCGTTCGCGCGGTGGTGTCCAAGCGTCGAAGCCTGCTGTCCGCGGGCATCGTCGGGGTGTCCGGCGATTTTCACGCCGGCGATGTCGTGTCGCTGATGGGACCGGGGGAGAAGCCCGTCGCTCGGGGTGTCGTTGCGTTCGACGCTACGGAGATCGAGGAGATACTGGGGCGTTCCACCGCCGATCTACCGGCCGACATGCAGCGTCCCGTGGTTCACGCGGACGACTTGGTGGCGCTGTAGCTGTCGTACTCGACCAGGGCGGAAAGTGCTTCAGCACAACCGGCTTCGAGCTTGAGGTCGGCGTATTCGTCACCTCGGGTCGTTCCGCGATTGACGATGGCGATCGGCTTCCCGGTCTTGGCGGCATGCCGCACGAAACGCAGACCGGACATCACCGTCAACGACGACCCGGCTACCAGCAGTGCATCGGCTTGGTCGACGAGGCTGTACGCCCGGGCCACACGTTCCTTGGGGACGGATTCACCGAAGTAGACGATGTCCGGCTTGAGTAGCCCACCGCACACGGCGCAATCTACGACGCGAAAGTGTGCGGTGGATTCGATCACGGCATCTGCATCGGGCGCGATCTCGACTCCCGTTGCAGCAGCCACAGTTTCGGCAAATCCGGGGTTGGCTTCCTCCAGTCTCTCGGCGAGAGTGGCGCGGGAGATCAGCCGCTGGCAGCTCAGGCATCGAACCTGCGCGTAGGTGCCGTGGAGGTCGATGACGTTTCGCGCGCCGGCCTTGGTGTGCAGGAGGTCGACGTTCTGGGTGATCACACCGACGGCTCGCCCTGTTCGCTCGAGTGCTGCGACGGCTCGGTGGCCCTGGTTGGGCCGCGAGCTGTCCATGTATCGCCAGCCGATGTGGTTACGCGCCCAGTAGTGACGTCGAAACGCCGGATCGCCGATGAACTGCTGGAACGTCATCGGATTGCGCGGGGGTGAATCGGGGCCACGGTAGTCCGGGATTCCGGAGTCGGTGGAGATGCCTGCACCCGTCAGAACTGCCAGTCGACGGCCGGCCAGGAGCTCGGGAAGGGCGTCGAGGCGGCTGTTGTCGGTAGGCACCGTTCCAGGATAGGCGCGTGTGCGAGACGGCGGCGCGGAGGAAGTCCGAAATGTTCAATAGAACACGTGTACGACTGTCGATACTCGTAGACATGAACACAGTGAACCCAATTCCCGCTGGTTACCGCACGATCACTCCCTACCTTGCGGTGCCGGACGGCCATGCCGCACTCGACTACTACAAACGAGCACTCGGAGCTTTGATCGTCGATGCGATGAATGCACCTGACGGCACTCTCATGCATGCCGAGATTCGGATCGGTGATTCGATGCTGCAGCTTTCGCAGGAGATGCCGGACTTCGGTCTCAGGTCGCCGCAGGACGGCTGGGTGCATTCGTCCATCGTCGTTTACACCGAGGACACGGATGAGTTCGTCGATCGGGCCGTCGCCGAGGGAGCCACGCTGGTCACGGCGGTCGCTGATACGTTCTCGGGTGACCGGCACGGAGTGTTTCTCGACCCATTCGGCCATCGGTGGGCCGTATGCACGAAGGTCGAGGACGTACCTGCGGAGGAGGTGGCTCGCCGGGCGCGGGCGCTCTTCTTCCCGGATACGGATTCGCCACAGTAACTTTCGGCAGCTTTCGCCGGATCATTCAGGCTTCGGCCGCGTGCTCAGTATCCGGCGACCGGGTCGACGAGGGCAGCCAGTGCCTCGCCCTTCGCGAAGCGGGTCACGTTCTTGGAGACGTGATCCGCAAACGCGGCGGGGCGAACTCCCGGCGGATTGGAATCGTGGGGTGTGATGATCGCATTCGTCAGATCCCACAGCGGGTGACCGTCCGGGAGGGGTTCGGGGTCGGTGACGTCGAGACCGGCGCCGCCGATCTGCTCCGACTCGATTGCCTCGACCAGCGCGTCGGTATCGACCAGTGATCCGCGCGCGACATTGATCACCCAGGAATGGGGTTGCATCGCCGCCAACTGCGCGCGGCCAACGAGGTGACGGGTGGCCGGGGTGGCGGGCGCAGCGATCACGAAGTGATCTGCGCGAGAATAGATTTCATCCATCCTGGATGCGGGGTACGTCGAGATGGCCCCGGGAACCGGGCTACCGGAACGATTGACTGCGATGCTGTCCGCCCCCTGCGCGGCCAGCATCGGAATCAGCGCGCGGCCGATACCGCCTGCGCCGATGATCGCAACCGTCGAGCCACGAAGGGTGCCGATCTTGGGAAAGAACTCGAACTGACGCCACGTTCGAGCTTCGATGTGTGCGGGCAGGTGACGAACTCCGGCCAACAACAGCATGAGCGCGTGCTCGGCCACCGAGGCCGAAAACGCGCCGGCCGCCGAGGTCCACGTGATTTCGGTGTCCTTCGGAATCACACCGGAGTCGAACCAATCCTCGATTCCCGCCGACGGCAGCTGCACCCACCTGACCGACGCCGGTAACTCCGACGGAAAAGTTTCGGGTGAGCCCGCCCAGATCAGGGCGTCGGCAGTGTCGATCGGACTGATCAGACCTCCGCCCCGAAGCACCGCGCTGTCGAGCAGTGCATCGGGGACGGGGCCGATCGCTACGCGTGGAGAGGTGTCAGTCGCCATGACTAGACGCTACGCGGGGACCTCCACCAGTGGGTAGACACCGTTCTCGTCGTGTACCTCACGCCCGGTGACCGGCGGATTGAAAACGCAGAGCATGCGCATCTGCGTATCGGGCTCGACGCGGTGACGCTCGTGACCGTTGAGCAGGTACATCGACCCCGGTGCGAGATCGTATTCCTTGTTGTTGTCCAGGTCGATCAGCTTGCCGGTGCCCTCGACGAGCCAGACCGCTTCGACGTGGTTGGCGTAGTGGAACTCGTTGACCGAACCTGCCTTGATGGTGGTTTCGTGGAACGAGAACCCGACGCGGTCGCCGCCGAGGACGATGCGCTTGCTGCGCCAGTTGCCGTCCTCGCTCGTGATGTCGCGGTCGGTGTCGGTGATCTCGGTGGTGGTGCGAACGATCATGGGAGAGTCCTTCCTCTAGCTGCAGACCTTGAGTGTCGCCTCGGCCAGGATGGAGAGGCCGTGCTCGAGCTCGTCATCGGTAATCGTCAGTGCCGGAAGCAGTTTCACAACCTGGTCGGACGGTCCGGAGGTCTCCGCGAGCAATCCCTCGTCGAATGCCAGCTGGCAGACCTTGCCGGCGCGCTCGGGCTGATCGAAAACGAGGCCCTGAACCAGGCCGCGTCCACGGTGCGAGACCTCGCCGGGGAACTGATCGGAGAGATTGGCGAAGCATTCGCTGATGCGTGCGCCCTTCTTCAAGGTTGTCTTCGTCAGTGCGTCGTCGGACCAGTAGTGGTCGAGTGCAACCTTGGAGGTGACGAACGCCGGGTTGTTGCCACGGAAGGTGCCGTTGTGTTCGCCCGGTCCCCAGACGTCGAGTTCACGCTTGAACAGCGTGAGCGCCATCGGCATTCCGTAACCGCTGATCGACTTGGACAGCGTGACGATGTCGGGAACGATTCCGGCCTCTTCGAAGGAGAAGAACGGGCCGGTGCGGCCGCAGCCCATCTGGACGTCGTCGACGATCAGCAGGATGCCACGATCCGAGCACAGTGTTGCCAGTGCCCGAAGCCATTCGGGGCGAGCGACATTGACGCCGCCTTCACCCTGAACGGTCTCGACGATCACTGCCGCGGGACGGTTGATGCCGCTACCGGAATCATCGAGAACGCGGGAGAACCACTGGAAGTCCTCGGTGACGCCGTCGAAGTAGTTGTCGAAGGGCATCGGTGTCGTGTGCACGAGCGGAACACCGGCGCCCGCGCGCTTCATCGAGTTGCCGGTCACGGAGAGTGCACCAAGTGTCATTCCGTGAAATGCGTTGGTGAAGTTGATGACTGCCGAACGTCCTGTCACCTTGCGAGCCAGCTTCAGTGCAGCCTCGACGGTGTTCGATCCGGTCGGGCCGGGGAACTGGACCTTGTAGTCCAGGCCGCGCGGCTCGAGGATGTTGCGCTGAAAGGTCTCGAGGAACTCGCGCTTGGCGACTGTCGACATGTCGAGGCCGTGCGTGATGCCGTCGCTCATGATGTAATCGACCAGCGCCGATTTGAGCACCGGGTTGTTGTGGCCGTAGTTGAGGGCGCCGGCACCGGCGAAGAAATCGAGGTATTCGCGTCCGTTTTCGTCGCGAATCCAGGATCCGGATGCGCTGGTGAACACTGCAGGCCAGTCACGGCAGTAGCTGCGGACCTCGGACTCGAGGGTTTCGAAAATGCTTGCTTCGTTGATATTCATATCTTCTTTGTTCCTCCGGGGCATGCTGTATGCCGAGCGCGAAGTGCGCTAGGCGCCGATCGTGTAAAGATCTTCGGCTTCGTGTCCATCGGGAAAATCTTTGGGCGAGAACAATTTCTGCCTGGTTATCGGTACTTCGCGTCGACGTGCGAGCGCGGTGAAGAGTGCGATCGAAGCCTCGTTGTCGGGGCTGATCGTCGTCTCCAGATGTGTAACACCCAGTGGGGCAGTGCGATCCATCAAGTCGGACAGCATGCGGGCAGCAATTGCCTTGCCGCGCTGGTCCTCGTCGACCGCGACTTGCCACACGAACAGGGTTTCCTGCGCGCTGGGACGGGTATAACCGGAAACGAATCCGACTACGCGGCCGTCTACCTCTGCGACGATGGACGTCGCGCTGAAATCCCTGCACCACAACAGGTATGCATAACTCGAATTGAGGTCGAGCACCTTCGAATCACGTGCGATCTCCCAGAGCCGGACTCCGTCATCGATCTGTGGGCTTCTGAACAACACCGCGTCCGGCGCGGTGGTCGGGATAGCTCTCGTATCAACAGGCTTCATCGGTCATCTGAACGTAACAATCATTGCTGTCGAAGTCATGCAGATGTCCGTTTCGGGCCGTGTGGAACCCGTTGCGCCCCAGGTGAGGACATGAATGTGATCGTGCTCACATTATGTAACTTTTGGTGTTGTCCGAGCGACTATTTCGGGCCAAAACTCGCTATTTGGGGCTCGCGAGCGCCAATGGGAGGACCGAATGCGCACCTGCCTGCCGAAGTGCGCGTGCGGCCATCGTGAAAGTCCAACCGGTGTCGGCGATTGCGTCGACGAGAAGTATCGGTCCCTGATGGATACTCATGTCCGGGACTTCCCAAACATCGACCAGTCCGGACACGCGATAGGCGGAGTTCGCTGCCGACACCGGAGGGTGGTCGGGTCGCAAGCGAAGGGTGCCCAGGTCGGTCAATCGCCCGACCTCGGCCAGCTTGGCAGCCAGGCTCGACACCAGCAATGGATGCGTCGTGGATTCGAGGGCCATGACACCGGTGGGGCGCTCGGCCCAATTCCAGGCGGCCAGAACGCTGATACACGCGCTGACCACCGCATCGGGTACCTCCGCGTCGGGTCCGTCGAAAAGCGCGCGGAGACGTTGGCCCCAGCCCAGGTCCGACATCCGTCCGAGAATGCGCCCGGTTTCCGGTCCCTCGGTGATCTTCCCGGACAGCTTGACGCCCAGCTTGCTCAGGCCGGTCGGCCACATCTTGCGCGGCTCCAGGTCGAATCCGGGGCGCTGCAAGCGCGCCCGAGTCTCGTCGAGGGCGGTGGTGTCGACAGTGGTGTCGTAGCGATTGCCGGTGCAGTTGTCACAGCGTCCACACTGTGAGTTCTCCGATGTCAGACCCGGATCGTCGAGTTGTTCACGCAGGAAGGTCATTCGGCACGTGGTGATGCTCTGGTACTCGACCATTGCAGCCTGCTCGGCCTGGCGAGCGTCGTCGAGTCGACCGTAACGCTCGGCGTCGTACACCCAAGGTTCCCCGGTGCTGATCCAACCGCCCTTGACTCGTTTGACCGCGCCGTCGACGTCGAGAACTTTGAGAACCATTTCGAGACGGGTGCGATTGAGCTCCACCAGCGGTTCGAGTGCCGGTGTCGACGTGGCCTTTTCGGTGTCGAGGTGCTCGATGACGCTGCGGACCAGATGCTCGCGGGGGAAGGCGACCGAGGCGAAGTAGCTCCAGATCTGCTTGTCCTCGGCGCCCGGCAGCAGGATCACGTCTGCCCTGTCGGTGGAACGCCCGGCGCGGCCCACCTGCTGGTAGTACGAGATAGGTGACGACGGTGCGCCGAGGTGGACGACGAACCCGAGATCAGGCTTGTCGAAGCCCATCCCGAGGGCCGAGGTGGCCACCAGAGCCTTGACGCGATTGCCCAACAGGTCCTGCTCGAGGGATTCACGTTCGGTGGGATCGGTCTGGCCAGTGTAGGCGGCGACGGTATGACCGCGCTCGGAGAGCAGGCTTGCGAGGTCGCGAGCGGCCGAAACCGTCAGCGTGTAGATGATGCCCGATCCCGGCAGCGTCTCGAGCATGTCGGCGAGCCAGGCAGCGCGCGCCGTCGCCTCGGGAATGTGAACCACGGAAAGGTGAAGTGACTCGCGTTCGAGCCCGCCACGAAGTACGAGAGTTTCCTCGCCGCCGACGCCGAGTTGCGCGGACACGTCCTCGACGACGCGGTTGTTTGCCGTAGCCGTGGTCGCGAGGACGGGAATGCCCTCGCCCAGTTCGGCGATCAAAGTCCTGATACGCCGATAGTCGGGACGGAAGTCGTGTCCCCAGTCGGAAACACAGTGAGCCTCGTCGACCACTACCAAGCCGGCATCAGCTGCCAGGGACGGGAGAACCTGATCGCGGAAGTCGGGGTTGTTGAGGCGCTCGGGGCTGACCAGCAGTACGTCGAGATCGTTGGCTGCAACGCGGGCGTGGATGTCGTCCCACTCCGTGACATTGCCCGAGTTGATGGTCGCGGCTCGCACCCCGGCACGCTCGGCAGAACTGACCTGGTTTCGCATCAGGGCCAACAACGGAGAGACGATGACCGTCGGGCCATGACCTGCTGCCCGGAGCAGCTTCGCCGAGATGAAGTAGACCGCAGACTTGCCCCAGCCGGTCCGCTGGACGACGAGGGCACGCTTGCGTTGCACCACCAGCGCCTCGATGGCCGTCCACTGGTCCTCGCGTAGGCGGGCATCCGGCCCCGCGAGTTCACGGAGCAGTCGCTCGGCTTCGTCGCGCATGGCTGGGGCAGTGGCGGTGGTCATGGAACCCATGGTGCACGACCCTGCCGACACGTGCGGGCTTCAGGCCTTGGCAACAGGTTCCTGCAGCTCGGTGACCCAGCCGTCGACGTCCTCCGGGCACGCCAGCGTGACCTCCCGGCTGGGGCCGGCATTGCGGTATCCCGCTGCGTCGATCCACTGAGCCAAGGCTTGATAGGCGGGCAGGCAGTTGTCCATCGACCCCTTGTGCAGCAGCGAGGCCACCTGAGCTTCGGCCTGCAGTTCGACGACCGCGAACTCGTAGTCGCCCTCGGGATCCGCATCGACCGGTAGCGCGGCATGCACGACGACGTTCTCGTCGTCACCGGCATCCTCGTAGTACGCGAGCGCAGGTCCGATCGCGGCGATACCGGCACGATCCAAACCGGTGCACAGGCGCTCGTACAGCCCGCGAACCACCGGACCGATCGACGACGGATCCATCGTCTTGGCGGTACCGGTCAACTCCGCGACCCGCAGCGCCGGAACGGACTTGATCACAACCTCGTATGCGGACATCTGTCCCTCACTTTCGATGATGCGTAGGCGCGCCTGTACATGCGCCAGTCGCGCGGTGTCTTCCTGGATTCGGGTCTCGAGTTCTGCTCGGCGAAGCGTGAGCATCCCGCGGATTTCGTCGACGGTGACCGCCGACTCCACCACCTGCTGGACCTGGGCCAGGGTCAGGCCCAGCTCCTTGAGCGCGACGATGCGGTTGAGCAGCGCCAACTGGCCCGCGGTGTACGAGCGGTACCCGGTGGATGCGTCGACCCTCGCGGGCACGAGCAGGCCGATGGCGTCGTAGTGGCGGAGCATGCGCACCGACACACGACCTGCTCTCGCGAAGTCTCCGATGCTCAACATGGTTACTTGCCCCGTTTCTCCCTCACGAACCCGACACCTACAGGTTTAGAACCTCACACGGTGTCAGAGTCAAGCTGTCGGTTCAGGACTTTTTCAATCGCATCGCGAGTGGGCGACGACACCGACGCGCCGCGGACCGTCGTCGCCAGACTTCCCGCCGTGGCAGCGAACTGCAGGGCGCGGTCCTGGTCCTGCACCCACTCCACGGCGAAGGCCCCGGTGAAGGCATCGCCGGCGCCGGTGGTGTCGACGGGTGTCACGGCCGGGGAGTCGGCGTGAACGGTCTCGTCGCCGGTTTTCAGATCCGCGCCGCCCGCTCCGAGCGTCGTGACGAGGTGCGCGACGCGACCGGTGACCGCGGCCAGCTGTTCCGATTCGGTCTGGTTCACGATCAAGATGTCGACTGCATTGATCAGTGGAGCCGGAAGCTCTTGCACGGGAGACGGATTGAGGAGGACTGTCGTCCCGTTGGCGTGTGCGTGCTCGGCTGCCGCTGTAACTGTCTCGACCGGGATCTCGAGTTGGCACAGGAGGATGTCGGCGCGGGAGATCGCGTCGAGGTCTGCTTCGGTCAACGAAGTGATCGAGGAATTGGCGCCCGGGACGACGATGATGTTGTTCTCCGCGTCTTCGCTCACGGTGATGGCCGCGACGCCACTCGGGCCGTCGACACTACGTAGCAGTGCGGTGTCGACCCCGGCGTCTTGTAGGGTCTCGCGCAATTGGGTGCCGAAACCGTCGTCGCCGACCGCGCCGATGAAGGACACGTCCCCACCGGCCTTCGAGGCGGCGATGGCCTGGTTACTGCCCTTACCTCCGGCCGCGGTGGCAAAGGCAGTGCCGAGCAGCGTTTCTCCCGGAGCGGGGAATCTGGCCACCGACGTGGTCAGATCCATGTTGATACTGCCGACGACGACGATTCGAGGCGTGCTCATACCTCGAGGTTATCGGCCTTCATTCTCTTGCGGCGAACCTTGCGGATGATCCGGCGTGCTTCCTCGTCGGTGGCCACGGCGGGCGGAGAGCCGTCCAGTGGCTTCCGTGCGGTCTCGGGGATCATCAGGACTGCGATACCGCCGATCACCGCGGCGATCATCATGTACATCGGTGCGACCAGATTGCTGCCCGTTGCACTTTCGAGAGCTGTCAGCACCAGGGGAGTGGTTCCACCGAAGATCGACACCGCGAGGTTGTATCCGATTGCCAAGCCGCCGTATCTGATTCCGGTCGGAAAGAGTGCGGGAAGCACGGACGGGAACACCCCGACGAACAGCAGGAGCAAGCCGCCGAGAATTGCGAGTCCCAGGAAGACCGTCACGTAGTTGCCGATGCCGATCAACAGGTAGGCAGGCAGGGACAGGACGAAGAATCCGATGAAACCGCTGAGCAGCAAGGGTTTACGCCCGACGCGGTCCGAGAACTTTCCGACGTAGCTGATTCCCATCATCATCACGATCATGACGATGATCATCAGAACGAGTCCGTGGGATTCGTCGTAACCCAACGTGTTGGTCAGATACGTCGGCATGTAGCTGAGCAGCCCGTAGTGAGCGATGTTGTATGTGGCCACCAGGACGATGCACAGAACAAGCGGACGCCAGTTGTCGACGAGAGTTTCGCGTAGTTTCTTGCCGGTGGATTCGTCTGCGAGGGAACGCTCTTCGGCCTGCTCCATCATCTGGAATGCGGGAGTTTCCTCCAAACGTAGACGGAGGTACAGGCCGATGAGACCCAGCGGTCCGGCAATGAGGAAGGGGATGCGCCAGCCCCACTGGAGGAGGTCCTCGGCGCTGACGACGGTCTGGATGATCGTCACGATGCCCGCTGCCGCCACATATCCTGCCAGAGTCCCGAATTCGAGGAAGCTGGCGAAGAAACCGCGCCGCTTGTCCGGCGCGTATTCGGCAACGAACGTACTGGCCCCGCCGTATTCGCCGCCCGTGGAAAAGCCCTGCAACAGGCGTAGGAGTACCAGCAGGATCGGGGCGGCGATACCGATGGATTCGTAGCTCGGGATGAGGCCGATGGCGAAGGTACTGCCGGCCATCAGAATGATGGTGGTGGCAAGGACTTTCTTGCGTCCGATGCGGTCACCGAGTGGACCGAAGAACAATCCGCCGAGAGGGCGGACGATGAAGGCAGCCGCAAAAATTGCAAACGTCGAGAGGAGTTGAGCGCTGCCGCTCGCGTCCGGGAAGAACACTTTTCCGATAGTGGTAGCTAGATATGCGTAAACGCCGAAATCGAACCACTCCATGGCATTTCCGAGCATCGTTGCCTTGACAGCGCGCTTGACGGACGCATTGTCGGTGACGCAGACATCGGGTGATTCGGCCACTTCGAGAGCGCTGATCGAGTTCTCTGGTGTAGTCATGACATGCGCTCCCCAGCGCAATCATCGAACCGAGCGGGGCACGTACCTGATGCACGCATCTTTTCGTTGCCCACTCGCCGATGAGCCGGTCGGGAAATCGAGCGTCCGCGTGCCCTGTGGCTCGTTGCGACCCCCGTCGCACGGCTCTGGCCCGCGGCAGTGTCCGGAGCCCACAGGGCTCCGGACTACCGGCAAGTAAGACGCTTACGCTATCAAAGTTGGGCGCGGGAGCCGATTTTCGGGCTAGAAGGCGCGGGCGTACTGCGACGGGATATGTGGTCCGACCTCGGCGTTCAGTTCCCGCGCCGCCCGGCGCGCCCAGTACGGATCACGCAACAGTTCGCGGCCGAGGAGCACCGCCACTGCGCTTCCGTCCTCGACGATCTTCTCGGCCTGTTCGGGTTCGGTGATGAGGCCGACGGCGGCGGCCGGTAACAGGCTCTCGTTCTGCAGGCGACGGGCGAACGGAACCTGGTATCCCGGTTCCACCGGAATCTGTGCCGCCGGTGAATTACCGCCAGTGGAGACGTCGACGAGATCGACCCCGTAATCGGAGAGGATGTTGGCCAGGGCAACGGTCTGATCCGCGGTCCAGCTGTCGACCTCGAGCCCACGCTCTTCCGTCAGCCAATCGGTCGCCGAGACCCGGACGAAGAGCGGTAGCTCGGCCGGCCACACCTCGCGGACTGCTGTCAGGATTTCGAGGAGCAATCGAATGCGGTTCTCGAAGCTGCCTCCGTAGCGGTCCGTTCGCTTGTTGCTCTCGGGGGAGAGGAACTGATGGATCAGGTATCCGTGGGCCGCGTGAATTTCCACGACCTTGAATTCGGCCTTCAATGCGCGGGTAGCCGCCGCTGCGAAGTCCGCGACGACCTTCTCGATGCCCTCCGTGGTGAGCTCGATCGGATCGGCAAGGTGACCGAACGGAACCGCGCTCGGGGCAACCGTCTGCCACGAGAGTCGGTCGTCGGCGGGCAGACTCTTGCCGCCGCGCCACGGAACCTGCGTCGACGCTTTGCGTCCGGCGTGGGCCAGCTGAATTCCGGGCACTGCGCCGAAGTACGCGAGTTGCGCGTTGATCTCGGCGAAGGCTTGCGCCTGCGTGTCGTTCCAGATCCCCAGATCAGCTGCCGATATCCGGCCTTCGGGACTGACGGCCGTCGCCTCGGTGAGAATCAGGCCGGTGCCGCCGATTGCACGGCTCACCAGATGCGTGCGATGCCACTCGTTGGGCACTCCGACCTGGTCGCCGATGACGTCGGCCGAGTACTGGCACATCGGTGCCATCCAGACGCGGTTCGGGATGGTGACGCCACGCAGGGTCAAAGGCTCGAACAACACACTCACGGATGGCTCCTGACTCGAAGAAGAAGGTCGGTGGGTGCAACAGCGCCGCGCGTCGGAATTGTTCCCCGGCGGTCCGCCGAAATGTTCGCAGGCGGTCCGTCGGAATGTTCCCGGGTGGTCACAGCCTCGTTCCGCCGAGCAGGCCGCGGAGGTGGGTGGTTAATGTGTATTCATGACCGCTGTGACTTCCAACGCAGAAACCGTCGACTCGAATGCGTCCGACACCAAGTCCGTCGTGCACGACGCCGCACGCCGAGCTCGCAAGGCTTCGCGCGTCCTGGCTCTGCTGACCACGGCGCAGAAGGATGCTGCTCTCCACGCCGCAGCCGACGCAGTTCTCGCGGCAAGTGATCGGATTCTCGCGGCCAACGCTCTCGATATCGACACCGCGAAGGCGGGTGGCACCGAGGAATCGCTGCTCGACCGTCTTCGTCTGACCGCTGACCGCATCGAGGGCATCGCGTCGGGTTTGCGTCAGGTTGCCGGACTACCTGATCCGATCGGTGAAGTGCTTCGTGGATCCACTCTGCCGAACGGTTTGGAACTACGGCAGCAGCGGGTTCCGCTCGGTGTCGTCGGCATGGTCTACGAGGCTCGCCCCAATGTTACCGTCGACGCTTTCGGGCTGACTCTCAAGTCGGGAAATGCTGCGCTGCTTCGTGGTTCGTCCTCGGCAGTCAAGTCCAACGAAGCGTTGGTGGCGGCGCTACGCGCGTCGTTGGTTGCTCAGGGGCTCCCCGAGGACTCCGTTCAACTTCTGCCGAGTGCGGATCGGTCGACGGTCACGCACCTCATCCAGGCCCGTGGCCTCGTCGACGTCGTCATCCCGCGCGGTGGCGCCGGCCTGATCAGCGCCGTAGTTCGCGACGCCACTGTCCCCACCATCGAGACCGGTGTCGGTAACTGCCACGTCTACGTTCACTCGGCCGCCGATCTTCTGATGGCCGAGAAGATTCTTCTCAACTCCAAGACCCGTCGGCCCAGCGTGTGCAACACCGCGGAGACGGTGTTGGTCGACGCCGCCATCGCCGAGACGGCCGTGCCGAAGTTGCTTCAAGCGCTTCAGATGCACGACGTCGTCGTGCACGGCGATCTGCCGGGACTCGTCCCGGCCACCGAGGACGACTGGTCGAAGGAGTACCTCACGCTCGACGTCGCGCTCAAGGTCGTCGAGAACCTGGACGCTGCGGTCGAGCACATCGACCAGTACGGGACCGGCCACACCGAAGCCATCGTGACTTCCGATCTCTCGGCTGCCCGTGAGTTCACCGCTCGCGTCGACGCCGCGGCAGTGATGGTCAATGCGTCGACTGCCTTCACCGACGGTGAGCAGTTCGGATTCGGCGCCGAGATCGGCATCTCCACCCAGAAACTGCATGCGCGTGGCCCTATGGGGCTACCGGAACTGACGTCCACCAAGTGGATCGTCTGGGGCGACGGGCACACCCGACCCGCCTGAAAAGTTCACCAGACTTGCCCCACCCTTTTTAGGAGTTAACCGTGGACCGAGCTCTTCCCGATACAACACCGTTCTTCTCGAGCGTCGACGACGTGATCGAGCGTTTGGCCGAGACGGGTTACCTGTCCGACAAGGGCACTGCAACGGCAGTGTTCCTTGCCGACCGACTGGGCAAGCCCCTGCTCATCGAGGGACCGGCCGGTGTCGGTAAGACCGAGTTGGCGCGGGCGGTAGCCCAGACGACAGGCGCCGAGTTGGTGCGCCTGCAGTGCTACGAGGGCGTCGACGAGGCTCGTGCGCTGTACGAGTGGAATCACGCGAAGCAGATTCTTCGGATTCAGTCGGGCGGGGCGAGCGGAGCGAGGGGTGATGTCGCGGTCGACCACAGCTGGGACTCGACGAAGGCGGATGTCTTCTCGGAGGAGTTCCTGCTCGCACGTCCACTGCTCAAGGCCATTCGCCGCGAGGACCCGACGGTGCTGTTGATCGACGAGACGGACAAGGCAGACGTCGAGATCGAAGGTCTGCTCCTCGAAGTGCTCAGCGACTTCGCGGTCACGATCCCCGAGCTCGGAACGATCACCGCTACCCGCAAGCCGTTCACGGTGCTGACGTCCAACGCCACGCGCGAACTCTCGGAGGCTCTGAAGCGTCGTTGCCTCTTCCTGCATCTCGATTTCCCGGACGCCGACCTCGAGCGTCGCATCCTCGCAAGCCGGGTGCCGGAGCTTCCTGAAGCGATTGCCGAGCAGCTGGTCAACACCATTCGTGTTCTTCGCGGAATGCAGCTCAAGAAGGTTCCGTCGGTGTCCGAAACCATCGACTGGGGGCGCACCCTTCTCGCTCTGGGCATGGACACGCTCGACGACGACGCCGTACGCGCCACGCTCGGTGTCATCCTCAAGCACCAGTCCGATCAGGTGCGCGCCGCCGCTGAACTTCGGCTGAACTGAGGTCTGTCATGGCTCCCGCAGGATCGACGTCGCCGCTCTCACCCGGCGGCCTGGCAGCGCCGCACGGGATTCCCGGTCACCTCGTCGATTTTGTCGAGGCTCTGCGACGACGCGGAATCATGGTCGGCCCGTCCGAGACCGTCGACGCCGGTCAGGTCATGTCGGTTCTCGACCTGCTCGATCGTGAAGCGCTTCGTGAAGGGCTGGCATGCTCGCTCCTGCGTCGACCTACCCACCGGGCGACGTTCGACGCCGTCTTCGACCTGTGGTTCCCCAAGGCGATCGGTGACCGTGCGGTCGGCGACGTCGACGTCACACTGCCGCGCAAGCCAGACGGCTCGATCGACCTACAGGCATTGCGTGAGCTGATCGCCGAACTGCTGACAGACGGCAGCGACGAGGCGATGGAGATGACCGAACTCCTGACCGCCGCGATGGTCGAGGAACTCGGGCAGTACCAGTCGAGTAACGGCCCGTCGTTCTCCGCCTATCAGGCGCTGCGCGACGTCGCCCCGGAGACGTTGCTCAACAAGATCCTGCAAGGTCTACTCGGCAACCAGGAAGGCGCCGGGTCCGAGGGCAAGGACAATTCCGACTATCAGTCCGAGGTCGCCAAGCGCACGGCAGCGCAGCGCATCGCGGACTTCCGCAAGATGGTCGAGAAGGAAACGCGTCGACGCACCGCCGAGAATCTGGGTAAGGAACGCGTCGCCACGTACGGCGTTCCGAAACTCGCCGAGGAAGTCGACTTCCTGCGGGCCTCCGACGCCGAACTCACCACACTGAAGAAGAACGTCGCACCACTCGCGCGTCTGTTGGCCAGCCGTCTCGCGGTGCGTCGTAGCCGCTCTCGCTCGGGTTCGATCGACCTGCGTCGCACGTTGCGCAAGTCCATGTCGACGGGCGGAGTGCCAATCGATCTGGTGCAGCGCAAGCCGAAGCGAGCGCGGCCGGAACTTGTGGTGATGTGTGACGTGTCGGGTTCGGTAGCGGGGTTCAGCCATTTCACCCTGCTCCTCGTCAACGCGTTGCGCGAGCAGTTCTCACGAGTGAGGGTGTTCGCGTTCATCGACACGACCGACGAGGTCACGCGGTTCTTCGACTCGAACGCAGACCTCGGGTCCGCGATGTCACGGATGGTGCGTGAAGCCGAACTGATCACCTACGACGGCCACTCCGACTACGGGCACGCCTTCGGGGTCTTCCAGGAGAAGTTCGCGCAGTCGATCACCAGTCGCACGTCGCTGCTGGTACTCGGCGACGGTCGCAACAACTACCGCGATCCCAACCTCCAGTCGCTGTCGCAGATGGTTGCGGTTGCCAAGCACGCACACTGGCTCAACCCTGAGCCGAAGGGGCAATGGGGAACGGGTGACTCCGCGGCGAAGGTGTACAACGAGGTCATCAGCATGCACGAGTGCCGCTCGGCCCAGCAGCTTGCCGACGTCGTGTCCCGTCTGCTGCCGGTCTGACCCGTAAGCTCGACACTCGTGCAGAAGGGACTATCGGTGGAACGTGCTCGACGCCTCGGAGTGATGGGTGGCACCTTCGACCCCATTCACCATGGCCACCTCGTTGCGGCCAGTGAGGTCGCCGACCGGTTCGGACTCGACGAAGTGATCTTCGTCCCCACCGGGCGGCCCTGGCAGAAGCAGGGGAGGGGCGTCAGTCCTGCCGAGGACCGGTACCTCATGACGGTCATCGCCACCGCCTCCAACCCGCGGTTTTCCGTCTCTCGGGTCGACGTCGACCGTGAAAAAGTGACGTACACCGTGGACACACTGCGAGACCTCCGGGCCTACCATCCCGACGCCGAACTCTTCTTCATCACCGGTGCCGATGCGCTGGCCAGCATCCTTTCCTGGCAAGATTGGGAAGAGTTGTTCGCATTGGCGAAGTTCGTCGGGGTATCGCGACCGGGTTTCGATCTCAATGCAGAGCATCTGGCCGGTCACCTCGACACCATGCCCGCCGACGCGGTCACGTTGATAGAGATTCCGGCACTTGCCATTTCGTCGACCGAATGTCGGCGTCGGGCAAGTGAAGACCGCCCCGTCTGGTACCTGGTGCCGGACGGAGTGGTGCAGTACATCTCGAAGCGGAACCTGTATCGACCTGTCGACGCGGAGCGCCGCGACGGAGCTACAACGATGTCGGAGCCCGCACCGGGGAAGTCGGAAGCCGTCCCGGGCGCCGAATCGAGCTAGCCGAGAACAACAAGTACTTTCTGAAGACGAAACTGGAGAACATCGAGTGAGTGCAAACACCGAAGCCATCGACATGGCACGCATCGCGGCCTTGGCAGCCGACGAGAAGCTGGCCACCGAAGTGGTGGTGCTCGATGTGTCCGAACAGTTGGTCATCACGGACTGCTTCGTGATCGCATCTGCGACCAACGAGCGTCAGGTCAACTCGATTGTCGAGAACATCGAAGACCGCCTCCGCGAAGCGGGACACAAGCCGGTCCGCCGTGAAGGCACCCGCGAGGGCCGCTGGGCACTGCTCGACTACGCCGACATCGTCGTCCACGTCCAGCATGACGAGGAGCGCAACTTCTACGCTCTCGATCGTCTGTGGAAGGACTGCCCGACGGTCGAGGTCGAAGGCCTCGGACAGAACCGTCCCGGCCCCGCCGATGCCAACACGGTGTTCGAGACCGACACGGTTTCCGAGCCGGACGCGCAGGATCCCTCGCTGTGACTTCGTCGGCGCCCAGTGCGGCGTCGAACCCTGTCCGCCGGCTCATCCTGCTGCGTCACGGACAGACCGAATACAACGCCGACTCTCGGATGCAGGGGCAACTCGACACCGACCTGTCGGAGTTGGGACGCACGCAGGCCAAGAGTGCAGGTCCGGTGATCGCCGATCGCAGACCGTTGACGATCGTGTCCTCGGATCTGCGGCGCGCGTATTTCACGGCAGTCGCTGTCGGTGACGCCGCCGGACTTCCGGTCCTCACCGACACGCGTCTGCGTGAGACACACCTGGGTGAATGGCAAGGCCTGACTCATCATGACGTCGACGAACGCACTCCCGGTGTGCGATCTGCCTGGCGAGCGGATGCCACGTTGGCGCCGCCCGGCGGCGAAAGCCGAATCGACGTCGCGAATCGCAGCCTCCCCGTAGTTCACGAATTGCTCGACACGCACCCGGACTGGGCCGAGCGGCCCGTAGTTCTGGTGGCGCACGGAGGCTTGATCGCGGCACTGACAGCGGCATTGCTCGACCTACCCGTCGATCGCTGGGCCGTCCTCGGCGGATTGGGAAACACCAGTTGGGTGCAACTCAGCGGACACGGTGACGTCAAGTCGATCGAGTGGCGACTCGACGTATGGAATGCTTCTGCGAGTGTCGCAAATGACGTCCTCTGAAAGTGCCGACGGGCAGCGCCCCGTCCTCCTCGTGCTCGCGGATTCGCTGTCGTATTTCGGCCCCAAAGGCGGCCTCGCGGCAGATCATCCACGCATCTGGCCCAATATCGTGGCCGACGAACTCGGCTGGGACGTCGAGTTGGTCGCCCGTATCGGCTGGACGTGCCGCGACGCGTGGTGGGCACTGACTCAGGATCCTCGTGTGTGGGCGGCGGTGCCGCGGGCCGGCGCCGTCGTGTTCGCGGTCGGCGGTATGGACTCGCTACCGTCCCCATTGCCTACCGCGCTCCGCGAGACCATCCGCTACGTTCGGCCACCCGCGCTTCGACGCGTGGTGCGCGAGGGTTATCAGTGGCTGCAGCCGCGGCTTGCGCCCCTGGGCCGCCCGGTCGCACTTCCGCCCAAGCTGAGCGTCGAGTATTTGGAAAGCTCGCGAAATGCGTTGGAGTACATGCGGCCGGAACTGCCGATGATCGCGACCCTGCCGTCGGTGCACCGCAGCGATGCCTACGCGAGCGTGCACGCCGGACGACCTGCCGCGGTGTCCGCGATCACCGAGTGGGCTACGGAGAAAGACGTTCCCGTAGTCGATCTCGCGGATGCAGTGCGTGACAACGTCTTTTCCGAGAACGGCAACCCCGACGGTATTCACTGGGGTTGGGACGGTCATGTCGGTGTAGCCCGCGCGATGATCGCTGCGATTCGCGGGGTCGAGTCGAAGAAAGTGGTTTCGCCGCAACTGGTATCACCGCCGAGCGAAGTCGGGTAGCAGAATGCCGGTCGTCGTCGTCACGGATTCCTCCGCCTGCATCCCGCAGGAGTCGGCCGACGCATGTGGGATTCAGGTGGTTCCGCTCCATGTGCTCCGTGACGGCTGCGACTTGCGTGAGGGTGTCGACGCAATGCCGAGCGACCTGTCAGGAGTGACAACGGCCGGAGCGTCACCCGCCGAGTTGTCCGAAGCGTATGCCCGCGCCCTGGACATGAGCGACGGTGACGGCGTTCTCGCCGTGCACATTTCACGGCAACTCTCGGGAACGTGGGAAGCCGGACGAGTCGCAGCCCAGGAGTTCGGTGGCGCCGTCCGGATCGTCGATTCGCAGTCGGCCGGAATGGGTTTGGGCTATCCCGCTCTCGAAGCTGCGCGCTTGGCCGAGAAGGGCGCGTCACTCGAAGAGGCGTACGGCCGGGCGGTCGACGTCGCGAGTCGTGGGCGCTGCTACATCGTCGTCGACAAACTTGATCAATTGCGTCGGGGCGGACGAATCGGAACCGCAGCCGCGTTGTTGGGTACTGCATTGGCGATGAAGCCGATCCTGCATCTGGTGGACGGCAAGCTCGTGCTCGGTGAAAAAACACGTACGACGACCAAAGCGCTTGCACGCTTGGTGGATTCGGCAGTCGAGCGCGCCGGTCTCGGCCGCGTGGCGATAGCCGTGCATCACATGCGAGCGCGAGAGCGTGCCGACGCGATAGCGGAACAGTTGGCCGAGCGCATTCCCGATGTGGCGGAATCCGTGGTCACCGACTTCAGCGCGGTTATCGGAGCGCACGTCGGTGTCGGCGCGATCGGTGTTGTGGTGTGCCCGCTGCCGGAGATCGACCCGAGCGCCTGATCGTTTCTCCACAATCCCCGAGTTCTCCACAGATCGAAATTGCTCGTCTTCGGCGGCATGGTCTCTCGTTAGCGTCCAGTCATGAGGATCAGCGAGGAGCGCGAGCGGGCGCGTGATCGTCTCGCGGCGATGGACGGGAACTACCGGCAGCGACAGGCCGTCGACGAATTCGAGGATTCAGCGTCTTTCGAGAGGTCCCCGCAGCCATTCGAGAGGTCCCCCGAGTGGCTTCAGGACTTCGACGAAGACGAATACGAGGCTCAACCCGGCTCGTCACGGTTCGATCGGCTGCCCGAGCGCTGGCGCGGTACGCGTTGGCGCCCGAGCCGATCGGCGACCTGGGTGTTGGCGATCGTTGCGGCCCTGGCCACGGCAATCGGCTTGTTCACGGTGTGGTGGGATTCTCCGAGTTTGCAGGCGGTCCCACCGTTGCCCTCGCCCCAGAATGTCACGGAGCAGAATGTCACGGCGCAGAATGGCACTGCCGACGATGGTGAATCAGCCAGTCCCGTACCGACCGGCGTCGTAGCGGAGCAGTCGCCTGAGGCTTTGGTGGTCAGTGTCGTCGGACTCGTGCGCACGCCTGGGCTTGTCAACCTTCATTCGGGCTCGCGCATCGCCGACGCGCTCGCTGCGGCAGGTGGAGTGCTCGAGGGCGCCGAGACGGTGGGCCTGAATCTGGCACAGAAGCTTGCCGATGGTGATCAGATCGTGGTGGGGGCCGCCGATCAGTCCGGTGGTGTTTCAGCGAGTTCGAGTACCACTGCGGGAGGGACCGGCCCCGCCGCTGCGGGGGAATCCGGCGGGGCTGGTCTGGTGAACCTCAACACCGCTACCGAGGCCGAACTGGACGACCTTCCCGGGGTAGGGCCGGTAACGGCTGCGGCGATCATCTCCTGGCGAACTTCCAACGGAAAATTCACGGACATAGAACAATTGGGGGAAGTCGACGGGATCGGCCCGGCAAGGTTGGCCAAACTGCGAGTGCTGGTATCGGTGTGAACGAACCGGAAGTCTCGCCGGTCCTCGACGCTCGACTGCTACCGTCGGCCGTCGCAGTGTGGGGGAGCAGTGCGGTGGGGATCCTGTTCGGCGCGGTCGCCGCGTGGGTACTGGCGGTGGCATGCGCTATTCCAGCGGCAATCCTCACTTACGCGGTTGTGCGCCGGACATCAGCGGTGTGGGTACGAATCATGTTGGTTGCATTGCTGTTCGGTGCCGGATGCAGTGTCGTCAGCGGGTGGCGGGCGACCGAGGTCGAGGGGCACCCACTGACCCGGGCTGCCTTCGAAGGAGCGTGGGTGAGTGTCGAAGTGGAACCCTCGGAGGATCCGCACGCAGTCTCTGGCGCGGCGGGTCAAGGTCAGATTTTCTTCAGGGCAACCGTCAATTCGGTGACTTCCCAGAATCACAGGTACTCCGGAGGCGGCCTGGTCACCATCCGGGCACCCAGTTCGTCGTGGCTCGAAGTTGTTCCAGGGCAGAGCCTCACGGTTCGCGGCCGGGCGAGTCAGCCATGGCGTAGCGATTCCACACTCGCGGTGATCACGTCCGAAGGGCCTCCCGTCGCGGTGGGAGAAGTGCCCTGGTATCAGCGATGGGCGAGTGTAGTGCGTACTCGTTTCGCCGCTGCGTGCTCGGCTGCGCTCCCGCCGGATCAGGCAGGTCTGCTGCCTGGCCTCGTCGTCGGAGACACATCGGCGTTGTCGCCGGTGGTGAAGGACAACTTCACCGTTGCCGGGCTTTCCCATCTGACCGCGGTGTCCGGCGCCAATATCAGCATTCTGCTCGGGGCGGTTCTGCTGCTGGTCAGAGCCGCGGCGCTCAGTCCGCGCGTCGGTGCTGCTTTGGCGCTGGTAGCCCTCGTTGCGTTTGTTGTCGTCGCGAGGCCGTCGCCGAGTGTTCTGCGCGCCTCGGTGATGGGCCTGATCGGCCTGCTCAGTCTGGTGACCGGTCGACGCAAACAGGCACTGCCTGCTCTTGCCGCAGCCGTCATCGTTCTGGTTGTCGTGATGCCCGAACTTGCCGTCGACTGGGGGTTTGCGCTGTCGACCACGGCCACGGGCGCGTTGGTAATCATTGCTCCGGTGTGGGTGGAGGTGCTTCGTCGACGAGGTTGGCCCCGTTGGTTTTCGGAGATGACAGCCGTCTCGAGTGCTGCGTTTGTCGTGTCTGCGCCACTGGTGGGCGCCATGGCGGGAACCTTCAGTGTGGTTACGATTGCCGCGAACATGGCCGTGGCGCCTGTGATCGGAATCATCACGGTGTTCGGTGCGGTGATTGCCTTGTGTGCGCTGATCTGTCCACCGATCGCGGTGTTCATCACGCCGCTGGTCCGGCCGCCGATGGGGTGGCTGCTGTACGTGTCCGAGCGGGCGGCGGCGCTTCCCGGAGCGTCGGTGGTGGTGCCGTCAGGGCTCATCGGTGCTCTGATCGTCGTGGGCGTCTTACTGGCCGCGGCCCTGACGCTGTGGAATCGGATCTCGAGATGGGTCGTCGGCGTCCTCGTTCTGGGAGTTGTTCTAGCCCTCGTCTTTCAGCACGTGTTCGGCGGTGGTCGTATTGCTCCGGGGTGGGTACTGGTGATGTGCGACGTCGGTCAAGGGGACGGTCTTGTGCTCTCGACTGGAGACGGCAGGGTGATCGTCATCGATGTCGGTCCTGATCCCACGTCGATGGATCGTTGCCTGAACATGTTGGACGTCAACGACATCGCGTTGCTGATGATCAGTCATTTTCACGCCGATCACATCGGTGGATTGGAAGCAGTCCTGAGTGGGCGTTCGGTCGCTGCGGTCGGAGTCGGGTCGATGTTGTTGCCGGAGTCAGGTTTTCGGGCGGTGAAGGATGCGGCCGAATCGCAGGCCGTTCCGGTTGTCTCGTTGCGTGCAGGTATGGAGTTGACGTTGGGATCGGTGAACATGGAGGTTCTCGGACCGTTGCTTCCGGCTCCCCGCGATACGGGGGACGGCGCGGACGCCGCCAACGATCAGTCGCTGGTGGTGATGGCACACACGGACGCGGGTCGAATTCTGTTGACGGGCGACGCCGAAGTTGCGGGGGAGAAGGCCATCCTCCGATCGGGAACGGACGTGAAGGCCGATGTGTTGAAGCTGCCCCATCACGGTTCTCGGACCACATCGTCGGCATTTCTGGAAGCGGTGCGTCCGCGGTTGACGATGATCAGCGTCGGCGACGGCAACAGTTTCGGGCACCCGAATGAGGAGGTTCTCGACGAACTGGTTTCGTTGGGCGGGGCGGTGGTTCGGACCGACGCCGACGGCACCGTCGCTGTGTACGGCGGGGGCGGCGGGTCTGTGTCGATCGTGTCGGTTCCTCGTGGGACCATCTTCGGGTGAGTAATCCGTCTGGAGTCGATCCGCTGCATCTTGTTCTCGGGGACGACGAGTTCCTGATCGACCGCACGGTATCGCAGCTCATCAGAGCCGTCCGCGGTGACCGCGGCCAGGGTATTTCGGATCTCCCGGTGACCAAGATGCGTGCCGGAGACACCAATGCTCCCGAGTTGGCTGAGCTGCTCAGCCCCTCTCTTTTTGCCGAAGACCGTGTGATCGTCCTGGAATCGGCCGCAGAAGCAGGCAAAGATGCCGTAGCTCTTGTTCTCGAGGCGGCGCGTGAGCCGGCAGAAGGCGTCGTTCTGATCGTCGTGCACTCGGGCGGCGGTCGCGCGAAGGCGTTGGCGCCGGCCCTCGAGAAGCTCGGCGCGACGGTTCACAACTGCGGAAAACTGAACAAGAGTCAGCTTGTCGACTTCGTCCGGGGTGAGTTTCGGACCGCCGACGTGAGGGTTGCTCCCGATGCGATCGCCGCGATGATCGAAAGCGTCGGCTCCAACCTTCGCGAACTTGCGTCGGCCTGCTCGCAATTGGCGGCAGATACCGGCGGCAAGATCGACGTGGATGCAGTCCACAAGTACTACTCGGGCAAGGCCGAGGTTTCCGGATTCGATGTGGCCGACAAAGTTATCGTCGGCGATACCCGGGGTGCGCTCGAGGCTCTGCGATGGGCTGACCAGATCGGAACTGCGCACGTTCTGCTCGCTGACGCCCTCGCCGATGCAGTCCACACCATCGCCAAGGTCGGCCCGTTTGCACGGGGCGGTGACCCGTTCCGGTTGGCGTCGGATCTCGGGATGCCGCCGTGGAAGGTCAAGAAGGCGATCAAGGAAGTCGGCGGTTGGGATCCCACGTCGATCGGCGCTGCGATGCAGATCGTCGCCGCTCTCAATGCCGACGTGAAGGGCGCCGCAGTCGACTCGTCCTTCGCTCTGGAGATGGCAGTGCGGAAAGTGTGCGCGTTGCGGAAGAACTGAGGACAACATGGCCGATCGCGCGGCCGGCCAGAAGTAGTCCGACGACAGTGGCGGCCGTGGCCTCGGCCACCCGGTAGTCGAGGCGTTTCACGCAGGCTTGCTCCAACTGGGTGTGCGGAATGGCCTGAGGCCGTGTCGTTGGTTCACCAGTCCTGATGTCGGTCACTCGTAGGGAGTCGTTCGGCGCCGGATTCATCACACTGCCGCAGACAATTGTTTCTTGGCCGATGCTGTCTACCGGCACCTTCACGGTGGTGAGAAGCGCTCGTCCAGTGGCGAGAAACGCCAGAATCGCAACGAGTGAACACATCACGCCGAAGAAGATCCAGAATTCGCCCCGTTGCCTGCGCCTCCACCATCCGTAGCTTGCTGCGACTCCGACGACTGCAACCGTCAATGATTCCCACCAACGAGGGATCCCCAGGGCTGCCAATACGCCGAAAGCGACGACCGCCCAGAAGACAGTCGTGAACAACCAGCTGCGAGGGCGTTTCCCGTTGACCGCCATCATCAGATGGTCGCAGCCCGATCCACATATTCCGTGCAAGACATGGATGGCGGGTTTTTGCTCTGATCCGATTGAGCACGCAAAATAGCCGCCTGGTCTTTCGACCTGGCGGCTATCGAGACGAACCAGTATGACGGCGAACCGTCACAGTGGAAACGTCAGAGCTTGTTGGCAGCCTGCGAGAGTGCAGACTTCTTGTTGGCAGCCTGGTTGGCGTGAATGACGCCCTTGCTGGCTGCCTTGTCGAGCTTGCGGCTGGTGGAGACGAGGAGCTCGTTGGCCTTGTCCTTGTCACCGGCTGCCGCAGCCTCGCGGAATGAACGGATCGCGGTACGCAGCGAGGACTTCACCGACTGGTTACGGAGTCGGGCCGCCTCGTTGGTACGGATTCGCTTCACCTGGGACTTGATGTTGGCCACGCGTAAAATCCTTGTCGTCTTTAGCTGGTTACGGTCGAAAAAGCTGTGGGCGCACTGATGCACCGACTGGCAAGATTACCAGCCGAGGGCCCAAGAACCCAAACCGTCGCACGTTGCGTCTGTCGAGAAGGGTACACCGAGCGCCCGATTTCTCGCCGCGCTGCCGAATAGCCCCACTTGTAGCAGCATGTTGCCCTATGACGCCGCCGCCTTCGAAAAGTTCGAGTAAAACAGGTTCGACCACCACCCGAGCGCGTCCTGCCGCAGTGTTCGACGGATATTCAGACATCGGTCGCTACGAGTTGGCTTTCGACGAGATGTTCGAGCCCGACGGCTCGGTGCGTGCCCCGTACAAGGGTGTGTACAAAGCCCTGGCGCCGACGAGCAGCGCCGACCTTGCCGCGCGTGCCGACGCACTCGGACGCGCATTCATCGACCAGGGCGTGACGTTCTCGCTTTCCGGGCAGGAACGACCGTTTCCGTTGGATCTGGTGCCGCGCGTCATCGCCGCGCAGGAGTGGTCGCGGCTGGAAAAGGGCATCAAGCAGCGGGTGAAGGCGCTCGAGCTGTTCCTTGCGGACATTTACGGCGAGCAACGAATCCTGCGCGATCACGTATTGCCGCGCCGCCTGGTGACCTCGTGCGAGCACTTCCACCGTGAAGCAGCCGGCATCGTGCCGCCCAACGGTGTGCGAATCCATGTCGCGGGTATCGACCTGGTCCGAGACGAGGCGGGAGAGTTCCGAGTTCTCGAGGACAATCTGCGATCTCCGTCCGGTGTCTCCTATGTGATGGAAAACCGTCGCACCATGACTCGGGTGTTCCCGGATCTGTTCATGTCCCACAAGGTGCGGGCGGTAGGTGATTACGCAACACACCTGCTGAGGGCGCTGCGTGCGGGTGCTGCACTCAACGAAGCGGACCCGACAGTGGTTGTTCTCACACCGGGTATCGCCAATTCCGCCTATTTCGAGCATTCATTGCTCGCTCGTCAGATGGGTGTGGAACTCGTAGAAGGTCGCGACCTGTTCTGCCGCGACAACATGGTGTATATGCGCACGACGGAAGGCGAGCGTCAGGTCGACGTCATCTATCGCCGCATCGACGACGAGTATCTCGACCCGATGCACTTCCGTCCGGATTCGATTCTCGGCGTCGCAGGCCTACTGAATGCGGCGCGAGCGGGCAACGTGGTGATCTCGAGTGCCGTCGGCAACGGAGTCGGTGACGACAAACTCGTCTATACCTATGTTCCGCAGATCATCGACTACTACCTCGGTGAGAAGCCGCTCTTGCAGAACGTCGACACGTTCCGCTGTTGGTTGGACGAGGAGTGCGAGCAAGTCCTCGACCGCGTCGCCGAACTCGTCATCAAGCCGGTGGAAGGGTCCGGCGGCTACGGAATCGTCTTCGGACCGGACGCGAGTCCCAAGGAACTGGCCGCGATCACCCGCAAGATCAAGGCAGACCCGCGCGGGTGGATCGCGCAGCCTCTCGTGCAGCTGTCCACGGTGCCGACCAAGATCGACGATGTTCTCTCGCCGCGCCACGTGGACTTGCGACCCTTTGCCGTCAACGACGGTGAGGACGTGTGGGTGCTGCCCGGCGGCCTGACCCGGGTGGCACTTCCGGAAGGTTCGCTGGTGGTCAACTCCAGCCAGGGCGGCGGAAGCAAGGACACATGGGTGCTCGCCAGCCGCAGCTCGGACGAGGACCCAGAGCTGTCCGGTGAGGAACTGGTGTCCGAGCCCCCGGAATCCGCGGAGCCGGTGCAGGGACCCGAACTGAGCACCTCTCAGCAGCAGCAGCAACAACAGTGAACACCTCAGAAGTGCCCAGCTACCAAGAACTATCAGCGAACGGAGCGTGGTGACCGATGCTTGCTCGCAACGCAGAGTCCCTCTACTGGATCGGCCGCTACGTCGAGCGCGCCGACGACACCGCTCGGATCCTCGACGTCGCCGTCCACCAACTGCTCGACGACGCAACCGTCGACCCGGACCGCACGTCGCGTCTGCTCCTGCGTGTCCTCGGCATCGAAGCGCCGGAGGAGAAGCTCGACGTACGCTCGCTCACCGATCTGGTTGCGTTCAGCCGCAATCAGGTTGGATCGATCGTGGACTCGCTGGCAAGTGCCCGTGAGAATGCTCGCGGAGCACGTGAGGTCACGTCGAGCGAGATGTGGGAGTGCCTGAACACCACGTACAACGGACTGGCGGAGCGTGAACGCGCGTCACGCAGGCTGGGGCCACACGAGTTCTTCCGCTATGTGGAGGAACGCGCAGCGATGTTCGCGGGGCTGGCGGATTCCACGCTCAGCCGCGACGACGGTTACCGGTTCCTTCTGCTGGGCAGGTCGATCGAACGTGTCGACATGATTGTGCGGATGCTCCTGGCGCGCGCTGGTGACCGCCCGTCGTCGCCGGCGTGGGTCAGTGTTCTTCGCTCGGCAGGCGCACATGACACGTATCTGCGTACTTATCGCGGAGCGCTCGACGCCAATCGGGTGGTCGAATTCATCTTGTTGGACAGACTCTTTCCGCGCTCGGTGTTCCATTCGATCAGGCAGGCCGAGAAGTGCCTGCAGGAACTCGACCCGCAGCCGGGCAGCCGCGTCGGAATCCGGGCGGAGGCGCCGCGGCTTCTCGGCCGCGCACGCAGCGAACTGGAGTTTCTGCCGCAGGGCGTGTTGCTCGAAGATCTGCAAGGACGGTTGCTCGGTTGGCAGGAGACCTGTCGCGAACTGGGTGAGGCGATTGCATTGCAGTACTTCCACGCTGCGCCGTGGGTCGCGTGGACGGATGCCGGCGCCGCGTATGCGGAGTCGACGGTGGAGGGAGAGCTGTGAGCTGGCGAATGAGGGTCGTGCACACCACGGGATATGCGTACGACGCCCCGGTGACGTCGTCGTACAACGAAGCGCGATTGACACCCCGCGGCGACACCAGGCAGACGGTGATCCTCACGCGCGTCGAAACCCAGCCGGCAACGCGTTCCTATAGGTACACCGATTACTGGGGCACCGCGGTGACCGCCTTCGACTTGCACGCGCCGCACACGGAGTTGGAAGTGACCGGACTGTCGGTGGTGGAGACGGAACCGTTTGTTCAGCCTGAGGAAACCGTCGACTGGGATGAATTGTCGGGAAACGCGATTAAAGATCGATTCAACGAACAACTGAGTTTCACGAGATATGTTCCGCGTGATCGTAAGCTGGCGACAATTGCCAAGGAATTGCGCAAAGATAAATCACCTGAAGATGCAGTAGTGGCTGCGTCGCAATGGGTTTACGGTGAAATGTCATATGTTCCGGGTACGACCGGAGTGCATACGTCGGCGGTCGAGGCCTGGTCGGCCAGGAAAGGCGTCTGCCAGGATTATGCACATCTGACCTTGGTGTTGCTTCGAACGATGGGCATTCCCTGTCGGTACGTTTCCGGCTATCTCCACCCCAAACGTGATGCGGCAGTCGGGGACACGGTGGTCGGGGAATCGCACGCGTGGATCGAAGCGTGGACCGGCGCGTGGTGGGGATATGACCCGACCAATGCGATAGCTGTGAATGAACAGCATGTCTCGGTCGGAATAGGAAGGGACTATTCGGATGTGCCGCCTTTGAAGGGAATCTTTTCCGGTGGACGCTCCACAGATCTCGAAGTTGTTGTGGAGATCACCAGGCTTGCGTAAAGTCCGGCAAATCTAGGCGCGTGAGCATTACTACCGTTCGATGAGAAGAAGGTGGGAATATGTCTCCAACTGCACAGGAATTGACTGAGATCGAACCGATCTCGGATGTGAAGAAGTATGCGGCCGAAGCGGTGGGGACATTTGTGCTCGTGTTCTCCGCGGTCGGAACTGCCGTCTTCGCAGGTGCGAAAGTCGGCAATCTCGGAGTTGCCTTCGCATTCGGCTTGACCCTGCTGTTCCTCGTATATGCGATCGGACCGATTTCCGGTTGCCACGTCAACCCAGCCGTGACTCTCGGCCAATTCGTGATCGGGCGCATCTCGGCCGTCAATGCGGCGATTTACGTTGTCGCGCAAGTGATCGGCGGCTTGGTCGCCGGCGTCGTGATCTACACGGTGGCCAACAGTCTCCCGGCGTACAACCGGGCCGCAGATGGCCTCGGCGCAAACGGTTGGGGCGCACACAGTCCGTCGGCCGAGAAGAATCTTCTCGGACAGGTGGTTTCCGACGGTTACGGCATCGGTGCCGCCATGATCATCGAGATCCTCCTGACCGCACTGTTGGTATTCGTCGTTCTCGCGTCGACCGACCAGATCTCCGACGTGCCGCTCGCCGGGGTGTCCATCGGCTTCACCCTGGCCGTCATTCACCTGATCTCGATCCCGATCGACAACACCTCCGTCAACCCTGCTCGAAGCCTCGCTGTCGCGCCGTTCCAGGACGGTGCACTCGGTCAGGTGTGGTTGTTCATCGTGTTTCCGCTGATCGGCGGTGCGCTCGGTGCACTCATCTATCGAGCACTCTTCGGACGGTTCAACCGTCTGGACAGCTGATCGATACTGTTTCCATCGTTCGGGTCGGCTTCAGCTCCAGCTGAAGTCGGCCCGAAGTTTTGCCGCGACCGCGTCGAACTTCTTGTGATCCATGACGGCGCCCTCGCGCCGAATCCCGCTCTCGGGAACGTCGAGCACCCGGTCGAGCCGGACCCAGCTGGGCCTTCCCTCGCCGTCCCACGGGCCCGAACCGATTGCGAGCCAATCACGCTCGCCTTCGCGTTTGCTCTGCGAGGACAGCATCAAACCGAGCAGCGTGTTGCCGTCGCGGCCGACAACCAGCACCGGGCGGTCTTTGCCCTGGGTCGGATCCTCCTCGTAGGCAACCCAGGTCCAGACGATTTCGCCCGGATCGGCCTTGCCGTCGAGGTCGGGGGAGTACTCGACCTTGCGGGCGCGATGTGCGGTCGGAGACGTTCGCGCGGCGATCGGGCGGCCGGACGGACCCGGCTTCGAGGCAGACGACTGAGACGTGGACGACTGCAACTGGCGCAGCAACGCAGGGCCCTTCTCCACCGCGAGGGCGCCGAGGGTTCTGCCGATCTGCTTCCACATGCTTGCCATAGCGTTCGAGCATAATCACCCACCCGTGGGAACCCCTGGTACGGCGGCGCCGAGACTTGGATATCCTGAGGGTTGACAGTGGCCCGGATCCGGGCCGGTGCCGGTCCGACTAAGGGGTCTCCCATCAGCAGCTTCGCCGACAAGACGTTCACGGATCCTGCGCAGATCCGGAACTTCTGCATCATCGCGCACATCGACCACGGTAAGTCGACGCTGGCAGATCGCATGCTTCAGCTCACCGGCGTGGTCGAAGAGCGGGCGATGCGTGCGCAGTACCTGGACCGCATGGACATCGAGCGTGAACGCGGCATCACCATCAAGGCCCAGAACGTTCGTCTGCCCTGGACCGTCGACGGCGAAGAGTTCGTCCTCCACCTCATCGACACACCCGGCCACGTCGACTTCACGTACGAGGTCTCCCGCGCGCTCGAAGCATGTGAGGGTGCAATTCTGCTGGTCGACGCAGCTCAGGGCATCGAAGCTCAGACGCTGGCCAATCTGTACCTGGCGATGGAGAAGGATCTCAAGATCATTCCCGTCCTCAACAAGATCGACCTCCCGGCCGCGGATCCCGACCGCTATGCCGAAGAGATTGCGCACATCACCGGCTGCGAGCCAGGCGATGTCCTGCGCGTCTCGGGCAAGACCGGCATGGGCGTCAAGGAACTGCTCGACGAGGTGATCAAGCAGGTACCTGCACCCGTCGGCGATGCAGACGGCCCCGCCCGCGCGATGATCTTCGACTCCGTTTACGACGCGTACCGCGGCGTGGTCACCTACGTGCGTGTGGTCGACGGTCGGATCCGTCCCCGCGAGAAGATCACGATGATGTCCACGGGCACCACACACGAACTGCTCGAGGTCGGCATCATCTCGCCCGAGCCGAAGGCCAGTATCGGTCTGGGCGTCGGCGAGGTGGGCTACCTCATCACGGGTGTGAAGGACGTCCGCCAGTCGCGCGTCGGTGACACCGTCACCACAACCCGCAACGGCGCGACCGAACCGCTGGTCGGCTACCGCGATCCGAAGCCGATGGTCTATTCCGGTCTCTACCCGATGGACGGCTCGGACTACCCGGTGCTGCGCGACGCTCTCGACAAGCTCCGTCTCAACGACGCCGCCCTGGCGTACGAGCCGGAGACGTCGGTTGCCCTCGGATTCGGCTTCCGCTGCGGCTTCCTCGGCCTGCTGCACATGGAGATCACCCGCGACCGCCTCGAACGTGAGTTCGGCCTCGAACTGATTTCCACTGCGCCCAACGTCGTCTACCGCGTCGTGATGGAGGACGGGGCCGAGGTCATCGTCACCAACCCGTCGTACTGGCCGGAAGGCAAGGTGCGCGAGGTCTACGAGCCGGTCGCCAAGTGCACCGTCATCGCCCCGAGCGAGTACGTCGGCGCCATCATGGAGCTGTGCCAGTCCCGTCGCGGTGAGCTCGGCGGCATGGACTACCTCTCCGAGACTCGCGTCGAACTGCGCTACGAACTGCCCATGGGCGAGATCATGTTCGACTTCTTCGACGCCCTCAAGTCCCGCACCAAGGGATACGCCAGCCTCGATTACGAGGAGGCCGGTGAGCAGCAGGCCGACCTGGTGAAGGTCGACATCCTTCTGCAGGGCGAGGCCGTCGACGCGTTCTCCTCGATCGTGCACCGCTCCAACGCCGGTGCTTACGGCGGACGCATGACGTCGAAGCTTCGTGAGCTGATTCCTCGCCAGCAGTTCGAGGTTCCGATTCAGGCCGCGATCGGCGCGAAGATCATCTCGCGCGAAAACATTCGCGCAATCCGCAAGGACGTTCTTGCCAAGTGCTACGGCGGCGACATCAGCCGTAAGCGCAAGCTGCTCGAGAAGCAGAAGGAAGGCAAGAAGCGCATGAAGACCATCGGTCGCGTCGAGGTGCCGCAGGAAGCATTCGTGGCGGCCCTGACGTCGGAATCGGTCGGCGAGAAGCCCAAGAAGTAGGAGCGCATGGTCACCACCTGGTTGTCCCGAGAGTTCGGAATCGAAATCCCGGTTCTCGGGGCGCCCATGGGTGGTCGCGCGGGCGGCGCGCTCGCCGGAGCTGTTTCGGCGGCCGGTGGGTTGGGTCTGCTCGGTGCGGCCCGGTACAACACACCGGAGTGGATCGAGGCCGAAGCCGAAGTGGCCCGCTCGATCGGCGGAAAGTTCGGCGTCGGCCTGATGACGTGGTCGCTGCCCGAGAACGAGTTGATGCTCGACGCCGCGATTGCCGTCGAGCCGACCATGATCACCTTGTCGTTCGGTGATCCCGCCGCGTATGTCGGACGAATCCACGATGCGGGCATTCCCGTTGTGTCACAGATCAATACGCTCGAGGACCTTCGTATTGTCGAGGCCGCAGGTGTTGACGCTGTGATCGCGCAAGGCGGTGAGGCAGGCGGTCACACGGGCCGAATCGGAACCTTGCCGCTGCTGCAGGAGATCCTCGAAGCGACATCACTTCCGGTGCTGGCAGCCGGCGGAATCGGAACCGGACGCGGTTTGGCCGCCGTCCTGGCGGCCGGTGGCGAAGGCGTGATGATCGGAACGGCGCTGCTCGCCAGCCCGGAGACGGTCGGGCCGGACTATGCCCGCGACCGCGTCGTCGAAGCCGGAAGTGCGGACACGATTTACACCTCGGTATTCGACCGAGCGCGCAGTCAACCGTGGCCGCAGCGGTGGGGTGGCCGCGCGGTGGCCAACGAGTTCACTGCCGCGTGGCACGGAGTCGACGCCGACGAGGAAACGCTGGCACAGGCGTACGACCCGTCGGATCCGCACAGCGGAGTCGTCTATGCCGGAGAAGCTGTCGGACTCGTGCACGGAACCCATCCGGCCGGCGATGTGGTTCGACGCATCGGCGCGGATGCGGAGCGTCTGCTCTCTCGTTTCGCCTGAAAGCAAGGTCGGACACAGCCGGGTCCCATATGAGAAGGTAAGCCTCTACTAACTAGTGGAGGAGTATTTTCGTGCGTGCGATGAAGTTCTCGGCGGTGGCTCTCTTGGGAGCACTGGTCGTAGGTATCAGTGGATGTTCGTCCTCGGACGCCGACGAGATCGCGGACGGTCGGGTCACCACGATCGATCACAAGTTCGGCGCCACCACGATCACCGGGACGCCGACGCGTATCGTCGCGGCCGACACCCAGTGGCTCGACGCTCTGCTCGAACTCGGAATCCAGCCGGTGGGGTACCTGGCTGCCGGCCCGATGGGCGACGAGCGTGGCCTGTTCCCGTGGGAGAGCGGCGTGGACGCGTCGGCGAAGGAACTTGATCGCTCGGCGATCCAGCAGTTCGGTGTCCCGCTCAAAGCTGAAGAAATTGCAGCATTGGATCCCGATCTGATTCTCGGCGGGTTCTCCGTCGCCGATCAAGACGATTTCGACCAGTTGAGCAAGATCGCTCCGACAATTGCCGGTCTGTCCGACGTCCAGGTCGATCCGTGGCAGGACCAGGTCGAGATTCTCGGTCGAGTTCTCGACAAGGAGTCGCGCGCCGACGAGATCGTCGAGGCGACAAGCGGGCAGATCGATGCGCTCGCGCAGCGGCTGCCAGGCCTGAAGGGCAAGACGGCGCTTCTGTCGCAGTACGTCTTCCCGACGTCGCAGTTGGTGATCGTCGCCGATCCCAAGGACGGCGCATCGGGATTGTTCACTAGCCTGGGAATGTCGTTGCCGCCCAAGCTCGTCGAAGAGGCGGGCGTTACCGGTGGCCGGCTGATGCTCAGCCCCGAACGGGTCGACGCTCTGAGCGCCGACGTCGTGGTGTTGCTGCCGAACGGCGGAACGCTGGAAGACATGATGAAGCTGCCGGGGTTCGCTGACCTATCCGCAGTCAAGAGTGGCGGTCTGGCCATCGTCGACTATCCGACAGTTGCCGGGTTGAACACTCCGTCGTCGCTGTCGCTGAAGTACTCGCTCGAATCGATCACGCCGCAGCTCGAAGCGGTGGCCGGCTAGCATTGCTGTGCGCCTTTATTAACCGCGGGCGGTTAATAAAGGCGCACAGCAGGGGGTCTAGGTCGCGTTGTGCGCGGGCTGGAAAGCTCCGGCTTCGGCAGCTTCCTCGGCGCGGATCACGTGGACCACGGCGTTGATCAGCGCCAGGTGTGTGAACGCCTGAGGGAAGTTACCCAGATGGCGACCGGTGTGGGCGTCGATCTCTTCGGCGTACAGCTTGAGCGGGCTCGCGAACCCGAGCAGACGCTCGCAGAGATGCTTTGCCCGATCCAGTTCGCCGATCTCGACGAGGGCGGAGACGAGCCAGAAGGAACAGATGGTGAACGTGCCCTCCTCTCCGCTCAATCCGTCGTCGGTGGTGTCGACGCGATAGCGCAGGACCAACCCCTCCTCGGTGAGCTCGTCGGCGATCGCCAGTACCGTTGCCCGGATGCGCGGATCGTCGGCCGGCAGGAAGCGCAGCAGCGGTGCCAACAAGAGCGACGCGTCGAGTGAATCGTGGCCGTACCGCTGCGTCAGAACTCCACGCGAGTCGACTCCGTGCGCGAGGATGTCGGCCTTGATCTCGTCCGCGATGGCCGTCCATTGCTGCGCAAAGCTCTTCTCGCCCTGCATCTCCGCCAGCTTGGCGCCGCGATCGAGTGCGACCCAGCACATGATCTTCGACGACGTGAAGTGCTGTGGTTCACCGCGCACCTCCCAGATCCCACGGTCGGGTTGGCGCCAGTGCTTGATCGCTTCTTCGACCTGCTTCTTGAGTAGCGGCCACAGCGCTTCGGGGACACGCTCGCGGGTGCGGATGTGGAGATACACCGAGTCGAGCATGGTGCCCCAGATGTCGTGCTGCTGTTGATCGAATGCGCCGTTGCCGATGCGCACCGGACGGGCACCGTCGTATCCGGAGAGATGGTTGAGTTCGGATTCCTCGAGTGTGCGCTCGCCGCCGATGCCGTACATCACCTGCAAGGGATGCGGCTGACCGTTGTCCGAACTCGACACGTCGTAGATGAAGTTGAAGAAGTCGTTGGCCTCACGGTCCAACCCGAGCGTGTAGAGGCCCCACAGTGCAAAAGTAGAGTCGCGAACCCATGCGTAGCGGTAGTCCCAGTTACGTTCTCCGCCTGGTGTTTCCGGTAGCGATGTTGTCGAAGCCGCGAGCAAGGCTCCGGTCGGTGCGTAGGTGAGCCCCTTGAGTGTGAGCGCACTGCGCTGCAGGTATCCGCGCCACGGGTGATCGGGGAACTTGCCGATCGTCACCCACTCGCGCCACGACTTGGACGTCTGCCACATCTTGTCGGCGGCCTCGTCGAACGTCTGCGGCGCGGGAAGATCCGACCACGAGAGCGCGACGTACACGTTGTCGCCTTCGACCAGTCGCGTCCGGGCCCGTGCCTCACGACCTTCCAGGCCCAGTCGTAGGTCGGTGGTCAAGCGCAGAGTTGGGTGGTCTCCGGGCTTGGCGGAGCGACACGTTGCCGTTGCTTCCTCGTAGACCTTTCCGGTGTACTCCCAATTCGCCGTGCCGCGGTGATAGTCGAACGCGGGCTCGCAGCTCATCTCGAGTTCAACGGTGCCGCTGACGCATTTGACCGTACGGAGAAGGGTGTGTTCGGCATCCCAGTCTGTGGGTGTGCGCTTGTGGGTGTTCGATCGCTTGTCGACGTTGTGCCAAGGACCGAGGACCAAGGCGTCGCGTACGACGAGCCAGCCGGTCTCGGTCTGCCAGGTGGTCTCGAGGATGAGTCCGCCCGGCAGATAGCGCCGAGCGGCCGGGACGTTCTGGCCGTAGGGGCCGATACGGAAATGGCCTGCGCTGCGGTCGAGGATGGCACCGAACACGCTGGGGGAGTCCGGGCGGGGAACGCACATCCACTCGACAGATCCGTTACGGGCAATCAGGCACGAGGTTTCGCAATCGGAAAGAAACGCGTAGTCGTCGATAGGGGGAAAGTTGCTTCGATGGTGACCCGTGGAGGCGGGAGGAATCGTCTGCACCACTTCGTCGTCAGCACTCATTCGGCCATCATCCGGCCAGAATCGACACACGTCCAATCCACACGCTGTCGGGACCGTATCGTCCGAAGGATAGGGTGTTGGCGTGGATCGGATAGCGGATTGGTGGGACAGCTTCGAGCTGTGGATGGCGGGGCTCCCGTTCATCCCGCAAGTCGCGTTGGTCCTGATCGTCGTCGTTCCGCTGTGCCGCCTGGTGGCCGTCGGTCTGGATCGCGTGTTGGCCGCCGTTCTCGCTCTGCCGCTCTTCGGCTGGTTGCGTAGGAATTCTCGAGAAGTAGAGGAAAGCTGATGCCCCGCTCACGGGTCACTCTCGCCCTGATAGCCCTGATTCTCCTCGTGATCGTCGCGTGGCTTCTCACCCGTTAGTTCTCCCGATTAGAGCGGGCGCCGGTGCTCTGCTAAAGTCCACCGCGTGTCCGAAGCAACAGCTCCCGTAATCCGCCATCAGTTGGCGTTGATTGCTGTCGGCATGCTCGACGTCGCTGACGTCGCCTGTTGTTGATTTCCTGAGTTCGACCTCTCCGGTGGTGCTGCGCACCCCACTCGAACTTCTCTGCGCGTAACTCGCGCCCCCGATTCAGGGCTCATTGCCCGTCGGCTCTCCATGTCTGAACATCCCGATGGAATCAGCCCCAGAGGTCTCGGACTTGTCGTTTGACCAACCCTCGTTTGTCAGTCCTTTCAGGAAGGTATCTGCAATGAAACGCCGTTCCCGCACACTTCTCACTGCTATCGCGACCATGGGGGCCGTGGTACTCACAGCGTGCAGTGGTGGCTCGAGCGACACCGTGGGTGGTGACAGCGCCGCCAGCGACGGTAGCGCCGGCACGATCAACCTGTTCGCCTACGCCGTGCCGAAGCCCGGCTTCGACAAGCTCACCGCAGCCTTCCAGGCGACAGACGAGGGCAAGAACGTCAACTTCAATCCTTCGTACGGCGCCTCGGGCGACCAGTCGCGCAAGGTGAAGGACGGCGCCGAGGCAGACTTCGTCAACTTCTCCGTCGAGCCCGACATCACCCGCCTGGTCGATGCCGGTCTGGTAGATCAGAACTGGAACCAGGACGCCTACAACGGAATTCCGTTCGGATCGGTAGTCACCATCGTGACGCGTCCGGGGAACCCGAAGGGCATCAAGGACTGGGACGACCTGCTTCAGCCCGGCCTCGAGGTCGTCACGCCGAACCCGTTCAGCTCCGGCTCGGCCAAGTGGAACCTCTTGGCGCCGTACGCCGCCAAGAGCGACGGTGGCAAGAACCCGCAGGCGGGTCTCGACTACGTCACCGCCTTGGTCAACGATCACGTCAAGATCCAGCCCAAGTCGGGACGCGAGGCTTCGGAAGCCTTCCTGCAGGGCAGCGGTGACGTTCTGATCAGCTACGAGAACGAGGCACTGTTCATCGAAGGCAACGGCGACCCGGTCGAGCACGTCACCCCGCCCACGACCTTCAAGATCGAGAACCCGGTTGCCGTGATCTCGAACAGCAAGGTCCTCGACAAGGCGACCGCGTTCAAGGACTACCTGTACACGACCGAGGGTCAGACGCTCTGGGCCGAAGCAGGATTCCGTCCCGTTGATCCCGCCGTCGCTGCCAAGTTCACCGACAAGTTCCCCGAGCCGACCAAGCTGTGGACCATCGCAGACCTCGGCGGCTGGAAGGCCGTGGACAGCGCTCTGTTCACCAAGGACACCGGTTCGATCGCAGTGATCTACGACAACGCGACCAAGTAAGACTGACGTGACTGACACTATTGACCCCACCCCCGTGGCTCGTCGGCGAAAACTCGCGCGGGTCACGGGGAGTGTGGGGCCGCTCGGAATCGGAGTGGCCACCCTGTGGCTCTCCGTGATCGTTCTGCTTCCGCTCGCCGCGTTGACCGCCACCGCGTTCGACGAGGGGATCTCCGGATTCTGGGACGCCATCACCGCACCCGTCGCCTTGGCGTCGTTGCGCGTGACGTTGTTGGTCTCGGTGATCGTGGCATTGATCAACGTCGTGATGGGCACGATCATCGCGTGGGTGCTGGTCCGGGACGACTTCCCGGGCAAGCGCATCGTCAACTCGATGATCGATCTGCCGTTCGCACTACCGACCATCGTGGCGTCGATCGTGCTGCTGTCTCTCTACGGCCCGCAGTCACCGATCGACATCCACCTCAATGCAACCCAGCCCGGACTGATCGTGGCATTGGCCTTCGTGACCTTGCCGTTCGTGGTTCGCTCGGTGCAGCCGGTGCTGATGGAGGTCGACCGCGAAGTCGAGGAAGCCGCTGCATCGTTGGGGGCTTCCAACTGGACGATCTTTCGTTCCGTCGTTCTTCCGACGCTGGCGCCTGCCGTCATCTCCGGCGCGGGGCTCGCATTCGCCCGAGCGATCGGTGAATACGGCTCGGTCGTTCTGATCGGCGGCAATATCCCACGCGTGACACAGATGACGTCGCAGTACATTCAGCAGCAGATCGAGATCGATCGTCCGACCAACGCCGCTGCCGTCTCGGTAGCGTTGCTGGCCATCGCATTCGTGACGCTGTTCGTCCTGCGAATCTTCGCCTCGCGGGGACAGCGACGTGAGGAGAGTTCCCGATGAACGTGTCCAGAGGATCGAAGATCGGTCTGCGGACCATCGCTCTCGTCTACCTGTTCGTGTTGTTGGTCGTGCCGATCGGTGTGATCCTGACGCGAACGTTCGAGAACGGAATCGGCCCGTTCCTCGAATCGATCACGACACCGGCAGCGATCTCCGCGCTGAATCTTTCGCTGATCATCGTGGCGATCGTGGTCCCGATCAACGTCGTGTTCGGTGTTGTCACGGCTCTGGCACTCGTGCGTGGGCGTTTCCCGGGGCGGGGCGTACTGCAGTCGGTGGTCGACCTGCCCTTCGCAGTCTCGCCCGTCGTCGTCGGCGTGTCGTTGATTCTTCTGTGGGGTGCCAACGGTTGGTTCGGCGGCATCGAATCGTTGGGGTTCAAGGTCATCTTCGGCTTGCCAGGCATGGTGATCGCGACGATTTTCGTGACGCTGCCCTTCGTCGTCCGGGAAGTCGAACCCGTACTTCACGAGATCGGCGACGAGCAGGAACAAGCAGCCGCGACGCTCGGTGCCTCGGGTTGGCAGACGTTCTGGCGGATCACCTTGCCCGCGATCCGTTGGGGCTTGACGTACGGAATCGTGTTGACGGTGGCGCGTTCGCTCGGTGAATTCGGCGCAGTGATCATGGTCTCTTCCGGCTTCCCCGGGGTATCCCAGACACTGACATTGCTGGTGCATTCGCGATACATCGACGACCACAACACCTTTGGTGCGTATTCGGCGGCAACGCTGCTGATGGGCATCGCCATCATTGTCCTGTTGCTGATGACGCTGCTGGACCGTAAGAGGAGCACCACATGATCACAGTGACCGGGGCCCGCAAGAACTACGGTGATTTCGCGGCGCTCGACGACGTGACGGTCAACATTCCCTCGGGTTCGTTGACGGCATTGCTCGGGCCCAGTGGCTCGGGAAAGTCGACGTTGCTGCGTTCGATCGCAGGGCTCGAAGAACTCGATTCGGGAACCATCACCATCGCAGGCAAGGACGTCACCGGCGTCTCGCCGCAGAAGCGAGACATCGGTTTCGTGTTCCAGCACTACGCGGCGTTCAAGCACATGACGGTGCGAGACAACGTGGCGTTCGGGCTCAAGATCCGCAAGCGCCCGAAGCCGGAGATCGAGAAGAAGGTCAACGAACTTCTCGAGATCGTCGGCCTCGACGGCTTTCAGCATCGGTACCCCGCGCAGCTGTCCGGCGGTCAACGTCAGCGCATGGCGTTGGCGCGCGCTCTGGCGGTGGATCCGCAGGTGCTCCTGCTCGACGAGCCCTTCGGCGCCCTCGACGCGAAGGTCCGTGCCGACCTGCGCACGTGGTTGCGCCGCCTGCATGACGAGGTGCACGTCACCACCGTCCTGGTCACACACGACCAGGAAGAGGCTCTCGACGTCGCCGACCGCATCGCGGTGCTGAACAAGGGGCGGATCGAGCAGATCGGTGAACCTGCCGACCTGTACGACCGCCCGTCCAACGACTTCGTGATGTCCTTCCTCGGATCCGTCGCGAAGCTCAACGGGCAGTTGGTCCGTCCGCATGACATCCGTCTCGGCCGCGATCCGAGCATGGCTCTCGCTCAGGAGTCCGGAACGGCCGAGTCCCTCGGCGTCACACGCGCAACCGTCGAGCGCGTCGTGTATCTCGGCTTCGAGGTTCGAGTCGACCTGCGCAACGAGGCAACCGGTGAGTTGTTCTCGGCTCAGGTCACCCGCGGTGACAGTGCAGCTCTGCACCTCGAGGCGGGGGAGACGGTCTACGCCCGGGCTACCCGGGTGCCGGATCTGCCGGAGACTCCGGTGGTGACGCCGGAGCAGGAGCCGGTGACGGTGAGCGTCGTCGGCCAGGTATGACCCGCTAGCCCTGTTTGACCTGTTTCACCCCCACTCCTGTATGAGCGAACGGCACTTTCGGTCTCCTGATGGCGCCGAAAGTGCCGTTCGCTCAGAGTTGGGGGTCGGTGCAACACCGAGACGAGTTCAGCCCTCTCGGCAGACGAGGACCGGGCATTGGGCGTGGTGGATGAGGCTCTGACTGGTCGATCCGACTATCGACGCCATGAACGGGCTGCGGCCGTGGCTACCGACGACTACGAGTTGCGCTTCCGCTGAATGCTCGAGCAGTGCCTTCATCGGTCCGCTGCGCTGGACACTCCGGGTGACTTCGACATCGGGGTACTTCTCCGTCCAACCGGCGAGGCACTCGGACAGCAGAGCGTGCTCATGCTGTTCGTACGGACCCCAGTCGACGAAGCGCCTGGCTTCGGAGTACCCGCCGAGCGAGGCGTGCTCGTTCCAGGTGTGAACCGCAACCAAGGGCGCGCCGAGGAACGCGGCAAACTCGAAAGCATGCGCGACGGCGAGTTCGCTGAGCTTGCTTCCGTCGACGCCGACGACGATGGGCCTGGTGTCGGCTACCGCGTGCTCGCCGGTACCGCGGAACACCGCCACGGGGCAGTGCGCCCGGTTGACCACTCGAATGGTGTCGGAACCGAGAAACACCGATTGCATTTCGCTGGTACCGGCCTGACCGAGTGCAACGATGCGAGCGGATTTCGAAAGTTCGACGAGTGTGGTTGCGGGAGTGCCGGTCACGAGGCCGCGTTCGACGGTGACGTCGGTGTGATCGTCGCGAATGGCGTCCTCGGCCTCGTCGAGTAGCTTTGCACCCTCGACGCGAAGGTGGTGGTCGAACATCTCTTCGTCGGTGACGTTGGTACCGCCACCTGACTCGGGTTGTCCCGGCAGAACGTGGGTCAGTCGCAATGGTTCGTCGAATCTCTTTGCAGCCGATGCTGCCCACCTCGCGGCGTTGACCGCGCTTGCCGAGCCGTCGATGCCGGCCACGATTCCGTGTCGAACAGATGCACTGGTCATGGAAGTCTCCTCGCGTCGCCTCCCTACCAGTGTGTCCCTGGTCACCCCGGGTGCGCTACAAACTCGTCAGCTCCCGCGGTGCGAGAACGTCGGTAGGCACTGCTGCGCGAGTTCGACGCGGGCGCAACGACAACAGAGCGGTGATGAATCCGTTACCGGGCAGTGTCAATTCCACGTTCTTCAACACGGTTCGGCGCATCAACGCGAGCAGGGCTGCGACGCCGGTGACTGCCATCCACATCGGCAGCGGGTACAGCGTCAAGCGTTCACCCAAGCCGAAAGTGAGTGTTCGTCCGAGAAGCAGTACGGCGCCGACGATTCCGGTGGCCGCGCACAGTCCCGACCATACTGCGATCCATTTGCTGTGCTTCCAGAATTGAATTGCCATGAGGACGAGAACGGCATGACGGGCGACGAAGCCGGGAAGGACTGCGGTCCAGTGAACGAAGGTCCCGTCGTTGGCCGGGAAGAGGCCGGTAGCCGCGGTGCTCAGTGCAACGACGACGGCAAGGCCGAGAATCCACTTTTTCGCACGACCGTCCGGAATGTACTTGTGCAGCAAGGCTGCACCGAGGATGGTGAGCGCACCGAGGATCATGAAGGCCGCGTTCATGACGTCGTGCATCGGCGAACACGAATCCACGCTGCATGTCGTCACGCCCAGCGAACTGATGGAGTCACGCGCGAAGCTGTACGGCGTCTTCCAGGCTCCGGCCGTGAAGATCTCGACAAGCAGGTAGAGCACCGACAGGACCCAGGCGGTGCCGGCTGTGCCGAGGCGAAGATTGTGAGTGATGGTGTTCCCTCTCGCGGCGCTCTGAGGGGATTGCACCCAAAGATCTGTTTCGCAGGCGAAGGATGAACCTTCGCAGGCTGGACAGATCCAACACTACGGTAACAATCTGATAACGGCCTGTGAAACCGGATCAGGCGGAGCGGACCAGACGGTCGGGTAGTGCATCAGCGACTTGTCGGTAACGGTCGATCATCGTTTCGATCAGTAGAGAGTGCCCACCGATCGTTTCGGCGAAACGCGCGCGCGGACATACCGTTGCTGCTGCAGCGCTGAGCCGGTCGGTCAGTAGGCCGGGAGCCAAGAACCAGGGTGCGACGACAACGCGTTCGGCGCCGTTCTGCTCGAGAGCGGAGATCGCCTGGGCAACTGTTGGTTCCGCGGATGTCGCGAAACAGATTCGAACGCCCGACCAGTTGGTTCCGCTCAGGAGAGTGGACGCCAGTTCTGCGGTCGCGGCGTTGGCACGCGCGTCGGACGAGCCGACTGCCGCAAGAGCGACACCGACCGACGGATCGTCCGGCCGGGCGCCCGCTTCGAGGATTCGCTCGCGCACTGCCTCGATAAGCCGAGCATCGCGACCTAGTACGTCTGCTTGGAACACGGTCAGTTGGGGGTGGCGTGTCGCGGCAGCGGCCAAGAGCCCGGGCAGATCTACCCGAGCGTGGAAGGCATTGCCCAGCAGCATCGGAACAACAACGGCGTGAGTGTGGCCGTCGTGTGCAACTCCGTCCAGGACCTGATCGATGGACGGTGCATTGAGATCGAGAAACGCCAGCCGGACATCGAGGTCTGGCCGGGCTTCACGAAGAGCCGCCACGGCAGCCGCGATCACCCGAGCAGAACGGGGATCACGGCTGCCGTGCGCAACAGCAATGAGCGGAACCATCGACTTAGACGCGCTCGCCCAATTCGACAGCGGAAATGACGTCGCCGACCAAGCCGGCTGCGAGAGTGTTTCCACCAGCGGGATCGATCAACAGGAAGCTGCCGGTGTGGCGGTTCACTGCGTAGTCGTCGGCCACGATCGGCTCGGCCACGCGGATCGAGATCTTGCCGATCTCGTTGAGCTCGAGAGTATCCGGGCCCTGATCCGTGGTGAGATCCTGCTCGTTGAAGCGCTCCACCAAGCTGCCGACGATGGCCTGCGTCGTGCGCGTGCCGTGCTTGAGCAGCAGACGTGCGCCGGGGCGCAGCGACTTCTCGGCCAACCAGCAGACGGTGGCGTCGAATTCGCCGATCGGCTCGGGTGCGTCAGACGGCGAGGCGATGGTGTCGCCGCGAGAGACGTCGACGTCGTCGGCCAGGATCAGCGTGACGCTGCGCCCCGCGTGGGCGACGTCGAGTTCACCGTCGGCCGTGTCGATACGAGTGACGGTGGTGCGCGTACCCGAGGGCAGGATCACCACTTCGTCGCCGGGTACGACGGAACCGGCGGCAACCTGGCCGGCGTATCCGCGGTAGTCGAGGAACTCGGCGGTACGCGGACGGATCACGTACTGCACCGGGAAACGCAGGCCGACGCGATGCGGCTCGGCGTCGACGGGAATCGACTCGAGGTGCTCGATCAGCGTGGGGCCGGTGTAGTACGGGGTCTTGTCGGAGCGGATGGCGACGTTGTCACCGTGCAGTGCCGATACCGGGATCTCGACGACGTCTTCGCTTGCCCAGCCCAGTGAGCTGGTGAGTTCGTTGAACTCGGCGGAGATCGAGGTGAAGACCTCTTCGGGGTTCTCGACGAGGTCGATCTTGTTCACGGCGAGAACGAGCTTCGGGACACCGAGCAACGCGAGAACCGCTGCGTGCCTACGAGTCTGCGCGATGACGCCCTTGCGGGCATCGACCAGCAGGATCACGAGCTGAGCCGTCGACGCTCCGGAGACCGTGTTGCGGGTGTACTGCACGTGGCCCGGTGTATCGGCAAGCACGAAGGTGCGCTTGGGGGTCGCGAAGTAGCGGTACGCCACGTCGATGGTGATGCCCTGCTCACGCTCGGCGCGCAGTCCGTCCACCAGGAGCGACAGGTCAGGGGTGTCGAGACCGCGGTCCACCGATGCACGGGTCACGGCGTCGATCTGGTCGGCGAGAACGGATTTCGTGTCGTACAACAGGCGGCCCACGAGTGTGGACTTTCCGTCGTCGACACTGCCGGCAGTTGCCAGTCTGAGCAGATCGCTCATCAGAAGTAGCCCTCTCGCTTGCGGTCTTCCATGGCCGCTTCGGAAACTCGGTCGTCGCCACGGGTCGCGCCGCGCTCGGTCAAACGTGATGCCGCAACCTCGGCGAGAATCGCTTCGTTGTCAGCCGCATCGGAGAGAACAGCACCGGTGGTCGAACCGTCGCCGACGGTGCGGTAACGCACCGAAAGGGTCTGCAGCTCTTCGCCGTCAGCCGGACCACCCCAGACTCCGGGGGTCATCCACATGCCGTCGCGCTGGTACACCGGACGCTGGTGGGCGTAGTAGATGCTGGCGAGTTCGACGTTGTCGCGGGCGATGTAACGCCAGATGTCCAGCTCGGTGAAGTTGCTGAGCGGGAAGACGCGCACCTGCTCGCCGGGGGAGTGGCGACCGTTGTAGAGGTTCCACAGTTCCGGGCGCTGCTTCTTGGGATCCCACTGGCCGAAAGCGTTGCGCAGCGAGAAGATCCGCTCCTTGGCGCGGGCGCGCTCCTCGTCGCGGCGAGCGCCACCGAAGACTGCGTCGAAGCGGTTCTCGGAGATCGCGTCCAGCAACGGAACGGTCTGCAGCGGGTTGCGGATACCGTCGGGACGCTCGGTGAGGCGACCGTCCGCGATGTACTCCTCGACGCTGGCCACGTGCAGGCGCAGGTTGTACTTGGCCACGACGTGATCGCGGAAGTCGAGAACTTCCTGCAGGTTGTGGCCGGTGTCGACGTGCAGCAGGGTGAACGGCAGCGGCGCAGGCCAGAAGGCCTTGATCGCCAGATGCAGCAGCACGGTGGAGTCCTTACCTCCCGAGAAGAGAATGACCGGGCGTTCGAACTCGCCGGCTACCTCTCGGAAGATGTGGATCGCTTCGGACTCGAGGGCGTCGAGAGTATCGAACTGTGTGCCGTCGAGCTGAGGACGTGAAAGTGTCAAGTCAACTGTCATGATGCGTGCAACCCGCATTCTGTCTTGGAGGCACCGGCCCAACGACCGCTACGCGGATCGCTGCCGGGGGCTGGCTTGCTGGTGCAGGGTGCGCAGCCGATGGACGGATAGCCCTCGTCGACAAGAGGATTGACGAGGATGGAATTGGTGTCGATGTAGTTCTGCATCTCCTCGTCCGACCACGGAGCGATCGGGTTGATCTTCACGAGGCCGAAGGCCTCGTCGAAGGAGATCAGGGGAGCGTTGGCGCGGGTGGGCGCTTCGACGCGGCGGATGCCGGTCACCCACGCGCTGTAGCCGGACAGTGTCTGCTTGAGGGGTGCGACCTTGCGCAATGCGCAGCAGCGGTTGGGATCACGGGCGAACAGATCCTTGCCCTCGGCGACATCCTGCTCGGCGACGCTTGCCAGCGCGCGTGCATTGATGACGTTGACGCCGTAGACCTGCTCGACCGCGTCACGTGTGCCGATGGTCTCGGGGAAGTGGTAGCCGGTGTCGAGGAAGAGTACGTCGACGCCCGGATGCACCTGTGCGGCAAGGTGAACCAACACACCATCCTGCATGTTCGACGCAACAATGTAACCGTTACGATCCCCCGTCGCTGCGCTCGCCCCGTCACCGAACGTGTCCTCGGTCCACTGCAACAGTTCCTGTGCGCTGGCTCCGTCGAGTTCTACGGCACCGCGCTCGGCGATGGACCGAAGCTCGTCGGCGGTTGCTCGCGAAATGTCCACTGTCATCGCAAATCTCCTTCGTCTGCGCGCACTGCCCATTCGGCGAACCGTTCACCTTCGTTGCGGTTCTTGACGAACTGACGTACGACGCGGTCGATGTAGTCACCCATCTCGACGCTGGTGACCTTGTGCTGGCGCAGCTTGCGTCCGAAGGCGCTGTCGAATCCGAGGCTGCCTCCCAGGTGAACCTGGAAACCCTCGACTTGATTCCCCTCACCGTCGTCGACGAGCTGGCCCTTGAAGCCGATGTCGGCGATCTGCGAGCGAGCGCAGGAGTTGGGGCAACCGTTGATGTTGATGGTGATCGGCACGTCGAGCTGGCTGTTGATGTCGGCGAGACGCTGTTCGAGTTCGGGCACGAGCACCTGCGAACGCTTGCGTGTCTCGGCGAACGAGAGCTTGCAGAACTCGATGCCGGAGCAGGCCATCAGGTTCTTGCGCCAGTGCGACGGACGGGCGGGAAGGCCCAGCTCGTCGAGATCGGCGATGAGCGGCTCGAGGGTCTCGTCGGCGACGTCGAGGATGATCAGCTTCTGGTACGGCGTGAAGCGGATCCGGTCGCTGCCGGCTTTCTCCGCGGCGTCGGCGACCTGAGCCAGGATGTCTCCCGAGACGCGGCCGGCGATCGGAGCGAAGCCGACTGCGTTGTGGCCGTTACGGGTCTTCTGGATGCCGACGTGGTCGATCGGGCGCTTGGGCTTCTCCGGCGCGGGGCCGTCGATGAGCGGGCGCTCGAGGTACTCCGTCTCGAGAACCTCGCGGAACTTTTCGATGCCCCAGTCCTTGATGAGGAACTTGAGCCTTGCCTTCGCGCGCAGACGGCGGTAGCCGTAGTCACGGAAGATCGAGACGACTCCCTCCCAGACATCGGGGACCTCGTCGAGCGGAATCCAGGCGCCGACGCGCTGCGCCAGCATCGGGTTGGTGGACAGTCCGCCGCCGACCCAGAGGTCGAGGCCCGGGCCGTGTTCGGGGTGGTTCACGCCGATGAAGGCGATGTCGTTGATCTCGTGAACGACGTCCTGCTGACCGGAGATGGCGGTCTTGAACTTGCGCGGCAGGTTGGAGTACTTGGGGTCGCCGATGTAGCGGCGCACGATCTCGTCGATCGCCGGGGTGGGATCGAGGACCTCGTCGAGCGATTCGCCGGCCAGGGGAGAACCGAGGACGACGCGGGGGCAGTCACCGCACGCTTCGGTGGTCTTGAGTCCGACGGCTTCGAGGCGCTTCCAGATCTCCGGAACGTTCTCGACCTCGATCCAGTGGAACTGGACGTTTTCGCGGTCGGACAGGTCGGCGGTGTTCCGGCCGAATTCCTTCGAGATGCCGGCGATGGTGCGCAGCTGCTCGACGTTGAGAGCGCCGGCGTCGCAACGCACGCGCATCATGAAGTATTTGGCCTCGAGCAGGTCGATGTTCTCGTCGCCGGTGAAGGTGCCGTCGTAGCCTTCTTCGCGCTGGGTGTAGAGACCCCACCAGCGGAAGCGGCCGCGAAGGTCGCCCTTGTCGATGCTGTCGAAGCCCTGCTTGGAGTAGATGTTCTCGATGCGGGCCCGAACGTTGAGCGGGTTGTCGTCCTTCTTGGCCTGCTCGTTGGCGTTGAGCGGCTCGCGGTAACCGAGGGCCCACTGACCTTCGGCGCGACGCTTGGCGGGACGTGCAGCGCGTGCGGGCCGGGCTTCGGCAGGTGCTGCCGAATCGGCGGGTGTGGCGGCGTCGGTGGTCGACGTCATCGATGAACTCCTGGATCTGGGCGGTTGATCGGCACGCGGCACGCACTATCGACGAACTGTGGCGGTGTCTGATCGGGACGCACCGGTCCGTGTCGGAAATCGAGGGGGCTGTCCTCGGTTTCGGAAAGCTCGCGGCCGGCAGGTGTGCTCACGAAAACGAACAGCTGGAGAAGCTGTATCTCTGAAACGACGTGTCTCTGCAGAGAGTTGTTTCGGTGAAGCAGATGGAGATGAGCGGGAAAGGCTGGAAGATCAGTGAAAGATCAACAGCTACACAGGTGCAGACACGACGAGCTGCACACACGCTTGAAGTCGACATGGCGACGCGCCACAAGTCGCACTCCGAGTCCGGTCATGCGGACCATTGTGCCACGTCAACTCGATAATTCCGACTCGGGCGCATATTTCCACGAAAAACGGGGGAAATATCGAGTTCAGGCCACGCGCCGACCTGCATCGCAGGCTGAATAGGTGTGCGTTCCGGATGCTGGGACACTGGAGGCGTGAATGCCACCAGCACGACTCCCACTCGACAGAGCGAGGCGACGCCCTTCGCCTTGCCCGCGCGATCGCTCGAGGGTGTCGGGAAACGGCCGTTCGGGATCTACATCCACGTCCCGTTCTGTGCCACCAGGTGTGGGTACTGCGATTTCAACACCTACACGGCCGGTGAGCTCGGAACCTCGGCGTCGCCGCAGTCGTGGCTGGAGGGTCTGCGACGCGAACTCGATCTCGCGGCCGAGATGACGGGCGCCCCGGCGGCCGAGACGGTGTTCGTGGGCGGTGGAACGCCGTCGCTGCTCGGTGGCGACGGGCTGTCCGACGTGCTGTCGGCGGTTCGCAGCAGCTTCGGCTTGGCGTCCGGCGCCGAAGTGACCACGGAATCGAACCCCGAATCGACCTCGCCGGAGTTCTTCGGCGCTCTCCGCAGTGCGGGATTCACCCGCATTTCCCTCGGCATGCAGTCCGCGGCTCAGCACGTCCTGAAGATCCTCGACCGCACCCATACTCCCGGCCGCGCCGTCGCTGCCGCGAAAGAGGCTCGCGCAGCTGGTTTTTCGCACGTGAACTTGGATTTGATCTATGGAACGCCGGGGGAGCGAGACCAAGATCTGGACGCCTCACTCGATGCGGTTCTCTCCGCCGATGTCGACCACGTCTCGGCCTACGCGTTGATCGTCGAGGACGGCACCGCCATGGCTCGCAAGGTCAGGCGCGGCGAGCTGCCCGCGCCGGACGACGACGTGCTGGCCTCACGATACGAACGAATCGATTCACGCCTGTCCAAGGCCGGGTTGCAGTGGTACGAGGTCTCCAACTGGGCAAAAGCGGAAACCGCGGACTCCGGTGACACCCGCTGCCGTCACAACCTCGGCTACTGGGACGGCGGTGACTGGTGGGGCGCCGGACCGGGCGCGCACAGTCACGTCGGCGGAGTGCGGTGGTGGAACGTCAAGCACCCGGCACGGTACGCGGAACAGTTGGCCCTCGGTGAACTTCCCGTCGGCGGCAGCGAAGAACTGACCGCCGAGGACGAACACATGGAGCGCGTCATGTTGACCGCGCGGTTGCGTACGGGACTTCCGTTGTCGGAACTGTCTGCATCCGAACGCCTTTCGGCCGAACAGGTGGTAGTCGACGGGTTGGCCGTGATCGAGAACGATCACGTGGTTCTCACCGACCGTGGCCGCCTGCTCGCTGATGCGGTGATTCGCACGATCCTGACCTGACGCGGCACCATCCTTCGCCGCGTAATGTGGCCGTGGTGGCCATCATTCATCGTGCGCAGCTGAATCCGTCCAAGAACGACCTGCTCCGAGCGTGGGTGCCCAAGCAGCCATGGATCGGGTCGGTCGACTGTTCGACGCTCGAACGCGTCGACGCCTATCGTTTCGACGACCCGGACGGCGAGGTCGGAGTCGAGACGCATCTGCTCCGCTCTGCCGACGGTCGAATTCTTCAGGTCCCGCTCACTTATCGTGGTGCTCCGCTGGACGGGGCGGAGACTGCGCTGATCGCAACCATGGATCATTCGGTACTGGGCGAGCGGTGGGTGTACGACGCTTGCTGCGATCCGGTCTACGTGAGCGCGGTGGCGACCGCGATTCTGACCGGTGGGGCCGGAGTCGATCTGGTTTTCGCGGACTCCGCCGATCACATCCCGGTGACGGCTCACGTAGTAGGCAGCGGTAAGGCTGGCGCTTCCGTACCGGACGTCGAATCGGTGACCTGCTCGACAGTCGGCACCGACACGATCATCAGCGCGGGAGAACTGGAATTGACCGTGGTGAGAGTGATCGACGCAGATCGAGTGTCAGGCTCGGCGACGCTCACCGGAACCTGGCCGGGGCAGCCGAATCCCGCACTGCTCGCGTTCGTCGGTTGAGTCTCGGCGCCTGAGTCGCGTGAGCGTCAGCGGACGCCCTCGATGACACCGGGCATCGCGTCGAAGTCGAAGACACGCGCGTGCAGCACGACGCGGTTTCGCAGGGCCGAACGAACCGCTCGGTGCAGGCCGTCCTCGAGGTAGAGAGTGCCGCGCCACTGCACTGCGTGAGGGAACAGATCGCCGTAGAAGGTCGAGTCCTCCGACAGCAGGCGATCGAGTTCGAGGACCTTCGTGGTGGTCACGATCTCGTCGAGTCGAACCTGACGTGGAGGGAACTTCGACCAGTCGCGTAGAGACAGTCCGTGATCGGGATACGGTTTGCCGTCCATCACGCCTTTGAAGATCATGTGCCGCCTTGTCCATGGTTGTGCGATCGACCCTTCGCCGATCTCACTCCACAGTAAGGGCAACAGCCGTCTCTGGCGCTCGGGCGATTAGACTGCCAGTGGGAACCGATGTGTAAATGTCGGTGTTCGTTCTGTTCAGGAAACGGAGGTGGCAACGATGTCGAGTACCGACGACAGGCGTTTCGAGGTCTTACGTGCAATCGTGGCCGATTACGTCTCCACCCAGGACCCGGTGGGATCCAAGGCCCTGGTCGAGCGTCACAACCTCGGAGTGTCGAGCGCCACTGTGCGCAACGACATGGCATTCCTCGAGGCCGAGGGCTACATCGCCCAACCGCACACCAGTTCCGGCCGCGTCCCCACCGACAAGGGATACCGCGAATTCGTCGATCGCATCGCCGACGTCAAGCCCATGTCCGGGCCCGAGCGACGAGCGATCCTGGAGTTCTTGGAGTCGGGTGTCGACCTCGACGACGTTCTGCGCCGCGGTGTGCGACTGCTCGCGCAACTGACCCGTCAGGTCGCGGTTGTCCAGTACCCGTCGCTGTCCGCGTCGTCGGTTCGCCACCTCGAGGTGGTCGCATTGACGCCGGCGCGCCTGCTTCTCGTTCTCATCACCGATTCCGGCCGCGTCGATCAGCGAATCGTCGAACTCGGGGACGTCCTCGAAGACGAAGACCTTTCCCGGTTGCGCGCGCTTCTCGGCGGGGCCCTGGAAGGCAAGCGCCTGGCCGCCGCGTCGATTGCCGTGGCGGAACTCGCCGACGAGTCTCCGGCCGACCTGCGCGACGCCGTGATCCGGTCGGCAACGGTTCTGGTCGAGACCCTGGTCGAACATCCGGAAGATCGCCTCGTTCTGGGCGGAACCTCCAACCTCACGCGCAACGCCGCCGATTTCTCCGGTCTGGCCGGCTTCCCCGGTTCGCTGCGCGCAGTGCTCCAAGCACTGGAAGAGCAGGTAGTGGTCCTCAAACTGCTCGCTGCGACTCAGAATTCCGGCACGGTCACCGTCCAGATCGGTGAAGAGACGCAGGTCGAACAGATGCGCGGAACCTCCGTGATTTCGACTGGCTACGGCGCGGCCGGTACCGTTTTCGGTGGTGTCGGTGTGCTCGGACCCACTCGGATGGACTATCCGGGAACAATTGCATCGGTTGCCGCCGTTGCCAGATACATCGGCGAAGTTCTCTCCGAGCGATGACGGACGTCGACATTTGGTCGGCACACCTCCTCGCGAGGACTGAGGAAAACCTAGAAGTAAGAGAAGGACGAGAGACTCAACGTGGCACGGGATTACTACGGATTGCTCGGCGTCGGCAAGAACGCGACAGACCAGGAGCTCAAGCGCGCTTACCGCAAGCTGGCACGCGAACTGCACCCGGACGTCAACCCTGACGAGGCGGCGCAGGCCAAGTTCAAGGAGATCTCGACGGCCTACGAGGTCCTGACCGACCCGGAGAAGCGTCGCATCGTCGATCTCGGCGGAGACCCGCTCGAGTCCGGTGGCGGCGGAGGTGGTGGCTTCGGTGGCGGATTCGGTGGCGGTGGCCTCGGCGACGTCTTCGAAGCATTCTTCGGCGGCGGTGGCGGCGCAGGTCGTGGGCCGCGCGGTCGCGTTCAGCCCGGAGCCGACTCGTTGCTTCGCACCAAGCTGACTCTCGCAGAATGTGCGACGGGCGTCAGCAAGCACGTGACCGTCGAGACGGCCATTCTGTGCGACAGCTGCACCGGAGCCGGAACCAACGGCGACTCCAAGCCTGTCCGCTGTGAGACCTGCAACGGTGCCGGCGAAGTTCAGTCCATCCAGCGCTCATTCCTCGGCCAGGTCATGACCTCGCGTCCCTGCCCGACGTGCCGCGGTGCCGGTGAGACCATCCCGGATCCCTGCCACAAGTGTGGCGGCGACGGCCGAGTTCGGGCCAAGCGCGACATCACGGTGAAGGTTCCGGCGGGCGTTGCCGGTGGCATGCGCATCCGTTTGACTGCGCAGGGTGAAGTCGGCCCAGGCGGCGGACACCCCGGCGACCTCTACGTCGAGATCGTCGAGCAGCAGCACGACGTCTTCGTTCGGGACGGTGAAGACCTGCACTGCACCATCCGTGTTCCCATGGTCGACGCAGCACTGGGTACCAGCGTCACCGTCGACACCATCATCGACGGCCCCAAGGAAATCACCATCGAGCCAGGCACCCAGCCCGGGCACGTTGCTGTTCTTCGCGGTCACGGTATGCCGAAACTGCGGTCGGGAGTGCGCGGCGACGTCCACGCTCACCTCGAGGTGGTCATCCCGAGCCGCCTCGATCACAAGCAGTCCAAGCTGCTCAAGGAATTCAAGCTGCTCCGCGATCGTGACGAGGCCGAGGTCGTTTCGACGACGTCGCAGAACAGCGGTGGTCTGTTCTCGCGTCTTCGCGAAGCATTCAGCGGCCGCTGACGGTGGCCGCAACGGTCTTCTTTCTCGACCCGGTTCCCGGCGTCGGTGAAATCGCAGTTCTGGACGGGCAGGAGGGTCGCCACGCGGCCACTGTCCGCCGGATCGGTGTCGGCGAGCGTTTGGTGTTGGCCGACGGCCGTGGCCGGGTAGCCGACGCCGAGGTGACGAGCGTCGGCAAGGATCGCCTCGAACTGTTGGTCAGCGACGTTCAGGTTCTCGAGCAGCCCAAGCCGTTGGTGACCCTGATTCAGGCACTGCCCAAGGCCGAGCGCTCCGAGTTGGCCGTCGAACTGGCCACCGAGGCTGGTATCGACGCCGTGATTCCGTGGCAGTCCCTGCGTTGTGTCGCCAAATGGGAAGGCCCGAAGCTCGCCAAGGGCGTCGCACGCTGGCGAAGTGCCGCAGTGTCTGCGGCGAAGCAGTCCAGACGCGCGTTCGTCCCGGAGATTTCGGATCTGCACAAGACGGCGTCGGTGATCGCGTTGGTTCGCGACGCCGTTGCCCGCGGCGCTGTGGTTGCGGTGCTTCACGAATCGGCGACGACGCCGTTGGCCGGCTTGCCGTTGGCGAGCGCGGACGAGGTATTTCTCGTTGTCGGTCCCGAAGGTGGGCTCGACGATTCGGAGATCAGTGCGTTGTCGGAGGCCGGGGCCACTCCGGTGCTTCTCGGGCCGACGGTCCTGCGCACGTCGACCGCCGGGGCTGTTGCTCTGGGCGCCATCGGAGTGCTGACCGATCGCTGGGGACCACGGCCACTGCACTGATCTTGTTGTGACTGCACTGATCTTGTTGTGACTGCACTGACGTTGGTGTGATCCCGAGCTGAATCGGATCCGGCGCTCAGCGAAGTGTCAGATTTGCGCACTATCGTAAGGACGTCGGGGGTCGCCTTCGGCGTGAGTTGGTTCGGGGATTTCAGGAGGCCAGATGTTGTCACGTGCGCATATGCGAATTGCCGGAGCGGTGTGTGCCGCGGCGGCGATGATGCTGGTTGCGGGGTGCACGGTCTCCACCGGAGACAACCCGGGCTCTTCCGGTAATGCCGTCACCACCACACCGACCAGCGAGGCGCTCGTCACCGTCACTCCCGCCGACGGCGGAACCCCCGTGAGCCCCCTCGATCCCATCGAGGTCCAGGTCGCGAAGGGAACACTGACGACCGTCGCGCTGACCAATCCCGAAGGTAAGGAAGTCGCCGGTATCACGACGCCCGACAAGACGTCCTGGAAGCCGAGCGAACCACTCGGATACGGCAAGACCTACAAGCTTGTCGTCGATGCCGTCGACGCGAATGGTGTTGCCACGACCAAGAACACGACGCTGACCACCGTCGCGCCGAGTAATCAGACTCGCGCGTACATCAACACCACCGGTGGCGCCTCGATTTCGGACGGTGGCACGTACGGCGTCGGCACGGTCGTCGCCGTTCATTTCGACGAGTTGATCGGTGACAAAGCCGCGGCCGAGAAGTCTCTGGTGGTCACCACCAATCCGCCCGTACAAGGATCGTGGTACTGGGTCGACGGTCAGAACGTTCACTGGCGTCCGCAGAATTACTACGCACCAGGCACGACGGTCTCGGTGAACGCGAACATCTACGGCAAGCAGTTGGGCAACGGACTGTACGGCCAACAGGACGACACCGTGTCCTTCAAGATCGGCGACTCCCACGTCTCGGTCGCCGACGACAACACCAAGATGGTGACCGTCTACGAAAACGGTCAGGTGATCAAGGAAATGCCGACCTCGATGGGAATGGGCGGCACCGAAACGATCGGCGGCACGACGCTCTCGTTCTGGACCCAGCCCGGCACGTACACCGTGATGGACAAGGCCAATCCCGTCATCATGGATTCGTCGACCTACGGTCTGCCGATCAACTCGCGCCTGGGCTACAAGGAATCCATCAACTGGGCCACCCGCATCAGCACGGACGGTATCTATCTTCACGAGTTGGAGAGCACCGTCTGGGCGCAGGGAAACACCGACACCTCGCACGGTTGCCTCAATCTCAGTGCGGCCAATGCCAAATGGTTCTTCGATTTCTCGCAGCCAGGAGATGTCGTCGAGATCAAGAACACCGGCGGGGCTCCGCTGGCGGTGTGGCAGAACGGCGACTGGACCCTCTCGTGGGCAGACTGGGCCGCAGGCAGCGCCCTCGCCTGAGATAGATTTCCTCGGTGCCTCGATTCAAGATTCCGTACGGCCGACACGAGCAACAGTTCGGGCATCTCTACGTTCCCGACGAGGCGGCTGACGGCCCGATCCCGATCGTCATGCAGATCCACGGCGGCTTCTGGAGCGGGCAGTACGGATTGAATCTGGGCACCGCATTTGCCGTCGAACTCGCGCGGCACGGCGTCGCAGTGTGGAACATCGAATACCGCCGCCTCGGGGCGGGCGGTGGTTGGCCGGAAATGTCCGCCGACGTGAAAACGGCGTACGACGAAATCCCCGCACTGGTTGCCGCGAAGTCCTCGGCCGAATTCGATCTGAATCAGATTCGCCTGCTCGGGCATTCGGCCGGCGGACATCTTGCAGTGTGGCTGGCGGGAGAGAAGGACACGTTCACCCGGCCTGAACGGGTCATCGCGCAGGCCGCCGCACTCGATCTGGCGTCGGCAGGCGAGCGCGGACGACGGATCAGTTTCATCGAGGATCTGTTCGGCGTTCCGTTCGAAGCGGACCCGGATCTGTATCGCAATGCGTCGCCACAGCATCGACTGCCGATCGGCGTTCCCGTTGTGTGCGTCACGGGTGCGGAGGATCTGCAGGTGCCGGCCAAGGTGAGCTCCTGGTATGCGAAGGCTGCCGAAGCGGCTGGTGATCCCGTGGCACTGCGTGTGATCGAGGGCGAAGGGCACGACGCATTTCTCTCACCCTCGACCGAGTCCTGGCGGGTCTCCCGCGAGTTGGTTCTCGCCGAAGACCCGCTGGCTCCGAGCACGTCAGACTGACACGGGGTCTTCTTGCACAGGGGCCTTCTTGCCCGGCAGGATGAACGCCACGACAACTGCCCCCACGAACAGTGCAAGACCGCCCGCCCAACTGGCCGCCGAAATCGCGTCGGCGTAGGCACTGCCGGCGGCGTCGAGCAACGGCCCTGCCTGAGCTGCAGCCAAGGGGTTGCCTGCCATCTCTTCGGCGACCAACGAAGCGCCGCCGACGGATTCTCCCGACACCTCCATTGCGTACGCGGCCTGTTGCGCCAGCTCACCCGTCAACTGCGGAACCTGCATACCGCTGATGAATCCTGCGATCGAATCCTTGTAGCTCGCAGCGAGGATCGAGCCCAGGATCGCGATTCCCAGAGAGCCGCCGAGTTCGATGGCGGTGTCGTTGAGGCCACCAGCAGCGCCGAGATCGTCCTCGGAGAAGTTGTCCATGATGGCGTCGGTGGCCGGCGGTTCACTCAAGCCGATGCCCAAGCCGAGCAGGATCAGTGGGACAGCGAACATCCAGTAGCCCGAATCGCCGTCTACCTGCGTGAGAATCAGAACACCGACCGCGGCGACGACCATGCCGCCGACGATGGATGCCCGGACGCCGATCAGCGGAGTGATCCGGCCACTGACCACGGCGCCGATCGAAACGGCAATTGCCAAGGGCAGCAGACGAACACCGGTTTCGAGTGCGCCGTAGCCGAGGATGAACTGGAACTGCTGTGAGATGAAGTAGATGGCACCGAAGGCGGCCAGGAAGAGCAGAAGTACGGCGAGTGTCGCGCCGCCGACCATGCGCTGGCCGAGTTTGCGGACGTCGAGCAGTGGCTGCGGGTGACCCAGTTCCCAGACGACGAACGAGACGAGGCCGATCGCAGCGAGCACGGCGGCGCCGATGGGTCCGCCGGTCCACCCGAAGTGGAATCCGTTGATGATCGAGTACACGAGCGAGCCGATGGTGACCACCGAGAGTGCTCCGCCGATCCAGTCGATCCGGCCCAGGTGCTCGGCCTTGCTCGGCGGCACCAGGATTACGGCGGCGACGGCAGCGACTGCGGCGATCGGGACGTTGATCAGGAAAGTGATGCTCCAGGAATGGCTGTCGAGAATCCATCCGGCCAACAGCGGGCCGAGGGCAATCGCCAGACCCGACGTCGCCGCCCACGCCGCGATGGCGCGTGATCGCTCCGCCTTGGGAAAGGTCGCGACCAGAAGCGAAAGCGTCGCGGGCATGATGATCGCGGCGCCGACGCCCATGATCATTCGTGCCGCGATGACGGCGTTGGTGGTGTCCGCGATACTGCCGAAGACGGCGCCGCCGGCGAACACGGCGAGTCCGGCCAGAAGCGCTCCGCGGCGACTGTACTTGTCACCGATCACGCCGAACAGCAACATCAGCGCGGCGTAGGGGACTGTGTAGCCGTCGATGACCCATTGCAGTTGCGTGCTGGTGAGCCCGAGGTCTCTGGTCATGTCCGGCGCCGCGACGATCAGCGCGGTATTCGCCATCACGACGATCAGCAGACTCAGGCACAACACCCCGAGCGCGGCCCATCGCCGTGAGTACGGCTGGTCCATCTCCGAGACAGGTTTGCTCATGAGTGTCGTCATGACGCGACTCCGTTCCTGATGATCGAAGAGACTCCTCGATCTATTTGCACACTGATGTGTAAGTTAATAACTTGCACACCGATGTGCAACTATGATTGACCTAGATCACAGTTGGGCAGTCGAAAGAGGTGGAACGCGCGTTGACGCATTCGGGCACAGTCGTTTCGGGAACTGCCGAATCGGGCGGAAGGCAGCGTCGTAGTCAGGCCGCGGCGAATCGCAATCGCATCATCGAGGCGGCGATCACGGCGTTCGCTGCTGATCCGGATGCGAGTATGGACGACGTCGCAAAGGCTGCCGGTGTGGTCAGGCGAACCGTGTACGCGCATTTCGACAGCCGTGAGGCGCTGATCAACGGCATCGTGGACGAGGCGTCGACCGATCTCGTTGCTGCGCTGAGCCAAGCCGGTGAGCCGCCCGAGCGCCCCGATCTGGCGACTGCCGTACTGGCATTGCTGTCATGGCCGGTCGGTGATCGATTCCGGATGTTGCTCAGTTTTGCTCGCAAAGAGTTGGGGGAGCAGCGGATTCTCGATTTGATGGAGCCCGCGCGCGCCGTGAGTATCAGCGTCGTCGAGCGAGGTCAGCGTGACGGCACCTTCTCGACATACCTGCCGGCTGAGACTCTGGTAGCGATGACCGAGGCGATCACGATCACTTTGTTCGATCAGGCCAACAGTGGGCTCATCACCGACTCTGGCGAATCCTTTGCCGCCGTATGCCTGGTCATCGCGGGTATCAGTCCGGACAGAAGCGCCGAGGTCGTCGCCGAAGCGTCGGAATGGATCCGAGAATCGCTGCCGTCCGGTCGCCGCGAGGATTAGGCCGGGACGATTAACAAGTGGGCCGTGTCCGACTCTGGCGCTAGACTTCGAAGTATCGAGGCTCACGAGTCGAGTGGGCTGATCGGACCAGAAAGCAGGCCATATTCACCACGTGAGTGAACACAGTGAACTCGACGGGAACCGTGTAACCACCATCACCGATCGCGCTCTGCCCGCAGAGCGCACCGTCCGTTCGAGTATGGATCTGGCGCCGGAGACCGTGCGCCAAATCCTGGGGGCGACGGACGAGAATCTCACCGCGATCGAACGTGAGCTTCGTGCCGACATTCACGTACGTGGCGGAACTGTCTCATTGTCGGGGACGGCTGCAGACGTTGCGCTGGCAGAACGTGTGTTCAGTGAATTGGCGTCGCTGGCCGGTCGGGGGCAACCCATCGCACCGGATGCTGTTCGACGAACCATCGGCATGCTCACCAACGAGGTCGGCGAGTCTCCGGCCGAGGTGCTCTCCCTCGACATTCTTTCGCGTCGGGGCAAGACGATTCGGCCCAAGACCCTCAACCAGAAACGCTACGTCGACGCCATCGACGAGAACACCATCGTGTTCGGAGTCGGCCCGGCCGGCACCGGCAAGACCTACCTCGCCATGGCCAAGGCCGTTCAGGCGTTGCAGGCCAAGCAGGTCTCTCGGATCATCTTGACCAGGCCGGCAGTCGAGGCAGGCGAGCGACTGGGCTTTCTGCCCGGCACGCTGCACGAGAAGATCGATCCGTATCTGCGCCCGCTGCACGACGCATTGCACGACATGATGGATCCCGAGGCGATTCCGAAGTTGATGCAGGCCGGAGTCATCGAGGTCGCTCCGCTCGCTTACATGCGCGGCCGGACGCTCAACGATGCCTTCATCATCTTGGACGAAGCGCAGAACACCACGGCCGAGCAGATGAAGATGTTCCTGACCCGTCTCGGGTTCGGTTCCAAGATCGTGGTCACCGGAGACGTGACCCAGGTCGATCTACCTGGTGGGGCCCGTTCGGGTCTGCGTGCGGCATCCGAAATCCTCACCGGGATCGACGATATTCATTTCGCCACCCTCGACAGCAGTGACGTCGTACGTCATCGGCTGGTCTCCCACATCGTCGACGCTTACGAGCGTCACGAATCGGATCGGTCCGGCGAGTTAGCGGTCGGAAACCGGGCGCAGCGCCGCGCTGCACATGCTCATTCACCGCGACGGTAGGCTGATCGACGCATCAACCCCTACTTTTCCCAGGAAAGAGCGTCGCACATGAGCATCGAGGTCTCGAACGAATCGGGCATGGACATCTCCGAACCGGAGTTGATCAGCGTTGCCCGTTTCGTGATCGCTCGGATGGATGTCCATCCGGCGGCCGAGCTGTCGATGGTTCTCGTCGACTCCGCGACGATGGCGGATCTGCACGTTCGCTGGATGGACCTGCCGGGCCCGACCGACGTCATGTCATTCCCGATGGACGAACTCGAGCCGGGTGGCCGTCCTGATTCCCCGGAGCCGGGACCGTCGATGCTCGGTGACATCGTGTTGTGTCCGTCTTTTGCCGCGGATCAGGCTGACAAGGCCGGGCATTCACTGGCTCACGAACTTGCCCTCCTGACCGTCCACGGTGTGTTGCACCTCCTCGGCTACGACCATGCGGAGCCGGAAGAGGAGAAGGAGATGTTCGGCTTGCAGAACAGCCTCCTCGAAGGGTGGTACGAAGACCTTCGCCGTATCGACCGCGAAGCAGCACTGGCCGAACGCGATCAGAAGCTGCTCGGTAAGACCGGTTTCGTCGACGGAGTGGACCGATAACAGTTATCCGGGGGTTCTGTAGTGAGTAGCGCCATAGCGCTCTTTGTTCTGGCGATTGCTCTTGTCCCGGTCGGTGGTGTCTTCGCGGCCGTCGACTCGGCGCTCAATACCATTTCGTCGGCACGCATCGACGAGATGGCAAAGGAAGAGCGAGCCGGCGCCGCGCGCGTGCAGCGCATTCTGACCGATCGTCCGCGATACGTGAATCTGATGGTCCTGCTTCGCATTTTGTGCGAGATCACGGCCACCGTCGTACTAGTTGGCGGTCTGATCGACATCCTCTCGTTGGGCTGGGCGCTGACCGTCACCGCGGTGATCATGGTTCTCGTCTCGTACGTGGTCATCGGCGTCGGACCGAGAACGCTTGGGCGCCAACATGCGTACTCCATCGCGATGGCCGCGTCGTTGCCACTGCTGTGGATCGGTGTTCTGCTCGGGCCGATCAGTCGCGTCCTGATCCTCGTGGGTAACGCCTTGACTCCGGGTAAGGGCTTCCGCAACGGTCCGTTCGCTTCGGAAATCGAGTTGCGTGAACTCGTGGACATGGCGCAGGAACGCGGTGTCGTCGCCGACGAAGAACGCCGAATGATCCAGTCCGTCTTCGAACTCGGAGACACGTCGGCACGCGAGGTGATGGTGCCTCGCACCGACATGGTGTGGATCGAAAATGACAAGAATGCCGGACAGGCGACGTCGTTGGCCGTGCGCAGTGGTCACTCGCGCTTGCCGGTCATCGGGGAGAACGTCGACGACGTGCTCGGTGTCGTCTACCTCAAGGATCTGGTCAAGCAGACCTACCACCTGCCCGACGGCGGCCGGAACGTCAACGTCTGCGACGTCATGCGGCCGGCGGTCTTCGTTCCCGACTCGAAGCCACTCGACAGCTTGCTGGCCGAGATGCAGCGCGACCGCAATCACATGGCGATCCTTGTCGACGAGTACGGCGGAATCGCCGGGCTGGTCACGATCGAGGACGTCATCGAAGAGATCGTCGGTGAGATCGCTGACGAGTACGACGAGGACGAGACGCCGCCCATCGAGGATCTCGGCGATGGAATGTTCCGCGTATCCGCGAGGCTTCCCATCGAAGACCTCGGCGAATTGTTCGATCTCGAACTCGAACTCGACGAGGTGGAGACCGTCGGCGGGTTGATCGGATACGTACTCGGCCGAGTTCCGCTTCCTGGTTCCGAGGTGGAATACGACGGTTTGATCCTGCGCGGTGAGGGAACCAACACGGGCCGAGGCCGGGTACGCATCAGCACGGTGTTCGTGCAGCGCATCCCGCGGTCCGAAGACGAAGAGACAGAAGACACCGATGACTGAGCGAGTGTTCAGCGAGGAGCAGTTATGAGCAAGAACGAATTCCGGTCAGGCTTCGTGTGTTTCGTGGGTCGACCCAATACGGGTAAGTCCACGCTGACCAATGCGTTGGTCGGCAGCAAGATCGCGATCACGTCCTCGCGCCCGCAGACGACGCGCCACACGATTCGAGGCATCGTTCACCGCGAGCATGCGCAGCTGATCCTGGTGGACACCCCTGGACTGCACAAGCCGCGCACATTGCTCGGGCAGCGCCTCAACGACCTGGTTCGTGACACGTACTCCGAGGTCGACGTCATCTGCCTGTGCATCCCGGCCGACGAGGCCATCGGGCCCGGAGACCGCTGGATCGTGCAGCAGATCCGTCAGATGGCGCCCAAGACCAAGCTGGTCGGCATCGTCACCAAGATCGACAAGGTCAGCCGCGACGCCGTCGGAAAGCAGTTGCTTGCGCTGTCCACCTTGCTCGGTCCCGAATCCGAGGTCGTTCCGGTGTCCGCGAAGTCGGGCGAACAGGTCGAGATCCTGGTCGACGTCCTCGCCGGTCTGATGGACGAGGGCCCGGCCTTCTACCCGGACGGTGAATTGACGGACGAGCCCGAAGAGGTGCTCATGGCCGAACTCATCCGTGAGGCTGCGCTCGAGGGTCTCGGTGAGGAATTGCCGCACTCCCTGGCCGTGGTGATCGAGGAGGTCATCCCGCGCGAAGGACGCACCGAGAAGCAGGGCGAGATGCTGGACGTCCACGCGTTGCTCTACGTCGAGCGGCCCAGCCAGAAGGGCATCGTCATCGGTAAGGGCGGAGCGCGTCTGCGGGAAGTCGGTACCAGTGCGCGCCTGCAGATCGAGAAGCTGCTCGGTGTGCGGATCTTCCTGGAGTTGCACGTCAAGGTCGCCAAGGACTGGCAGCGCGACCCGAAGCAGCTCGGCCGGTTGGGCTTCTAGGGCCTCCGGCCCCGTGAGCGGTTAGGGAGTCCAGGGACTGCCTAACCACTCACAGGGGCCGTAGGACCCTGAGGATCGCCGCGCCGATGTCCTGCTCGTCGACGCCGGTGGCCAGGCGTCGGAGTTGGAGTCCAGTGATGACGGCAACGAGCGTCGATGCAATCGATTCGGGATCCGGTACGCCGAGTGCCGTCAGAATCGTGACGGTCAAATCGTCGTAGGCGGCAAAGCATTCGACCGCCACTTCATGGAGTTCGTGGTCGCGGCCGGCGGCGATGTACATCTCGAACGGCGCGATCCGCTCGGCCGAGAACGAAAGATCTCGCGTCACCTTCTCAGCTATTGCCGCGGCATCCTCGACGCTGAGACCTTTGTCGCGGTACTCCTCGGCCAAGGCGCGCAGGCGCGTCGTCTCGTCTGTCACGAAACGAGACAGAGCAGCGCGGAGCATGTCCGACTGGCTCGCGAAGTGATACGTGATCGATCCGAGTGAGACGCCGGCCTGCGCGGCGATGCGCCGGTTGCTCACACCCGGGATGCCGTCGGTACCGACGACGTGCAGAACGGCATCGAGTATTCGCTCGCGAACGTCCCGGTTACTCATCGGGTCACCACCACGGCTCGGGGCGGATCTGATCCCAACGCAGGACCGATTCCAATTGTGAAGCGAGGGAGACCAACAGAGGTTCGGTGTTCTCGTTGCCCATCAACTGCGCACCGATGGGCAGGCCGGCCTTGCTGAATCCGGCCGGCACGTTGACCGAGGGCCAGCCGAGGACGTTCCACGGCCACGCGTACGGGCAGGCGCCGGTCATGACCTTGTCGGTGTCCCAGCCACCGATGCCGTCGATCGCGGTCGCCATGATCGGTGGAGTTGCCGTCGTGGGTGCCAGGACGACGTCGTAGGTGTCGAAGATCGCTCCGATCCGCTTTCGCATCCGCGGTTCGGCCGCGCGGGCCGCGCGCAGTGGCGCACCACGAAGTAGCTTGCCGTTCTGTGCATTTCCGCGTGTTCTGGCATCGACCAGTGTCGGGTCGGGAACGCGTCCGAGCCAGTCGTGGACCCCGACGAGTGAGCGGGGCAGAAAGTTCAGGCCGAAGATCAGGCCGTATGCGGGATCGTCGACGACGACGTGGTGTCCGAGTTCCCGCAGCGTGTCGGCGATCGAATGAACCGCCAGGCGCACTTCCGGGTCCAGCTTCACAGGAGTGGCGGTGAACGGATTACGAAGGGAAAGAGCGATTTTCAGTTTTCCGGGGTCGCGTCCCACCGCGTCGCTGACGGTGACAGGTGTCGGCTTGTGGAGATCGCCGTCATGGTTGCCGGCAGCGACGTCGAGCAACAGTGCCGCGTCGGCGACGGTGCGAGCGAGCGGGCCGTTGACCGTCAGGCCGTAGAAGGCTTCGGCGTCGGGCCAGGTGGAGATGCGCCCGCGCTGCGGCTTGATTCCGACGAGGTTGGTCCAGGCCGCGGGGATTCGGATGGAACCGGCTCCATCGGAACCGATTCCGGCGCTGACCAATCCGGCAGCGACGGCCGCGGCGGTGCCGCCCGACGATCCGCCTGGAGTATGGTGACGCGACCACGGATTGCGCGTGTAGCCGAAGGCTGAGCCGCTCGTGAGCGGCCACTGGCCCAGTTCCGGGCTGTTGGTCTTGCCCACGATCACTGCGCCGGCGTCGCGGAGGCGTCGAACCATCTCCGAGTCCTCGGTCTTGGCCGGGAAATCGCCAGGGCAACCGAAGGCGGTGGGTTCGCCGGTGATGTCGACGTCGTCCTTCACTGCGATCGGCACGCCGAGAAGAGGTAGGCGCTCGCCGAGTGCGAGCCGCCTGTCGGCCTCGGCAGCTTCCTCGAGTGCCTTCTCGCGCCGCACGATCTTGAACGCATTGAGGTGAGGCTGAGTGGCCTCGATCCGGCTCAGCGTTGCCTCCGTGGCCGCGACGGACGAGGTAGCACCCGAAGCCAGACTTGCAACCTGGTCGACAAGGCCGGGGGCGAGATCGTGGTCGGTTCGAGAAGTCATCAGGTTCCCTTCGCAAAACTGTTCGTTCGAACGAACAGTAACTTGTTTCAGTATTAGCGAACCTGGGTTCCGCGTCAAGATCGCGTCAAGACGCCAGGTCAGTGCGTAAGTGGATCGTCAGAGACGCGGAATCGGCCTCTCTGGAGGTCGAAGCTGAGAGAGCGCATCCGGTCGAGGGCGACCGAGCGTCATGGCTGCGATGCACAGCAGCACGGCAAAAGATTTCGAAGAGGGAAGCTCATGGCCGATCTGGCCTACGTTGCTCTGATTCTCGGTGGTTTTCTCGTGTGCGCGCTGGTGCTGCGCGCCCTACAGGCGAGCGCTCCCAAATGACGGTTGCCGGTGTGGTCAGCGTGGTTCTGATCGCCGTCGCCGCGGCATTGGTCATTTATCTGCTCGTTGCACTCGTAGATCCTGAGAGGTTCTGATGTCGCCCGCTCTTGCTGCCGGCCTGCAGATCGCTTTTGTCCTCGCCGTTCTGGCAATTGCCTACGTTCCGGTGGGCGACTACATGGCACGCGTTTACACGTCGACGCGAGATCTGCGGGTCGAGAGTGTGATCTACCGCGTCGGCCGGATCGACTCGCGGGCCGAGCAGACGTGGTACGGCTACGCCGCAAGCGTTCTCGGATTCTCGTTGGCGAGCGCATTGTTCTTGTACTTTCTCCAACGGATTCAGGGTGTACTACCGCTGAGTGACGGACTGTCCGGCGTCAGCCCTGCCGTTGCCTTCAACACCGCGATTTCTTTTGTGGCGAACACGAACTGGCAGTCGTACACGCCGGAAACGACGATGAGCAACTTCGTTCAGCCCGTCGGCCTGGCGGTGCAGAACTTCGTCTCTGCCGCAGTCGGGATGGCGGTGGCCATCGCATTGGTTCGTGGCTTCATTCGGGTTGCCCGGGGCGGCGAAATCGGCAACTTCTGGGTCGATCTGACGCGTGGTTCTCTGCGCATCCTCCTCCCGTTCTCCTTCGTGATCGCCCTGATCCTGTTGAGCCAGGGAGTGATCCAGTCGTTCCACAGCGGTTTCGCCTCCACCGGCCTCGACGGCAATGCGGTGACCAATGCACTAGCTCCCGTCGCGTCCCAGGAAGCGATCAAGGAACTCGGCACGAACGGCGGCGGGATCTTGGCTGCCAACTCGGCGCACCCGTTCGAGAACCCCACCCCGCTGAGCAATATCGTCGAGATTCTGGCGATCCTGTTGATTCCGGTCTGCCTCACACGAACATTCGGAACTCTCGTCGGTGATCGTAGGCAAGGCCTCACCCTGCTCGCAGTGATGGGAATCCTGTGGAGCGGACTGCTCGCGGTGACGCTCGCTGCCGAATCCGGCGCACGCGGTGTTGCCGCCACAGCAGCTGGTTCGATGATGGAGGGCAAGGAAGTTCGCTTCGGAATCCCCGGATCGGCATTGTTCGCGGTGGCGACCACGGGAACGTCGACGGGTGCGGTGAACTCGGCCCACGACAGCATGTCGCCCCTCGGCGGCGGCGCGGTCCTGCTCAACATGTTGCTCGGCGAAATCGCGCCGGGCGGAGTCGGAACCGGCCTCTACGGGATTCTTGTGCTGGCGCTGATCGCAGTGTTCGTCGGCGGACTGTTGGTCGGTCGCACGCCCGAATACCTCGGCAAGAAGTTGGGTCGACGCGAGATAACCCTTGCAGCGCTGTCGATCCTGGTCATGCCCGCACTGGTCCTGATCGGTACCGCCATCACCGTGATCCTCGGTTCGACCACCGGTTATCAAGGCAACGGGGGAGATCCGGGCACGCCGGGATCGATCCACGGGTTCAGCGAGGTGCTCTACGCTTTCGCTTCCGCCTCGAACAACAACGGCAGCGCGTTCGGCGGTCTGACCGTCACCAGCGACTGGTTCCAGTCGTCTCTCGGAATCTGCATGCTTCTGGGCCGATTCCTGCCCATCATCTTCGTTCTCGCTCTGGCCGGTGCGCTGGCCTCTCAGAAGAAGGTGGCGCCGACGGCCGGCACCCTCCCCACATCCGGTCCGATGTTCACCGGCCTGTTGACCGGAACCGTCGTTCTTGTTGCTGCACTTACATTCTTCCCGGCCCTCGCGCTGGGCCCGCTAGCGGAGGCTCTTCAATGACCGTGCGTATCAGTGAGAAACCCGTGGTAGCGCAAGACGCTGCCGACAAGGTTGATCCAGGGCAGTCCCGTCAAGTACACGCAGGCGTATTCAACCCGCGGCAGATGATCACCGCGTTGCCGGGGGCCGTACGCAAACTCGATCCACGCCACTTGGCGCGTAACCCGGTCATGTTCGTGGTGTTCGTCGGTTCCGTCATCACCACCGTCATGGCGATCGCCGATCCCTCGGTGTTCTCCTGGGTGATCACCCTGTGGCTCTGGTTCACGGTGATCTTCGCGAACCTCGCCGAATCCGTGGCCGAAGGGCGAGGCAAGGCTCAGGCGGCCAGCCTGCGCAAGGTCAAGCAGGACACCACAGCACATCGGATCACGATGAGCGGCGCGATCGAATCGGTTTCCGGCACCGAACTGGTGGTCGGCGACCGGGTGATCGTGGTTGCCGGCGAGGTCATCCCCGGCGACGGCGACGTGGTCGAAGGTATTGCCTCCGTGGATGAATCGGCGATCACCGGTGAATCCGCCCCGGTAGTCCGTGAATCCGGTGGCGACCGCTGCGCCGTCACCGGTGGTACGACGGTTCTCTCCGACCGGATCGTCGTGGAAATCACCGCAGCACCGGGCAGTTCGTTCGTGGACCGGATGATCGCGCTCGTCGAAGGCGCCTCGCGTCAGAAGACACCCAACGAGATTGCGCTCAACATCCTGCTCGCGTCGTTGACGGTCATCTTCCTCCTCGCCGTCGTAGCCATCGGCCCGATGGGCTTGTACGCGGGGCACGAGCAGGATCCGATCAAGCTGATCGCACTCCTCGTCTGCCTGATCCCGACGACCATCGGAGCGCTGCTCTCGGCAATCGGTATCGCGGGCATGGATCGCCTCGTCCAGCGCAACGTTCTCGCGATGTCGGGGCGTGCCGTGGAAGCTGCGGGCGACATCGACACCCTGTTGATGGACAAGACCGGAACCATCACCTTCGGCAACCGCCGGGCGACCGCGCTCCACCCGGCACCCGGCGTATCCGCCGACGATCTTGCTGCGGCAGCGCGCTTGTCGAGCCTGGCTGACGGAACTCCCGAGGGACGGAGCATCGTCGAGTTGTGCGCAGCAGAGTTCTCTCTCGCGGCCGAACCGACGCTCGACGAGGAACGCGCCGAGTTCGTTCCCTTCACGGCACAAACGCGGATGAGCGGACTCGACCACTCCGGACGCCAAATCCGAAAGGGTGCAGCAGATGCGGTGATGCACTGGGTCGTCAGTGGCGGTGGACATGCAGAGACCGCGGTGACCGATACCGTGAACGACATCGCCCAAGCCGGCGGAACACCACTGGTAGTTGCCGTCAAGCACGGTGAGAGCACCTCGATCCTCGGCGTGATCGCGTTGTCCGACGTCGTCAAGCCGGGAATGGCTGACAGGTTCGCCGAACTCCGGGCGATGGGTATTCGCACGATCATGATCACCGGCGACAATCCGTTGACTGCGAAGGCGATTGCCGATGAGGCGGGCGTCGACGACTTCATGGCGGAGGCCACCCCGGAAGACAAACTGGCCCTGATCCGGAAGGAGCAGGAAGGCGGACGTCTCGTCGCGATGACCGGTGACGGGACCAATGATGCGCCCGCCCTTGCCCAGGCGGATGTCGGGGTCGCGATGAACACGGGAACCTCGGCAGCCAAAGAGGCCGGGAACATGGTCGATCTCGATTCCGATCCCACCAAGTTGATCGAGGTAGTGGAAATCGGCAAGCAATTGCTGATCACCCGCGGCGCCTTGACCACATTCTCGTTGGCGAACGACCTGGCGAAATACTTCGCAATCCTGCCGGCATTGTTCAGCGGCATCTACCCGCCGCTGGACGCGTTGAACATCATGCGGCTCGCCACCCCCGAATCGGCGATCGTCTCAGCCGTGATCTTCAACGCCTTGGTGATCATCGGGTTGATTCCGTTGGCGCTCAAGGGTGTTCGATACCGACCGTCGACAGCATCGCAGTTGCTCGGACGTAACCTGCTCGTCTACGGTCTCGGCGGTGTGATCACACCGTTCGTCGGTATCTGGTTGATCGATCTCGTCGTGCGTTTGATTCCTGGAATTGGGTGACCTGACATGCGTTTCACTATCGGTTTTGCCAAACAGGTATGGGCGGGTTTGCTCGTATTACTTGCACTCACGGTCGTTCTCGGTGTGATCTATCCCGCCGCGGTGTGGGGGGTCAGCCGGATCAGCTCCGGATCTGCCGAAGGCTCACCGGTCACTGATGCCGCCGGTTGCGTGGTCGGCAGTGCCTGGGTGGGTGTTGATCCGCAGGTTGCCGAAGGGCAGCAGGACCCGTTCTTCCACAACCGCGTTGTCGGATCCGTTTCGGACGAGGATCCTTTTGCCACCGGTGATCCCGCTGCGGCACTGCCGTCCAACCAGGGGCCGAGCAGCGAGATTCTGGCCGGATTCATCATCGAGCGCCGGGCAGCCATCGCGGCACGTGAGGGCGTCGACCCGGCATCGGTTCCCGTCGACGCAGTCACCGGTTCGGGCTCGGGTATCGATCCCCACATCAGTCCGGCGTACGCCGAGCTGCAGGTCGCGAGGGTGGCGGCGAACAACGGCATCTCGGAAGACCAGGTGCGGGACTTGGTGGCTGAGCACACCGACGGTCGGCAACTCGGATTTCTCGGAGCCGAGCGAGTCAACGTCCTGGAATTGAACCTGGCACTCGGATTGACGGCACCTACGTGTGCTGCGCCGACGACTGGTGGATGATTGTCACGTGAGTTCTTCGGAGAAGGTCGGTCAATCTTTCGGTAGGGCACGCAAACGTGGTGAATTGCGTATCTACCTCGGCGCTGCCCCCGGCGTCGGAAAGACCTTCGCGATGCTCGGTGAGGCTCATCGACGTCGAGATCGTGGCTGTGACGTGGTCGCGGCCGTTGTGGAGACACACGGCCGCGCCCGCACGGCGGCGCAGATCGGTGACCTCGAGATCATTCCGCCGAAGCTGGTGGACTATCGCGGAACACGGATGCCGGAACTGGACGTCGAGGCCGTGTTGGCTCGGCGGCCGGCCCTCGTCCTCGTGGACGAGTTGGCACACACCAACACGCCGGGGAGTAAGAATCACAAGCGCTGGCAGGACGTGCAGGAACTGCTCGAAGCCGGGATCGACGTCCTGTCCACGGTCAACGTGCAACACCTCGAAAGCCTCAACGACGTTGTCGCGCACATCACCGGCGTGGTTCAGCAGGAGACGGTTCCGGACGCGATAGTGCGTAGTGCGGCGCAGGTCGAGCTGGTCGACATCACTCCGGAGGCGCTGCGCCGCAGACTTTCTCACGGCAACGTGTATTCGCCGGAGCGTGTCGATGCGGCATTGGGTAACTACTTCAGACGCGGAAACCTCACGGCGCTACGCGAACTGGCTCTGCTGTGGGTGGCCGATCAGGTGGACGCCGCCCTGGCGAAGTACCGGGCCGAGAACAAGATCACCGATACCTGGGAGGCGCGCGAGCGTGTCGTCGTTGCCGTGACCGGGGGACCGGAGTCGGAAACGCTGGTACGACGCGCATCCCGTATCGCGTCGAAATCGAGTGCCGAACTGATGGTGGTCCACGTCGTACGCGGTGACGGACTCACCGGCGTCTCGGCCCCGGAAATGGGCAAGGTGCGCGCGTTGGCCGTCGGGGTCGGCGCCACGCTTCACACCGTTGTCGGTGACGACGTACCGTCGACGCTTCTCGAATTCGCCCGCGAGGAGAACGCCACACAGTTGGTTCTGGGAACGTCTCGACGTTCTCGGCTGGCGCGCATCCTCGACGAGGGGATCGGCGCCGCGGTGGTTCAGCAGTCCGGCGGCATCGACGTTCACATGGTCACCCATGAGGAAACGACCGTCCGTCGGCGGATCTCGTTGTTCGGCCGATCCGAGTACCGCTTGCTGTCGTGGATTGCGGCAGTGGTGGTTCCGACGGCTGCAGCCGGACTCATGGGTCTGATCGACCGGATCTCCGGCGTGCAGGGCGAAAATGCGTTGTTCTTCGTGGTGGTGGTTCTGGTCGCGCTGCTCGGTGGTGTCGGGCCGGCAATGCTGTCTGCTCTGTTATCGGGACTGCTGCTCAATTACTTCTTCACCGACCCCAGATACAGCTTCACGATCGCCGAACCCGACAACTTCATCACGACGGTGGTGCTGCTGATAGTGGCTGTGGCAGTGGCCGTTCTGGTGGACGCTGCCGCCAAAAAGGCTCGGGAAGCGAAGCGTGCTTCGGAGGAAGCGGAACTTCTGACACTGTTTGCGGGGTCGGTTCTCCGCGGTGCTGACCTGTCCACGCTGCTCGAGAAAGCTCGCGAAATCTACCGTCAACGTGGGGTTTCGGTGGTGCATCATGAGGATGGCGTAGTCGCGGCCGTGGGTGCAGAACCGCCGGCACGTGAAGCTGACGCGGATTCCGTATGCGAGGTAAACGACGGCGAATACGCACTGATGCTGTCGGGGCCGGAGTTGAGTGCGCGTGATCGTCGGGTGTTGACCGTTGTCGCGCACCAGGCGGTCGGCATGATCCGTCAGGACAAGCTCACGGTCGAAGCGAGCAAGGCGGCTGCATTGACCGAGGCTGATCAACTGCGCCGAGCATTGCTTTCGGCTGTGAGCCATGACCTTCGGACACCGCTTGCCGGCGTGAAGGCTGCTGTGTCGAGCTTGCGCAGCGACGACATCGAGTTCTCACCTGAGGACACGGCAGAACTACTGGCCACCATCGAGGAGTCTGCGGATCAGTTGACCGCGCTGGTCGGCAACCTTCTTGATTCGTCCAGACTGGCTGCGGGAGTGGTCAAGCCGACGTTGCGGGCGGTGTACCTCGACGAAGTTGTTCACCGGGCGTTGCTTGGATTAGGCATCGGCGGCCGGTCGGACTCCCGGTCCCACAGTGTGATCGTCGACGTGGGTACTGTTGCCGTGCAGGCCGATCAGGGTTTGCTCGAGAGAGTGATCGCCAACCTCGTCGACAACGCATTGCGGTACGGCGGCACAACACCGGTGCGAGTGGGAGCAGCACGCGTCGGAGACCGCACCGTCATCACCGTCGCAGATACCGGCCCCGGTGTACCCCGTGGTGAAGCCGAATCGATGTTCGAGCCGTTCCAGCGGATGGGAGATCGCGACAACACCGGCGGAGTGGGCCTCGGGCTGTCCGTGGTGCGCGGATTTGTCGACGCGATGGGCGGAACGGTCAGTGCCACCGACACTCCGGGCGGTGGGTTGACGATGATGGTCGAACTGGCCGGTGCAGGAACGAATGGAAGCGAGTCATGAGCCGGATACTGGTTGTCGACGACGAACCGCAGATCTTGCGGGCACTACGCATCAACCTCACTGTGCGTGGATATGACGTGGTGACGGCGTCCACCGGAGCAGGGGCCCTGCGCGCTGCAGCGGAACGGCCGCCGGACGTGGTGATTCTCGATCTCGGACTGCCGGACATGGACGGCACCGAAGTACTTGCAGGCCTGCGTGGCTGGTGCACGGCGCCGGTCATCGTGCTGTCGGCGCGCACCGACTCCGCGGACAAAGTCGAGGCCCTCGATGCCGGTGCCGACGATTACGTCACCAAGCCCTTCGGGATGGACGAGTTTCTGGCCCGCGTGCGCGCAGCGGCGAGGCGTGGAACCTCGGCGGCCGATACCTCGGAACCGTCGGTCGAGACCGCGTCGTTCACGGTGGACTTGGCTGCCAAAACGGTGAGTCGGCGCGGTGAACAGGTGCACCTGACTCCGACCGAGTGGGGCATGCTCGAGATGCTTGTGCGCAACCGCGGAAAGCTGGTCGGGCAGAAGGAATTGCTTCGGGAGGTGTGGGGACCGGCCTACGACACCGAGACTCACTATCTGCGTGTCTACCTGGCTCAACTTCGTCGCAAGCTCGAGGACGACCCGGCCAGCCCCAAGCATCTGATCACCGAGGCGGGGATGGGTTATCGATTCGTGGTGTGAGAAACCAGGTGTGAGAAACCAGGTCAGATCATCACCACCAATTTGCCACGAGCCGTACCGGCTTCCATCTTGGCATGTGCTTGCGCGATGTCCTCGAACGCGAACACCTCGTCGATCGGTACCACCGCCTCGCCTGACGCGACAGCGGAGAGGAAGTCTTGCAGTACGTCGGCAGGCAGGTCGGACGCGTCCCCGCCGTACGAGGTCAATCGCACTCCGCGTGGAATGTAGTCGATCGGATAGAAGTCCTTGACTGTCCACTCGTTGGACAACATGCCCGTGAAACACACGGTCCCGTGAACGCGAGTGGCGCGCAACGTGTCGGGAAGTGTTGGTGTTCCGACTAATTCGAGAGCCAGATCAACACCGTCCGGGAAAATGTCTCGCACCTGGCCTGCCACGGCACCGTCGTCGAGGACAACGTGGTCGACCCCGATCGCGGTCAACGATGACGTCTTGCTCGCATCGCGGGTGGTCGCAAGGACCGTGAGCCCCCACTGCTTCGCCAGGACTGCGGTTGCCATGCCGACCGAGGAGGTTCCGCCTCGAATCAGTAGGGATTGACCGGATTTCGCATCCAGTCCCACCGTCAGAGAGCCGTACGACGTCTGCAGCATCTCGGGAACAGCTCCCACTGTCGACCAGTCCAGGTTGCTGGAGAAGGGAACGACCTGGCTGACGGGAACGCACGTGTACTCGGCATATCCGCCGTCGAAGACCCGACCCATCCCGCCCATCATGGCGGCGACCTGCTGCCCTTCGGTCAACTCCCCGCCGGGGCAGTTCACCACTTCGCCGACGGCCTCGATGCCCAGCACCCTCGGGAACGTCACGCCTTCGGCGAGGCCGAGCCTGGTGTGCAGTTCGGATCGATTGAGGCCGAAGGCCTTCACGCGGACCAGTACCCGGCCGGTGGTAGGCGCCGGTATGGGAATCTCCTTGATCGTCAATGCTTCTGGCGGGCCGGGGGCGTCGAGCACGATTGCGCGCATTGTGTCGGTCATGCTTTCTCCTTGGTGATGAGTGTCAGTCGGCGGTTGGCTTCGCGCAGCGTGGCCAGTGTGGCGCCGAACCGATCGAGAGCCTCGGGCGTCAGCACGGAACCGAGGCGGCGTGCCAGTTCGTCGTCGAACGTGGCCTTCGCCCGCTGCAACAGGCCGATGCCGTCGGGGGTCAACGCGATGAGTGAGGATCGTTTGTCGGCGGGATTGGATTGTCGACGGCAGTGCCCCGAGGACTCGATCCGATCCACTAATTTGCTCGTGCCACCGACGGTGATCGCGAGCGCTTCGGCAATGTCGAAGACCCGACAGGAACCTAGCCTGTCGATGATCTGCATCGGCTCGAATCGACTCAGTGGCAGGTCGTGCTCGATTCGGAGTCGCTGGTCGACGGCCGTCCACAGTTCGGTTTCGAAGCGGACGAGGTTGTTGAAGTGACCGCTCAGGTCCGACCCCGTCATGAGCAGACCCCGAACCGATATGCATTCCGTGGAATCATTCTTTCACCGTACGCCCGATTCGTGATTAATTCCATGGAATCTATTTGCGGCCTTTCGTTGTGTCGGTGGCGCATGGGAACATATGTTCGTGTCGCATGAACCGCTGGATCGAGAAACGCCAGGTAATCACCCTGGCGGTGCTCGTTCTGGCGGTAATCATTCTGGGGGTAGTCGACCTACGGGTGACGCAACGATCCTCCATGCGGACCTCGATTCGTTCTACGCATCGGTCGAGCAACGTGACGACCCGACTCTGGCGGGCAGGCCGGTCATCGTCGGTGGTGGAGTGGTCCTGGCGGCAAGCTACGAGGCCAAGGCATTCGGCGTTCGAACTGCGATGAGTGGTGGTCAGGCTCGATCACTGTGTCCCCAGGCGATCGTCGTTCCCCCGCGAATGTCGGCGTACTCGCAGGCGAGCAAAGACGTGTTCGACGTCTTTCACGACACGTCGCCGCTGGTCGAAGGAATCTCCATAGACGAGGCCTTTCTCGAGGTCGGCGGGCTCGCCAAAATCGTGGGAAACCCGCTGCAGATCGGGGCCAACCTCAGACGCGATGTGGCTGAGCAGGTCGGACTACCGATCACGGTCGGGATCGCACGCACCAAGTTTCTGGCCAAGGTCGCGAGTGCATTCGCGAAACCCGACGGATTGCTGCGAGTGCCGCCGGAGGGCGAGACCGAATTCCTGCATCCGTTGCCGGTCGAGAAGCTGTGGGGCGTCGGCAAGATCACGGCCCAGAAGTTGCGAAACTTCGACATCGTGACGGTGGGTGACATCGCTCGGCACGACGAATCCTCGATCGTCTCGATTCTCGGGGGCGGCGCCGGTCGCCATCTCTACGCGCTCTCGCACAATCGAGATCCGCGCCCCGTCCGCGCCTATCGTGGCCGCAGTTCGATGGGTGCTCAGCACGCGCTTGGTCGAGGATCCCATTCCCGCGCAGAACTCGATGCGTCGTTGATGTCCCTTGTCGATCGTGTCAGTCGACGCATGCGTTCGGCGCAGCGGACGGGGCGCACGGTCACGCTCCGGCTTCGCTTCGCGGATTTCACGCGGGCAACTCGATCTCACACGCTGCGCCGGTCCACCGCCGACACAGCGGAATTGCTGAACGCCTCGATGGTGCTGCTGGACGAAGCGATACCGATGATCGCGGACAAGGGCATCACGTTGATCGGTGTCGCTGTCTCCAACCTGGATCGGGACGGCGCCGAACAACTCGAATTGCCCTTCGACGGTCCAGGATTCGCGGGTCCGGACACTGCCGCCCTCGACTCGGCGATGGACAGCGTCCGGAAGAAGTTCGGCTCGGCGGCTCTCACGAGGGGAGTGCTCCTGGGACGCGATCCGGACCTGTCGGTGCCGCTACTGCCGGACTAGGTGAGGTTTTCTCTCAGAGTCGCTCCCTCGTATTCGCGTCGGAACAACCCACGCGCCTGCAGCACTGGAATCACGTGATCGACAAAATCTTCCAGGCCCTGCGGATAGGTCGGCGGCATCAGATTGAAACCGTCGGCACCGCGGCCGTTCAACCAGGATTCCATCTCGTCGGCAATCGACTCCGGTGTGCCGATCATCGTTGCGTGGCCACCACCCGCAGCGAGCGTTCCGAGGAGTTCCCGCACAGTCGGTGCGTCCTTCTCGACGATCCGCAGAATAGTTGCGTAGCGTCCTTGCGGCCCGCTGAATGCTTCGAGTGGAGGCAACGGGGGCACGGGCCCGTCGAGATCCCAGTCCTCGCAATCCTGTCCGGTGAACAACGAGAGTTGGCGTATCGACTGTTCGGTGGGCAGCAGGCGATCAAGTTCGGCCTTCTTGGCCCGCGCCTCGGCGACACTACTTCCGACGTAGGTGACCAGCCCCGGCATGACGGCGACCGAGTTCGAATCCCGGCCGGCACGCTCGATTCTCGACTTCACGTCCGCGTAGTAGCTCTGCGCGCTGGGTAGGTCGTAGGCAACTGAATAGATCGCCTCGGCGCGCTGCGCAGCCAGATCGCGACCCTGCTCGGACGCCCCGGCCTGAAACAAAACCGGTCTGCCCTGCGGGGATCGAGGAACCGTCAACGGGCCGTCGACACGAAAATGCTTGCCGTCGTGATCGATGCGAGAAATCTTGCCTGCGGCGGCAAAACGTCCCGCCCGGTCGAGGATCAGCGCGTCTTCCGACCACGAATCCCACAATGCGAGGGCCACTTCGACAAATTCGTCGGCTCGTTCATATCGGGATGCGTGATCGGGCATCGCCTCGAGTCCGTGGTTGCGCGCCTCCTGGTCGAACATCGAGGTCACGACGTTCCATCCGGCCCGTCCGCCGCTGATGTGGTCGAGCGATGCCAAAAGTCGTGCCGCGTGGAATGGCGTGTAAAAGGTCGTGGAGATGGTGGTGACCAGGCCGACGTTCGCCGTCGCTCGTGCCATGGCTGTCAACGCGGTGATCGGTTCGAGAAACCACGACGCACCAGACTCGGGTTCTCGAACACTGTGACCGTCAGCGAAGAAAACGGCGTCCAGCTTGCCGCGTTCGGCGATCTGGGCGAGCGACTCGTAATACGTGATGTCGCCGAGACTTTCGACCGGTGAGTCGCGGTGTCGCCACGCCGCACTGTGATGCCCGCAACCGAGCAGGAAAGCACCTATCCGTAGCTGTGCGCCCATCAGTTCTTGACGAGTCCGCCGTCGACAACCAGATTCTGGCCGGTCACGGCCCGCGACCATGGGGAGGCGAAAAAGAGTGCAGCGTCGGCAAATTCGTCCGGCGTCGTGACTCGGCGCAGGGGAGTGCTTGCCGCGATCATGTCGAACACGGCTTCCGGTGTCGCGGCACTCGCATCGGTGGTGCGGAGCAAGCCGCCGGAGACCATGTTGACTGTGATCCCGTCCGGACCGAGGTCGGCAGACAGCGTCCGTGTCAGTGCCAACAGTGCGGCCTTGGCAGCGGTGTAGTCGTGGTAAGGAACTACCGGATTCTGGACCAGATTGGTTCCGACAGTGATGATTCGGCCGAAGCCGAATTCGCGCATGCCTGGTAGCGCTGCCTGGGTGGTATTGAGTGTTCCGGCAACAGCTCCGCGTAGTTGAGAGTCGAAGTCGGCCCAGGTGATCGTGTCCGCGTTCGGCCGGGCATCGCCGTTGAACGAGAAGTCGACCAGTGCATTGTCGACCACGGTCGAGATCGGTGCGTCGAATCTCTCGCGTGCAGCGGAGAACAACTGGTCGACGGAACTGCGGTCCGTCACGTCCGCCTGGACTGCGAAGGTGCGATCCTCACCCAGTTCGGCGACCAGGGCCTCGGCGGCATCGCGGCTCTTGTTGTAGTTCACGATTACGCGGGCGCCCGAGCGGGAGAATGCTCGGCTCAGTGCGGCGCCGAGCCCGCGGGCGCCACCGGTGATCAGAACGATCTGCTCGTCGAGGTTCAATGCGCGCTGAAATTGCTGTTCGGTCATGTCGACATCCCTCCGCCAGTGCTAACTGGTCAGGTTCATCGGGTCTGATCTCAGCCGACTTCTTCGGCACCCCGTGTCACTGTCCATCAGACCACGTGAGGTGAATCGTCCCGAACGCCGGGTGTGTAGTAACGGCCGGCGCGATGAGTTTTCGATCGCTCGGGAGTCGTAATTGCAAGCGAAGTGGCAACCGGCCGCTCGCCTTCGCCCCAGGAGATTCCGATGACCACCCAGCCCGTCCACAACGAAACTGTTTCCGGTAACGCCACGACGACGACACCTTCGGCCACGGCTCGCAAGGTCGGATTTGTCCTGAGTGGGCTGTTCGTCGTTTTCATGCTCTTCGACGGCATCATCCACATTCTCAACCTTCAGACCGTCAAGGATGCCTCCGCCGAACTTGGGTTGCCGGACTCGCTGGCATTGACGGCCGGGGTGGTGCAACTGATCTGCCTTGCGCTGTACGTGATTCCGCGAACGTCGATACTCGGCGCGATTCTGCTCACCGGTTACCTGGGCGGAGCCGTGTTGACCAACCTTCGAGCGGAACAGCCTCTGCTGAGCACGACATTGTTTGCCGTCTACACCGGAATCGTCATGTGGGCGGGTCTGTATCTCCGAGACGAGAAGGTTCGCGAGATCATCCCGGTGCGGCGGGCCTGAAATCAGGCCCCCGAAGGGGTTGCGTGGGACGCGGTGTCCCATTATGTTTGACCTCATTCAAGTCCGTCGACTGCAATCGACGGACTGGCCGTGAGGAGACACCGATGGCTCGGTCAGCGTCGATCGAAGTCGAAAAGCCGTACCGCCAGGTACTGCAGACTTTGTCCGAGGGCTCAGTTGCCCGCAGTTTCGATCCCTATCTCGACATCGACTGGGATTCACCAGAGTTCGCGATCGATCCGCATGATCCGAGGTGGGTGCTCTCATCCGTGTCGGATCCGCTCGGAGCGACGCAGTGGTACCAGGATCAGTCGTTGGAGCGTCGAATCGCCATGGGAATGTGGCGTCAGGCGAATGTGACCAAGGTGGGTTCGGCATTCGAGAGCATCTTGATCCGGGGAATGCTGCAATACATCATGGCGCTACCCAACCAGTCGCCTGAGTTCCGGTACTGCCTGCACGAGATGACCGAAGAGTGCAATCACATCCAGATGTTCCAAGAGCTCGTCAATCGTATGGACATCGACGTGCCGGGTATGCGTCCGATGTTCCGGCGGCTGTCGCCGATCATCGGAGTGCTGGGAGCAAAGTTCCCGGTCATCTTCTTCATCGGCATTCTGGCTGGTGAAGAACCGATCGACCACTTCCAGAAGGATCTCATCCGCGAGGGTAAGGACACGCCGCCGGCGATGCTCCGCACCATGGAGATTCACATCGCCGAAGAAGCGAGACACATCTCGTTTGCTCACGAGTTCCTGCGCAATCACGTCCCCAGACTCAGTCGTACGAGTCGAGCCATCACATCGGTCGCCTTCCCCGGCACGATGCGTTGGCTTGCGGGCGAAATAATGTCACCGCCAAAGGAATTCGCCGAAGAATTCGGAATCCCGGACGAGGTGATGAAGAGCGCCTTCTGGGGGAGCCCACATTCACGCCGCATCCTGGGTAACTACTTCGGTGAAATGCGAGCCCTGGCAGACGAACTCGGATTGATGAATCCGGTGTCGAAGCGTGCGTGGCGAAAGCTGCGCATCGACGGCGACTACGCCCGCTACCGCGGCGAGCCGAAGCGTTCCGACAAGACCCGGATCTAGTCCGGCCGCGAAGTTCCTCCGTCGGAGGACACCAGCTCGGCTATGAGCGTGGACAATTCGACATGGGGATCGATCTGTAGCCCGCTCGAGCGGGCAACGCCGTCGAACATGTACCAGGTGTATTTCGCGAGGTCGGCGACGATCTCTTCGCGGCTCGGTTTCGGATCGGTGCTTCGGACCCAGTGGGTGAGCGTGCCCTCGACCATTGTCACCACTGCGAACGGTAGTGAATCGAAGGGTGAGGAGTCGATCCCCACGGATCGACCGACTTCGGTGATAGTGGTGCGGGCCGAGTCGGCGATTGTCGCCTTCAAGCTGCTGATCGCGTCGATGCTCTCGTCGTCGTAGTCGGTGGGGCCGGTACCCATGAACTCGTGAATCCGCGGATGCTCGGTGATCCACTCGGCGACGGCGCTGATGGTTCGGGTCAGGATCTGGTCGAGAGTGCCTACCGAAATGCTCATCGACGCATCCAGGGCCGCCGCAAATTGGCCGAGCACAAACGCTCGGACTCGTCGATCGAGGTCGTCTCGGCCGCTGAATTGTCGGTACACCACCGACTTGGCGAGGCCGGCACGGTCGGCGATCTGCTGGACGGACACCTCGGCACCTGCCGCGCGCTCTTCGATCAGTTCGACAGCCGAGGTGAGTATCCGTTTCTGACGCTCGGAGTTGTGTCGCTCCCACCGCGCTTCGCGACCGGTCAACTCTGCAGTGACAGGTTGCGCAATTGCGTCGCTCGGCATCGGGCCAGTCTATCCGGACGGACCCGCCGTATTTCCGACTTGTCATCGGGCGCGGCATCGGGATCGGTCGTCGGTACAACGTGGGACACTGGTCGAGTGAGGTTGTATCGAGACACGGCGGTGGTGCTGCGCCTGCACAAACTGGGCGAAGCCGACCACATCGTCACGTTGCTCACCCGTCAGTTCGGGTTGGTACGTGCCGTGGCCAAAGGTGTCCGCCGGACCACCTCCAAATTCGGTGCCAGACTCGAACCGTTTGCTCACATCGACGTGCAACTACTTCCGGGCAAGAATCTCGACATCATCACTCAGGTGCAGACGGTCGATGCCTTCGCCACTGACATCGTCGACGACTACAGCCGGTACACCACGGCCTGCGCCGTACTCGAGACTGCCGAGCGGTTGGCCGGCGAGGAACGCGCGCCGGCCCCGCAGCTCCAGCGATTGACGGTGGGAGCACTGCGTGCGATCGCCGAGCAAGCGCGGCCGGTCGAGTTCGTGCTCGACGCGTTCTTGTTGCGAGCCATGGGCTATGCGGGTTGGGCGCCTGCCCTCGAAGAGTGCGCCCGCTGCAGCGCTCCGGGACCGCACCGTGCATTTCATGTCGCCGCAGGCGGAGCCGTCTGTACCTACTGCCGCCCGGCGGGTGCTGCGACGCCGTCGCCCGGAGTGCTCGACTTGATGGAAGCCCTGCTCCGAGGGGAGTGGGAGGGCACCGATTCGGCGCCCGCGACGCTGCGGACGCAAGCCAGCGGACTGGTCGCGGCACACCTGCAGTGGCATCTCGAGCGTCAATTGCGGACGTTGCCGCTGATCGAGCGTTCGAGGCCGCATGCAGCCGTCGAGGTCGACTTGTCCGTGAGGCAGGATGGAACCCGTGATTCGACGACGCGAACCGCGAACTCCGCTTGATCCTGCTGCTGAACGGGTGATCCGGCCACCGGACCCACATCCGTCCGGGGCGACCCCGCCGATCCTGCAAACCGAACTCATCCCGCGCCACGTCGCGTTGGTGATGGACGGCAACGGACGGTGGGCGCAGGAGCGCGGTCTGCCGCGAACCGCCGGGCACGAACGCGGTGAAGCTGTCCTGATGGATACCGTGTGCGGGTGCATCGAGATGGGTGTCGAGTGGCTCTCCGCCTACGCATTCTCCACCGAGAACTGGAAGCGCAGTCCCGACGAGGTTCGATTCCTGATGGGCTTCAACCGTGACGTCATCCGCCGCCGACGCGACGAGATGAACGAAATGGGTGTGCGTGTTCGCTGGGCCGGTCGTAAGCCGCGCCTGTGGGCCAGTGTGATCAAGGAACTCGAGATCGCCGAAGAACTGACCAAGAACAACACAGTCATGAACTTGACCATGTGTGTGAATTACGGCGGGCGGGCCGAAATTGCCGATGCGGTAAAGGAAATCGCGAAGCGTGTCGCGGCCGGTGAGATCAATCCGGACAAGATCACCGAGGCGACGGTTGCCAAGTACCTCGACGAACCCGACATGCCCGACGTCGATCTCTTCCTGCGTCCGTCGGGGGAACAGCGGACGTCCAATTTCTTGATCTGGCAATCCGCCTACGCCGAAATGGTGTACCAGGAGAAGCTGTTTCCCGATTTCGACCGCCGCGATCTCTGGGCCGCCTGCGTCGAATACGCCTCACGCGACCGTAGATTCGGTGGCGTCAAATGACAGGGGAGAACATGACCGACACCACCGACGAAGCAGCCCGCCTACAAGAACGCGCGGCCGCCTCGCTGGCGCATTTCGTGACGGTCGATGTGGCTGCGGACGGCTCGCTTGGTTTCCAGTACTCCGGCGCGCTGTGCTCGATCCAGGCGATGAATTTGTCCGAGGGGCTGGACGTGCTGTCCATGACGTGTGTCCTCGCGTGGGACCGACCGGTCAGCGCGGCACTGCATCGCAAGGTGGCCGAGCGGAACCGGACCATCCAATTCGGTTCGATCGCGGTATTCGGCCACGGCAGTCTGGCGGACGTGATCCTGCGATACACGTTCCCGGCGGCCGGACTGGACGACGAGGCACTGACCACGATGTTGCTACTCGCGCTGACCGGCGCCGATACCGCGCGTCAGGGTTTGATTCCCTGACGCTGTCAGCTGTCAGCTGGCGGCGCAGTCGCGGCAGGTGCCGAAGATCTCGACGGTGTGACTCACTTCGGTGAATCCGTTGTCCTCGGCGATGGTCTGTGACCACTGCTCGACCGTCGGGCCCTCGACCTCGACGGTGAATCCGCAGTTGCGGCACACCAGGTGATGGTGGTGTCCGGAGGAGCAGCGTCGGTAGACGGACTCACCTGTGTCGGTGCGCAGGACGTCGATGGTTCCGGCGTCGGACAGTGCCTGCAGCGTGCGGTAGACGGTGGTCAGGCCGATCCCTTCACCGCGCTTGCGCAGTTCGTCGTGCAGTTCCTGTGCCGACTTGAATTCGTCGATGTCGTCGAGCAGGGCGGAGATGGCGCTGCGCTGTTTCGTGGAACGAACGCCGACGGTGGCCGGTCCACGTTTCGAGGTCGTACTGCCCGGGGTGTTCATGCGGTGGAATCTCATCCTTCTTCGGCGTGGGCGACAGCGTCGACGACGATGTGTGCGAGGTGATCGTCGACGAGTCGATAGAGAACTTCTCGTCCGTTGCGTTCGCCGCGGACGACGCCCGCTGCTTTGAGAACGCGCAAATGCTGGCTGATGAGTGGCTGAGTGACACCGAGAGCGCCGACGAGTTCGTGAACGCAGCGCTCCGACTCGTGGAGCTGAAGCACGATCGCGATGCGAACGGGTGCAGCCAGCGCCCGCAGAATTTCGCCGGCGGCCGCCAAAGTTTCCTTGGGCGGCACGGGCGCGGGGGGTGCGGCTTCGAACGGGTCGTGCGTGTGTCCGAGGTCGGAATGATCATGGCTTTTGTGGAGATCGCCGGTATCCGCAATGCTCACAGCGAGGCTCCTTCGAGGGGTAGATCATGATGTCCGGGCATAGCCATCTCACCACATTATTGCAAATCACTTTCATTTTGATATGCACAAGTATGCATGTCAACCTTGGACGGAAGTGCGTGGCAGCCGCCAGATAGGCTGATGGTGCGAAAAGCGCACGAAAATCATGCATCTATTACCCAGATGGAGAGCAATCGAGTGGCACCCAAGTCCAAGATCGAAGCCGTTGTCAATCTCGCCAAGCGGCGAGGCCTGGTCTACCCGTGCGGTGAGATCTACGGCGGTACCAAGTCCGCATGGGACTACGGCCCATTGGGTGTCGAGCTCAAGGAGAACATCAAGCGTCAGTGGTGGCGCAACATGGTCACCAGCCGCGAGGACGTCGTCGGCCTCGACTCCTCGGTGATCCTGCCCCGCGAGGTGTGGGTCGCATCCGGTCACGTCGGTGTCTTCAACGACCCGCTCGTCGAGTGCCTCAACTGTCACAAGCGTCACCGTCAGGATCACCTGCAGGAGGCGTACGCGGAGAAGAAGAAGCTCGACAACCCGGACGACGTCTCGATGGATGTCATCGGTTGCCCCGATTGCGGCACCGTCGGCCAGTGGACCGAGCCGCGCGACTTCAACATGATGCTCAAGACGTACCTCGGCCCTGTCGAGAGCGAAGAGGGCATGCACTACCTGCGCCCCGAGACCGCACAGGGCATCTTCGTGAACTTCGCCAACGTGCTGACCACCTCGCGTAAGAAGCCGCCGTTCGGCATCGGTCAGATCGGCAAGAGCTTCCGTAACGAGATCACCCCGGGCAACTTCATCTTCCGCACCCGCGAGTTCGAGCAGATGGAGATGGAATTCTTCGTCAAGCCGGGCGAGGACGAGCAGTGGCATCAGTACTGGATCGACTACCGCCTGGACTGGTACACCGGCCTCGGCATCAACAAGGACAACCTGCGGCTGTACGAGCATGCGCCGGAAAAGCTTTCGCACTACTCGAAGGGCACGACCGACATCGAGTACCGCTTCCACTTCCAGGGCAGCGAATGGGGCGAGCTCGAAGGTATCGCGAACCGTACCGACTTCGATCTCTCGACGCACTCCAAGCACTCGGGCACCGAGCTGAACTACTACGACCAGACGACGGGCGAGCGGTACACGCCGTACGTCATCGAGCCGGCGGCAGGTCTCACGCGTTCGCTGATGGCCTTCCTGGTCGACGCGTACACCGAGGACGAGGCACCCAACTCCAAGGGCGGCGTCGACAAGCGCACGGTGCTGCGACTGGATCGTCGACTCGCTCCCGTCAAGGCCGCAGTGCTGCCGCTCTCGCGCAATGCGGATCTGACGCCGAAGGCAAAAGATCTTGCGGCGCAGTTGCGTCAGAACTGGAACGTCGAGTTCGACGACGCCGGTGCCATCGGGCGTCGTTACCGTCGCCAGGACGAGATCGGCACACCGTTCTGCATCACGGTCGACTTCGACACTCTCGAAGATCAGGCTGTGACGGTGCGTGAGCGTGACTCCATGGCGCAGGAACGCGTCGCCCTCGATCAGGTGGAAAGCTACCTGGCTGCGCGGCTGATCGGTTCCTGATTCGTTCGAAGCTGACGGGCGGTTCTTCTCATTCGAGAAGGACCGCCCGTTTTCTCTTTCCATGGTGGATCTTCAGGCGCAGGATCGAAGTTATGAGAAAACTCAGCGTGACCAACAGCGTGACTCTCGACGGTGTCATGCAGGCACCTGGCGGGCCGGACGAAGATCGTCGTGGCGGATTCGAGCACGGTGGATGGGCGGCACCCTTCAACGATTCCGTCATGGCACAGAAAATGGGGGAGGGGATGGCGAAGAAAGCAGAGTTGCTCTTCGGACGCCGAACCTATGAGAACTTCGCCTCGTACTGGCCGTTTCAGACGGACAATCCGTTTACCGAGGTGCTCGACAACACGCAGAAGTACGTAGCGTCAAGGACTTTGGGTGAACCGCTGCCGTGGAAGAACTCGACTGTGTTGAAAGGCGATGCCGCCGACGCGGTCGCCGCGCTGAAGGAAAGCGATGGCCCGGATCTGGTGATTCTGGGCAGTGGCGACTTGATCACGTCATTGGCCGAACGGCGTCTCGTCGACACCTACACTCTGCTGATTCATCCGCTGGTTCTCGGAACCGGGCGCAGATTGTTCCCCGACGGTGCTGCGCTCGCTCAGTTCACCCTCACCGAAAGTGTTCCTACGACAACAGGCGTCATCATCGCGACGTATCAGGTGAGTTGAATACATCAGGGAACTCGCCGAAATGCTGCTTCTGCCAACGCTGGGTTCTGACGGCTTGCACACTGGTCGGCGTGACCCAGGGCGGATAGACCCGGATAGCGCGCTTGCCGCCCGAGAAGTTCGTCGACACGATGTCGTGTTCGACGAGGGTTTCGGTGGGAAAGACGAAGTGACCCAGATGTTCTTCGTCGTAGACCTTCACCACAAACAGCGCGACGCCGTCGCTGGTGTCGAATGGGCGGATGGGCCCGGCCTCGGAACGGCGCCACAGCGTGACGAACTGACCGAGCTTGGTCGGCGTCGTCTTGGCGGATCGATAGACGGAGGGAAGGCCGTTGACGGTCAGCGTGTGAGCGCCGTACTCAGCACCCTCGGACTCGGGAATCGGTGTGGACCAGGTAAATCCGTCGGCGTTCATCGGCACCGATGATGCCACGGACCACCGACAGCCTTCGTGGCGAAGGCTGTCGGTGGTAGACGCACTTCAGGCCGTAGGTACCTTGTCGAGAAACCCGAGGACAAGCGTCACCCGGCCGTCGTCGTCGCGTTCGAGTACGTCGAACCCGTCGATCAGTGACTCGGCCCCCGCCGGGCCGAGAGCCCAACCGAATCGAGCCTGTCGGTGGTGCGCGTCCACGGGTCCGATGAGGGTGAAGTGCATGCCCGGAAACTGTTGCTGCACAGCGTTGATCATCGCGTCGATCTGATCGTGTCCGGTGACGTCCGCGAGCGGATCGGTGTAGCGGCCGCCGGGTGCGAACAATTGCTCGATCCGTGCTCTACGGGCGGTGGTATCTGTTTCGTTCCACATGTCGATATAGGCGTCGGCGATTGCGTCGAAGGCGCTCATGGTCGCTCCCTTGATCAGTTCCGGTGGTGAACATCCGGCGGTCTCGCCGGCTGAGACCACTGTTCCTCCGAAACTGCTTCGGGTCGATTACCTCCGAGGTCATGGTCTCGGCTACCTCGGGTCGCTAACTTGAAAGAATGACCTTCGAGACGATGGACGTTGGCACCGAACTCAAGCGGTGGCGGGAGCGGCGAAGGCTCACTCAGTTGGGCCTCTCGGCAGCGGCAGGAGTGTCGACCAGGCACCTGAGCTTCATCGAAACCGGCCGCTCCAAACCCAGCCGGGACATGATCCTTCACCTGTCCGAATGCCTGGATGTTCCTCTACGGCAACAGAATACGCTTCTGCTGGCAAGTGGCCACTCGCCGGAGTACTCGCAAAAATCGTTGGCGGAAGCGCCGATGTCAGCGGTGAGCGAGGCCATCGATCGCATCATCGACGCGCATGACCCTTATCCGGCCGTGGTGGTCGATCAGCAATGGGAGATGATCGCCGGGAACCAGGCCGTGAGAATCCTGACCGAGGGGGCCGCTGAATTCCTCCTGGAACCACCGGTGAACGTATTGCGTTTGAGCTTGCATCCCGAGGGCATGGCGCCGCGGATCGTGAACCTCGCGCAGTGGCGGACCCACCTGCTCGCCAGGTTGGCGCGGGAAGTGGAGGTCAGTGCGGATGCGCAGTTGGCGTCGTTGCTCGACGAGTTGCGCACCTATCCGAGCGGCGGAGACTGGCACGACGACCGCGCGAATTCCCTGCTGGTTCCGTTGCGCGTACGCGCGGGCGATACCGAATTGGCGATGTTCAGCACCACCACCGTGTTCGGTACGCCGCGCGACGTCACGCTTGCAGAGATCGCGATTGAGTCGTTCTACCCGTCGGACACGCAGACCGCCGATTATTTTCGATCAGCCGCGCAGGTCAGAGAGACTTCTTGCCGAACTTGAGCTTCCACGGCACCAGAGCGGACTCCAACTGAACCGAGAGGCTCATCTTGGAGACACCTTCGGTGCGTTCCTCGAAGCGGATTGGCGTTTCGGCGATCTTCATGCCGCGCTGAACAACTCGGTAGTTCATCTCGACCTGGAACGCGTAGCCGTTGCTCTGCACCGATTCGACGTCGATGTCGCGCAAGGTCTTTGCATGCCACGCCTTGAAGCCTGCAGTTGCATCCTTGACGTGCAGTCGCAGAATAGCGTTGACGTAGAAGTTCGCCCAGGCGGACAAAGCCTTGCGATGCCACGGCCAGTCGCCGGCAACTGCGCCACCCTCGACGTAACGGGAGCCGAGAACGACTGCCGCATCGGTCGTGGTGAGGATCTCGATCATGGCGGGGATCGCTTCGGACGGATGGGAGAGATCCGCGTCCATCTGAATGACGATGTCGGCGTTCTCCGCCAGAGCCCGGCTCATGCCCGCGACGTAAGCACGGCCGAGTCCGTCCTTGACCGTGCGGTGAAGCACTCCGACCGGGATGGGTCCATCGATACCCAACTTGTCCGCAACCTCGCCCGTGCCATCGGGGGAGTTGTCATCCACCACGAGGACGTGCAGGTTCGGGATCTTCAACGCGGCGAGGCGATCGACGAGCTTTGGCAGGTTCTCACGCTCGTTGTATGTAGGTACAACGACGGTTATCTGCGGGGCGACGCTTTCCATAACACCTTCGTATGATCTGTGATCCCGACTTGCCGGATGAAGCGTACGACGAGTGCGGTCGTGAACAAAGTAGGGATTTTACTACCTCGACGGGATCCGTCAGAACCGGCCGCCGCCGCCTCGACTGGTTCGGCCGCCGCCACCACCGCCGAAACCACCGCCGCCGCCACCGCGACCGGAGCGTCCGCTGCTGCTCGGTCCGCCGTACGAGCGGGGCCCGCCGCCACCTCGCAGAATGCTGTTGATCAGGATGCCGCCGAGGATCGCTCCCGTCGCATCGCCGCCGCCACCGCGGGGTCGTTGGTTTGCTTCCCAGGTGTTGACGTCGTTCTGCGCGGCGCGAAGTGAGTGCGTCGCCAAGGTTGTAGCGGCCTGGGCGTGTTGCAGTGCCTTCGACGGATCCGAAGCCTGCAATTGCTGGGCCGCCTGCAGGTGCCGCTGAGCCTCCGCGTAGCGAGTGCGCGCCTCCGCCCCGATCGCGCCGCGCCTGGTTCCGAGGAAGTCGCCTGCAGCGGTCACCTGAGCCTGTGCGGCCAGAATGTCCTGGGCGAGGCGCTGCTGTGCACGTTCGAGCTGCTGCTTCTGCTCCTGAGCGTCGGCAAGCAGTGCGTCGAGTTGGGCGTCGGCCGCGACGATCTGGTTGAAGGCTGTCAGCGGATCGCTGTCCTTCGACGTCTGAGCATTCGCCAACGCTGCCTGGGCCGCGGCCTTCGCGTCCGCCAACTTCTGCCCGCCCTGCGCCAGGTAAGCGTCCGCAGCAGTGATGCCCTGCTGGACGTCGTCCATCGCGGACGGAAGTGTCGCGATGGCGTTTCGGATGTCGTCGGCGGCGTGATCGACGCCGTCGAGTAGTTTGCGTGCCTGATCGAGAGCCGCTTCGGCAGTGCGAATCGCGGTGACGGCAGCGCCTTGCTTACCAGCCGGCAGCGCGGTGGCATCGCGGCCTTCCTCGATCGACTTCTCGGCGAGCGTCAGGCGTTCGCTGGCCATCGTGACGTTGTTCACGACAGATGCCAGCGTCGGCGCGGGGAACTGATCCTTCAATTTGGTCAGAATCGCCTCGGATTCGGGCAAGCGCACGCTGAGAGAAACAACACTCTGCGTCAACGCATCGAGACGTGCGGGGGCGTTGATGAGAAGGTCGCGAAGCCCGTCGAACTCCTCGACGCGAGCTTCGAGTTCTTGGTCGGCTCGACCGCACGAGGAAATGATGTCGATCAGCATCTGTCGGCGTTGATCGGGAGTTTCCGGGATGGCGTCGTCGAGTCGCTGCCTGATCGCGAAGGCTTCGGCGAGGGTGGCCTTGGCCTTGTCGAATGCTGCCGAGAAGGGTGCGACGGCGGAATCTCCGAACTCGCTGCGGGCCAGATCGAGCTCCTCCTGGCTGCCGGCGATCGCGTTGTCCGTCTCGACGAGGATCTCCTTCGCGCGTTCGTCGAGCGTCGGCAGCGGGAGTGCGTTGAGGCTGGCGATGTCGTCGGGGGAGATGTTCTTCGCGGCTTCGACGCTTGCCTTGTTCTTGTCGTTCTTGCGCTTACGTGAGTACAGGACCACGCCGCCCGTCCCGACCACCACAGCGCCGCCCGCGATGAGGAGTGTTCCGACTCCCATTCCGCCGCTCGTGTTGTTCGCGTCGCCGAGTGCTCCAGCTGCGGCAATTGCCGCGCCGGTCCAATCATCCTCGGCGAGAGCCGGTTCCACCGCGTCGGAATTGATCGATTCGATGTCGGAATCCGTGATGTTGCTCAGCTCAGCGGGGACGTCGAGGTAGTAAGCACGCTCCGCCGTGGCAACTGCAAGCAGGACGGACTTGGTACTCAGCGTCGACTTCGTGGCTGTCTGCTGTGCCCACGCCTGGCCACCCAGGTTGTTGAAATCGGGGACGAACGCAACCCACAGATCGATCTGGTGGTCCTCGCTGAGTTGATCGATCGCAGCTTGTATGTCGCTGCGTTGCCCGGCGTCGAGAACCCCGGAGGTGTCGGTGATGTGATTCGGCAACACCATCGGGGCGTCTGCCGAGGCGAGCGCAGGACTGAAGACGAGCGCCAGCAAAGCGAAAATCGCAGCGACGGCGGCGGCGCTTCCCCGACGGCGAACGGGTCGGGTGATTGTCCGACTCTGCTCTACCGAGGACAACTGCGCGAAGTGTGGTGCGAGGGCCATGACGCAAATCTATCCGTTGTGGCGCGTCGGCATCGGAGGTGATCGCCGCGAACTGGCAGAATTGCGGGAGTGAAACCTGCTTTCGGTAACCGCCCCCACGACCCATCACCCTCACGGGCGGGCGGCTTCGGGGCAGGATTGGCTCGCTGGACGCGCCGACTGATCGCCGGTGCCGTGTTGATGGCCGTGGTTCTGGTCGGGGGTACTGCGTTCCGGGTGTGGCAGGTGGCGCGCATCGACGACACGCGGCCGGCCGACGCGATAGTCGTTCTGGGCGCGGCTCAGTATTCCGGCACTCCGTCGTCCGTCTTCGAGGCCCGACTCGAGCAGGCGTACAAGCTGTACAAGCGCGGAGTGGCGCCGCAGATCATCACTGTCGGCGGTAAACAAGAAGGTGACGAGTACACCGAAGCGGCGTCGGGAAAGATGTATCTGACCGATCGCGGAATTCCGTCGAGTGCGATCACTGCTGTGGAGACCGGTTCGGACACACTTCTCAGTATCGACGCGGTGAGCGCCGAGATGTCCTCGCAGGGAATCAATTCCGCTGTCCTGGTCAGTGACCCGTGGCACTCCTTGCGAACGCGGACGATGGCCCGCGACACAGGACTCCAGGCGTGGACCGCACCTACTCGTCAGGGCCCGGCTGTCTTCACCCGCGAATCCCAGTTGCACGGAATCGCTCGCGAAACCGGCGCGCTGCTCTGGTATCAGCTCACGCACTTCTCGGCAGACTTCCCCTACACGGCAGGGCAATAGAGACCATGACAGCTCACACCACCTACGGAGGCGGCACATACTCCGAACACGACCTCGAACGTCGTGTCGTCGAGGCGCCGAAGCGTGCGGGGTTGCCGGGTTCGCAGATCGCAGCGGCGCAGCATCGTTCGGACTTCTCGCGAGATCGGGCGCGTGTCCAACACTCCGCGGCTTTGCGGCGCTTGGCCGACAAGACCCAGGTTGTCGGCCCGCGCGACGGTGACACACCTCGCACGCGGTTGACGCACTCGATGGAGGTCGCACAGATCGGGCGAGGGATCGCCGACGGACTCGGTTGCGATCCGGACCTGGTGGACCTCGCCGGTCTCGCGCACGACATCGGGCACCCGCCGTACGGTCACAACGGCGAGAAGGCCCTGGACGAAGTCGCCAAGGACTGCGGAGGTTTCGAGGGCAACGCGCAGAATCTGCGGATATTGACCAGCCTCGAACCCAAGATCCTGCGCCCCGACGGTCTGAGTGCCGGCCTCAATCTCACCAGGGCATCACTCGACGCAGCCATCAAGTACCCCTGGACACGGCCGCAGCCCGGCGCGAAGTTCGGGGCATACGACGACGACGCAGAGGTGCTCGCCTGGGTTCGAGAGGGGGCGCCCGAGCGTCGGCAATGCCTGGAAGCTCAGGTCATGGACTGGGCCGACGACATCGCGTATTCCGTGCACGACGTGGAGGACGGGGTGATCGCAGGCCGTATCGACCTGCGCTCGCTTGCCGATCCGTCCGAGCAGCGCGCACTGGCAGAACTGGGGGCCTCCGAGTTTCGGGGATTGGTAGTCGACGATCTGATCGACGCCGCTCAACGGTTGTCCGAACTCCCCGTCGTACGCGGGGTCGGAAGTTTCGACGGAACACTCGGAAGTTCCGTCGCGTTGAAGAATCTCACGAGTGAATTGGTGGGTCGCTTCGCCACCGCAGCGATCGCCAGCACCCGGCTGACACACGGTGACCGACCCCTCTCGCGGTATCAAGCCGACCTCGACATACCCGAGGCCGTCGCATCCGAGGTGGCGTTGCTCAAGACCGTGGCGCTGTACTACGTGATGTCCGACGCCGGACACAAGGCGCGTCAGGATCGGCAGCGTGATCGTGTTCATCGCGTCGCGGAATGGCTGCTGGCGACTGCGCCGGCCGGGCTCGATCCGATCCTGCTGCCCGCGTGGGAACGCGCCGCGGACGACGGTGCTCGGGTCCGGGTAGTGGTGGATCAGATCGCGTCGTACACGGAGAGTCGGCTGGAACGGGTGGACAAAGCGAGCCTGGGCGCGCAGGCCAGCTGGGGCTGAGCCGCTTACGCCTTCAGCAGGTCATCCGCGTCGACGGGTCGGTAGTGGTATCGAGCCACTTGCCGTAAGCGTCGCCGCCTGCTGCGCGAACGTCCTTGCAGATCTTCGACTCGGTGTTCCCGGATTCGCGATACACCGTGTAGATCGCCGTCCCCGAATCGGAGACTTGACGCAGTGACGGGCAGGACTGGTCTGTGCGTAGGTATTTCGAGCCGGGGAACGCGTCGAGGTAGTTCTGGATCTCGCTGGCGTACGTTGCCGGATCGGTGGCATTGGCCAACACCACGATTCCGGTTCCTTTGCACGAGGGGACGGTGATCGGCTTGCTGACCCTGAGGTCGCCATTTCTCGCGGACGGGTTCGACGCCCGGGTGGTCGTGGTCGCCTGCAGTCCGGCGGTGGGTAGCGGCTCGAGCTTGGGCGTTCTGGCCGGCTCCTGAGTGGGTGCCGGTGCCGACGTGGCGATGGAAGCTGCTGCAGTGGTGGGTGATTCGGGTCCCGAGTTCCCCAGCATTACCCAGGCCGCCGTGCCTCCTGCGGCCAGAACGAGTGCAACTCCAGCCGCACCGATCGCGATCGGGGCTCGGTTTCGCTTGGTCTTTGTCGCGATGTGCGTGTAGTTCCCGTGAGCGGGATTCGCCGTGGTGTAGATGGGCGGCCCGACGATCGTGGGGTGCAATCCGCCGGCGGCACCGGGGGTGTGGGTCGTCGAGAGGGCCTGCCGCGCTTGGAGTGCGAGCGCTCCCGTAGTCGGATAGCGGTGTGCGGAATCCTTTGCCATGCCGCGAGCCACGATGGCGTCAAAACCTTGCGGGAGCGATGGAACCGTCAGTGTGGGGCGTGGCGGCGGAGCGTTCAGGTGCGAATTGACCAGATGCTCGATGCTTGTGGTGTTGAAAGGTGTTGTTCCGGTGAGTGATTGGTAGAGGACACAAGCCAGGGAATAGACATCCGCTGCGGCCGTCGGCGTTTCGATTCCGAACCGCTCCGGCGCCATGTATGCATACGAACCGACTGCGCTTCCCTCGGTGGTGATCTTCGTGTCCGTCTGTGAGTATGCGATTCCGAAGTCGACGAGGTAGGCGAAGCCGTTGTTCGTGAGAATGATGTTGTCTGGTTTGACGTCGCGATGGATGAGTCCGCGCGCGTGCGCTGCGTCCAGCGCTGACGCTATCTGCGAGACGATGTCGACGGCTCGTATAGGCGTGAGTCGGCCGAATTCGGCCAACTCGGCGCGCAACGTATGACCTTCGACCAAACGCATGTCGATGAAGAGGACTCCGTCGATCTCGCCCCAGTCGTGTACCGGGATCACGTGCGGTTCGTTCAAGGCGGCGGTGGTGCGAGATTCTCGGCGGAAACGAGCTTGGAATGACGGGTCGGCCGCAAGTTCGCGATGGAGCAACTTGAGTGCGACCAGGCGATCCTTCGAGGTGTCGTACGCCTCGTACACTTCACCCATTCCGCCTCGGCCGAGGAGGCGACGCAACTCGTACACGCCGAATCGGGTTCCTGATCGCCCTTCGTGCGAGCTCGAGGCGTTTTCAGTCATCGTCGGTCCCATCGCTGCGGTGCAGAGTCGGCCATCAACATATCGTTGTCAGGAGGTGCCGGGGGACCGCCTAGACTGATGTACGTGGCGGGCCGAATTTCTGACAGAGACATCGCGGCCATTCGCGAACGCACTCGCATCGAGGACATCGTCGGTGAATACGTTTCACTCAAGCGTGCCGGTGGCGATTCGATCAAAGGTCTGTGTCCCTTTCACGACGAGAAGTCGCCGTCGTTCCACGTGCGACCCAACCACGGCCTCTACCACTGCTTCGGCTGCGGTGAGGGCGGGGACGTGTACTCGTTCCTGCAGAAGATGGATCACATCAGCTTTGTCGAGGCTGTCGAGCAGTTGGCGGATCGGCTCAGCTACACGATTTCGTACGAGGGTGGTGGGCCTTCCGTTCAGCGCGATCGCGGCACTCGTGCACGCTTGATCGCGGCAAACGCGGCGGCTCAGGAGTTCTACGCTGCTCGTCTGCGCGAACCCGATGCCCAGGCGGCGCGCGACTACCTCACCGAGAGAAACTTCGACGGTGCAGCGGCACTGCAGTTCGGGTGTGGATACGCGCCCGAAGGTTGGGACACTCTCACAAAACACTTGATGTCCAAGGGCTTCGAATTCAAGGAACTCGAAGCAGCCGGGCTGTCCAAAGAGGGGCGACGAGGTCCGATCGACCGGTTCCATCGCCGTCTTCTGTGGCCGATCCGCAGCGTCGCCGGTGACGTCATCGGCTTCGGTGCCCGCAAGCTTTTCGACGACGACACCATGCCGGGTAAGTACGTCAACACGCCGGAAACGATCCTCTACAAGAAGTCTCAGGTCCTGTTCGGCTTGGACCTCGCCAAGCGCGACATCGCCAAGGGGCACCAGGCGGTAGTCGTCGAGGGCTACACCGACGTCATGGCGATGCACTTGGCCGGCGTCAAGACCGCCGTCGCTTCGTGTGGAACCGCCTTCGGTGAGGAGCACCTCGCGATGCTCCGCCGACTCCTGATGGACGACAGCTACTTTCGCGGTGAGATCATCTACACCTTCGACGGTGATGCCGCAGGGCAGGCCGCTGCGATGAAGGCGTTCGAGGGTGATCAGAAGATGGCCGGGCAGACGTTCGTCGCCGTCGCGCCCGACGGAATGGACCCGTGCGATCTGCGTCTGAAGTCTGGTGACGCCGCCGTTCGCGACCTCGTGGCACGGCGCACTCCGATGTTCGAGTTCGTGGTGAAGTCCATCCTCACCGAACACGATCTGGAGACCGCTGAAGGTCGCGTCGAGGCACTGCGTCGTACCGTCCCCGTCGTTGCGCAGATCAAGGAATCAACTCTGCGCGACAGCTACGCGAATCTGTTGTGCGGATGGGTCGGTTGGGACGATCTTCCGTCGGTTCGACGACGCGTGCGTGACGAAGCTCGCAAACGGGCGTCGACGCGCGGATCTTCACCGGCGCCCAAGCGTCGTCAGGTTGTCGAGGCACCTGCCGCCGATGCGCTTGCGCTGCCGATCGGAATCTCCAGGCCCCGGCCCAACGATCCGGCGCTCTCGACGCAGCGAGCTGTCCTCAAGGCCGCATTGCAGCACCCTGGCATCGCCGGCAGTGTCTTCGACTCGTTGCCTCCCGAGACATTCACCCACCCCGCCTACGTTGTCATCAGACAGGCAATGGCTGACGCCGGTGGAACGAGCAAGGGGCTCGGTGGGGCCGAGTGGATCGAAGTCGTCACCAAGGGCGTCGAGGACATGACGGTGGCCTCGGTTGTATCTGAGCTGGCCGTCGAACCGATGCCGTGCGACGAAGACACGGTTCCGCGCTACATCAACGGAGTGCTCGCACGACTGCAGGAAGCGTGGGTGGGCGAGCAGGTTGCCGACCTCAAATCCAAGCTTCAGCGCGTTTCACCTGCTGCGGCCCCCGAGGAGTACAACTCACTGTTCGGAGACCTCGTGGCCCTGGAGCAGTATCGCCGACAGCTGCGTGAGCAGGCTGTCGGCGACCAAAGCGTCTGACCTAGCGGCTTTTCTTCAACTGGTCGTGGGGGACCAGAATCGTGGTCTCCTCGTTGATCGGCTTCATCGGCTCGAGCTTGGGCTGAGTACTCAGTGAGTCGGCCAGCTTCTGCCGTGACGCGTCCAACACCTTCTTGGTGGCCGGACTAGTGGCCACCGCCTTCGCGGCCCGGCTGATCTGCTCGTATCGTGCGCGGCCCGCTTTGGTTCCCAGGACGTACCCAGCTGCAACACCGATCAACAAACGCATCATTCCTGCTTCCCTCCAGCACCGATCGTCCTGACTCCATCCTGCCTGATGACTCGCTGGGCAGGCGATTTGGTACTTCGGTGGAGGATTCGCTACAGTTTCTCAGGCAACGCCGGAACGGGCGAAGCGAGCAAGACAATCCCCTGTAGCTCAATTGGCAGAGCTTCCGACTGTTAATCGGACGGTTGCTGGTTCGAGTCCAGCCGGGGGAGCAGCAAAGCCCCTCACCTGAGAAATCTGGTGGGGGGCTTTCTTGTATTCGTCGCCGCTAGTGCGTTTGCAGCAGACCCACCGATCGAAGTGCCGATCCGACGTCTGCCGCTTTGTTTGCTTGTTCTGCGAGAATTCCCAGCCGTCGAGCGCTGAGGACGTTCACCGGGTTGTCGTCGACGAAGAAGGTCTGCTGTGGACGCGCATCGAGAAACTCCAGCGCAGCCAGGAAGGCCGCAGGGTCGGGTTTGGTAGCTCCGAGCATGCAGGAGAAAACATGCTCGTCGATTGCCACTGGAGTTACAACACTTTCGATGGCGGCCAACAGGACAGGTCCATTGTCGTTTTCAGTGACGCCGATGGCCGCTGCACCCGTGAACGCGACGTGTAGATATTGGCGACAGATACACCAAAGCCCGACGCAAGTGTCTGCGTCGGGCTTTCGGTGGAACCGTCGAACTGTTTGACGGGTGCGCTTACTTCGCTGCGCGATCCGACGGCTCGAACAGCCGGATGATGTGGCTGGGGTTGATGTAATAGACACCATTCGGAGAATTGAGGACGAGAGTGTCTTCGGTGAAATCGGTGACGGTGCCGTTCAGCTTCGCGCCGTCGGACATGATGATCCGGATCGTGGCCTTCGAGTTCTTGAATTCGGTCAGTGCAAGCTTCATGTGGTGATCCTGTTCCGTGGGGTGTGCACTCCCACGGTATCGGCTCATCGCTCCTGCGCCGACCAACCTTGGAAGACTCGACTCGAAAGAGTGCAACGCGTCACCGCCTGCCCGATTGTGATCCGCGTCGGATGTGCCGGTAACATTCGGATTCGCCGCGATGCATCGCATCCGGATGGGGCGGTAGCTCAGTCGGTTAGAGCCGTGGACTCATAATCCATTGGTCGCGGGTTCGAGCCCCGCCCGCCCCACGTTCAGGTGCCGTGAGCCCGCGGGTCAGCCCCAATGACTTTTGTCGAAGATCATGCTGCAGACGATCGCCAAGGCGACTAGTGCGCAAAGTGCAATCACCAGGACAGTTGCCCACACGTTGTTGGGATTGAATCGCCTGGCAATGCGCCTGCGGTTGCGTCTGAGTCGAGCGTTCGTGGTCACACAACGAATCGTCGCATCATGATCGTCGATCGCAGATGAGGTGAAAGTCTCGGATACAGATGACCAATTTCCCGACAGTGTCGGATGTGCAACGCTTCTGGACGTGACCGAGATGGCGACCACTCGGAAGACGAAGGAAAAGTAGGTACCTTTCCAGGTATTTCAGCGTATGTGCTCAACCAGCCGAAGTGTCACGCTCTAGATGTACCTACGCACGGCGATCGGAGGTGATTTCGACGATCGAACTCAGGGGTCACTGAACAATTGTCTGTACCTGCCGGCGCGAGCCCGGCCCACAGGTGACGACGATGCGTTCCAGTGACCCCCTGAGCGTCGACGCACGCTGGTTTAGCAGATAGCTGGCAAGAAACCATCTTCGCCTGGTGTAAGTGCAGGCAGTCGAGCCGACCCCCCGCGGCTCGACTGCCCCCAACACGCGATGTGGGGTCCGAATGGCGGCGCCGAATTGGCGATTGGGGCGCCCGTCTGCGAACCGAATGTCAGTGAATGTAGAAGTTCTCGGAATTTCATTGGGAGACAGTAGGTTTGTTTGATCCCCAGGTTGAGGGAGTCTGGGGATCGCCTACCTGTGATTGGGGCACTCACGAACTGTGACGGAAAGGTCCGCTCCCGGATATTAGATTTACGGTGCGTCCGAACTGGCCGGAGATACTTGACGTGGAGTTTCCGGCGCCGACGTTCTACCGATATCGGGCCTTCTGCCCAGGACTCGCTTGGTGACCCATACAGCAGGCGCCGACAGGAACGGCAGATACACGAAGATATAGCTGTCGAACTCGATGCCCAACGCGAGATAAACCCCAAGGTGAAACCCGAGTAAGACGACGATCCCGATTCTGAACAAGACAGGGAAGAGCACGGCAACGATCAACCAGCCTTCAGCGAAGACAGTGGCGTAGTCGAGTGCCTTCCATAGCCACTCCGAATGGATGTCGAATAGTTCGTGGGTCAGCGGACCGAGCTTGGTGGGGTCAGCGACGTCTCGTGCAACGTAGCCCCGGGTTGCCTGCAATTCGGGGTTCAGCCAGCCGGACGCAGCTTTGGGTAGTGCCGCTGTAAACAGGGCGTAGGCGACCGTCACTGCCCAGATGAGCATGGGCAGTCCGCGGGTTTGAAGTGCTTTGCGTTGTGTGCGTGAACGTCGTGCGTCGAGGGACCATGCGGCGCCCCATCCAGCGGCTGCCATGGCCACCGGCAAGATTTCGAAAAGAATGAAGTGGTCGACCTTGCCGAAGGAATTGACCAACCCGCTGCCAGTCATGAGCGTGAGGGTCATTGCGATGGACGCGGCCGTCGTTCGATATCCGACCAAGATGGCGATCGCCAGGATGAATCGGGCGACTTCGAGTCCGACGAGGAAGTTCTCGGAGGGTGGTGACGACAGCAGGGAGAACGGACCGGATTGCGGATGAAACAGAATCGAGGGAACCTCGCCCGCCCACGTGTAGTCGATGGGAAACGCGATCACATATAGCGCGAAGAGAATTCGAATGACAGCGAGGAACCTCGCATCCCCGCGGTACGCCTCGCACAACTGATCGATGTGGTCGCGCAGGAACAACAGAGTTCCCGCACGGGCACTCATAGATCAACCCTTGTCGTTTCGCACGGGTCAGTTGACGCATCGGTTCCGTCGGTGATGTCGATAATTGTTTTGCGCCAGCAGAACTCGATACTGTCCGGGATGGCACCACTTCCGACTTCGACGCTGCGGTTTCGGAGCCATTCGACCAATTCAGGGTCCGCGGTTCGGGTGTTTCGGTCGCCTGCCCCGCTGGGGCGGAACGCATAATCGAGTGATGCTCTCGCGGATGAGTAGCGAATATCGCCGGCGAGATCCACTGGGTTGGGACTGATCGTGGATCCGTCGGTGTAATGGAGAGTGATATCCAAGCCACTTCCACTGAACTCGCCGTCTGCATTGGGCACGCCACCGAAGCTGGGCATGCGAATTGTCGGGTACGGCTCAGGGCGGACACCGAACGAGTAGGCGCCTTGCACGAGGAGTACGACTGCGAGTGCTGCGATCGCGATCAGTCGCCGATTGCTGCGCTTTGCTTCTGTTTCCGGCATGTCGACGTTCTTCCTGGCACCTGGTGCCGGTTTCTTCGAATGAGAAAAATAGAGGGGATTGCCGAGCGAGGGGACTGGGTGTTGTCGCGCGTCCGTGCAGATGTGCCGAAAGTAGTTGAAGTGTCGACGAAATATAGCTGCGCGATTGCCGCTTGTCGCAGTGTTGATTTGAAAATGGACTTTGGTCCGTCGAATGGGGGACAGTGGGCCCTGAATGCTTTGCCGCGCCTTAACTTCCAGCAAGCTTGGCCCCAGTCTGCTGTGAGAGCGGGATTTCACTCCTTCGTCGATGGCCGATTCAAGCGGAACGACAGATGCTTGACACTCGCTCAGAGGCAACATGATTCGACCCCGTATGTTTACGGGGTGACCAAACCCAACAAGCGAACTGTCGCCGTCATCGGTGCCATGGTTTTCACCGTCGTAGCGGTGATCGTAGGATTTGCGTACGAGCAATCCCGAGACAGTCGGGCAACTGCCTCTGTATCGCAGACTGACAGTTCGGCGCCGGCGCTGAATGCCCCTACCGACGACTTCGACACGGTCGCAATTTTGGGGGACTCGTACTCGATTCCGAACACGACGGGAGATCATTGGCCGGCGCTGCTCGCCTTCGATCGTCGCTGGTACCTGGCAGATTTTGCGAGCGGTGGCACCGGCTACGTCCAGGGAAACGAGGAAAAAGGCAAGCTACCGTTCGGTGCGAAAATTGATCAGGTCGTTGCGGTGAATCCCGAGGTCGTCATCATCGCCGGCGGTCGGAACGATGTTTCGTACCCGCTCGAGGTGCGAGATGCGACTCGGGAGTTGTATGCGCAGCTACGAGATCGGCTTCCTCACGCCAAGGTTGTCGTCATCGGCCCCATCATGGACAACCGGCCTCCATCCGAGACCGCTGTCAATGTCAACGATCGAATCCGTTCCGCCGCTGAGCAGTACAAGCTGCCTTTCATTGATGCGCTCGCCGAGAACTGGCTGTCGGACCCGACGTTACTCAAGGAAGACGGCATGCATCCCACGCCGGCAGGTCAAAGGCTCATGTTCGAGAAGATCAGCGAGCACCTTCACTCGCTCGGTCTCTAGCTCTGAAGGAAAGCGAAGAGGACCCCGCAGGTGCGGGGTCCTCTTTTTCGTGAAAAGTATTGTCGGACTTAGGTCATCAGTAGCGAGGACTTTGGGCGCAGTCTTGGCTGGCCGGCTGCCTCGCACGGTGATGGAAAAGTTCGGGTAAGAAGGCTCTCGCGGGCTGTGTCGCCGCCCCTATCCGCGTTGCGGCTTTTGTGCATCGCAGTTCGCCGCAGGTGATGCACGCGCGGCGATATCTACGCTGGGAGCTCGTCGGCGGAATGTCGTTCTCGTGCCTTGCCGGTGGCTCGACCATCACTGCAGCCTGAACGGAGATGGCAGGGATGGCGTAGATCATGTCGACAAGTTGGCCACCCTTGATGTTCTGCGCCACCCGTGATCAAACCGGGCAATCGGAACAAAGTGCTTGTCGAAGAGTTACAGTTGATGTTAATATGTAACGATAAGTCGCAAATGAACAGCGGCTTCGAGGTCGCGCTACCGGAAGCCGATGGGCGCCGGGGGAGATTGGTCTGCTGTCGATGCGCGACGCCGTTGGGCGGCACAGATAAAGGCTCTGCGAGTTGCTCCCGGTCGCACCCCTGATCAACCTGACAGACCAACGTAACGGAGAACGTACTGTGACAATCAAGAACTCGATCGCGGCTGGTGTCATAGCCGATCATGGAAACAGGCTGTTCGGCAACACTATTCGATCAGCTGAAGGTGAGGAACTCGTCCAGCGGCTGAATGCCATGTTCGAGCGAGCGAACAGCACAGGTCAGGTGGTGAATCAACGAGAACTCTCGACCGTGCTTTCTGTGCGGAGATCCGAGGGTTCCCCGGGCGACCGGTCGATTCCGGCGCCTGACAGGCTGATGCGTGCGACCGAGGGACTCTCGTACGAATCCCTCTCCTTGTTGATTTGTGCGGCCAAGCATTTGCTGCGTTCGGAAGGCGTACATGTCGACTCGGCGCCCTTCACCTGAAGGAACGACGAGACCAGTTGAAGCCTCGGCCAGAGTCGCGTCACAGGATCTTTGACGTTGAACTGAAAGCTCTGGGGAATTTCAAGTGACCGGCCGTCGCAGACGAACGAAAATTTGTCACCAACGGAATGGCGTTGATACGTCGTTGTCCGGAATTCCTTTGTGCGAGGGGCGAACCAGACGTCCAGTGTTGCTCAACCGCAGGATCCTGATTCTGCCTTCTCGAATGCCTCCTCGATGCGCTGACGCCCCTCAGCGTCGAATCCCCTCCAGTCGCGGTATGGTCCGCTCATGTATTCGCGGACTCGATCGATCGGTGACGCGGAATCGCTAGGAGTACGTCCCAATTCTTCGGCCAATCCGAGTATCGACTGGCAGATCTTTTCGACGGAGTCTGGTACTTCGAGCCTTCGGACCCACGTTCCGCCCGTTTCGGTTGTTGTCGTTGCGGTGTCGGGTTGCTGCACTGTCTGCGACCCGCAGCCCACAATCAACAAGCCGGCAGCGAGAGTGGACAAGGCGAGCGAAGAGCGCATGTTACGAATCAAACCAGATGCCGCAAACGATGATGGAAATACGGATCAACATTCGCCCCGGGCACTCGAATGAAGTGAATTGACGACCACCGCCTGCTCTTGCTGTTGCGCGGCTTGGGTGCGCCCACTTCCGCGCCACACGCGGAGAGTGTCAGCACGAAGGTAACCGAAATACCGAGCACGATTCGCTTCATCGGCCGATCGAAGCAGACTGACCCCGCCCTGGCGGACTATTCTCGATCCATGCCGATCACCCCGGATACAAAGAACTGGACCTGGGTCCTCGAACGCCCATGCGCCGAGTGCGGGTTTGATTCGTCCGCTGTTGCGTTCGCGGATGTTCCAGATCTTGTGCGTAGCAATGCCGTCTCGTGGGCCGAGGTACTGGAGCGCGAGAATGTGACGGAGCGACCGGACAGCGAAACATGGTCAGCGCTGGAGTATTCCGCCCACGTACGCGACGTGTTCAGGATCTTCAAGGTGCGGTTGGAACAGATGCTCGAATTCGACGATCCGCGATTCGAGAACTGGGATCAAGACGCAACAGCTGAGGCCGAGCGGTACAACGACCAAGATCCGGCAACGGTGGCATCGGAATTGTCCGACGCCGCCGCGGAGGTCGCGAATGCCTTCGAAACCGTGCCAGAGGGTAGCCGCCAACGACGGGGTCTCCGCAGTGACGGATCGGCGTTCACCGTCGAATCGTTGGCGGCCTACTTCATTCACGATCCGATCCATCACCTGCACGACGTCTCGGCGTAGTCAGAGCCCGCGCACCTCCTCGAGGGTTCTTCTGGCTCCGACGGAGTGCAACGAGTCGAGGGTCTTTCGGAAGCTTGCGACAAATCGGCGATCGTCCACGAGATCGCCGAACACTTGGCGGTACCCGATGAAGGCCAACGGGTCGCTCGACTGTTTCTGGGCGAGCGGCACCAGAGCGTCCGACAGCTGATCGACGACGGTGATGGGATCTCCGTTCTCGTCTGTGCCCTCGGCGTAGCGGGCCCAGCTGGCGACAATTGCGGTGGACAGGTTGATCGACCCACCGGTGTCGAGTTGGGTCCGGATGACGGGCAACAGCCACTTGGGAATTCGATCGGACGACTCGGCGCACAGACGCGCAATCGTGTCGCGGACCTGGGGGTTCGAGAATCGTTCGATGAGGGTCTTCTTGTACTGATCGAGGTCGACGCCGGGTACCGGATCAAGGGTCGGCGTCGCTTCCAGATTCATGTAGTCGAGCAGGAACCCTGACAAGAGTTCGTCCTGGCATGCCTCGTGGACCAGGCGGTATCCGGCAAGGTAGCCGAAGTACGCGATGCCTTGATGGCTGGCATTAAGAAGGCGCAGTTTCATCAGTTCGTACGGGCGAACATCCGGCACGAGATTGACGCCGGCATTCTCCAGAGGTGGCCTGCCTGAGGTGAACTCGTCCTCGAGGAACCACGCGGTGAACGGCTCAGCTGCGACCGGCCACTGATCGTCCACGCCAAACGTCTCGGCGATCTCGGTGGTCACCTCGGCTGTCGTGACGGGTGTGATCCGGTCGACCATGGAGTTGGGGAAGGCGCCGTTCTCGTCGATCCACTCCGCAAGTTCGGGATCCTTCAGGGCGGCGAACGCTCCGACTGCCGTCCTGGCGACCGATCCGTTGCCTTCGATGTTGTCGCAACTCATGATCGTGAAGGGAGCGAGGCCCCGGTCGCGACGGAGTGCGAGGGCCGCACAAATCAGACCGAAGGTGGTGCGGGGGAGTGTTCCCGGCTCGAGATCGTGCATCACATCGGGATGGGACGCGTCGAACTCGCCCGTAGTGTGCGAGATGTTGTATCCGCCCTCGGTGATGGTGAGAGATACGATTTTCGTCGATTCGGATGCCATCTTTTCGATCACCGCCTCCGGATCGTCGGGCGCGAACAAGTACTCGACGATCGACCCGATGACCCGGCCCTGGAGGGTTCCGTCAGCATGCTTGAGCGCCAGCGTGTAGAGGCCGTCCTGCGCGCGGAGTGCGTCTTTCATTCGCTTGTCCGACGGCATCACTCCCACTCCGCAGATTCCCCAGTCGAAGGCTTCACCTCGTCGCAGGAGGGTATCGATGTACAGGGCCTGGTGTGCACGGTGAAAGCCTCCGACACCGAAATGCACTATGCCGGTAGTGACTTTGCTCCGGTCGTAGGTCGGCACTTCGAGTGCAGCATCGAAGTCGAGCAAGGTCTTCGTATTGAGTTCCATGAAAGTTCTAGTCTCCTTCGGCGACGATGACTACGGCTTTGATGCTGCCGGGAATGCGATCGGCCACCAGGGCCTCTTGCGATTGTTCGAGTGAAAAGCGTGCTGTGACCATCGAATCCAGGTCGACGCGCCCGGCAGCGACCAGTGCGGCGGCGATCGGCCACGTGTTGGCGTATCGGAACACTCCGGTGAGCATCAGTTCGCGATTCTGAATGATCGGGACCGGCAACGGTATCTCGTCGGCACCCATTCCGACCAGAACGACGGTCCCAGCGGGCCGAACTGCGTGAATCCCGTCGATCACTGCGGCCGTGGCACCCGAGGCGTCGATGAACGCATCGACGGCCAGCGAGCGTACGTCGCTTTCACGAGGATCAACGACGGTTGTTGCGCCGAATTTCAGTGCCACATCACGCCGGGCCGCATCGATGTCCGAGACGATGACTTCCGTCGCGCCGAATGCCTTGGCCACCTGCGTCGTCACGATTCCTACCGGGCCGGCGCCGGCGATCAACACACGAGAGCCGGCAGTGATTCCCGCTTTCTGGGCTGAGGCGATCCCTACGGAGAGTGGCTCGAACAGCGCAGCTGCCTCGTAGGACACGGAATCTGCGATGGGATAGGCGAAGTCGGCACCGATCGTGACGTAGTCGGTCAGCGCACCGTCGATCGGCGGCGTCGCGAAGAATTCCATATGAGGGCAGAGGTTGTATCTGCCTGCCTTGGATTCGGGACTTGTCGGATCGGGCTTCTGAGGCTCGATGGAGACGCGCTGCCCGATGCGTCTTGGGTCGACGCCGTCACCGACTGCGGCGATGCGTCCAGATGCTTCGTGTCCGAGAACGAGCGGTGAGTTGACTACGTAAGGGCCGATGCGACCTTCGTGAAAGTAGTGCGCGTCCGACCCGCACACGCCCACTGCATGGATGCGAACGAGGACTTCACCCGTCTTCGGGGACGGTCGTGGTCTCTCGACCATCTGCATCTTTCCGGTCTCAACGAGGACATTTGCCCGAATTGTCGCAGGTAGATCGACGGATTCTCCGGAAACTGTTGTGTGGGTCACAACGTAGATGTTAGCTTAATGAGCATAAGAACATCTAGTGAGCATCTGCTCACGATCAAGAAACTTTGAACCTGATACACAAGGAGACCGTGTGAACCAGTCGGCTCAGCCCGCAGGACTCAAGTCGTCGAAGTTGCCGGCTTCCGAGGATGTGCGGCTCGCCTTGCGGGCAGCGACCATGTATCACCTCGAAGGCGCTACTCAGGCGGAGATTGCAGCGAAGTTGGGCGTCTCGCGGCCTACGGCCGGGCGGCTGTTGGCCAGGGCGCGGACGCAAGGTTTGGTCAGGGTCGAGATTATGGTGCCGCCGGAGCTCGAAGGTTCGGTGAACACGGAGTTGGAATCGAAACTGGAGAAGCACTTCGGGTTGGCCGAAGTTTTGATTGTGCCCGAAGCAAATTCGGACTCGGACGATCCGGACTTCGACGCGCTCGGCCGACGAGCAGCGGAAGTTCTGGTTCGTCGTCTGCAGCCGTCGAGCGTTCTCGGGTTTACCTGGGGTCCGGAAACCGTTGCGGTAGCAGGATCTTTGCCAGACAAGGCGGCGAAGTGCTCGGCTGTGGTACAACTTGACGGCTCCATGACGGTGACCGACTACCAAACCGGTGTCGACTTCACCATCGGCCGATGTGCACAACAGTTGCAGGCCAATCCTATTCGCCTCAATGCTCCGCTATATGCCGACCCGGCGACTGTGGAGTCGATGCGAAACGACTCGGTCATCTCGAAGGCGCTGCAAGCCGGAACTGATTCCGACATCATGGTTTTCGGAGTTGGTGCCGTCTCGACTGCCACGACCTTGTTTGCCGGTAGCTTCGTCGACTCGACCATGCTGGACGAGTTGGAAAGTCGAGGCGCTGTCGGTGAAATCGGCGGCCGTTTCTACACGATCGACGGCAATCCAGTGGAGGGGCCACTGCCTGAGCGAACGGTCTCCGTATCGCTCGACGCAGTGAAATCCTGCGATCAGACGATTCTGATTTCGGGGGGAACACACAAACGCCAGGCCGTTCTGGGCGCATTGCGCGGAGGTTTGGCAAACGTACTCGTCACCGACGTCGAGTGCGCCCAGTGGCTGCTCGAAGGCTAGCGATCTCACGAGTTTCGCTGTCCGAGCGCGCGACTGACACGCAAGTGTGAAGGAAGGTAATCCGTGAAAACAGGAAGACGAGTGTGGGGCGCTGCCGCGGCGGCGCTCTGCCTCCTGGTGTCGGGATGTGCGGGCGCTGGTGCGCTCGGTGGTTCCGGCGAACGAACAGTCACCATCGCGATGGTGTCGAACTCGCAGATGCAGGACGCCATCAAACTGGCGCCGGCTTTCGAAGCCGAGAACCCTGGCATCGACCTCAAATTCGTCAGCCTTTCCGAGAACCAGGCGCGTGCCAAGATCACAGCGTCGACGGCAACCGGCGGCGGTGAGTTCGACGTCGTGATGATCAGCAACTACGAGACACCTCAGTGGGCCGCCAACGGTTGGCTCACGAACCTGTCCGAGTATGCAGACAAGACGCCCGGTTATGACGAGGACGACTTCATACCGTCGATCAAGACTTCTCTGTCATACGAGGACAGTATGTACGCGGTCCCGTTCTACGGGGAGTCGTCGTTCCTGATGTACCGCAAGGATCTGTTCGATCAGGCGGGGATAACAGTTCCCGAAGACCCGACGTGGCAAGAAGTTGCAGGTTGGGCAGCGCAGTTCGACAACCCGGATGCCAAGATGGCGGGAATCTGTTTGCGTGGAAAGCCTGGCTGGGGTGAGGTACTCGCGCGCCGCTGAACACCGTGATCAACACCTTCGGTGGACGCTGGTACGACGAGAATTGGAATGCGCAGCTGACCAGTCCGCAGGTCGAGGATGCGGTTCAGTTCTACGTGGACACGGTCAAGGAGCACGGTCAGCCGGGCCCTGCCACAAGCGGATTCGGTGAATGTGCAACACAATTCGCGCAAGGCAACACGGCGATGTGGTACGACGCGACGTCGGCTGTGTCGGTTCTCGAGGACCCTGCGTCGTCGAAGGTAGTCGGCAACATCGGATATGCGAAGGCCCCGAAGGTCGAGAAGTCCGATCCTGGTTGGCTCTACACCTGGGCGCTCGGAATCCCGGAGTCGGCAAAGAACAAAGATGACGCCTGGAAGTTCATTTCCTGGATGACGAACAAGGACTACATCCAGAAGGTCGGAACCGAACTCGGCTGGTCGAGAGTTCCTCCGGGAAGTCGCCTATCGACCTACGAGATTCCGGAATATCAAGAGGCCGCACAGGCATTCGGTCCGATCACCCTCGAATCGATCAACAATGCAGATCCGAAGAACCCGACAGTGCAACCGGTTCCGTACACCGGCGTCCAGTTCCTCACCATCCCTGAGTTTCAGGACCTGGGCACTCGCGTCAGCCAGCAGATCAGTGCTGCCATCGCGGGTCAGAAGAGCGTGAAAGAAGCACTCGAACAATCCCAGCAGTATGCCGAGGTGGTCGGCAAGACCTATCAGGAGAACCGATGACTACGGTTGCCGAGCCCAGAACTACGGTGGACGACGCGCCACCGGTCCGTGTCGAAAAGAAGATCTCCCGCGCCGAGGGTTGGCGTCGTAGAGGTCCCCTGTTGCCGGCGTTGATCTTCTCGATCGTCGTCACCCAGATTCCGTTTCTGTTCACCCTCTACTACTCGACGCAGTCGTGGAACCTTGTCCGGCCGGGATCGCGGCACTTCAACGGGTTCGACAACTACATCGAGGTTTTCAAGGACAGTCAGTTTCGGGAAGTCGCGGTCAACACGGTCATCATGATCGTGGGTACGGTCATCGTTTCGGTGATCCTCGGACTCGCGTTGGCACTCCTACTCGACAGAGCCTTCCTCGGTCGCGGGATCGTGCGGACACTGCTGATCACGCCATTTCTCATCACCCCCGTCGCTGGCGCATTGCTCTGGAAGACAACAATGTTCGACCCGGTGTTCGGTATCGTGAACTTTGTCCTCCAGCCTTTCGGTGTCGGCCAGGTCGACTGGGTCAGCAAGTTTCCGCTCGCCGCCGTCATGATCAATCTGATCTGGCAGTGGACGCCTTTCATGATGCTGCTCATTCTGGCCGGCTTGCAGTCCATGCCCCGAGACATCCTCGAAGCCGCACGGGTGGACGGAGCCAAGCCGTTTGCGATGTTCCGCGAACTGACACTGCCGCACCTGCGCCGTTTCATCGAACTCGGTGCAGTTCTGGGTGCGATCTACCTCGTGAACACCTTTGACGCGGTGTACATGATGACGTCGGGCGGGCCCGGCGTGGCCAGTTCGAATCTGCCGTTCTACATCTACCAGCGCGCGTTCCTCGGCTTCGACGTAGGTCAAGCTGCGGCGATGGGTGTCGTGACAGTGATCGCGACCATCATCGTGTCGACACTTGCGCTCCGATTGATCTTCAAGAGCTTCACCGGCAACGAGGAGGCGGCGTGATGACTGCCGTAGAGACCACAAGCGCGACGACCGACAAGCCCGTAGTGAAGAAAAAGAAGAGCAGTAAGTTCAGTCCGTGGTCGGTCGTGGCGTGGATCGCCGCTCTCGGATTCTTCTTCCCGGTCTTCTGGATGGTCCTGACCGCGTTCAAGACCGAGGCAGACGCCTACACGGACCCGCCGAAGCTGTTCTTCACTCCCACCCTCGAACAGTTCCGTGCCGTCCTCGATTCCGGTCTGGGTACAACGCTGGCGAACTCGGCATTTGCCACAGGAATGTCGACGATTCTTGTTCTGCTACTGGGTGTTCCGGCTGCGTTTGCATTGTCTCTTCGCCCGGTGAAGAAGACGCAGGATGTGCTGTTCTTCTTCATCAGTACCAAGATGCTCCCAGTCGTCGCCGCAATCGTGCCGCTGTACGTGATCGTCAACGACATCGGATTGCTCGACAACATCTGGGCGCTGGTCATCTTGTACACATCGATGAATCTGCCGATCGCAGTGTGGATGATGCGTTCGTTCTTTCTCGAAGTCCCCGGCGAGCTTCTCGAAGCCGCCAGCATGGACGGCGCGAGCTTGTGGACCTCGGTCCGAGAGGTGATCCTCCCGCTGATCTCGCCCGGAATTGCTGCGACTGCGCTGATCTGCGTGATCTTCTCGTGGAACGAATTCTTCTTCGCAGTCAACCTGACAGCTGTTCAAGCGCAGACGATTCCGGTCTTCCTGGTCGGCTTCATCACCGGCGAGGGCCTCTACTGGGCTCGGCTCTCCGCGGCAGCGACCATGGCGGCATTGCCCGTCATCCTGGCCGGTTGGTTCGCCCAGAACAAACTGGTGCGCGGCCTGTCCTTCGGTGCAATCAAATAATTCTCCTCACCCTCTCAGGAGTTCGTCATGGCTGAAATCTCGTACCAGAAAGCGTCTTGCATCTACGAAGGTGCCGGGACCCTCGCTGTAGATTCACTCGATCTTGACATCAAGGACGGGGAGTTCATCGTGCTCGTCGGTCCGTCAGGTTCCGGAAAGTCCACGGCCCTGCGCATGTTGGCAGGGCTCGAGGACATCGATTCCGGTGCGATCACCATCAACGGCAAGGACATGACCGATGTCCCGTCGAAGGATCGCGACATCGCAATGGTCTTCCAGAATTACGCGCTGTACCCCAATAAAACCGTCGGCGAAAACATGGGGTTCGCGTTGAAGATGCGCGGTGTGCCCGTCGAGGAGCGTAAGAAGAAAGTTGCCGAAGCGGCCAAACTGCTTGACCTGACGGAATACCTCGACCGCAAACCGGCCAAGCTTTCCGGCGGTCAACGGCAGCGAGTTGCCATGGGCCGAGCAATCGTTCGTGAACCGCAAGTGTTCTGCATGGACGAGCCGCTCTCCAACCTCGACGCAAAGCTACGCGTCCAGACCCGCACGCAGATCGCGGCGTTGCAGCGTCGTCTCGGAACCACCACCGTCTACGTCACGCACGATCAGGTGGAAGCGATGACGATGGGTGATCGCGTGGCAGTGCTCAAGGGCGGCAAGTTGCAACAATTCGCTTCTCCGACCGAACTTTACGATCGGCCGGCCAATGCGTTTGTTGCAGGCTTCATCGGATCTCCCGGTATGAACTTGGTAACGGCGCCGGTCAGTTCGGGTGGGGTGCGTTTCGGCGACGTCGAGGTTCCGCTGGACCGCGAGCAGATGGCGGCAATCGCCGCGGCCGGTCTGGCTTCGGTCACAGTGGGAATTCGGCCCGAGCAATTCCAGGTGGTTGCTGCCGGAGACGGAATCGCAGCTCAGATCGACCTGGTAGAGGAACTGGGCAACGAGTCGTACATCTACGCACACGTGCCTGGTACCGAAGCCGACCCGATCTCGCTCGTTGCACGCACCGGCGGGCGATCGAAGCTGCAGTACGGCCAGACGCTGGGCTTCGAGCGGGTGGACGGTCCTGTTCACCTCTTCGACCCGACTACGGGTGAGCGCGTGGGTAGCTGAATCCCACCACAATCGTGACCTGCTCGGCACCCGAACTCGTTCGTGCCGAGCAGGTCACATCCATCTTCGACTGGTGAGAAGGTTAGGGTCTACCGATGAGTGATACACGCGAACGATCCGTCGTGGTGTGTGGTGAGGGACTGGTTGATCTGGTTCCGGTGGGGGAGAACTTCTCACCCAAGTTGGGCGGTGGACCGTTCAACGTTGCGATCGCGGTGGGTCGACTCGGATCCGACGTGGGATTCGTCTCTCGCTTGTCCACCGACGCGTTCGGAGATCGGATGTTCGACTCGCTGGCCGCGTCGAATGTCGACACGACCGGAGTCGAACGTGGGTCCGAGCCGACAACTCTGGCCGTCGTGAACCTTGCAGCGGACGGAGGTGCGCGGTATTCCTTCTACCTCGAGGGAACGGCGGATCGACAGTTCGCGCTGCCGAAACTTCCCTCTGCCCGGGCATTCTCGTTCGGAACGCTGTCGCTGGTGCTCGAGCCCGGGGCCTCCGCTTACGAAGCCATGCTGCACGAAGCGCACGCCCGCGGTCGACTCACCATGGTGGACCCCAACATTCGTCCGGCGGTGATCTCGGACCCGGAAGCATATCGACGACGATTTCGTTCGTGGTTGCCCGCCATCGATATTCTCAAAGTGAGCGACGACGACGCCAAGTGGTTGGGTTCGGTCGACGGCGCCGAGTGGCTCGACGAAGGCGTCGGCGCCGTACTGCTCACCCGTGGTGGTGACGGGTTGCGGTTGATCACCAAGGAACTCGATGTTTCGGTGCCGGCGCCCGCAGTCGACGTCGCGGACACGATCGGTGCGGGCGATACCGTTCACGGAGCCCTGCTGGCCTACCTTGATCGTCACGACGCACTCGACGTCGCCGTTGTGCGCGGGTTCTCCGAGGCAGATTGGTCGGCCGCGTTGACCTTTGCCGCACGCGCGGCAGCCGTCACCGTGTCACGACCAGGGGCGGATCCGCCGTGGTCAAGGGAGTTGGGCCTGCCCGTCTAGCACTGGGGACCACCGCCCTACTGCGAGCGCAGTACGTCGAACTGCCTACCTGTGCACGATGTGCGACGGGGTCGTGTATCGGCACAGTGATACGCATGTCGATATTCCTGTACAAACTCTCGCGACTCGCGTTTCGTCGTCGCTGGGCAATGGTGGGCTTCTGGGTCGTCCTGCTGGTGGCGGGCGGAGTAGGCGCAGCAACGCTGTCCGGTCCGACCGTCAACACATTGTCGATCCCGGGCACAGAATCGCAAGCGGCACAGGACCTTCTGGCTGAACGGTTCCCGGAATCGTCCACCGGCGGAGCCAGTGCTCGCATAGTCTTCGAATCTCCGGCGGGCACGACGCTCGCCGATCCGGCCATTCGACAATCCGTCAGTGAATTGGTCTCTGCGCTCGGGAAGGACCCCGAGGTTGCAGCGGTATCGGATCCGTATGCATCCGGCGGAGTGTCGCCGACTGGGACGATCGGATACATGCAGGTCTCCTATACAGCCGACTCGATGGACTTGCCGGACAGTTCGAAAGAACTGCTCGAGTCCGCTGTCCACGACGCCTCGGATTCAGGGCTGGCAGTCGATGTTGCCGGCAACGTGCTGATGGAAAGCAGCGCCGAATCGATGGGAGAGGTGATCGGAGTCGCGATCGCCGCGGTGGTGCTGACCGTCACCTTCGGTTCCTTGGTTGCGGCGGGGCTTCCTTTGATCAGCGCGTTGATCGGCATCGGCATCGCGATCTGCACGATCACCATCGCAACTGGTTTCATCGAATTGGGTTCGAGCACAACCGTCCTGGCAATGATGCTGGGGCTCGCCGTGGCGATCGACTATTCGCTGTTCATCGTCTCGCGCTACCGCTCCGAACTACGTGACGGACATGATCCGGAAATTGCTGCGGGCCGCGCAGCGGGGACTGCGGGTTCGGCCGTAGTGTTCGCGGGGTTGACCGTCCTCATCGCACTGGCCGGACTGTTCGTCGTGAACATCCCGTTCCTGACAAGCATGGGTCTGGCTGCAGCATTCGCAGTTGCTGTTGCAGTGGTGATTTCACTGACGCTGCTGCCCGCCACACTCGGATTTGCAGGGTCGCGCGTCCTGAGTCGGTCTGATCGTCGACTGCTGGCGTCCGGCGGTGAACTGACACACCGGAAACAGTCGGAGGGGGCGGGCTCGCGATGGGCCAAGTTCGTGATCCGGCGTCGAGTTCCGGTTTTGCTCGCGTCAGTCCTCGGGTTGGGATTGCTGGCGATCCCCACCTTCGGAATCAACCTGAGTTTGGCGAGCCCACCAGTGCCCGACACAACTGCCGCCAGGGCTACCGACCGACTATCCGAGGGGTTCGGTGCCGGGTTCAGCGGTCCGCTCATGGTGGTCGTCGACGTTGCCGACGCCGCAGATCCGGCAGCGGCATTGAGCGGCGCCCAGGAAAAGCTCGGTGCTCTGCCCGACGTAGCGGCAGTGACGCCGCCAGCACTCAATCAGGCCGGCGATACAGCAGTCATCACGGTGGTCCCCTCGAGTGGCCCGGAAACCGAGGCAACAAAGGCGCTCGTCGCAGATATACGTGAGGTCGCCGGATCACTGACCGACGAGACCGGGGCCACGATGTCGGTCACCGGTCAGACAGCGTTGACGATCGACGTCTCGGACCGCTTGGCTGATGCCCTCGTTCCCTACCTCGCATTGGTCGTCGGCCTCGCCTTCATTCTTTTGATGCTGGTGTTCCGCTCGATCTTGGTACCGCTCAAGGCAACTCTCGGATTTCTGCTCTCGATCGGCGCGACGTTCGGTGTGCTGGTCGCGATCTTCCAGTGGGGTTGGTTCGCCGGCATTCTCGGAATCGAAGGCCAAACCGGATCAGTTGTGGCGATGTTGCCCATCTTCATGATCGGCATCGTCTTCGGGTTGGCGATGGACTACCAGGTGTTCCTCGTGACCAGAATGCGTGAAGCGTTCGTCCACGGTGACGGACCGGACGAAGCAGTCGTGAAGGGCTTCGACCAGGGCGCGCGAGTCGTCACGGCCGCGGCGCTGATCATGATCGCCGTTTTCGCGGGCTTCATCTTCGGCGGCGACGCCTTCATCATGCAGATCGGACTCGGACTCTCGTTCGCGGTTCTGTTCGACGCCTTCGTGATTCGTATGACCGTCGTACCGGCCGTCATGTCCCTGTTGGGCCCGAAGGCATGGTGGTTCCCCTCATGGCTGGACCGGTTGGTCCCGAACGTCGATGTCGAGGGGGAGCAGTTGACTGCGCTGCTCGCAGATTCGAAGGAATCCAGTGAACCCACGAGCGACAAGTTGTCGGTATGACCCGGATACGGTAGATCGATGACTTCGACATCGACGTGGGGTCGATGGTGTGCGGAACACCCGCGCACCATCGACCTGGCACTGACGATCCTCGTGCTCCTTGCCACGTGGACGGCGCACCGCATCGCGCTCGATGGCAATGACACCCGCGAAGTAACAGTTGTGGGAGTCCTTGTAACAGCGATCGCAGCGGCGACCATCGTATTCCGAAGGCGCTACCCGTTCTCGGCGCTGGCGGTGGCAGTACTCCTCGGCGTATTGATGATTGCACTGTCAGCGCCGCCGAATGCCGGCACAGGTTCCGCGGCGATGGTGTGCCTCTACTACGTTGCCAGCACGAGTGACCGCCGGAGGACCTTCTTCGCAGCGGCGAGCACAGTCAGCTCGCTGATGCTCGTCACAATCTTCCTGGGAGTGGGGAACAATCTCCTGCAGGAGGCACTGGGGTTGTTGGCGTGGTTGCTGATGGCAAGTTTCGCCGGCGCCGAGGTCCGTTCTCGCCGCGCCTATCTGGAGTCCGTCGAGGCGCGCGCGGTGCAAGCGGAAAGAATGCGCGAGGACGAGGCCCGACACCGCGTCGTCGAAGAAAGGATGCGGATTGCGCGAGACCTGCACGACGTTGTCGCGCACCACATTGCCTTGGTCAACCTGCAAGTCGGGGTCGCGTCGCACTTGATCGGGAAAGACCCCGAGAAGGCGACGACTGCACTTCGCGGAGTGGAGGAAACGTCCAAGGCGGCACTCGATGAAATTCGGGCCACGGTCGGAGTTCTCCGTGACGCTCAGGACGGTGATCGCTCGATGAAACCGGCTCCGGGGCTTTCGGATCTACCGGCACTGGTGGATCAATTCGTCAGTGCGGGAATGGAAATCGAAGTGCGCGCAGTGGGTTCGCTACGCCCTCTCGGGCCAGCAGTAGACCTCACGGCGTACCGAATTATCCAGGAAGCACTCGTGAATGCGAGCAAGCATGCGTTGCCAGGGGCCGTCACCGTGTCGTTGTCGTACGAAGCCGAGGTTCTGGTGCTGTCGGTCGAAAACTCCGGAACGGCAGTGCCTTCGACGTCACCGCCCGGGTACGGACTGCTGGGAATGAAGGAGAGGGCACAGGCAATGGGAGGCGAGGTCTCAGCAGGATTCCGCGCGGACGGGGGATTTCGTGTGGACGCCCAACTACCGCTGGTCTCGGTCTCCAGCGGTTCGGAGCGTGAGGAGTCGTGAGTATTCGGGTGGTAGTGGCAGACGATCAGGCGCTATTCCGTCAAACGCTTGCGCTGCTGATCGGTTCGGAAGACGACATGGAGGTGGTCGCCGAGGCGGCAGACGGAGAGCAGGCATTCCAGGCGGCGCTCGAGCACCGACCCGACGTTGTACTGATGGACATTCGCATGCCGGGCACCAGCGGAGTCGAAGCGACCGCCATGATCGCCGATCATCCGGATTTGTCCGACGTACACGTACTGATCCTGACGACCTTCGAAGTGGATGAGCATGTGGCACAGGCGATCCGGGCGGGAGCGAGCGGCTTCATCGGCAAAGGAATCCGAGCTGAGGATCTACTTGATGCTGTTCGGACGGTCGCAGGTGGGAACTCTTTGTTGTCGCCGATTGCGACCAGCGCGTTGATTTCTCGATTCCTTTCCACTCCGTCGCGGGCCGACTCGACTTCCGGGATTTTCGGTCAATTGACACCACGCGAACTCGAAGTGGTCACCCTCGTTGCCCTCGGGATGTCCAACGACGAAATCGCCGCGGAATTGGTGATCAGCGCGGTCACGGCAAAAACCCATGTGAACCGGGCGATGACGAAACTGGATGTCCGCGACCGCGCGCAACTGGTGGTTCTCGCCTATCAATGCGGTGTGGTGATTCCGGGACGCTCGGTGGATTGACTCGAGAAACTCTTGACTCGAACGGGTGTTCGAGTATTGTTTGGGGAGGGGATCGGGGGATTCAATGAGTGTTCTGTTGTCGGATGTGGTGTCTGGTTCTGCGGTGGGGTTGCGCGGACGACTGTGGCGGTTGTCTGCTGCGGAGTTACGTACCGCTGCTATCGAGGCGAGTGCGGAGATTCTTCGTCTCGAGGCTGTTCGTGTGGCGGTGGTGGACGAGTTGTCGTTGCGGCCGGATGATCAGGTGATTGCGAGCCGCGGGGTGGGTTGCTGGTTGGCGGCGAACACGATGCTGCAGGTTCGGGATGGGAAGAAGATCGCCGCGTTGGGTGCGGCGCTTCGGCCGTTTCCGGCGGTGGCGGCCCGGTTCGATGGCGGGGATTGCTCGTTCGATCATGCGGTGTTGATCGTGGCGTTCTGTGAATCCCCGCCGAAGGGCATGCCGGACGCCGCGTTGCCTCGCTGTATCGATTTGTTGTTGGCTGCTGCTTCCGGTGTGGAGGCCACGACGACGAAGGTCCGGAACGTCATCGCGACCTTGGAGCGAGTGTTCGAGTCCGATGACATTCCACCCGCCGAGGATGTGGATCGTAACGAGCTCCGGATCGCGTCGACATTGAACGGTCGGGTGGTGGTGCGCGGGGATTTCGACGCTCTCACCGGCGAAATGTTGCTGTCGGCGTTGTCGAATCTGACGATGCCCACCCCCACTCCGGATGGAACCCCGGATGCTCGGTCGGCGGCGAAGCGGACCGCGGATGGGTTCACGGAACTGATCCGGCGGTATCTGGACTGCGCCAAGACCGGTACCGATGGTGGTCAGCGTCCGCACGTGAACGTGCACATCAACGCCCGTGATCTGGCGGAGCACCGGGACTGCGCCGCCGCACCCTCGCCCGATGGTGGTGGAGTGGCTGTGTCGGATCTCGATGTCGGGCACATGCCGTGGCTCGGTCCGCTGTCGGTCTCGCAGACCAGACTCCTCGGGTGCGATTGTTTCCTCTCGACTGTTCTGCTCGATGATCACGGGGCGCCGCTCGATGCGAAACCCGGGAAACGGTTGGTGTCCGCGGAGCAGCGAGTGGCGTTGATCGCCCGCGACAGAGGTTGCGCGTTCCCGGGCTGCACATGTGTACCGGCGTGGACGGATGCGCACCATATTCGGCACTGGGCGAGCGGGGGCCCGACTGTGATGAGCAACCTTGTCCTGCTGTGTCGTTCGCATCACCGGCTGATGCACCGTAAAACGGGTTCGTCGGGAAATGGGTGATCCGCATCGGCGTCGACAACAAACCGTGGTTCATCCCACCGCCCTCGATCGACCCGCGGCAGCACCCGCGACCAGCGAACACCACCTTCAAAACCTGAGGGGTTAAACCTCACACGCACCAGAACATGGCCAGGCCTGTCTCGGACCCTGCTCTGTGTCCGACCGATTGGTGGGAGGTGGAGTCGAATGAGTGCGTGCTTTCGGGGCGGCTCTACCTTCGGGCGCCCGTGTGGCCTGTCCCACTCAGTGGGTCATTCTTTCGTCGTCGCCAAGCCGGTTGTGCCAGGTCATTTGGACGTCTGACCTGCAGTGCAAAATCTTTCGTTAGAACACGTTCCAATTTCGCGGATTTGTGGCTATGGTCACAGAGATAGATGCGGGTGTGCGAATGAAAGGGTGAAGTGACGTGAAGACCAAGGGTGCAATCCTGTGGGGCCTCAATGAGAAGTGGTCCGTCGAGGAGATCGAGATCGGCGAGCCGGTAGCCGGCGAAGTTCAAATTCGCATGGAAGCGGCCGGAATGTGCCACTCCGATCACCACATCGTCACCGGCGCGACCCCGATGCCGTCGTTCCCGGTCATGGGCGGGCACGAGGGTTCGGGCGTCATCACCAAGCTCGGCCCTGAGGTCAAGGGACTGGAGGTCGGCGACCACGTCGTTCTGTCCTTCATTCCGGCTTGTGGAACCTGTCCGGCGTGTTCGGCCGGGCATCAGAATCTTTGTGACCTCGGGATGGGCCTCCTCAGCGGCCAAGCCATCAGCGACGGCACGTACCGGATCCAGGCTCGCGGCGAAAACGTGATCCCGATGTGCCTGCTAGGGACGTTCTCGCCCTACATGGTCGTGAACCAGTCGTCAGTGGTGAAGATCGACAAGGACATTCCGTTCGAGGTTGCCGCACTCGTCGGTTGCGGCGTCCCGACCGGTTGGGGATCGGCAACCCACATCGCCGATGTGAAGCCCGGCGAAGACGTTGTGATCATGGGCGTCGGCGGCGTCGGTATCAGTGCGCTACAGGGTGCGGTTGCATCGGGCGCTCGGTACATCTTTGCCATCGACCCCGTGCCGTGGAAGCGTGAGCAGGCTCTGAAGTTCGGCGCAACGCACGCTTTCGAAAGCGCTGCCGCTGCCATTCAGCCGATCATCGACGCCACGTACGGACGCATGGCGCAGAAGACGATCATCACCGTCGGCGAAATGAAGGGTGAGTACGTCGAAGAAGCCATGATTCTGACGGCAAAGGCTGGTCGTTGTGTTGTCACTGCAATGGGGCACCTGACGGACATGGATGTGAAGCTGAACCTGTTCCTGATGTCGATGCTTCAGAAGGACCTTCAGGGCAACATTTTCGGCGGTGGCAACGCTCGCCAGGACGTGCCTAACCTCCTCTCGATGTACAAGGCAGGCAAGCTGAACCTCGACGACATGGTCACTCGGACCTACACGCTCGAAGGCGTGAACGACGGGTACCAGGACATGTTGGATGGCAAGAACATCCGCGGCGTCATCCGCTACACCGAAGCTGACTGGTGATCGAAAGCGCAACTCTTGTGCCAGTAGTCTGATCGGGTGCCCAGTACTCACAGTCTCGACGTAATCCAGCAGTGGCCGGTCGACAATGCGGCAGCGGTCGTCCTCTCCGGGAATAATCCGGGTGAGGGCGACCGCATTCGTGGTTTCAGCGGCGACCAGTCGCATGTTTTCCCCCTGGCTTCGGTGACAAAACTGTTGTGCGCCTACGCGATTCTGGTGGCGGTGGAGGAAGGGGCGGTCGAGTTGGATGGGCCGGCCGGGCCTGAGGGGTCGACCGTTCGTCATCTCCTCGCACATGCTTCCGGGTTGGCATTCGCCGAACGTGTTGTTCAGGCGCCGGTGGGGTCAAAGCGGATCTACTCGAGTGCGGGATTCGAGGTGCTTGCCGAGTTGGTTTCCCGGGAGACCGAGATCGAGTTTGCCGACTATCTTGCCGAGGCGGTGTTCGCGCCGTTGGGGATGATCAGCGCGGCTCTTGTCGGTCCTGCCGGTCACGGTGCACAGGCATCGGCAGACGACTTGGCCAAGTTCGCGGCTGAACTGCTCTCGCCGACCCTGATCTCGACGCAGACTTTTGCAGAGGCGACAACCGTGCAGTTCCCGGGGCTCAACGGAATTCTTCCGGGTTACGGCTCTCAGCGCCCCAACGACTGGGGACTCGGATTCGAAATTCGCGGCGACAAGCGTCCGCATTGGACAGGTCTCGCGAACTCGGCCGCAACCTTCGGTCATTTCGGCCAGTCCGGGACCTTCCTGTGGGTCGATCCCACGATCGATACTGCGTGCGTCGTGCTTACCGATCGCGACTTCGGTGATTGGGCCAAGCCTTTGTGGACTGAATTGTCAGATGGCGTGATCGGTGAAGTTTCGCGATAGAGCACAAATTTCTCTCCTTCCACTGGCGCAACACGGGTAACACAAGGCACACTGTTCAATCGAGCGTGCTGCACGAACTCGACAGAGGTCGTTGGGGAAGACGTCCCTCGTCGAAGCAGGAGGCTCGAGTGCGCGAAATGAATCAATTCGCGGACGTGACGACTGGTGTGGTTTACATCCACTCGTCGCCCGCGGCGCTGTGCCCGCACGTGGATTGGGCTTTGTCCGCCACGTTGGACAGCCCTGCCAAGCTCAGATGGACCTCACAGCCTGCCTACGACGGACTTCTGCGTGCGACGACGGACTGGACAGGTCCCGTCGGAACCTGTGCCCGCCTGGTCGATTCGCTACGGGCGTGGCCGATGTTGCGCTTCGAGGTCACCGAGGACCCGAGCCACGGCGTCGACGGCGAACGGTACAGCCATGTGCCCGGTCTGGGCTTGTGGCGCGGATCCACCAGTGCGAACGGTGATGTCGTCGTTGGGGAGATGAAACTGCGGTCCATCATGAATTCCGGTGGAGACATCGCCGCGGAGATCGATCGGGCGATAGGCGCACCGTGGGACGAGGAACTCGAACCCTTCCGGAGTTCAGGCGAAGGTGCCGAAGTGACATGGCTGCGAAGGCGTGTCAGCTGACCGAGGTCCATCCTGAACCCTGAGTGCTCTCGCGGATTGAACGACAAAGACTTGAATGACAAAGGTGGGCCCCGCCGTATCGGCGAGGCCCACCTTGCTGTCCAGGGTTGTCAGAGCGGAATGTTCTTGTGGCGCGCACGGACAGATGGTGCAGACGCGAGCGCAGCGGTGACGATGCTGCGAGTCTTCGCCGGGTCGATTTCCTCGTCGACGACGCCGATTTCGACAGCGCGGTCGACGCCGCCTGCGATCGCCTCGTGTTCGGCAGCGAGACGGTCGTGCAATGCTTCACGCTCGTCGTCCGGTGCCGCAGCGAGAGCCCGCTTGTGCAGGATGCCGACAGCAGCCTTCGCGCCCATCACGGCCACTTCGGAGTTGGGCCAAGCGAAAACGGCCGTGGCTCCCAGTGCTCGCGAGTTCATTGCGATGTATGCGCCGCCGTAGATCTTTCGAGTGACAACGGTGACGCGGGGGACAGTCGCCTCGGCGAAGGCGTGAAGTAACTTCGCGCCGCGCCGAACCACGCCTTCCCACTCCATCGACACGCCAGGCAGATACCCGGGAACATCGACGACGACTACGAGCGGCACGCCGAATGCGTTGCACAGTCGCACGAATCGAGCGGCCTTCTCTGCACTTTCGGAGTTCAGGCACCCCCCGAGTCGCAGTGGGTTGTTCGCGATGACGCCAACCGTGCGTCCGGCCATCCGGCCGAAACCGGTGACGATGCTCCGCGCGTAATTGCCTTGCAGTTCTTCGAAGCTCGACTCGCCTTCGACGTTGTCGAGCATTTCGTGAACGATGGGACGAACGTCGTATGCACGTTTTGCGGACGCAGGCATCATGGCGCGCAGATCGCTGTCGCCGAGTTCCGCTGCCCGCTGATCGAATTCGCCCTGCTCGCACATCATCGAGACCAGGCGTCGTGCGCGGTGCAATGCGTCGGCCTCGTCGTGTGCGGCGATGTGCGCGACACCCGACTTCTTGGTGTGTGTGTCCGGACCGCCGAGTGACACCATGTCGACCTGTTCACCGGTGACACTGCGAACTACGTCTGGGCCGGTGACGAACACTCGGCCTTCCGGCGCCATGATCACGACATCGGTGAGGGCTGGACCGTACGCGGCTCCACCAGCGGCAAAGCCGAGCACGACGGAAATTTGAGGTATGAGACCCGACGCACGGACCATGGCCTCGAAGACCAGTCCGACTGCGTGGAGTGCTTCGACGCCTTCAGCCAGACGCGCGCCACCGGAGTGCCAGAGACCCACGATGGGGGACTCTTCCTCGATGGCGGTATCGATGGCTTTGACGAGGTGTTTGCAACCGTCGACGCCCATTGCGCCGCCCATGACGGTGGCATCGGAGCAGTATGCGATGGTGCGGACGCCGTCGATGTTTCCGGACGCAGCGAGCACGCCGGACTTGTCACGGGCGTGGAGCGGCACTGTTGTGCCGGGGTCGAACAGATTTTCCAGGCGCGCAAGAGGATCGCGCGGGTCTGTCGATGATTCGGACTTTGTCACGGGGGCCAGGATGGTCATCGCGTCCTCCTTCAGTACGAGCCTTGGGTGGAACGAAAGGTCGGTGTTGTCCGCGGGTGACGTTGTGTTGCAACGACACCCGCGGACAGGTGCAAACCGCGGTTCGGGCTAGGCCCGACCGAAGGCGAGCGCGACATTGTGCCCACCGAAACCGAACGAGTTGTTCAGTGCGAAATCGAAAGAGCCGGTTCGGGGTTCACCCTTGACGACATCGAGATCGATTTCTGGATCCTGGCTGTCAACATTGAGCGTGGGCGGGATGATCCCGTCACGCACCGCCAGAACCGTGAGGACTGATTCGAGGGCGCCGACAGCGCCGATCGAGTGTCCCAGCGCGGATTTCGGGCCGTACACCGCAGCGTGATTGCCGACCGCTGCGTTGATTGCCTTTGCCTCTGCGATGTCACCGATCGGCGTCGCAGTGGCGTGGGCGTTGATGTGCTTGATGTCGGATTTCGTCAGTCCGGCCATCTCGATTGCTCGGGTCATGGCTCGCGCCGCGCCCAGGCCTTCCGGATGCGGTGCCACGATGTGGTACCCGTCCGAAGTGATTCCGGAACCGAGCAGGCGGGCATGAATGGTGGCCCCGCGTGCCTTTGCGTGTTCCTCGGTTTCGAGGATCATCAGTGCGCCGGCTTCGCCGAAGACAAATCCGTCACGGTCCTTGTCGAAAGGACGTGAAGCTGCGGCCGGATTGTCGTTGTTGGTGCTCATTGCACGCATCATGGCGAAGCTCGCGATCGGAACCGCGTCGATGAAGCTCTCGACTCCACCAGCCACAACCATGTCCGCGTCACCCATGACAAGCATGCGGTGAGCGTGAGCAATTGCCTCGGAACCTGACGAACATGCCGACACCGGGGTGATGACGCCGCCGCGGGCCCCGAGTTCGAGCCCGACCGTTGCGGCCGGTCCGTTGGGCATGACCATCTGCACCGAGAACGGGGACACCTTGCGGTATCCGCCGCCACGGAGTTTGTCGACGGCGTCGATGAGCGTGTCGCCGCCGCCGAGTCCGGTGCCGATGACAACCGCGAGGCGGTCCTGATCGACTTCGGGGCTGCCGGCGTTGCTCCAGACCGTGCGACTCAACGTGAGGGCAAGGCGTTCCACCCAGCTCATCCGTCGAATTTCGACGCGGGACAAGCCCTCGTCTGGTGAAACCTTCAGGTGCCCGCCGATGCGAATGGGAAGGTCGAACTCGTCGATGAACGGGTCATCGAGGATTCCGATGCCGCTTTCGCCGGCGAGTAGCGCCTTCCACGTGCCATCCACATCACCAGCCACCGAGGTCGACGTCGCGAGGCTCGTGACGACGATGTCGGGGAATTTCCCTTTGCGGGTAGAAGCGGAAGTCACGGTCGGCTCACTCTGCGTTCTTGGCTTCGGCGCCTTCGGCTTCGAGCTTCTGGATGTACGCGACGATGTCGCCGACGGTGCGCAGGCCTGCGAGATCCTCGTCGGGGACCTTCACGCCGTACTTGTCTTCGGTCTGAACAGCGATCTCGACCATGGACAGGGAGTCGATATCGAGGTCGTCCACGAAGGACTTGTCAACGGTGACCTCGGAAGGCTCGATACCGGTGACCTCCTCCACGATCTGGCCGAGTTCCGCGATGATTTCTTCCTGAGTGTGGGCCACTGGTGTGGCTCCCTTCTTGATCGATTGAGGTGGGGTGAAACGTCCGGCCGCCGTTCGGGCTGATCGGCCGGGTGGGCGTCCGAGCTAGGTCAGCTCGGACAGTGCGGAGATATCCTCCGGGTTCTTGAGGGCCACCGTCGGTGTGCCACGCATTTCGCGCTTGGCAATTCCGACGAGGGTTCCGGCCGGCGGGAGTTCCACGATCGCGCTGACTTCTGCTGTCCGCAACGACGCGGAGCAGAGGTCCCAACGAACGGGGCGGGTTACCTGCGCGGCAAGTTTGGTGAGGGCGTCGGCGCCCGAGGAGACTGGGGCGCCATCCGAGTTGGAAAGCAGCGTGCGCGTCGGATCGGACGGGGTGATCTTGGCGGCAGCAGCTGCGACGGCATCCTGTGCAGGTGCCATGAATCGGGTGTGGAAAGCGCCGGCGACGGGCAGTGCGCGGACTCGGGCCTTTTCGGGTGCGTTTGCTGCGAGTTCTTCGAGCGCGGTGAGCAGTCCGGCAGCCACGATCTGGCCGGCCGCATTGCGGTTGGCCGCTTCCAACCCGAGTTCTTCGAGTCGTGCGAGCACTTCGGCTTCGTCGCCACCGAGAACGGCTGACATGCCGGTGGGCTCGAGCGCGCAAGCCTTGGCCATCTCGGCGCCGCGGAGGGCGGCAAGTGCGACCGCGTCGTCAGCGGAAATAACACCGGCGACCGCAGCAGCGGCAAGTTCACCCACTGAATGGCCGGCAGCGATGACGTCGGCGCCGAGGAGCCCACGTGATTCGATTTCCTCGTACGCCAGCAGAGCAGCGGCAACGACGAGGGGCTGGGTTACCGAGGTGTCGGTGATTTCTTCTGCAGTCGCGGTCGTGCCGAGTCGGACGAGGTCAAGGCCGGCTGCCTTCGACCACACTTCGAGGCGGTCTTGCGCTCCGGGCAGTGCCAGCCATGGGCTGAGCATGCCGGGTGTCTGAGAGCCCTGTCCCGGGGCGAGCAACGAAATCACTTATTAAGAGAACACCGCCGCGAGTGACCTGCGAGATGTCGGTCGCGATGAACTCTGGCGAAGTGTTTTGTAGGGTTCCCACAAAATCCCACGTCGCGCCCGGCCATCGAAATTGGACGCTCGGGGGTTACAGGTTTGTTTGTCCGGATGTTAAAGATGTGACTGAAGTAACCGAATTGTTCGATTTGAGATCGATTTGTGTCAATCGGCCCACGGTAGCGGCGATCCGTAGTACGTATGCGTCGCGTGGATTCGTAGGATCCCGGCCGGTAACTTCCGCGATTCGCTTCAAGCGGTACCGAACGGTATTTGGATGAACAAACAGAAGACGTGCACAAGTCTCAACCGCACCTCCACAGTCGAGATAACTGTCTAAAGTATCGGTCAAGACTGTGCCGGATTCCGCTAAAGGTGCGACCAGGAAATCGCGAAGAGCCTTTACGGCAGCGTCGTCTCCGAGTAGTGCCCGTTCCGGGAGCAGTTCAGTCGCGAAAACGGGACGAGGTGCGCCGCGCCACCCGGCGACGGCCTTGATTCCCGCGAGAGCTTCGGACGCACTGAAGTGTGCTGCGCTCAACGAGGGCGTTGTCGGGCCGATCACCACCGGTTCGTCGGCGAAACTCATGAGCAGGTCTTGAAGGAATTGGCTGCCTTCCGTCTTACTGCTCAGCTCGCCGCTGACGATCATCACCAGTCGCGGACCCTGCACCACGGCGAGAACAGCGCGCCCGTGCGCGGCGGCAGTGGCGTGGACGGTGCCGGCAACCGAGACCCGCTCGTCCGGCGGGGGAGACCCGACGATGACGGTGGCCGGAGCCGTGGCGTCCCAGTTCAAGGTGGCTGCGCGGGAGAGCATGTCCGAGCCGGTGTCTCCCTGCACGACGGCGTCGACGACGAGCGCTTCCAGTCGCGTGTCCAGGGCACCGCGCGACTCGGCGGCGCTTGCGTACACCGTCGCTGCTGCGAAACCGAGTTCACGCCCGTAGCGCAGGACGGCTTCCGTCAGCGCGATCAGCTGCTGATCGTTGCGGGCGAGAGCCGGCAGCCATTTCTCGAAGAACTCCATCGCCACCCGGACCATGTCGACGGTCTGGCGCAACGTGAGCTGTCGAGCAAGATCCTGAGGGATGACCGGGAAAGACTCGTATCCGAAGCTGATCTCCGAGTCGAGTTGCCGCAGCCATTCCAGGAAATTCACCACCGACGTCTGCACCAAGAGTTGAACGTCGGCACGTTGCGAAGCGTCGAGACTGTCGAAGAACGGAAGCTGCTCCTCCATCACGGTCACGGCCTCGGTGGAGAGTCGACCGGAGAACTGTTTGACGCGGCGGAGCAAGGCTTCTGGAAGTGGATCGCGAACCTGACGACGGCGGGCGAGTACAGCCTGCAACCCGGACGACTGTGGTCGAGTGCGGCGTACGCCCTCTTCGGGTTTCTCGGGATCAGGTTCGGGCATGAGAAAAACCTACGCCCATCGCCGCAGCGGATGTCGAGATGACACCCTCGGCGATGGGCGTAGGTCTGTTTTCGATCGCTGGGACTGTTGCCCTACGACTTAGGCGCTACCGGTGTCCCCGGTCTGCTCGGGAGCAGCATTCACGTCGTCGATGCGGTATCGGCTCGCTGCTTCGACGGCCTTCGACCGCTCGATCGATCCTTCCTTCGCCAAGCCGATCAGCACGGCAACGACGATGGACTCGGCATCGACGTTGAAGTAGCGACGCGCTGCAGTGCGGGTATCGGAGAACCCGAACCCGTCCGTGCCGAGCGTGGTGTAGTCGCCGGGAACCCACTGACGGATCTGATCCGAGACCGCCCGCATCCAGTCCGAAGCCGCGACGACAGGGCCTTGGGCCGACGACAACGCCGTGGTGACGAAGGGAACCGGAGCATCCTCGGACGGATTGAGCAGCGCCTGACGTTCGCATTCGACGCCTTCGCGGCGCAGCTCACCCCAGGACGTGACCGACCAGACGTCGGCCGAGACGCCCCATTCGTCGGCGAGCAGCTTCTGCGCACGCAGACCCTCCGGCATCGCGACACCGGATACGAGGATCTGTGCCTTCGGGCCGGCTGCTTCGGACGTCTTGTAGAGGTAGATGCCCTTGAGCAAGCCCTCGACGTCGAGACCTTCGGGCTCGGCCGGCTGAACGTACGGCTCGTTGTAGATGGTCAGGTAGTAGAAGATGTTCTCGCCACCGAAACCGTCGACGCCCTCGGTGCCGCCGTACATGCGGCGCAAGCCGTCCTTGACGATGTGCGCCAACTCGTACGAGAACGCGGCGTCGTAGGTGACAGCGGCGGGGTTGGTGGATGCCAGGAGCAGCGAGTGTCCGTCGGCGTGCTGGAGACCTTCACCGGTCAGAGTTGTACGACCGGCGGTGGCGCCGAGAACAAATCCCCGAGCCATCTGGTCGGCAGCCGCCCACAGGCCGTCGCCGGTGCGCTGGAAACCGAACATCGAGTAGAAGATGTACAGCGGAATCATCGGTTCACCGTGGGTGGCGTAGGACGTGCCGACTGCGGTGAACGATGCCGTCGAACCGGCCTCGTTGATGCCCTCGTGCAGGATCTGGCCGATCGGGCTCTCCTTGTAGGCGAGCATGAGTTCGGCGTCGACGGAGGTGTAGAGCTGTCCGTTGCGGTTGTAGATCTTCAGCGACGGGAACCACGAGTCCATACCGAACGTACGGGCCTCGTCCGGAATGATCGGCACGATCCGCTTGCCGATCTCCTTGTCGCGCAACAGTTCCTTGAGGATGCGCACGATCGCCATGGTGGTGGCGACTTCCTGCTTGCCCGAGCCCTTGCGGATGACGTCGTACGTCTTGTCCTCGGGGAGCTTGAGCGGAGCAGCGTCGGTGTTGCGGGAAGGCAGGAACCCGCCGAGTGCTTTACGACGGTCGAGCATGTACTTGATCTCGGGAGCGTCCGCGCCCGGGTGGTAGTACGGAGGCAGGTACGGATCCTTCTCGAGCTCGGCATCCGAGATCGGGATGTGCTGCATGTCGCGGAACGCCTTGAGATCGTCCAGCGTCAGCTTCTTCATCTGGTGTGTGGCGTTGCGGCCCTCGAAGTGCTTGCCGAGGGTGTAGCCCTTGATGGTGTGCGCCAGGATGACCGTCGGCTGGCCCTTGTGCGCCATGGCCGCTGCGTAGGCGGCGTGGACCTTGCGGTAGTCGTGGCCACCGCGCTTGAGGTTCCAGATTTCCTGGTCTGTGAGGTCCTTGACCAGTTCCTTGGTGCGGGGGTCACGTCCGAAGAAGTGATCGCGTACGAACGCGCCGTCGTTGGCCTTGTACGTCTGGTAGTCACCGTCCGGCGTCACGTTCATCAGGTTGACGAGTGCGCCGTCGCGATCGGCGTGCAGCAGCGCATCCCACTCGCGGCCCCAGACGACCTTGATGACGTTCCAGCCGGCACCGCGGAAGAACGATTCCAGTTCCTGGATGATCTTTCCGTTGCCGCGGACCGGGCCGTCGAGGCGCTGGAGGTTGCAGTTCACGACGAACGTGAGGTTGTCGAGGCCTTCGGTTGCCGCGACGTGAGCGAGGCCGCGTGATTCGGGCTCGTCCATTTCGCCGTCGCCGAGGAACGCCCACACGTGCTGATCGGTGGTGTCCTTGATACCGCGGTCGTTGAGGTAGTGGTTGAACCGGGCCTGGTAGATGGCGTTCATCGGGCCGAGGCCCATCGAGACCGTCGGGAACTCCCAGAAGTCGGGAAGCAGCCGGGGGTGCGGGTAGGACGGCAGTGCGCCGCCGAAGTCGGCGTGGGACTTCTCCTGGCGGAATCCGTCGAGCTGTTCCGCGGGGATGCGGCCCTCGAGGAAGGCGCGTGCGTAGATGCCGGGGGAGGCGTGACCCTGGATGAAGATGTGGTCGCCACCGCCCGGGTGGTCCTTGCCGCGGAAGAAGTGGTTGAAGCCGACCTCGTACAAGGCTGCCGAGGATGCGTAGGTGGAGATGTGACCGCCGACGCCGACGCCCGGTCGCTGCGCGCGGTGGACCATGATCGCGGCGTTCCAACGGATCCAGGCGCGATAGCGGCGCTCGACCTCTTCGTCGCCGGGGAACCACGGCTCGTTTTCGGTCGGAATCGTGTTGACGTAGTCGGTCGAGGTGAGCGCGGGGAGTGCGACGTGCTTCTCACCGGCGCGTTCGAGCATGCGGAGCATGAGGTAGCGGGCACGCGTGGGTCCGGATCGATCCAGAAGTCCGTCGAATGATTCGAGCCATTCGGTGGTCTCGTCCGGATCGATGTCCGGCAGGTACGACGCAACACCTTCGCGAATGACGCGAACGCGACCGTCGGTTCCCCCCGGCGTGTTCGACGCGGGCGAACCCGACTCGCCGGCGGCGCCGGAATCGGCGTTCTGCCCGGACGCGGGACCCTGGATCAGGTCAGACAACGTGTGCTCCTCATTGGTTTGGGGACGCGTGGTGGGGCGTCCTTACATAGGTGATCGAGGCCTTGTTAGGTCCGACGCACTTCCATCGTGAATATGGCGCGTACCTCATCTTTCACCATCCCGGTCGGTCCGGCACACCTCGCCTCTGGTTACTCTCGGGTAGCGTTTTTCGGCGTGACGCAGGGGTGTGATGGTTCCCCGTAGTCACAGGCTTGGGGGATCGATCGGAACGTATGAAGGGGTGGGAAAAAATAAACAAAGAAATCAATTACGGCAGGGTCGGGGCGTGGGTCTCGGTCGGATCGATCGCAGTGGGACTGTCGGTGATCGTGGGATGTTCGGCGGCGGTGACCGGATCGGCAGTACCCAATGAAGCGCACGTGGCTGCATACCAATCCGAGGTGAGTATTTCGATGGCCGCCGCGTCCTCGTCGAAAGCGGCGGCAGATGCGGCAGAGGCAGCTTTCGCGATCTGTGAGGAAGCGGTCTCTCGATCGAAAAACGACGTGGTCGCGTTCAATGCCTACGTCGACGCCGGAAATCATGGTGAGACCGACCTGAGAGCCGAAGCAAGCGCTGCTGCTTCGTCGGCCAGGGACACCGCCTCGTGGTTCGACTCGGTCGCGAGTGAACTTCCGGCGCAACTTTCCGGACTGTTCGACGAATTGGCCGCGAACCTACGTTCATCTGCAGTCGTGATCGAGAGTGATCATTCGGCGGATGAAATCAATTCGATCAGCGATACGAGCAATTCGATTCGCAAGTCGATCTTCGATGAATGTGGATCCCTGTGACCTGCGGTAATCCGCAGGCGTAAGGTTCGCCGTGTGTCAGAAGACGATCTTTGGTGAAAGTTTTCGGCGTGGTCGGCTTGCGCTAACGCCTCAGACCATGTTCGCTTTCCCTAATTGATCGTCAAACGGTAGGTGTGCGGGGTCGCCACACACCATCAACAAAAGGAGGACCCCACCGTGGTCGCCGCGGCGGATGCCCAGAACTACGCTCAGAAACTCGGGATTACCACTGACATGGTGGTGCAGGAACTGGGCTGGGATGAGGATACCGACGACGGCATTCGTGCCGCGGTTGAGGAAACCATCGGCGGGGAAATGCTCGACGAGGATTCCGACGAGGTCATCGACGTCGTGCTGCTGTGGTGGCGCGACGAGGACGGTGACCTGGTGGATGCCTTGATGGATGCCATCGGGCCCCTCGCCGACGAAGGCTTCGTGTGGGTTCTCACTCCCAAGACCGGTCTCGACGGACATGTCGAGCCCAGCGAGATCGCCGAATCGGCGCCGACTGCCGGCTTGACGCAGACATCGGCAGCCAACCTCGGTGACTGGTCGGGAAGTCGACTGGTTCAGCCGAAGGCTCGTCCGGCCAACAAGCGCTGACCCGGCCCTTTCCGCACTTTCCCAAGGAATTGCACATGCCTCTCGAAGTTGGTGCGCAGGCACCGGATTTCACCTTGAAGGACCAGAACAACCAGGAAGTCTCGCTAGCAGATTTCCGCGGCAAGAAGAATGTTCTGCTGGTCTTCTATCCGTTGGCCTTCACCGGGACTTGTCAGGGGGAACTCTGCAAGGTCCGTGACGAGCTTCCGAAGTTCGAGAACGACGACACTGCCATTCTCGCGATTTCTGTCGGTGCTTCGCCGACTCACAAGATCTGGTCGGCTGAGCAGGGATACACATTTCCCTTGCTGTCGGACTTCTGGCCGCACGGTGAAGTCGCTCAGAAGTACGAGGTGTTCAACGACAAGTTGGGCTTCGCGAATCGTGGCACCTTTGTCATCGACAAAGACGGAGTCATTCGTTTTGCCGAGATGAACGGCCCCGGAGAAGCCCGTGACCACGGACTTTGGGCAAACGCGCTTGCCGCGCTAGAGTCTTAGAGCACTCCCGGTGAGGGTCTCACCGGGAGTTCGGGCGTGTAGCTCAGTGGTAGAGCTCTGGTTTTACACACCAGCGGTCGGGGGTTCGAAACCCTCCGCGCCCACCAAAGAATTCAAACCCCGATCTGCTTGTCGACGCAGATCGGGGTTTTTTCATTTTCGGCAACGAATTGTCCGCAATACGCCATTCTGGACGCATGTCCAGTTCTGTGATCGAAGTAGCCGTCGACCCGACGCGCGTGCATCCCACCCGTCCGCACATACATATCGCCGAGATGCCCAGTCTCAGTGTTGCGTTGTTCCCGGGGCAGACGATCCGGGTTCGTTCCCAAAGCGACGCACTGGCGACCGGGATTGCCCGAGTCTGGGAAATCAACCGAATGCACCGCTTGATCTACCTGACGATCGACTGGGACGGGTAGAGATCGGCTCGGGCAGACATGTGACGGTTGGCCAGAGAACGAGCGTCGCTGCTACAACTACGCTCGTGCAGATTTCGGTTCGTTCGTCCCAATCTCGATTCAATGCGCGAGCTGCCGGGCTTCTCCTCGGCTTCGTTGCGGATCGGGCATTCGCCGATCCGGGGCGGTTCCATCCGGTTGCCGGCTTCGGAACCGCGGCTATCGCGCTGCAGAAGATGTCCTACCGGGACTCGCGCGCGGCCGGAACACTTCATGTTGCCGTGCTCTTGGCCGGCACCGCAGGACTTGGCCTCACAGCCGAAGCAGCGTCGCGCCGGGCCGGTTGGGTGGCCGTCACGGGTACGACTGCGATAGCTACCTGGGCCGTGCTCGGCGGAACGTCGCTTGCACGCACCGGCATCGACATGGCCGCTCGATTGGAGGCGTCACAGGTCGACGGCGACCTGACGACAGCGCGTGAGCTACTTCCTTCACTCTGCGGACGCGATCCCTCGGTGCTGGGCGAGGAGGGCCTCACGCGTGCAGCACTGGAGTCGGTTGCCGAGAACACCTCGGATGCAACCGTCGGCGCAGTGTTCTGGGGTGCAATTGCGGGCGTGCCAGGCCTGTTCGTCTACCGCGCTGCCAACACACTCGACGCGATGATCGGCTACCGCTCCGAGAAGTACCTCAGATTCGGGTGGGCTGCGGCGAGGTTCGACGACCTGGTCAACATCGTCCCCGCTCGGCTGACAGGTGCGCTGACGGCTGCGTGTGCACCGGTGGTGGGCGGCTCGGTTCAGGAATCACTGGCAGCGTGGAAACGCGACGCAGCGGCTCATCCAAGCCCCAATGCGGGCGTCGCGGAAGCGTCGGCGGCAGGGGCGTTGGGCATTTCGTTGGGTGGTCGGACCGAGTATGCGCACGGGGTGGAGATGCGTCCCGTCCTCGGCCGCGGGCCTGTGCCTACGCCGAACGATCTGCGCCGCGCGGCGAGGCTTTCGTCGGCGGTGCAGATCAGTGCAGCTGTGGTGTCAGCGGGTATTTCAGCGGGTATTGCCGTATCGATCGGCAAGTTTGGCTTCCTGTGCCGTCAGCGGCACTGATTCCGGCTCCGGCTTCTTGCGACGGCTGAAGGTACGAGCCGGTTCGGCGGGGGGTGCGGCAGGCGCGGACACTGCCGCTTCCGGGGTCGTCTCGGCAGCGGCGTCGTCGGCTGCGAAACCGTCCACAGCTGCTTGAGCTGCTTTTTCCTTGCGACGTTCGCGCCACTCGGCGCGAATGAAGTAAGCCAGTCCGAGCGGCGCCATGATGCCGAACGCCAGCCATTGGAACCCGTACGAGAGGTAGGGGCCCGCGTCGAGTTGGGGGAGCGGGATCGTGCCGAGACCGCCGGGCTGGTCGGGTTCGAGTTGGATGTACGCGTCGATCAGGTCCGTTCCGATGAACTCGCCGATCGGACGTGCGTCGATGGAGTAGACCTGCTTCGCGCCGTCCTCGAACATCGGTACTCGGCCGGGTGCAGTGCCTTCCGACAGGCGCACACGGCCGTTGAGAGTGACCGGGTCGGTCGGCGGCGCAGCGATGGGCGGTGCCTCGGCGCCGTTGATCGGCCGAACGTATCCGCGATTGACGAGGATCGTGCGGCCGTCGTCCAGGCGGAAAGGCGTCAGGATCTCGTACGACGGCGCGCCCTCGATGGACTGCAGTCGGACGAGGATATCCGCGTCGGGCAGATAGGTACCGGCCGCGGTGATGTTTCGCCATTCGTCGTCCGGTGCGATCGTCGAATCGGCGATGACATCACCGATCGGCACGGTCTCCGCGTTGATCGAGTTCGAGATCAGATCATTGCGGTGCTCGGTCTTCGTGTTCTTGCCGAGCTGCCACGGAGCGAGCACGGTGAAGCACAGGTAGGCGAAGAGCCCGACCACAGCTGCCAGTACCAACCAACCGGGCCGCAACAGGAATTTCAGTCTTCGCACACGTCCACGGTATCCGTTGCCCGAACGGGAGTGAATTTTGCTCCGGGTTCAGGCTCGCTCGCGGATCCAGTCGAGTATGTCGGGAATGGCCGCTTCGATCTGGTCTCGAACCAGTTCGAAGTCCTCCTGATCCCCGTAGTACGGGTCCGGAACCGATTCTCCGTCCGCCTCGGGGTCGAACGATCGCAGTAGGCGCCGACGCTCGGTGGGCACGCCGAGATGAGCAAGCTCACGTTCGTGCCCGGTGTCGAGGGCGACGACAAGATCGGCGGCGAGATGATCTGCATTGACCTGCGCGGCGCTGTGGCCCGTCGGATATCCGGCCGCTCGGAGCACGACGTTGGTCCGCTCGTCGGCCTCGCTACCGGTGTGAAACCCCTCGGTACCGGCGCTGCTGACACGCACGCGGTCGGCGAGGCCTTCACGGCCCAGATGCGCGAGCAAGATCTTTTCGGCCATCGGTGACCGGCAGATATTGCCGGTGCACACAAACGTCACGTGGAGTGGTTCAGTCACGTGGAGTGGTTCAGAGGCGGCCATCGAGAAGTCCTCCCAGTTCGGATGCCGACGATACGGAGCGAAACGCTTGTCGCGCTTCCTCGGCGGAACCGTAGCCCCATTCGACGACGACGGTGGGGATGCCGTACTTCGCGGCGCCGAGCACGTCGTGATCACGATCGCCGATCATGAGCACGTCGGGGGTTCCGCCGTCGGCGGCGAGGACGGGAGTGATCCCGAGTGAGGTCAGCGAGTGCGCGATCACATCGGGTTTCGCCCGACGAGTTCCGTCGTCACTTGCGCCGCCGATGAACTCGAAGTGCTCGGCCAGGCCGAAATGCTCGAGAATGCGAATGGCGAATCGCTCCGACTTCGAGGTGGCGACGGCCAGTCGGGTGCCGCTCGCGCGAGCCTTACCCAGGACGACGTCCATACCCTCGTACACCGAGTTCTCCTGCCACCCGGTCGCGTCGTAACGCTCGATGTACGCGGCGATCGCCCGATCCACGTCCGCCGGGGCCATGCCGAGTGACCTGAAGGTATCGACCATCGGCGGGCCGATCACCGATGCCAACATCGCTTCCGTCGGCTCCGGATGGCCGACAGTTGCCAACGCATGTCGGAAGCCGCCGTGAATGCCGGGAGCGGAATCGGTGATGGTTCCGTCCAGATCGAACAGAACTACAGGAAAACGGTCGAGGGGTGGTGTCGTCACGGCACTCATTGTCCCGGACGGCAGGGGTGATGTCCGCGCACGGTGCTCGACCGTAGGCTGACCGGGTGAGTACCGGAACGGTTGACCTGGAGAGCTTGCGACATCACGGAGATGTCGAAGCGGAGCCCGGGTTACTCGATTTTGCCGTCAACGTTCAAGGCTCCGGCCCACCGAAGTGGTTGCGGGATCGGCTGGCCGCAGGACTGTCCACGCTCGGTTCGTACCCGTCGGCTGCAGCGGAACTGAAAGCCCGCGAAACCGTCGCGCAGCGGCACGGGCGCCGGCCCGAAGAGGTGTTGTTGCTCTCGGGCGGTGCCGAGGGATTCGCGATGCTGCCGCGCCTGGGCTCTCGGTCGGCAGCGCTGATCCATCCGTCCTTCACCGAGCCGGAACTGGCGCTGCGAGAGGCCGGTGTACCGGTGACGCAGGTGATTCTGGAGCCGCCTTTCGAGCTTCGGGCCGCGCAGGTACCAGAATCCGCGGACCTTGTCGTTCTGGGCAATCCGACCAATCCGACGTCCGTTCTTCACCCCAAGGCCGATGTGTTGGCATTGCGTCGGCCGGGCCGGATCCTGGTGGTGGACGAGGCATTCGGCGACGCGATCCCCGGCGAAGCGGAGAGCATCGCAGGTGTCGAGTCGGCGGATGTACTGGTGCTTCGGAGCCTGACCAAGACGTGGGCACTGGCGGGATTGCGGTGTGGGTACGCGATCGGCTCTCCGGATCTTCTCGCTCGACTGGCTCAGGGCCGAGCCCACTGGCCATTGGGCAGTCTGCAGATCGCGGCCATCACGGCGTGCTGCGAACCGTTCGCGGTCGAGCGGTCGAGGATCAAAGCCGAAGCGATTGCCGCAGACCGCCAAGACATGTCCCGGCGACTGACCGAGATCGGGATTGCCGTGCACGAACCCGCTGCGGGGCCGTTCGTGCTCATCGACGTCCGCGACGGCGCCTCGATGCGAGAGCACCTGCGTGCCCGCGGTATCGCCGTGCGCCGGTGCGACACCTTTCCCGGACTCGGGCCCGATCAGTTGCGCGTTGCCGTCCGTCCAGCCGAGCAGGTCTCGGTACTGATCGAAGCGATGAAGGAGATCTTGTGAGCGGCCCAATTCTTGTGGACGTCATAGCCGTGCTGGAATCTGCTTATCCGCCCGCCCTGGCGGAATCGTGGGATTCGGTCGGTCTGGTCTGCGGCGATCCTGCGGACGCGGTGACGAGAGTGGTTTTCGCGGTGGATCCGACCGAGGCAGTGGTCGACGACGCCATCGCCTCCGGTGCCGACCTTCTGGTCGTTCACCACCCACTTCTGCTGCGTGGGGTGGACACCGTCGGTGCTCACACACCCAAAGGTGCGTTGGTCCACAAGCTCATCAAGGCGGGGTGCGCACTGTTCTCGGCGCACACCAATGCGGACTCCGCCGACCCTGGAGTGTCCGACGCGTTGGCGCAGGCTCTGGGCCTGACCGTGCTGCGCCCGATCGAACCCAAGCCGACGCAGCCGCTCGACAAGTGGGTCGTCATGGTTCCGGTGGAGAATGCATCGGCCGTGCAGGATGCACTTTTCGAGGCCGGGGCTGGGCGGATCGGCGACTACAGCCAGTGCAGTTGGACGGTCACCGGTACGGGTCAGTTCTTGCCAGCCGACGGTGCGAATCCGACGATCGGGACTGTCGGCGCTGTGGAGCAGGTTCGCGAGGATCGTGTGGAAGTGATTGCCCCACGCGGAAAGCGAAGTGCGGTGCTGGGCGCATTGCGTGCCGCCCACCCGTACGAGGAACCAGCCTTCGATGTCTTCGAACTCGCAGCGTTCCCCAGTTCGCTCGGTCTGGGGCGGGTGGGTGAGCTCGAGCACCCCGAAACATTGCGAGAGTTCACGGCGCGAGTGGCGCGCTCACTGCCCTCGACCGAGTGGGGTGTTCGCGCTGCCGGAGATCCGGACGCGACCGTTCGTACCGTGGCGGTGTGCGGCGGTTCCGGCGACTCGTATCTGGACGTGGTGGCGGCGCTGGGCGCCGACGTCTACGTCACTGCGGACCTGCGGCATCATCCCGCGGACGAGCATCTTCGTGCCGGTGGCCCGGCACTGGTCGACGTCGCCCATTGGGCTAGTGAATACCCGTGGTGTGCGCAGGCGAAATCGGTGCTCGACGCCGCGTTTGCCGACAATCCGGGGTGGGAAAGCCGGGTTTCGACAATTCGCACCGATCCGTGGTGTTTGAGTGCGCATTAGTGCAGCGCTCTGCAAGGTACGGTTGCACGAACAATTCAAGAGCAGTTCTTCGAGAGCCGTCCTTCGCGAGCACTGCCGACATCGGACTTACAGCAGGAGTTATACAGCGTGAACGTCGAACCACAGGTGCAATCCAAGCTTCTCGACCTCGCCGGGGTGGATGCTGAGCTCACTCGGATCACCCACCGACGCGGAGCGCTTCCCGAGCAGAAGGAAGTCGAACGTCTCGAGGCCGAGCGAATCAGCCGTAAAGATGCGTCCGTAGCCGTCGAAATCCAGATCGACGACATCGATCGCGACATCCGCAAGCTCGAAGGCGAGGTCGACGCGGTTCGTCAGCGCGAGGATCGTGACCGCACTCTGTTGCAGAGTGGGTCGGTCGGGGCGAAGCAGCTCACCGAACTCGAACACGAACTCGGCAGCCTGGTCAGGCGTCAGGGGCTCCTCGAGGACGAGTTGCTCGAAGTGATGGAGCAGCGTGAGGCGTTGCAGGCCGATCACGATCACGCCGGTGCCCAGCTGTCCCAGGCCGAAGAAGAGCTGATCGACGCCAAGCGTCGCCGCGACGACGCCGTCGCCGATCTGGACAAGGCGCAAGAGCGTTGCGCCGCCGATCGTGAACGACTTGTCGGTGAATTCCCAGCCGATTTCCTTGCTGTCTACGAGAAGCAGCGCACCCTGGGCGGACCGGGCGCGGCGCTTCTGCAGGCACGCCGATGCGGCGCTTGCCGGATCGAGATCGACCGCGGCGAGATCTCCCGAATCGCCGCGACACCGGCCGACGTCGTCGTTCGTTGCCCAGAGTGCAATGCAATCATGGTGCGTACCAAGGAGTCCGGTCTGTGACTCCCACGCAGGTCATCGTCGAGGCCGACGGTGGATCGCGCGGCAACCCCGGCCCGGCCGGCTACGGTGCCGTGGTCTTCGACTCCACCCGCTCGGTGTTGGCCGAACGCAAGGAAAGCATCGGAATAGCGACCAACAACGTCGCCGAGTACCGCGGACTGATCGCAGGGTTGACCGCTGCCGGTGAACTCGGAGCGTCGACGGTCGACGTCCGTATGGACTCCAAGCTGGTCGTCGAGCAGATGTCCGGGCGCTGGAAGGTCAAGCACCCGGACATGATTCCGCTGCAGCGACGCGCAGCCGAGTTGGCGACGCAGTTCTCGCGAGTGACCTACACGTGGATTCCGCGCGGCGAGAATTCTCATGCCGATCGTCTTGCCAACGAGGCGATGGACGCTGCTGCCGGCATCGAAACCGCGACCCCCGCACCAGCTGCACCCGCCGCGCCGTCAGAAGAGACGTCGGAACCGCAGATCGCCGGCTCTCCGGGATGGATCGCCACCACCGGCAAGCCGACACGAATGTTGTTGCTACGTCACGGACAGACAGCGATGTCGGTCGATCGCCGCTACTCCGGACGCGGCAATCCTGAGCTCACGGAATTGGGCCGCGCGCAGGCCGGCGGCGCGGCTGCACGCTTCGGGAACCGCGGCGGTATCGACGCCATCGTCTGCTCACCCCTCGGCAGAACCCGTGAGACGGCAGAGGCATCGGCCCGCGTGCTCGGTCTTCCCGTCGTCGAGCACAAAGGTTTGATCGAAACCGATTTCGGCGACTGGGACGGACTCACCTTCCGCGAGGCAGCCGAGCGCGATCCGGACCTGCATCGCGAATGGCTCTCGGACACTTCGGTGCGCCCACCCGGCGGCGAGAGTTTCGACGAGGTACGAGAACGAGTCGTCGCCGCGCGTGACGACCTGATCTCGACCTACGGCGGCGCGACGCTGTTGGTCGTTTCTCACGTCACCCCGATCAAGACGTTGGTGCAGCTGGCCCTCGATGCCGGGCCGTCCTTGCTGTACCGGTTGCATCTGGATCTGGCGTCGCTGAGTATCACCGAGTTCTATCCAGACGGGGGAGCCTCGGTCCGGCTGGTCAACGACACGTCACATCTTCGCTGAAAGAGCCCCGACGGCTGATCAGCCTCTGATCAGATCACCAGCCACAGGGCACTCACGGCGGCGAGCAGCGTCAGTGGCGTCGTGATGACCCCGAGCAGAGTGAACGTCGCCAGCGTGGGCGGTGCGCCCGCGCTGGTGGCAACTCGTCGCCAGAGCATTGTCGCGAGAGAGCCCACGTAGGTGAGGTTGGGCCCGAGGTTGACGCCGATCAACATCGCGAGCACCAGGCCTGGAGGTGCTCCCGTCCCGAGCGCCGCGATCATCAGCAAGGTTGCCGGCAGGTTATTGACGAGGTTGGACGCGAGCGCAGCGACCACGGCGACGAATAGCAGTGATCCGTAGCTGGTGTCGCCTGGCAGGATCTGCGCAATCCATTCTCCCACCGGCCCGTTCGCGACTCCGGCGACGATGATCCCGAGAACCAGGACGAACGCGCAGAACCAGAGGTCGGCAGCGTAGAGCATCTTGGAGGCGGTCGTACGGTGCCGAGCCAGAGCGATCGCTCCCAGAACACTCGCACCCACCACAGCGATCCAGGCGGGTTCGATCCCGAAGAAACCCGAAACCGCGAAACCGACCAGCGTCAGTCCGATCACCGCCAGCGGCAGACTCGGCGCAGGCGAGGAAGTTTTACTTGCCGGTGGCTCTGTGTTTTCCGAGCGGACGAGTTCGGATCGGAAGAACAGTCGGAAGATCAGATATTCGACAGCGATCGTCACGACCCACGGCAACGCCATCAACGCGGTGAAGTGCAAGAACGTCAAACCTGTTGCAGCAAAAGCGATGAGGTTGGTCAGGTTCGACACCGGCAGAAGCGTCGACGCCGAGTTCGACAGGTGCGCACTGGCATACGAATGGGGCCGCGGACTTGCTCCGATGGATCGTGCGGCCGCGATCACTGCGGGTGTCAGAAGTACGACGGTGGCGTCGAGGCTCAGGACCGCCGTGGTCAGGGCAGCCGCGCCGAATACGTAAATCAGCAACCGGTGCGGATCGGCGAGGGATTTTTGCTGCAGGATCTGGCTGACCCAGCGAAAGACGCCGAGAGCGTCCGCGGCATGAGCGAGAACCAGCACGGCAACCAGGAAGACGACGGTGGGTGCCATGCTCGTCAGTTCTTCGCGGGCTTCGTCGAGAGTGACGACACCGGTCAGGAGAACGACGACAGCTGCCGGCCCGGCGATGACGATCTCGGGAAGCCCACGTGGACGCACTATCGCGAAGACGAGGACGACGGCGACGAGCAGGATCGGTAGAAGAGTCACGCGCTGGTGCTCCGTGTCGGGGCAAGCGTCATTTGAGCAGTTTGTAGAGCGTGTTCAGGTTTCGGGTTGTGGTGAACGCCTTGAACTTCGGTTTTCCGGTGTTCCGGCCGAACGCGCTCTTGACGGTCTGCCCCTTCTCGACCTCCCAGTACAGGACTCCGTCGCCGGCCACCACGCGTTCGACCGAGGCATCGAGTTGCGCTGCCGCAGCACTCAATTCCTCGAGGATTTCCGGCTCGGAGGCAACCATCGCGTAAGCATGCCAACCCTCGCGTTCTCGGTCGAACGGGTAGTTGTCCACGATCGCTTGCAGTGTCGGAATGTCGAGGACGAATACCCAAGCCTCGTAGCCGAACTCGCGGGCGAGGGCGGATTCGATCTGTTTCTTCAGCGACGGGATGTCGGTGCTCGGACTGTCGAACAGAACGTTGCCCGAGGCCAGGACGGTTTTCACGCCTTGGAATCCGAGGTCGCCGAAGACTCTCGCGAGGTCCGCCATCTTGATGTTGATGCCGCCCACGTTGATACCGCGTAGCAGGGCCACGTACCGAGTCATAAGGTGACCATAGTGCCGGCCACCGACAGGCGCCCGGTAGCATACGGGGGCGGACGAGTTGGCCGGGCGGCCGCGGCTTCTGGAACCAGCGTGTACCACGCACAGGCCTGGGGCCGAGGAAAGTCCGGACTCCACAGAGCAGGGCGGTTGTTAACGGCAACCCGAGGCAACTCGCGGGACAGTGCCACAGAAAACAGACCGCCTGCCTTTCGAGGCAGGTAAGGGTGAAACGGTGCGGTAAGAGCGCACCAGCACCTCGGGTGACCGGGGTGGCTAGGTAAACCCCGCCCGGAGCAAGGTTGAAGGTCGCATCGCTCGCGGTGCGGCTGCGCAGGTGTTCGAGGGCTGCTCGCCCGAGCCTGCGGGTGAACCGCTCGAGGCACCCGGCGACGGTGTGCCCAGATGGATGGTCGCCACTCGGCACTTCGGTGCCGCAGGACAGGATCCGGCTTACACGCCGACTCGTCCGCCCGCGATCTGCACAGTGAGAAAAAGAAGACCCCCACCGGATCGGTGGGGGTCTTCTTTTGTTCGAAAAGCTGTCAGACAGGCTTGATGACCAGCAGCGTAGCCCAGTACGTTGCCGCGTCATGGCCCATGAGCGGGAGGAGGTAATCGTAAAGAATTGCGGACATGCGCACTCCATTTTCTGTTCGTAGCTTGTGTTGGGCATTCAAGCAGAACTCACCGTTCGAATGTCCGGTTCTCACCTGCCAGGCCAAGTAGAAAGAATATCAGTCTCACAGCGATCTACAAGCTTCTATCTCACTCTGATGTCACACTGTGGATATGACTGATGAAGATCGACTCTGGTACTTCGACGTGTCCGACGGTTCCGTCACGCAGGGAAAGGGCGCGTCCTCGTTGACGAGGATGGGGCCGTACCCTGATCGGGACTCTGCCGAGCATGCATTGAAGATCGCTGCCGAACGCAACAAAGCTGCCGATCGGGCAGACGAAGACTGGAACAATTGAGACTTGGAACAACTGGGACCGGTGCAGCTGCTACACCGGCCCGAACCGATCATGGAGGATGCGTGCCCGCAAGTCGAATGATGGTGCAGGGAATCGACTTCGGAGTGGTTCGGGCGGAGTTCGACTTGCCAGGAGCATTCTCGGCCGCGGCGCAGGCCGAGGCCGAGAATGCCGTGGATCGTTTCGGTGCCGGGCGTGTCGACGAAACGGGTATCGCCTTCGTGACCATCGACCCTCCCGGATCGATGGACCTCGACCAGGCAGTGCACATCGAGAAGACCTCGACCGGGTACGTCGTGCACTACGCGATCGCCGACGTCGCGGCGGTGGTGACGCCGGGCGGTGCGCTCGACATCGAAACCCGCAAGCGTGGTCAAACCTTCTATCTCCCGGACGGTTCCGTTCCGCTGCATCCTCGGGCGTTGTCGGAGGGATCGGCGAGTCTGCTGCCGGACGTGGTTCGCCCCGCCGCACTGTGGCGTATCGAGTTGGACGCCCAGGCCGAGCCCACGTCATGGCAGGTGAGACGCGCTCTGGTGAAATCGGTGGCGCGTCTGGATTATTCGACCGTGCAACGTGACGCCGACGCGGGCACCTTGCATCCGTCGATCGCCGCACTACCGGAATTCGGACGATTGCGCAGTGCCTCGGCGGTTGCCAGGGGCGCCATCGAGCTGAAACTGCCCGAGCAGTCAGTGGTTCGGGATCAGCCAGAGGACGAGTCCTCGGCTCGCTGGCGGATCGAGCTCGAGCCACGCACCGAAGCGGACGACTGGAACGCAGAAGTGTCGCTGCTGACCGGGATGTGTGCCGGCCGCATGATGATCGACGCAGGTATCGGGCTGCTTCGCACGCTGCCGCCGGCCGAGGAGTCCGCGGTTCGCACCCTGCGGAGAACTGCAGTGGCGCTGGGTATCACGTGGCCGGAGGGTCGAAGCGTCGGGCAGATTCTTGCCGGACTCGATTCCAACGAGCCGTCGACGATGGCGCTGATGTCGGTTGCGCCGTCGTTGCTGCGCGGCGCAGACTACGCGGCCTTCGACGGCCAGCTACCGGAGTTGACGGTGCATGCGGGGATCGGAGCGCCCTACGCTCATGTGACGGCTCCACTGCGCCGGCTGTCCGATCGCTTCAGCACCGAGGTGTGTCTGGCGATCACAGCTGGTACGCCGGTACCGGAATGGGTGCGCACCGCCCTTCCCGAGTTGCCCGACATCATGAGTGGGTCCGACTCACTGGCGAACAAGGTCGACCGCGCGTGCATCGATCTCACCGAGTCCACGCTGCTCGACGGCCGGGTCGGCGAGGTCTTCGACGCGGTGGTGATGCGCGCCAAGGACGGAAAGCGCTCGGCGGAAGTGTTTGTCCCGTCGGTCGCAGTGATTGCGAAATGTGTCGGAACGCCCGATGACGGTGAGCGCGCAAAGGTGCGACTCACCGCCGTCGACACGGTCAAACGGACGGTGGAATTCACGTTCCCGGCGTAGGGCGCTACCGGTACGAATCGGTGGCTTCCACCAAGTGATGTGCGATGCCGGGCTCCATCGCGGAGTGTCCCGCGTCGTCGACGATCACGAGCTTGGATTCGGGCCACGCCTTGTGCAGCGCCCAGGCGCTGGTGGCGGGGCAGACGACGTCGTAGCGGCCCTGGACGATCGTCCCCGGAATGCCGTGCAGGGCGGAGCTTTTGCGTAGGAGCTGACCCTCGTCGAAGAATCCGCCGTTGACGAAGTAGTGGTTCTCGATACGAGCGAAGGCCAAGGCGAACCTGGTCTCGGAGTTCTGTTCGATCTTGTCCGCCTGGGGGTACAGGTAGCTCGTCGATCCTTCCCAAGCCGACCAGGCGATTGCTGCCCGGGCCGCGACGTCGGGGTCTTCGGAATGGAGCAGTTGGTGATAGACCGCGACGAGGTCTTCGCCGCGCTGCGCCTCGGGTACCGGTTCGAGGAATTTGTCCCAGCGCTCCGGAAAGATGTTTCCCGCGCCGCCGTTGTAGTACCAGTCGATCTCGCTACGACGCAGGAGAAAGATCCCGCGCAGAACCAGTTCCGTGACGCGCGTGGGAAACGTTTCGGCGTAGGCGATGGAAAGCGTGGAACCCCAGGACCCCCCGAATACCATCCACTTGTCGATCGAGAGATGTTCGCGCAGGGCTTCGATGTCGGCCAGCAGCTTGTCCGTGGTGTTCACCGACAGGTCGGCGCCGTCGGCAACGTGCGGGGTGGATCGCCCGCAGCCGCGCTGGTCGAGTAGAACGATGCGGTATGCGGCCGGATCGAAGAACTGGCGTACCGCCGGTTGTGCACCGCCACCGGGGCCACCGTGCAGGAACACCACCGGCTTGCCGTCCGGATTTCCGCTGACTTCCCAGTACATGCTTTGGCCGTCACCGACGTCGAGGAAGCCGGTGACAAAGGGTTCGATCGGGGGATAGAGACTCCGCAGAGCCGACTGCTGTGCTGACGTTTCGCTCATCAGAAGCCCACCAGTCCGGAGGCGAGATCGGGGATCTCGAGTGCGGAAATCGCGCCGCCCCGGACGTCGGGGCACGCGGCAGAGGTTGCCGCGTCGATGCTTTCGCGGTTCTGGGCGAGATCGAGCAGGTTGATGCCGTTCTGCGTCGCCCACGTGATGACGATCGTGTTCAGTCCGCCCTTGCCGAGCGTCGGGGTGACGGTCCGCCAGTTCTGCAGCTGCCCTTCCATATCCGAGCACAACTGCTGGACCTGAGCGTCGGTGAACGTCGAACCGGACGCGGAGGTTGTTGCCGGCGCCGTCTTGGTGGAACTCGCGGGCGTAGTGCTGCTGGGCGCGGGAGAGTTGGTGGACCCTCCCGCGCATCCGCTCAGCACCGTGACGAGAGCTGCCGCGCCGACTACAGCTGCGGCAGTAGAACTTCGACGGTTACCGATCATTGAACGCACCCCTGGCTGGTTGAGAGACAGGCGGCGTTCGCCGGTCTCGGATCAGAAACTGTGTTCTGCGGCCGGGAAAGCGCCAGTGCGAACTTCTGATGCATAGGCGGCGGCTGCGGAACGCAGTTCGTCACCGACGTTACCGAAACGCTTGACGAACTTGGCTGTCTTACCGCTCGTGTAACCCGCCATGTCCTGCCAGACGAGTACCTGAGCGTCGCATTCGGAACCGGCCCCGATGCCGACGGTGGGGATGGTGAGTTTGCGGCTGACCTGGCCCGCAATCTCGGCCGGAACCATTTCCATGACGACGGAGAACGCCCCGGCTTCCTGGACTGCAATGGCGTCCGCCACAAGCTGCTCGGCCGCGTCGCCGCGACCCTGGACGCGGAATCCGCCGAGCGAGTTCACGCTCTGCGGGGTGAATCCGACGTGAGCCATGACGGGGATGCCGGCCGAGGTGATAGCCGCGATCTGCTTGCTCATCCGCTCGCCGCCCTCGAGTTTGACGGCGTGCGCGAGGCCTTCCTTCATGAACCGTGTCGCAGTCGCAAGGGCCTGCTCGGCGGAACCCTCGTAGGTGCCGAAGGGGAGGTCTGCGACGACGAGTGCGTGCGGGGCGCCGCGAACCACGCCACGCACGAGCGGGAGCAGTTCGTCGACGGTGATCGGCACGGTGGTGTCGTAGCCGTAGACGACGTTGGCGGCAGAGTCGCCGACGAGCAGCACCGGGATGCCTGCGTCTTCGAAGATGCGTGCCGTGGAGTAGTCGTAAGCGGTGAGCATCGACCAGCGTTCGCCGTTCTGCTTCATCTCGGCGAGGTGGTGAATGCGCGTCTTACGCTTCGGTGCATCGGTAGAGCTTGCAGTGGGTACAGAACCATAGAGAGGTGTTTCGGACATCGTTGTCCCTTTCTGGCCTCGAGGCCCTGAGCGTTGATCGCCTTCGGGTCCCCGGGTGTGGGTGATGACGTGTTCAGTCTGCCACCGGACATCGCCGACACGAATAGTTGACGGGGTGCAATGGGTCACATCACCGCGTGCCTGTCAGTTAGGTGCCGAACCGAGGCGAACCGCTGGCTACCGAGGTTTCCTGGCACCATCAATGGCATGTCGAAGTTCGTTCGCCTCTCCGGTGCCCTCGCCGGAAGCGCAGCAGTGCTCGTGTTGGTTGTCGGTTGCACCAGTTCGGAAGGCACGCCCGAATCAGTGGAACCTGCTGGTTCTGCCGCGTCCGCGGTGCCGTCCGGCCTCGAGAAATTCTACGAGCAGACGCTCGACTGGGGTTCGTGCGACCAATTTGTCGAAGAAGGAACTGCGCCGCTGGGGCGTGGGGTCGACTGCGCCGAGGTGAGCGTTCCCGTCGACTACGCGAATCCGAACGGCGACACCGCGAAGGTGGTGATCTCGCGTTCGAAGGCAACCGGCGACCGCATCGGCTCACTGTTGCTGAACCCCGGCGGGCCGGGTGGGTCCGGGCTGTCGATGGCGACATCGGGTTCGGGCACCGAACTGCAGGAACGTTTCGACATGATCGGCTTCGATCCGCGGGGGATCGGGGCATCGACCCCGCAGGTACGGTGTTTGACGCCGGAGGAGACCGACGCGGAGCGTGCGGAGGTCAACGTCGACATGACACCGGAGGGCATCGCTCTCGCCGAGGCGGACAGCAAGGACTACGCCGCCAAGTGCGCTGAGCGGACCGGTACGGAGTTCCTCGCTCATGTCGGTACCTACGAGGTGGTGCGAGATATGGACGTCATTCGGGGCGTTCTCGGCGATCCGAAGATGAACTACCTCGGGTTCTCGTACGGGACCCGGCTCGGATCCACGTACGCGGAAACCTTTCCGCAGAACGTCCGAGCGATGGTCCTCGACGGCGCGCTCGACCCCGAGCAGGATCCGGTCGACGAAGTGGTCTTGCAGGGGCAGGGCTTCCAAGGCGCGTTCGACGCCTTTGTCGCCGACTGTGTCTCGCGAACGGATTGCCCGCTGGGTGATGATCCGGCGCAGGCGCAGGCACGCTTTCAGGCACTCGTCGATCCGTTGATCGAGAAGCCGGCACAGACCACCGATCCGCGCGGGCTGAGTTATTCAGACGCGATCACGGGCGTGCAGCAGGCTCTGTATTCGCCACAGTTGTGGACGCCGCTGCGTGGGGGTCTGTCGAGTCTGGCCGACGGACGCGGCGACTCGCTGCTCAATCTCGCCGACATGTACGAAGGCCGTGAGGACGACGGCAGCTACTCCAACATCAACGACGCGTTCAACGCCATTCGCTGCGTGGACGATCCGGCAACCACCGACCGCGCCGAGGCCGGCGAATCCGACACTCGGTACCGCGAGGCGGCGCCGTTCCTCGACGACGGCCGCGGGACGGGTCAAGCGCCGCTCGACCTGTGCGCGTTCTGGCCCGTTCCGGCTACCGGCAGCCCCCACGCGCTCGACCCCCAGGCGCTCGCCGATGCCGGCCTGCCTCAGTTGGTCGTCGTCTCCACGACGCAGGATCCGGCAACGCCGTATCAGGCCGGAGTGGATCTCGCCAAGCAGTTGGGCGCTGCCCTGATCACGTTCGACGGAACCCAACACACGGTGGTTCTGGACGGAAACTCCTGCGTCGACGATGCCGTCGTCGACTACTTCGTTTACTTGAAGGCACCGGAAGAGGGTCTGACATGTTAACCGGCGCGACGCCGTACGCTGCGCCTATTCGATGGTGACCAATCACTCTGTTAACCGGGACCACTGATGTAACACAGATTTAACGTGGCTTGCTTAGTCTCGCGTGCATGGATCGCCAAAAAGAATTCGTGCTTCGTACCCTGGAAGAGCGCGACATTCGGTTTGTCCGCTTGTGGTTCACCGATGTTCTCGGGTACCTCAAATCGGTGGCGATCGCCCCCGCCGAACTCGAAGGCGCCTTCGAGGAGGGAATCGGATTCGACGGTTCCGCCATCGAGGGATTCTCACGAGTCTCCGAAGCCGACACCGTCGCTCGGCCCGACGCCTCGACATTCCAGATCCTGCCGTGGGCCCACAAGGACGGTGCGCAACATTCCGCGCGCATGTTCTGCGACATCACGATGCCCGACGGTTCGCCGTCGTGGGCCGATCCGCGCCACGTACTGCGTCGCCAGTTGAGCAAGGCCAGCGACTTGGGCTTCAGCTGCTACGTCCACCCGGAAATCGAGTTCTTCCTTCTGGAGAACGGCCCGATCGACGGCACTCCGCCGATCCCGGCCGACTCGGGCGGATACTTCGACCAGGCCGTGCACGATTCGGCTCCGAATTTCCGCCGCCACGCCATCGACGCACTCGAGTCGATGGGCATCTCGGTCGAGTTCAGCCACCACGAGGCCGCGCCGGGTCAGCAGGAGATCGATCTGCGCTACGCCGACGCGCTCTCGATGGCCGACAACGTCATGACGTTCCGATACGTCGTGAAGGAGGTCGCGATCGGTGAAGGCGTCCGGGCGAGCTTCATGCCCAAGCCGTTCAGTGATCAGGCCGGCTCCGCGATGCACACCCACATGAGCCTGTTCGAGGGCGACACGAACGCCTTCCACAATCCTGACGATCCGATGCAGCTCTCCGAGACCGGCAAGGCGTTCATCGCCGGCATCCTCGAGCACGCCAACGAGATCAGTGCGGTCACGAACCAGTGGGTCAACTCGTACAAGCGACTCGTCCACGGGGGAGAGGCACCCACTGCTGCGTCGTGGGGCCCGTCCAACCGATCGGCTCTCATTCGCGTCCCGATGTACACGCCCAACAAGGCGTCCTCGCGCCGCGTCGAGATCCGAAGCCCAGACTCGGCCTGCAACCCGTACCTGACTTTCGCGGTCCTGCTTGCTGCCGGTCTTCGCGGCATCGAGAAGGGCTACACCTTGCCGCCCGAGGCAGAAGACGACGTGTGGTCGTTGACCTCCGCCGAGCGCCGCGCCATGGGCTACAAGGAACTGCCGAGCAACTTGGACAGCGCTCTGCGCGAGATGGAGAAGTCGGAACTGGTGGCCGAAGCACTCGGCGAACACGTCTTCGATTTCTTCCTGCGCAACAAGCGTCGTGAGTGGGAGGAATACCGCAGCCACGTGACGCCGTTCGAGCTCAAGACCTACCTCGGTCTGTGACGGTGAAACCGCCCGCTGCGAGATCAGCAGTTCCAGGACCGGGTCGACTCGGGCTGGTCGAGCCCACCGCTGCCGACGAGTTGCGTCAGCTCGGTTGGGTCGACGCCGAGAGCATCGAACTCTTGTGGTCGCTTTCGCGTGCCGCGAATGCCGACCTCGCTCTGCGCACCCTTGTGCGGATCAAGGACGGGCTCGACGACGGGTGGCGCGAACTCGATCAGGCATTGCGCAAGGACAAAAACCTGCGAGGCCGCTTGTTCGCGCTCGTGGGTGCGTCGTCGGCCTTCGGCGATCACCTGGCCGCGGATCCGATCGGCTGGAAACTGCTCGACGGAACCGCTCTGCCGACCAAGGACGAGGCCACCGCAGCGTTGCTCGAGGCCGTGGGCGCCACCCTCGACGAGGGCGCTACCGAAGGCTCGCTGACCTACCGCGCCACCCTGACCGGGCCGGAAGCTGTTGTTGCTCTGCGTAAGAGCTACAAGGACCAGCTGATGCTGCTGGCTGCGGCTGATCTTGCGGCGACCGTCGAGAACGAACCAGTAGTGCCGTATCAGACTGTGGGTCACCAGCTTTCCGATCTCGCGGACGCTGCCCTGACCGCCGCACTGGCGGTGGCTATCGCAACGGTGTGCCCCGAGGGAAGTTGTCCGATCCGGCTCGCCGTGATCGCCATGGGCAAATGTGGTGCGCGCGAGCTGAACTACGTCTCCGACGTGGACGTCGTGTTCGTCGCCGAACCGGCCGATGCGACGGCCAGCCGCGTTGCCGGCGAGATGATGCGTATCGGTACTTCCGCATTCTTCGAGGTCGATGCTGCGCTGCGCCCCGAAGGCAAGCGCGGAGAACTGGTTCGCTCCCTCGAATCCCACATCACGTACTACAAGCGCTGGGCCAAGACCTGGGAGTTCCAGGCACTGCTCAAGGCTCGTCCGATGACCGGCGACATGGAGCTCGGTCGCCAGTACTCCGAGGCGATGAGCCCGATGGTGTGGATCGCCTCCGAGCGCGAGGACTTCGTCCCCGAAGTCCAGGCCATGCGTCGACGCGTCGAGGAAATGGTTCCCCCCGAACTGCGTGAGCGTGAACTCAAACTCGGCCGCGGAAGTTTGCGCGACGTCGAATTTGCCGTCCAACTCCTGCAATTGGTGCACGGGCGCGCCGACAGTTCGTTGCATGTCCAGAGCACGGTCGATGCACTGACCGCATTGGCGGCGGGTGGATACGTCGGCCGCGACGACGCCGCCAACCTGACTGCGTCGTACGAATTCCTGCGTCTGCTCGAGCACCGTCTGCAGTTGCAGAAGCTCAAGCGCACACACACCCTGCCGCCGCCGGACGACGAGGAAGCGCTGCGTTGGCTGGCCCGCGCCGCGCACATGCGGCCAGACGGTCGTCTGGATTCCCTGGGAGTCCTGCGCGCCGAGATCAAGCGGAATTCGCATCGGATTCGCCGCCTGCACGCCAAGTTGTTCTACCGCCCGCTTCTCGAATCGGTGGCGCGGATGGACAAGGAAGCACTGGTCCTGGGGCCAGAAGCCGCGGTTCGGCAGTTGGCCGCTCTGGGTTACACGGCACCCGAGCATGCTCTCGGGCATCTGACTGCACTGACGAGTGGCGCTTCACGCAAGGGTCGCATTCAAGCGCTCCTGTTGCCGACTCTGCTCGAATCACTCGCGGACACACCGGATCCCGATGCAGGTCTGCTCGCTTACCGCAGGCTCTCGGACGCGCTCGTCGACCAGACGTGGTTCCTGCGCCTGCTCCGCGACGAGGCTGCGGTGGCCGAGCGTCTGATGACCGTGCTGGGCTCGTCGGCGTACCTACCCGACCTGCTCATCAAGGCTCCCGACGTGATTCGCTTGTTCGCGGATTCGCCGAGTGGACCGCGCCTTGTCGAGCCGAAGCCCGAGGACGTCGCTCGCGGAATACTCACCGCCTCCGGCCGACACAGTGATCCCAATCGTGCTGTTGCCGCGGCCCGCTCGCTGCGGCGACACGAACTTGCGCGCATCGCGTCGGCCGACATCCTCGGCATGCTCGATGTTCCCGCCGTCTGCAAGGCGCTGTCCTCGGTGTGGGCCGCAGTGCTCAATGCATCGCTCTCCGCGGTGATCAAGGCCAGCGTCACCGAACTCGGGACCGAGGCGCCGGCCAGTTTCTCCGTCATCGGCATGGGCCGACTCGGCGGCGGCGAACTCGGCTATGGATCCGATGCGGACGTGCTGTTCGTGTGCGAACCCCGCGAGGGCGTCGACGAGACCGTTGCGGTCAAGTGGGCCAACAGCATTGCCGACAAGGTGCGCAAGCTTCTCGGGGCACCGAGCACGGATCCTCCGCTCGAAGTCGACACCGGATTGCGTCCGGAAGGTCGTAACGGACCGATGGTTCGCACGCTCGAGTCGTACGACGCGTACTACGCGAAGTGGGCTCAGGCGTGGGAGATTCAAGCGCTGCTTCGTGCGCACCCGGTTGCCGGTGATCCTGAACTGGGACTGCGGTTCCTGCACATGATCGACAAGACGCGCTACCCCGAAGGCGGCGTCAGTGACGCGGCGGTGCGCGAGATCCGGCGCATCAAGGCGCGCGTCGATTCCGAAAGGCTCCCGCGCGGAGCCGATCCGGCCACGCACACCAAACTGGGTCGCGGTGGCTTGGCCGACATCGAGTGGACTGTGCAATTGCTGCAGCTGCGCCACGCCGACAAGATCGAGTCGCTGCACAACACGTCGACGCTCGAGACTCTCGACGCCATCGGCGCCGCGGAACTGCTCAGTGAAGGTGACGTCGAACTGCTGCGTGACGCCTGGATCACCGCGACGAAGGCACGCAACTGCCTCGTTCTTGTGCGGGGCAAGCCGACGGATCAGCTTCCCGGCCCGGGCCGTGTTCTCGCGGCGGTGGCGCAGGTTGCCGGATACGGCGACGACGCAGGGGAATTCCTCGACAACTACCTGCGCATCACACGACGGGCAAAAGCTGTGGTGGAGAGGGTCTTCGGCGGGGAGTAGCGTTTTCGCTCAGGCCTGCCGAACCGGCGCGTTCGCGGCGAACTTGCGGACTTCGGCGTCCTGCCAAACGTGGGCGGGAACGCCTCCGCCGAGTAGTTCGCGCGCGAGCGCGGGTTGCCCGCCGATCGGTACGTCGCTGCCCGCGATGATCATGTTGCCGTAGCGACGGCCCTTGAGCATCGCGGGATCGGCGATGATCGCCATGTGTTCGAACTGCGCACCGATCGTTGCGGCTTCACTGCGCGCGCCCTGAAGATCCGGGGTGTCGCCGCAGTTGACGATGTAGATACCGCCCGGTGCCAGCACGCGTCGTACGTGGGTGGTGAATTGCGCTGTTGTCAGCGGAGTCGGAGTTGTGTTGCCGGCAAAGACATCTCGAATCACGACGTCTCGGGTGGACTCGGTGAGAGTTTCGGTGACGGCGCGGGCTTCACCGACACGAATGCGCAGCAGCGGTGCGCGCGGTAGGTCGAACCAATCGCGCACCAGTTCGGCCAGGGCGCCGTCGATTTCGACAACCACCTGACGCGCGTCGGGGTAGGTGGCGGCGAAGTACCTGGCCATTGAGCAGGCTCCGCCGCCGAGATGCAGAACCCGCAGACGCTCGGTCTTGTCACGTTCGGAATCGACCAGATGCGCGATCCACCGCATGTACTCGAAATCGAGCACCGTCGGATCTGCGACGTTCACGTGGGAACTGGGCACTCCGTTGATCTGGATGATCCAGCTGTCGTCGGAGTACTGGTCGCGGACAAGTTCGCACGTCCCGGTATCGATCGGAAAAGTACCGGCGACGGGACCGGACTCGCCTCGCTCGGGAGTACCGCTGCGAGTTCTTGTCTTGCGAGTTCCCTTGGCCACTGTGTTGATACTAGCCGTGCGCGTTTCCGGTAACGCCGAGTACCAAAAAGGCGCACGGACCGGCGGTATTCTCGAGTAGTTTCAGGCACACTCGTAGGTGGAGTGTGATCGGCGACACAAATGCCGGCGCGTTCTTTCGTCGTCCGTGCATCACGAAGAATTTCGAGGAGTGCAGGTGAAGGTCAAGGCAGCGGTAGTCAAGGCGCCAGGTCAGGCATGGGAGATCGAAGAGGTCGAGCTGGGGGACCCGGTCTCGGGTGAGGTACAGGTCCGACTCGCCGCATCGGGGCTGTGCCATTCGGACGAACATTTGCGTACGGGCGCCAGCCCGCTGCCCTTCTACCCGGCCTTGGGCGGGCACGAAGGCGCCGGAGTGGTGACGAAGGTCGGCCCGGGTGTCGCGAGCGTCGAAGAAGGCGACCACGTGGTTCTCGCCTTCATCCCGGCGTGCGGACGTTGTCCGTCTTGCGCGAAGGGTCTGCAGAACATCTGCGACGAGGGAGCCGGCCTGTTGACCGGGCAGGCGATCTCCGACAAGACGTACCGCGTCACCCTCAACGACGAGCCGGTCATCCAGATGTGCCTGCTCGGAACATTTTCGCCGTACGTGACCGTCAACGAGGCGTCGGTGATCAAGATCGAGAAGGACATCCCGCTCGACAAGGCGGCCTTGCTCGGCTGCGGTGTTGCCACCGGTTGGGGATCGGCCACCGCGATCGGTGGAGCCAAGGTCGGTGACACGGTGGTGGTCGTCGGCGTCGGCGGCGTCGGAATCAACTCGGTGCAGGGTGCGGCGTCAGCCGGAGCACGATTTGTGATCGCGATCGATCCCGTCGAGTTCAAGCGTGACAAGGCAAAGGAATTCGGCGCCACACACACGTTTGCCTCCCTCGAGGAAGCGCTACCGGTGATCGGCGAGATCACCTGGGGCAAGATGGCCGACGTCACCGTGATCACCGTGGGCGAGATTCACGGCGACATCATTCAGCCCGCGCTCAGCGCGACGGGCAAGGGCGGGCAGGTCGTGGTCGTCGGAATGGGGCACTACGCGGATTCGCAGGTGACGCTCAGCCTCTTCGAGCTGACCCTTCTACAGAAGCGTTTGCAGGGAGCCATCTTCGGCGGGGTAGGACCACGGTCCCAGATTCCCAAGTTGCTCGATCACTACCGAAGCGGCGCACTCAAACTCGACGAGTTGGTGACCAAGACCTACAAGCTCGAGGAGATCAACGAGGGTTACGCCGACATGCTCGAGGGAAAGAACCTGCGCGGAATGATCGTCTACACGGAGGACGATTACTGATCGTTCCCCCTCTGCCTGAAGGGTCCGGCCCGACACCACACTTCGTAGTGTCGGGCCGGAGTCTTCTGCCCCCATGCAGATTTCTGTCGATCGATGAGTCGACTGCCCCCGTAGTGGGCACTCGCAGAGTGAGGAAACCGGGCACCGCGTCCGGACCTCAGTCCACGACTCGACAGAGAAGAGCAGAACATGCCCTACATCACCACTTCCGACGGAACCGAGATCTACTACACCGAGCACGGGGTCGGCCGGCCGATCGTCCTCAGCCACGGGTGGCCGCTGAGTTCTGACGCGTGGCAGGTCGAGATGAAGCTGTTCGCCGACGCCGGATACCGGACCATCGCGCACGATCGTCGAGGGCACGGTCGCTCGTCGAAGACGTACACCGGCAACGACATGGATACATATGCCAAGGACCTGGCTGAGCTGATCGACACGCTCGACCTGAAAGACCTGATCGTGGTGGGCCATTCGACCGGCGGCGGGGAAGTGGTCCGCTACGCGGCGCAGCACGGCAAGGGGCGCGTGGACAAGGTGATCACCGCCGGCGCCGTTCCGCCGATCATGGTCAAGTCGGACGGCAACCCCGAAGGCACACCGATCGAGGTGTTCGACGGCATTCGTGAGGGAGTTCTGCGAGATCGATCGCAGTTCTACAAGGATCTCAGCGAGAGCTTCTACGGCGCGAACCGCGAAGGGGCCGACGTCTCGCAAGGGGCGAAGGACGACTTCTGGCGACAGGGGATGTTGGTCAACCTCGCCGCGGCCTACGACTGCGTCAAGGCATTCTCGGAGACCGATCAGACCTCCGATCTCGAAGCCATCGACGTTCCGTTCCTCATCGCTCAGGGCGACGACGATCAGATCGTGCCGATCGGCGCAGCGGCGGAGAAGGCGATCAAGCTGGTGAAGAAGGGCACGCTGAAGGTATATCCGGGCGCACCGCACGGAATTTACGGCTCGTATCAGCAGACCCTGGACCGGGACATTCTTGCCTTCATCGAGGACTGACGTCAGCGATTCGGAAGGATAAGAGTCGAAAGGATCAAAGGCCATGTCCACACACGTTGCCTCGCTGCGCGATGGTCCCAGTGTCTTCGAGAACGAACTCGGATCGATCTCGCAACTCGACACGAGTTCGTTGCCGATCCTGTCCGGTCTGTCGATCAAACGAATTGTTCTCGGCCCCGGCGCGATCCGCGAACCACAATGGAACGTCAACGCGAACCAGATCGCCTACGTCACCAGCGGAACCGTGCTCGTCTCGATGTTGGGCAATGCCGACGAGTTCGCCAGTTTTGTGGTGCGAACGGGGCAGATGTATCACGTCGAATCCGGCGCGATTTATCACATCGAGAATGTCGGAGAGGAGGAGGCGGAGATCATCGCTGCCCTGCGTAATTCACTCCCGCAGCACTTTTCGTTGCAGAGTAGCGTCAGCGCAATGTCGAACGCGGTGCTCGGCAATACCTACGACCTCGCCGCGTCAGCCTTCGACGTCTTCGGTAGGGCCGATGCGTCCCAGATAGTTCGGCGGGACGGCGCCGCCGTCGTTCCCGATACCGCCGGCTTTCCCAACGCGCATCTCTTCGATCTCGACGGCCAGATCGCGCCTCTCGCATACCCGTACGGACAGGCGAAAGTGGCACGCAAGCAGTATTGGGCGGCGCTGGAGGATCTTTCGATGTACTCGTTGACTATTCGCGAGAGTGGAATGCGTGAGCCACACTGGCATCCCGTCACTGCCGAAATGGGATACGTGCATCGTGGTCACGGGCGGATGACGGTCCTCGATCCGGACGGTTCGCTCGACACCTACCTACTGGAGCCCGGTCAGGTGTATTTCGTTCCGCGTGCCTATCCCCATCACATCGAGGTTCTAGGTGACGAGGACATCAACTTCCTCATCTTCTTCGACCAGCCGACACCGGGCGACATAGGCTACCGTGCAACGGCTTCCGCGTTCTCGCGCGGAGTTCTCTCGGCCTCGTTCGGTGTTCCGGAACGCGATCTGCCGCAATTTCCTTTCACGCCGGTCGATCCGCTCATCGTCTCGCGTAACAATCCGATCGACCGCCAGCACTGACCGGCAAGGATGCCCACCATGACCGACTCCCTGATCGTGACCGATCACGGTACGACGCTCGACTTCACGTACGAAGATGCTCTGCACTATCACGGGCCGCAGGCACCGGGAGGCGTGGCGCATGCCTACAAAGTCCTCGAGCGCGCACTCGGTGTGCTCGGCGGGGAAGGCTCTGTCGAGCGTCGCGAGTTGGTCGTCACCACTGCACACGGCGGACCAGGAGTGCGCGACGCGTTCGAGTTGGTCACGCGCGCAGTGACCGAAGAGCGGTACACCGTCGACAGTTCCCTGGCCCGGCCTGAACGAGGAAATACGCTCGCACTGTATGTCTTTCGGGTCGGCTATCGCGGCGCGAGCGCCACGCTGACTGTTCGGGAGGGATTTGTCGTCGACGAGTTGATCACTCTCTCCCGCAAGACTGACCGGACAGCCGAAGACGAGTCACGCCTGGCAGTGCTCAAGCAGGAGATGGCGGACCGAGTGATGTCGAGCCCGGCCGAGAGCGTGTACGACGTCGAGATCGGCACGCTCCCCGCCTGACTGACGGCGGCATAGGCGTCGGTGTGCAGAACTCTGGGCTGTCTGGAGTCAGCGGCTGGCGAACATCCTTATCCGCTGGTCGCGACTGCGCTCGAGATGGTTGCGCATGTGGCCACGCGCGGACGATTCGTCCCTGGCGCGGATGGCGTTCAGGATCTCTTGATGTTCCGAATTGAGCAGGTCCGGTTCGCCGTAGTTCGACGGCGGGCCGCTGTCGTAGATTCGCAATTGGGTGGTGAGGCGGATCAGCAGTGAGGTGATCGTGGAATTGTGGGCGGCTTGCCACAGGGCCTCGTGAAACTTGAAGTTCCCGGAACGCACCTCGGTGCCTTCGGTTGCAGTGCAGCAGAACTCGTGTAATCCGTCCAGGCGAGCAAGGTCGAGATCGCTGTGGCGTAGTGCCGCGGCGCCTGCCGCTTCCGATTCGAGGGCTACCCGCGCCGCGTAGATCTCGATGACGTCCTCGGGTGTGCCGGAACGGACACGAAAACCGCGAGCGGCTCGTTCGAGTAGTCCGTCGTGTGCGAGCCAGTTGAGTGCTTCCCGGATCGGGGTGCGGGATGCGCCGTACGATTCGCACAATTGAGTCTCGTGCAGCGGAGCTCCCTGGGGGAACTTGCCTGCCAGGATGTCGGCTCGCAGGCGCAGGTACTGCCGCGAGGTCTGATCGGACCGGCCGAGCGCAGCCTCCGGCACCAGCAGATCGGTGGTGCTCGTATCGGCGTCGAGATCCATGTGTCCCCATTCCTGTGCATGCAAGTAGAGCGCGTTCGATTATGCCATCGACGACGAGTGAGTACTTGCGTATACGCTAGTACTCATTTAGGTTCGTGCTTGTTCGTTTCCGAGGGAGAGGGTCCGAAGTGGCTGGAGAGACCGCGTCGCCGCTGGTGAGCGCTGCTGAACTCGACGCGATCCTGCGTGAGGGAGGCGTCGCTGTGCTCGACGCGACGGTTCATTTTCCTCCCGCGCGATTCGACGGCGACTATCGCCCGGAGTCCGGGTACGACGGCTGGGTTTCCTCGCACATCCCGGGTTCCCGACACGTCGACCTCATGGACGTCTTTTCCGAAAGGGAAGCGGCGCTGCATTTCACACGCCCGTCAACTGAGCAGTTGATTTCCGATCTCCAATCCAGTGGTATCGAACCGGGTGCGACAATCGTGATCTACGACCAGGGTTCGACCACCTGGGCATCACGGCTCTGGTGGGTGTTTCGCAACGCCGGCATCGAAGCAAGAGTTCTCGACGGTGGCCTCGCCGAATGGACTCGACGCGGCTTCGCGCTCGCGAGCGGCGACGACGAAACCCACACGTCGGCGTCGACGCGTTGGAGCGTGACGGATCTGGGTCTGTGGGTCGATTTACCTCGCGTTGCGTCGCTGTCCAGCGGAGGCGAAGCCGGAACGCTGGTGTGCGCTCTCGCGCCTGAGCAGTACGAGGGAACCGAGAAGACGCGATACTCGCGACGCGGACACATTCCGTCAAGCGTGAATCTGTCCGCGAAGAGTCTTCTCGACTCCGACTCCCGGATGCTTCCGGTCGAGAAAGTCTTGTCGAAATCGGCCGACGTTCTACCAACCGCCACCGGCCCTGTCGTGATCTATTGCGGTGGCGGAGTTTCGGCGTGTTTGACCGCACTTGCGCTGATCCGCAGCGGCTACGCGGACGTCAAAGTCTACGACGGTTCGTTAGAGGAATGGACTGCAGATCCGGTTTTGCCGATGGTTGTCGGCAGTGAGCCCGGTGGCGCGAATCCGGATGTGCGATGTCCGCGGTCCTGAATCGCCGCAGTCCCCAAATACCTCCCGTCCTGAAGGAATTCTCATGTCTGACACTGTCTCTGTCGAAACCGTCGCGTCGGCGATCGACGCACTCCGCGATCAGGTACCGCTCGTCCAGTCGCTGACGAACATCGTTTCGGCGAACTTCTTGACCAATGTTCTGCTCGCTGCCGGCGCAAGCAACGCTCACATCGACAACGTTCATGAAGCGGGTGGGTTCGCTGCCGTCGCCGGGGGAGTGCTCGTCAACCTCGGAACGCCGGACGACGGGACAGCCGAAGCCTTCCTGATTGCAGCAGAAGCGGCCCGAACTGCCGGTACGCCATGGGTTTTGGATCCAGTCGGTGTCGGCGGACTACCCTGGCGGAGCGGTATCGCTGTGGATCTGCTGCGCTTTCACCCCAGCGCCATCCGCGGGAACGCATCGGAGATCATCGCTCTGGCCGGACTCGGCGGTGACACCCGCGGCGTCGACAGTGCCTCCGACTCCGCCGACGCAGTGCCCGCCGCTCTGTCACTTCTGAAGCATGCGGATGCCGTGTCGGCATCAGGCCCGGTCGACTGCATCGTCGGCCGCGATGGTGGCGGCGACGTTCGGGGCATCCGAGTCTCCGGTGGCAGCGCTCTGTTGCCGCGCGTGACCAGTACCGGTTGCTCTCTGGGAGGCCTGGTCGCTGCCTACCTCGCCGTTACGCCGACCGCGCTGGACGGATTGGTTGCCGCGCATACGCACGTTGCCGTGGCATCGGAGATCGCCGAGGAAAATGCCTCAGGTCCTGGTTCTTTCGCGGTCGCGTACCTCGACGCGCTCTACACCGTGAATGCGGACACCATCCGCTCACGTGCCCGAATCGAATCGTTCGACCTGCCGGCTGGAGTGCAGAACTGATGGGCGTCAAGACATTTTGGTATCTCACCCAGGCCGACGGGGACTACCCGTGGAGCCCCGGTGGGCTGTTCCCCGTAGACGGGGCCAGGCAGATCGAGCTCGCGAAGACCATCGACGACGGCGGATTCGAAGGTGCGCTTGTTGCCACCTGGCCGAACGATCCGTTCATTTCGGCGACGTGGGCGGCAGCGCACACCACGCGCATGAAGTTCCTTGTCGCCGTCTACGCGAACATGACGCCGGCGCGACTGCTGGCGGAGAAGGCATTGACTTTCGACGCCTTCAGCGGTGGCCGACTGTTGATCAACTCGGTCAACGGACGCGAAAACATCCTGACCAAGTACGACATGAACGTGCCCCACGACGAGCGTTACGAGTTGGGGGAGCAGTACTGGGCGGACTTCCGCCGCATCTACGCCGAAGGCACGGAGTCGAACTTTCCCAACACACCACTGCGTATCGATGCGCCCGCTGGGCATCAGGTTCCGCTGTGGGGTACCGGTGATTCGCCTGCAGGCCTGGCGAATTCAGGCAAGGTGCTCGACACCTATCTGGCGATGTTGCGCGAGACTTCGTTCATCGAAGACAAATTCTCTGCCGCACGGGCGGCGGCGGAGGCAGCCGGGCGCGAGTTCACCGACTTCGGTGCGCTGACCGGGGTGATCGTTCGCCCCACCAAGGCGCAGGCGCACGACCGGTTCCGTTCGTTGTTCGAGAAGACGGGCGTCGAGCAGATCGCTCATGTCTTGGACAACGCAGTGCGTCGTCGTACTCAGGGGAAGCAAGACCTCAAGACTTTCACCGCTCGCGACGCACAGCGGCAGGGCTGGGCGGACAAGATTGCTTCCGGCCGACTTCCGGAACCGGAGGAGTTGTACGTCGGTGACGGGCTGTACGCGGGTATCACAGCGTGGTCGCCTCTCGACATCTTCGGCACCGGGTCATCGGCGGTGTACTACGTCGGCGATCCGGATTCGATCACGGACTCGGTACGCACGCTTCGCGGCCGAACCGGTTTGACTGCACTGATCCTGGCAGGTTGGCCGCTGATCGAGGAAGCGAAGTGGGTTGCGGAGCATCTTGTTCCGCGATTCGACGAACTCAGCTGACTTCGCGCCGCAAGACAGTGGTACCGAGACCCAAAGTGTCGCGGAGAAATGCTGCGGCAGTGCCGATTTCATCGGCAGTGCAGTCGAGAAGGATCTTGACTTCCACGTCCTTCTTGTCGATGTCGGCAATAACGGCCATGGCAACAACGCCGTTGCCGACGGCAGAGCCTCGGAACAGATCGATCCCGTCGCCGTCCGCGCTGACGGTCCCGTCGAGATAGCCGTAATCGAGCGGATAAATCGCAGCGGGGTAACGCGGGTGTGCCGACCCTCGGGGGCGATCGATCACGACAGTTGACGTGGCAGCCAGGTGATCGAGGGCGGAGAACAGGTCTTCGCTCATCGTTATCGGTGCTCGCGCAGTAGCTGAGTCGGTGTCAGGCCTGTCAGCGCTCGCGTATCGCGTGCGAGGTGGGCTTGGTCGGCGTAGCCGGCGCGACCGGCCAGCGACGACAGCGTGAGATTTGCATCGCGGCTGAGAGTCAACACGTCCTGGATACGTTGCACTTTCTGAATCATTTTGGGGGACAGCCCGATCGACGACGTGATCGAGCGTCGAAAATGACGTTCGGAAACACCGAGGTCTGCGGCGATCTCTCGTATCGGAGTCGAAGGGGAGGAGATGAGCGCGGAGTAACCACGCTCGATTCCGTGGTCGGGTTCCAGTCCGCGCCACAACTGGCCCAGTAGGTGAGCGTCGACTGCCTCGTGGCTAAGGGCGTCGGCAAGTACCCGCGCTTGTCTGGAAGTGAGGATGTCGTCGAAGGCGATCTTCGAATCCTGCACCGCGTCGGCCGCTGTGCCGAGCAGGCTCCGCAGAGCCGGCGGATTGATCCGGATGCCCCACATGGTTGTACCGGCGGCGACCGAAACCAGATCGGCACCGGTTGCGGGTCCGACGAGCCACGACTTTCCGGTGCTGTCGACGATGAAGTCTGCGCAGAGATCGGGAAGAATCCGCTTTGCTTCTGTGGGCGCATGGGGGTCGGTAGTGCTTTTCCACGCGCAACTGAAGAGGCCGGCCGAACCGGTGATCCGAGTCTCGACATAGGTGTGGCCGTTTTGTTCAAGACTCGACGCTACCGTCCGACTACCGTCAAGAGCGAGGGTGTCAGTGCCGGTCATCAGATCATCGTCACACACTCGCCGAGCACTTCTCGACCCGAAACAGGAGAAATACCGTGTCCGTCTCTCCGAGACTCGATCTCGTCGGAATCGTCACCAACGATCTCGCGCGTTCCCTCGCGTTCTACCGAACCCTCGGGCTCGACATTCCGGAAACACCCGCTGACGCTCCACACGTGGAGTTCACTTTCGACAGTGGGCTTCGGCTGGCCTGGGACGCGCTGTCCACCATCGCGAGCTTCGATCCTGACTTCGTTGTCGGGGAAGGTCGACACCCCGTCGCTTTGGCCTTCGATTTCGGGACACCCGCTGCAGTCGACGAGGCGTATCAGCGCATCACAGCCGACTTCCCCGGACACAAAGAGCCATTTGATGCCGTGTGGGGCCAGCGCTACGCCGTTCTTCTCGATCCCGATGGCAATACCGTGGATCTCTTTGCCGCGCTCTGATTTCGAACGACGCAGGCCCCGACCGAAATTCGGTCGGGGCCTGCGATTGTCGGTGATCGAGTCGTTGTCAGTTCACCAAGCGTTGAGGGTGTCGAGGATCTGGCCTCGGGCCTTCCACAGTTCCGCGCCCCAGTACGGCCACGAGTGAGTGCCGTTGGCCGGGAAGCTGTACGTTGCCGGAATTCCCAGGGAGTTCATGCGCAGCTGGAATGCCCGTGAGTTCATCAGGGCAAGGGCTTCGAGGCCGATGGCGCTACCGGTATTCACGAAGTCGACGGGACGACGCGGTTGATCGAACTGCCCGGGTAGGCCGCTCGCGGCGGAGATGTACAGAGAGAGCCCAGCCAGCTCGGGTGCAAACACGAAGGGGTCGTTGCGGAGCCAAGCGGGGTTCCATGGCGGTCCCCACATGGCATCGACATTGAAGGACCCTGCGCTGACCATGGCCACGCGGATTGCTTCACGCATGCCGGGAGCTGAGATGTTGAGGTATCCCGAGAGCGATCCGGCGAACTTGAACTGATCGCGGTGATAGGCGGCGAGCGTCAGTGCCGCGCTGCCACCCATGGACAATCCGAGCACACCGTTGTTGGTTCGGGAGACGCCGCGCGATTCCAGATATGCGGGAAGTTCCTGGGTGAGGAAGGTTTCCCATTTGTACGTGACCGGCTGGCGATTCAAATTGCTGTTCGCATACCAGTCCGAGTAAAAGCTGGACTGCCCGCCGACCGGCATGACCAGGGTGACGTTGTCGCCGCGATACTGCTCGAGAGCGTTGGTCTCGAAACTCCATGCGTTTCGGTCGTCGCGTGCTCGTAGACCGTCGAGAAGATAGAGCGCCGCGTTGCCGCCGCGCGAAGCCCACTGGATCTGAACCTTGATCGGCCCCATCGAGGAGTCGACGAACACTTCCTCGTATCCACCGGCCGGGGCGGTGCGCGCGGGCGCTGCGGTCGCTACTGATCCGCTGATCAGGCCTGCGGTCAGGGGGAGTGCGAGTGCTGTCGCGGCGAGGCCGAGGATCCGACGCTTGATTCGTTTCGAAATGCGGTTTCTCGAAATATCCGGGTTCGAAATATCTGGGTTCTTCGCCAAATCTGTGTGAGCCTCGTGCATGTATTACTCCCGCCCCAAAAGGTGCTTGCACACCGAAATCCGACCGAGCCCCCCGAGGCACGGAATTCCTGATGACACTAAGTGGTCTGTATTGACGTCGACGGCTCCGTTACTGTTTCGTTATCAAACTGGTCTGATTCAGGTAGTGCCGTCATGCGTCGTCGACCGGAGGTTGCGCGTCGATTTGCCACCCTCCACGAATCAGGTGTTCACGTACCCGGGCGACGTCCGATTCGTGCGGAATATCGTCGGTGACCTTGGTGATGAGGACGCCGATGTCGATCGGATCGACTGGAACCGGAAAGTCGGCGACGAGATCGTCGGCAAGAACGGCGATCTCGTCGTCGGACAGCTGTCGCCGGAGCAGGGCCATCAAAGGGACGTAGTCCTGCTCCGGCACGCCGTTCGGATACCCGGCACGGAGCCAGCCGAGTATCGAAGCCAGAAGTGGTGGAAGACTCAACGAATCGAGCTTCAGTCGTTGTCGAGATCAGCGAGGGGCCACCCGGCGGCGGCCAGGACGGAGGCAACGCGCGCGATGTCCTCGTCCGAGGGAGTCTGGCTCGTGAGATCGGCGATCTGAGCGCTGATCTCGTCGCTAGAGATCACCTGGTCGCTGTTGACGTCGCTCAGTTCTGCGAGTGCAGCGCCGATGGCAATGTCTCGAATTTGCGCGTCCGAGAGCTTGCGTCGTAGCAATGCGACCAGCGGAATGCGGTCCTTGGGCGGTATGCCTTCGGGGTAGCCGGCGCGAAGCCATTCCAGAATGGACTGAGGAAGGGATGGAGTCGGTGCAGTCACGGTGATGTCTTTCCGCTCGTGAGGGCGCAAGGGATCAGAAGATCTCGATGCCGAATGTGTGGCTGAGGAAGCCCTGCATGATGAAGAGGATTCCGGTGACGATTGCGATGAGCACTACCGCGAAGCACACCACTGCGCCTGCCACGGCCAACGGACTGCGAGCCGCGACGGCAGTGCTCCCGCCGCCACTGCCACGTTGCCCGGCGTCGAGGGACTTCAGGCCGATTGCGAAGATCGCCGGAAGTCCGGCGCCAAGCAGGAGGCCGACAAGCACGACCTGCCAGAGCGAGTCGACGGTGTTTTTCAAGATATCCATGTCGATTCCCTCTTTCAGGCTTTGACGTCGGTGGTGACGCGGGCGTCCGGACCGGGGACCTCTGCAGGCACCAGGCCGCCGTCCCACTCGGCGTTGACATTGCTCGGATCGATGGGCTCCTTGCGGGAGCGCAGGTACATCCAACCGGCCAGGGCGATGAGCACAGCGAAGACGACCAGGACACCGGGCAGGCCGCCGACGATGTTGGCCAGTCCCCAGCACAGAGCGCCGACGATCGCAGCGGACGGGAGAGTGATCAACCAGGCGACCGCCATACGTCCGGCGACGCCCCAACGAACCTCGGCGCCCTTGCGTCCCAGACCGGTTCCCATGATGGAACCCGTCGCCACATGGGTGGTCGAGAGTGGAAGACCGAGGTGGCTGGAGGTGAGAATGATGGCAGCAGAAGATGCTTCGGCCGCCATGCCCTGCGGCGCGGCGATCTCGACCAGGCCCTTGCCGAGTGTGCGGATGACTCGCCACCCGCCGAGGTAGGTTCCGGCAGCGATCGCGAGTGCGCAGGTGAGCTTGACCCAGAACGGCATGTCCGCGTCGGCGGAGATGGTTCCATGGGCGACCAAGGCGAGGAAGATGACGCCCATTGTCTTCTGAGCGTCGTTGGTGCCGTGGGCGAGGGAAACGAGTGAAGCCGAACCGATCTGGCCGAGTCGGAAACCCTTGTCCTTGGTTTCCTCACCGACGTTGGAGGTGATGCGGTAGATGAGCCAGGTTCCGGCCGCTGCAACCAAGCCGGCTACGACGGGAGCGAGAACTGCGGGGATGACAACCTTGCTGAGCACGCCGCTCCAGGCGACACCGCTCATTCCGAGGGACGCGATGGCGGCGCCGATCAGGCCGCCGAACAGTGCGTGTGAGGAACTCGAGGGGATGCCGAGCAACCACGTTGCCAGGTTCCAGATGATGCCGCCGACAAGGCCGGCGAAGACGATGGTGAGCAGCGCTTGGCCACCCACATTTCCGAGGTTCACCACGCCCTTGGCCACGGTGGCAGCAACCTCTACCGAGAGGAAAGCTCCGACCAGGTTCAAGGAAGCAGACAGAGCGACTGCCACCTTGGGCTTGAGGGCGCCGGTTGCAATCGACGTGGCCATAGCGTTGCCAGTGTCATGAAAACCGTTGGTGAAGTCGAACCCCAGAGCGGTTACGACGACGACGAGGAGAACGATGAGTTCCGCATTCACGAGAAGTCATGTTCCAACACCTGCGGGCCACAAATCGACCTGAGACGTGGTGGTTCCGCGACATTTCCATCACTCGGCACCTGTTGTTCATCTTCGTCCGGATAATTGTCCGTTTCGAAACGCGTGAGGCATAGAAAATTCATTCGTGTGCATGGTCGTGGAGTTTGTGGAGGCATACGCCAATTGCCGGACGGACGTATCGGGTTCTGGACTTCCTCGAAATCGGGTAAGGCCAAGCGGCTGCGGAACAACCCACGCGTCACCGTCGTGCCGTGCAACAACCACGGAAAGGTTGCCGACGGCTCTTCGCCGGTTGCAGGGACCGCTCACTTGGTGAGCGGCGGACCTGAATTCGACGAGATCCGCAGCAAAGTGAAAGCGAAATACGGTGTGATGGTGCCTATTTCGAAATCCTTCAACACCCTCGGTCACATCGGTAATGGTCCGTTCCCGTACGGCGACAACGGCGTGATCATTTCCGTCGATGCGTAGTCGGGATTGCGCAGCGGAGTAGCCTGAAAGTATGGAACCCACGACCGGGCGCCTCTGCCTGACGGTTCCACGAATCCTCCGTTAAGGAGCCTCGTCATGGCGCACATCAGCACTCTCGACTATGCAATGGAAGCGCCGCAGCGCCATGTCGGGCAACCTTTCCCGTCGCCGACGCGGACTCCGCGGTTCCTGCTTCGTGGTCAAGGCGCCGTCAAGGCATCGGTAGACGGCGCGTGGTTCCCATGGACCACCAACGTCACGGCGGAGCTTCACGATCTGATATCCGCACTTTCGCTGAGGTTGGGGCCGATCGCGCGGGTTGCGTTCGACTGGAACACGATCAGCAGCGCGCAGCGTCGTATCGACGAGGTCGACGGACTGGAAGTGCGGGGTCCGTACCCTGGCCAGCCTCACGATTTGATGTATCTCGACGACATCTATGGTCGTCAACTCGTTCTGATGATGATTCCGCCGTACACGGATCCGGACCGTGCGTACGAGATCATGCGGCGGTTGGTTGATCCTGGCCGTAGCGAAACCTATCGGGTGCAGTGAGATCTTTCTGACGTGCGGGGTCGAATCTTTCGATTCCTGAACATGCGTCCAGTTTGTCTGGTTTGATGGTTCTCGTAACCACAATCTCAGGCGCATTCCTTCAGGTCAGCGCTTGGGCGCGGCAGCTTGACTCCCTGCCGTGTCGTCGGTCCGGCATGTCCACCACCCTCCCACTGTGCGTGAGCGCCGGATCGAATGAAGCCCCGCCCTCCCCACGGGGGTGGGGCTTCTACTTTGTACGGGCTGACCGGCGTTCGCATCGCCGAATCCGCCGGGTCGTTCGGAAGTTCGGGACGCCCTGGTCCGTAGCATCGCCACTGTGAACATTTCTCTACTCGGTGCGGCGGGGCTTCAGGACTGCGCCGACAGTGGAATGGACTGTATGGACGGATTTGGGGCGTTCGTTCTTCTGTACGTCGGCGGATTCACTCTCGCCTTGATATGGATTTCCGTGTGCCTTGTCGGAACGGCCGATGTGGTTTCCGTGTCCCGGCGAATTGGTGTGTGGCGAGCAGTCGCCTTCTTTTTCGGGATTTGGCTTGTGCCCATCGCCGGGTTGAGTGCATGGCTTGTTTTCCGACGCTCTCGTTGATTCTCGAAAGTGGAGCCGGAGAGGTAGACGCGTTTCCGGAACCCGTTAACTTGTTGGATCAGAGGCGATTTGAAAATGTGGCGAGAGGCTCTTGTCGATGCAGCAGGCGACAACGTCCATCCAGGCCATGCCGGAACTGGTTGGGCCTGGGCCAACTGGCAGTGGGTGGTCGGGACCGCCCGCTACGGCCGAGTGGATCTGCTCGGCATCGACGAACTCGGTTACATGGAACTCGACAAACGAGGCGCCGAGCTGCTTTTTCAGGTGTTGACCGAACGGGAGGAAAAGAACTCCGTCGCCATCGCCTCCAACGCGTCGTTCTCCGGCTGGACGACAACGTTCACCGACCCACGACCTTGCGCCGCCATCGTGGATCGGCTCACCTTGCGGCGGCAACATCATCGAAACCGCCACCGACTCTTACCGACTCGTCCACATCCGAGCTCAGCAATCCGCTTGATACACACACAAGGTGGGTCCGGATCACGCCCTATCGGACTTGAATGAGACTGACATTTTCACTGAGACCCGCACCTAGCCTTGAAACTATGTGGCATCCTGCCGCTCCAGCCAGTTCAAGATCGCTTGGTTGGTCTCTTCGGGTCTTTCTTGCTGGATCCAGTGACCGCAGTCGAGATTGACTACTTCCACATTGGGCACGAACTCTGTCAGGTTCTCAGCTCTCGCGATCGCGTCACGGTCGCCGTAGATCATAAGTGCGGGCTGTTGGATAATCGGGTCCACCTCCGCCAGCAAATGCCAGTTGCGGTCAAGGTTCCTGTACCAGTTCACACTGCCCGTGAATCCTGTCGATTCGAAGGCGGAGACGAAAACGGCCAATTCGCTATCGCTCATCAGAGGCTCACCGAGTGGTGTCTCTGCTCTGGCGAGATCGATCAGTGCCATACCCGGCTGAGGCTCCCTGAGGGGTTCGTTCTTCCGGTACAGGTTGCGGAGGAACCGGAAGGTGTTGTCTTCGAACACCGCGTCCGCGACGCCCGGCTGTCGATTGAAATGGACGAAGTAGAAATCACCGCCGAGCACGGCTTCCATGAACTCAATCCAGGGCTGCTCTCCGCGATCCTGGTAGGGCAGGCTCAGGTTGATCACTTTGTTTACCCGGTCCGGGTGCAACAGGGTCAGGCCCCACACGACAAAGGCACCCCAATCGTGACCGACAAAGGTGGCATCTTCGTAGCCGTAGTGATCGAGAAGTGCGATGAGATCACCCGCCAAATGTTCAATGTCATAGTCCGTCACTTCGGTCGGACGTGATGAATTGCCGTAGCCGCGTTGGTTGGGGACGATGACGTGGTAGCCCGCCTCGACAAGGGCGGGCACCTGGTATCGCCAGGAATAGGCGTGCTCTGGCCATCCGTGACACAACACGATGGGTTTCCCGGCATTGTGTCGCCCTGCCTCGAAGACTTCGAGTTCCACGCCGTTGACTTGGATGAGGACGGGCCTGGGGAAGTCGGATGGATTCACGGATGCTCCTTTGAGTTGAGTACCGATCTCGTGTCTGGATCGACCGGTTGCTCCGACGTTAGGGAGCATCGTGGACACATAAAGTCCTAGATCGCTGGCAATCTGAAGAAATGCGGAACGATCCCACAGGCCGAGCACTGCAATTGCTCTCGCTCCTTCAGACCCATCGCTTCTGGCACTGTGCCGAACTTGCCGCACGACTCGATGTCACGCAGCGGACGGTGCGCCGCGACATCGATCGCCTACGCGACCTCGGTTATCCGGTCGATTCCACGTCCGGAAAGTACGGGGGCTACCGACTTGCAACGGGGGCACACGTGCCGCCCCTGATCCTCGACGATGACGAGTCCGTGGCGGTAGCCGTCGGACTGCGCTACGCCGCCGAGGCCGCCATCGGAGGCATCGAAGAAACATCGCTGCGCGCGCTGACCAAGATCGAAGCACTCCTGCCCCATCGACTACGCCGACGTGTGTCGGCACTGCATTCGAGCGTCAGTTCCATGCGGCGGGCAGATGACGACATCGTCGACCCCGAAGCACTCAGTGTGCTCGCTGCGGCATGTCGCGACCACGAGCACGTTCGTTTCGACTACCGGCGAGGTGACGGCGAGAGCAGCAGACGGCTCGTCGAGCCGCACCGCCTTGTCACGGCGGGACGTCGTTGGTACCTCGTAGCATGGGACCACCATCGTGCGGATTGGCGAACATTTCGACTGGACCGGCTCTCGGAGCCCTGGCCGGCAGGCAGTCATTTCACGCCACGCGAGATCCCGGGCGGTGACGCGGCAGCCTTCGTCGCGAGATCAGTCGGCTCGCCACCCCGTCACCACGATGCAAAACTCGCCATCGAAGCCACGTTCGCCGACCTCGACGGCGTACTCAGATGGATTGACCACACACCGATCGAGGTGGCAGCGGACCGCTGCCTTGTCGAGATCCGCAGCGAAGATCTCGGCAGGCTCGCCATGACGGTTGCGCGCATTGCGCTCACCGCCCCAGTGGTCGTCATCGAACCAACCGAGCTTGCCGACACCGTCAGTCGGCTCGCCCTTCACCTCAGGGTCTCGCCACCATGACAGTCAGAAGAGGATTGTGCGACAGAACCATTCATGTCCAGGTTGCCGCGGGGACGTGTTCCCCGCGCAGGCCCCTCGTCTATCGAGACACGTATCCGTTCCCCTGTGAGCTTGGAGAGTAAGTGACCAATTCGAAATCATCGCCGGCTTCCATCCACCCCCCGACGTGGAAGTTCGACTACCCGATCATCCACGCCGAGACTCGGGAACAGTGGCGAACTTGGTTGACGGACAATCACACGTCAGGCCGAGGTGTGTGGTTGTGCTCCTGGCGCACCACCACCAGCCGACCACGCTGCCCCTACCCTCAGGCCGTTGAGGAAGCCATCTGCTTTGGTTGGATCGATTCCACCAACACCATCCTCGACGAAGAGCGCAATTTGCAACTGTTCACGCCTCGTAGACGCAAGAGTTCCTGGACCCGTCTCAACCGCGAACGCGCAGCTGATATGGAAGCGCGTGGCCTTATGACCGCTGCTGGTCGCGGTGCAATTGCTGCCGCGAAATCCACTGGTTGGTGGACGATTCTCGACCAAGTCGAAGACCTCGAGGAACCATCTGACTTGCAGGCGGCGCTGGACCTGGACCCGCAAGCTCGAAGCAACTGGGACAGTTTTCCGCCCAGCGCCCGCAAACAGATGCTGTGGTGGATAGTCTGTGCCGCTCGAGACGCAACACGGGCAGGTCGAATCGCCCATATCGTCAACAATGCGGCCATCGGCGAACGTGCTCGCGGCTGATCCGCGATTCGACCGCGTCCGGTATGAAGGCCGGTCATCATCTGTCCGAGGGGTTTCCCTCGGACCGAAACAAGTCCACCCGCCCCGCAGAAGCGGGACGGGTGGACTCGGTACTCGCAGGTCTGACTTACGTCAGGATGCGGATCACACGTCGTAGTAGAGCTCGAACTCGTACGGGTGCGGACGCAGGTTGACCGGAGCGATTTCCTGCTCGCGCTTGAGCGAGATCCAGGTCTCGATCAGGTCGGTGGTGAAGACGCCACCCTCGGTCAGGTACTCGTGATCGGCTTCGAGGCGGTTGATGACCGTCTCGAGGCTGGTCGGAGCCTGCGGGATGTTGCGAGCCTCCTCCGGGGGAAGCTCGTAGAGGTCCTTGTCGACCGGAGCCATCGGCTCGATCTTGTTCTTGATGCCGTCCAGGCCGGCCATCATCTGTGCAGCGAAGTTGAGGTACGGGTTACCCGAGGAGTCGGGTGCGCGGAACTCGAGACGCTTTGCTTTCGGGTTGTTGCCCGTGATCGGGATACGGACAGCTGCCGAGCGGTTGCGCTGGCTGTACACGAGGTTGATGGGGGCTTCGTAGCCCGGCACCAGACGGTGGTACGAGTTGATCGTCGGGTTGGTGAAGGCCAACAGCGACGGAGCGTGGTGCAGGATGCCGCCGATGTAGTGGCGAGCCATGTCCGAGAGGCCCGCGTAGCCGGACTCGTCGTGGAAGAGGGGCTTGCCGTCCTTCCACAGGGACTGGTGGACGTGCATGCCCGAGCCGTTGTCACCGAAGAGCGGCTTCGGCATGAAGGTCGCGGACTTGCCGTGCTGCCAGCAGGTGTTCTTGACGATGTACTTGAACAGCTGCAGGTCGTCAGCAGCTGCGAGCAGCGTGTTGAACTTGTAGTTGATCTCCTGCTGTCCGCCGGTGCCGACCTCGTGGTGGCCGCGCTCGAGCTCGAAGCCCGCGTTGGTCAGGTTGGTGGAGATTTCGTCGCGCAGGTCCACGTAGTGGTCGTACGGAGCGACGGGGAAGTAGCCGCCCTTGGCGCGAACCTTGTAGCCGAGGTTCGGGGAGCCGTCGGCGTTGGTCTCTGCGCCGGTGTTCCAGGAACCGGAGATGGAATCCAGCTCGTAGAAAGCGGAGTTCATGCCGGAGTCGTAGCGAACCGAGTCGAAGATGTAGAACTCGGCCTCGGCGCCGAAGAATGCGGTGTCCGCGATGCCGGTGCTGACCAAGTACTCCTCGGCCTTGCGGGCAACGTTGCGCGGGTCGCGGCTGTAGGACTCACGGGTGAACGGGTCGTGCACGAAGAAGTTGATGTTGAGGGTCTTCGCCTTGCGGAAGGGGTCGATCTGCGCCGTGGTGACGTCGGGAAGCAACATCATGTCGGACTCGTGGATCGACTGGAATCCGCGGACCGAAGATCCGTCGAATGCGAGGCCGTCCTCGAACACGTCCTGGTTGAAAGCAGACGCCGGGATCGAGAAGTGCTGCTGGACGCCGGGCAGGTCGCTGAACCGAATGTCGACGTACTCGATGTTCTCGTCCGCGATGTACTTGATGACCTCTTCGGCCGTGGTGAACGCCACGCTTGTGCTCCTTAAGTCGCTTCAGCCAAGTGATGTCGGTTGAATCCGTCGAGGCAGACGGTAGGGAGCTGGTGTTGCCCGCTCGTCAACCCTTTGTTTCGGCAGTGTTACGCGTCGCAGCATCCTGGGGATTTCCGAAGTCCATGTGACCGGCCACACAGTTAAAACCCGGCAAATCTGGACTACGGTGCTGCGACGCCTATCCTGGACAGCATGGCACGTATCACCGGAACTTGGCTCTCTGGGCCGCAAGCAGCTTTGCCGAAGAGCACGGACGGCCGTGAGCAGTCGTACCGTGGCGAGTTCCTCGGTTTCCCTCAGGAGGGGCCGGGTTCGCTGGTCGGTTCGGGCCGTCGTATCGCCGCACTGTTGGTGGATTGGGTCATGGCCGTGGGAGTGGCCTCGCTCATCACCGGAGACTTCTTCGACGGTATGACCTCGACTGTCACACTGATGGTGTGGTTCGCCGTCGGTGTCGTCACCGTGGCGCTGTTCAACTTCACCCCGGGGCAGTTCGTCCTCGGACTTCAGGTTGCGCGAATCGAAGGCCCGATCCGTGTGGGCTTCGTGCGCGCGTTGGGGCGTCAGGCGCTGCTGGTGTTCGTCATTCCCGCGACCATCACCGACATCGACGGTCGCGGTATGCAGGACCGCGCGACCGGCACTTTGCTCGTGAAGTCGCGCTGACACAAACTTCTCGAACGAAGAAAGACCCGGGTCCGTATGGGCCCGGGTCTTTCGTTTTGCTGTGGGGGGAGTGTCAGCGACGACGAATGGTTCGCTGCATTCCCTTCATCTTCGCGCCTCCGGGCATCGGGCCCTTGGGAAGCGCTGCTCCGCCGCCGCGTGCGCTGAGCGCAGCGAGGCGACCTTCGATGTTGTCCATGCGCTTGGTGTCGATGTTGCGGGGCAACTTGTTCAAGTAGCGCTGGAGCTGCGAGAGCGGAACCTGGCCCTCGTCGTTGCCGATGATGATGTCGTAGATCGGGGTGTCGCCGATGAGGCGGGCAGTCTTCTTCTTCTCCTGCGCGAGGAGGCCCTTGACGCGTTGCGGCGAACCCTCGGCGACGAGGATGACACCCGGCCGTCCGACGACGCGGTGAACGGCATCGAGCTGGGTGGTGCCGGCGACGGCATTCGTGACGCGCCACGCGCCCTGCATGTTGTCGAGCGCCCACGCAGCGGCACCGGCCTGGCCTTCAGCCTTCTTGTACACCGATTTCTGGACGCGGCGACCGAAGATGATGAAGGCGCCGAGGAGACCGAGAACGATGCCGATCGGCAGCAGGAACCACTGAAGGCCCCAGATGAGACCGACCAGGAAGAAGACCAGAGCAGCACCGACGAGGGTGCCGATCATCAGCGGCAGGAGGAGCTTGTCGTCCTTGCGCTGCATCTGGAATGCCTGCCAGAGCTGAGTTCTACGTTCCTTGGAAGCCTGCTTGCGGGCAGCCTTCGCTGCAGCCTTTGCCTCTTTGGTGGGTTTGCCCTTACCGGATTTGCTGCCGTTCGCCATGTACCCAGGATACGTCCATTGCTGTGCGCCTTTACTAACCGCCCGCGGTTAATAAAGGCGCACAGCAAAAAGTGGATCAGCGATTCAGGCGCGCCATGAGTGAGCTGGCTTCCTGGGAAGCGTCTCCGCCCTCGGTCAGGTGACGCTGCGCCTCGGGAAGTTCACGGCCGTGATGTGCCATGGCCTGCGCATACAGGCGGCCGGCGCGGTACGACGAGCGAACCAACGGACCGGCCATGACGCCGGCGAAGCCCATCTCTTCTGCAGCCTTGGAGTGTGCGACGAACTCCTCGGGCTTGACCCACCGCTCGACGGGGTGGTGCCGGGGCGAGGGTCGCAGGTACTGGGTGATGGTGAGGATGTCGCAACCGGCGGCGTGCAGATCTGCCATCGCCTCGGTGACCTCTTCAGGGGTTTCGCCCATACCGAGGATCAGGTTGGACTTGGTGACCAGTCCGTAGTCGCGTGCTGCGGTGATGACGTCGAGGCTTCGCTGGTACCGGAATGCCGGACGGATCCGCTTGAAGATGCGGGGGACGGTCTCGAGGTTGTGTGCGAGTACCTCGGGGCGTGAGGCGAAGACCTCGTCGAGCAGTTCCGGCTTGCCGTTGAAGTCCGGAACCAGGTTCTCGACGCCGGTGCCCGGGTTGAGTTCGTGGATCTTGCGGACGGTCTCGGCGTAGAGCCAGGCGCCTCCGTCGGGGAGGTCGTCGCGGGCGACGCCGGTGATCGTGGAGTACCGAAGCCCCATGGCCTGAACGCTTTCCGCGACGCGACGGGGCTCGTCGCGGTCGAGGGCTTCGGGCTTGCCGGTGTCGATCTGGCAGAAGTCGCAGCGGCGTGTGCACTGCTCGCCGCCGATCAGGAACGTGGCTTCGCGGTCTTCCCAGCACTCGTAGATGTTGGGGCAGCCCGCTTCCTCGCAGACGGTGTGCAAACCTTCGCGCTTGACCAGGCCCTTGAGTTCCGTGTACTCGGGGCCCATCTTTGCGCGGGTCTTGATCCAGTTGGGTTTGCGTTCGATGGGCGTCTCCGCGTTTCGGATCTCGAGACGGAGCAGCTTACGTCCTTCTGGGGCGATAGTCACGACAGTGATCCTACGCCCGGTGATTACTGCAACGGGGTTCGGGCGAGCCCGTCAGCTGTACTGAACGGTAGTAAAAGTCGGAGTAGGCGAGGCGCTTTCGAAGGTGACGCGCTCGACGTTCCGTTCGGTGACGGGCATGGTTCCGTCGAGAGCAGCGATCACTGCCTCGGTCACAGCGGGAGTGACTTCGTCCACGGTTACGTCGCGACCGAGTTCATGCGACAGCGTCGTCACCCCGGCGTCACGGATGCCGCAGGGAATGATGTTGTCGAATCCGGTCAGGACCGAATTGCAGTTCAGGGAGAAGCCGTGCAGTGCCACGCCACGTTGGACGCGCACGCCGATGGCAGAAACCTTGCGCTCGGGCTTCCATTGCCCGTTTGCGAGTTCGGCGGGCAGCCAGACGCCGGAGCGGCCGTCGATGCGCCCGCAATTCAGCCCGAGGTCCGTGCACACCGTGATCAGTGCTTCCTCGATGCGTCGGACATACCGCACCACGTCGATCGGCTCGGCCAGTTTCACGATCGGATATCCGACCAGCTGGCCGGGGCCGTGCCAGGTGATCTTCCCACCGCGGTCGACGTCGATGACAGGTGTGCCGTCGACGGGACGGTCTTCGGGTTCCGTGCGTCGACCTGCCGTGTACACCGGCGGGTGTTCGAGGAGCAGTAGCGTGTCCGTTCCGATGTCGTCTGCCCGCGCTGCCGCGAGCTCACGCTGGCGGTCCCACGCGGCGTTGTAGTCAGTCAAACCGAGTTGCTCGACGGTGATCGGCAGTTTCGAGAACCGGGCGGAAACGTCAGCGCTGCTCATGGACGTAGAGATTACGCCCGACTTCGGAATCATCCGAGTGCGGCCGCCAGCGCTTCGCCGATCGTGTTGTGGCGGAAGGAGAATCCCGCCTTTTCCAAGGCCGCGGGAATGGCGCGCTGGCCACCGAGGATGCCACTCTTGGCGAATTCTCCGATCAACGCTTCGAGTGCGAACCCGGGAACGATCCAGGGAGCCGGTCGGTGGACCGCACGGGACATGGCGTCGTTGAACTGGGCGTTGGTGACAGGGGCCGGACCGGTCAGGTTGACGGGACCGGAGAGTTCGGAATTCGTGAGCGCGAACTTGATCGCGTCGCACTCGTCCTCGAGTGAGATCCACGGAAAGTACTGGCGACCGTTGCCCAGTCGCCCGCCGAGACCGAACGAATAAATGCGCCGAAGCCGACCGAGCATGCCGCCGTGGGGTGAAATCACGACGCCCGAGCGCAGATTGACCACGCGGGCTCCCGCCTTGCGTGCGGGCTCGGTGGCAACTTCCCAATCGCGACACGTCGTGGCGAGAAAGTCGGTGCCTGCCGGCGAATCCTCGTCGACGATCTTGTCGCCGGTGTCACCGTAGTAGCCGACGGCGCTCGCGTTGGCGAGTACGGGAACCTTCTGACTTGCGACAGCTTCGGCCAGGACATCGGTCGCGACGATGCGGCTGTCACGGATCGCCTGCTTGTAGGAACCCGACCACCGTTTGTCGCCGATGCCGACGCCGCAGAGGTTCACGACGGCGTCAGCGCCCTGTAGGACGGAGAGGTCCAGACGGTCCTGGTCCGGGTCCCAACGCGATTCGTCGGGTCCAGCGGTCGAGCGTCGCACGAGACGTACGACGTCGTGGTTGTCGGAGCGCAACGATGACACCAAGGCCGTTCCGATCAAACCGGACGAGCCGGCGATGACTACTCGCATTCGGAAAGCCTCCTTCGATTCAGCCTGCTTCGATATCCGACCGTGTATATCCGACCGTACTGAAAAAGCCGGGGCGCCACCTCCTGATGGAGATGACGCCCCGGCCGGCCGAGCAGTTGCTTACAGGCCCAGATCAGCTTCGAACGAGGCTTCTTCCAACCGCTGCTTCACAGTGGTGAGGAATCGGCCGGCGTCGGCGCCGTCGACCAGACGGTGATCGTAGGTCAGCGGCAAGTAGATCATCGAGCGAACGCCGATGGACTCGTTGCCGTTCTCGTCGGTGACCACCATCGGGCGCTTGACGATCGCGCCGGTTCCGAGCATGGCCGCCTGCGGCGGTACCAGGATCGGGGTGTCGAACAGCGCGCCCTGGCTGCCGATGTTGGTGATGGTGAAGGTTCCACCCGAGAGCTCGTCCGGCTTCAGGCCACCCGAGCGTGCACGCTTCGCGATGTCGGCGATGGCGCGAGCCAAACCGGCAAGGCCGAGATCGCCGGCGTTGTGGATGACGGGGGAGAGCAAGCCCTGATCGGTGTCCACTGCGATGCCGAGGTGCTCAGCGTCGTAGTAGGTGATCTGCTTGGCAGCCTCGTCGTAGCTGGCGTTGATGTTCGGGTGCGACTTCAGCGCCTCGACGACTGCCTTGGCGAAGAACGGAAGGAACGTCAGGTTGACGCCTTCGCGCTCGATGAAGCCGGCCTTGGCGCGGGTCCGCAGGGCGACGATCTTGGTGACGTCCACCTCGAAGGTCTGCGTGAGCTGAGCGGTGTTCTGCAGCGACTCACGCGTCTTGGTGGCCGTGATCTGCCGAATACGGTTGGCCTTCTGCGTGGTTCCGCGCAGGTGTGCCAGTTCCGGTCGGACGCCTGCGGCTGCGGTGGCGGCCGGTGCGGCCGCGGGTGCTGCAGCAGGAGCAGCGGCGGCGGGAGCCTTCTTGGCCTCCGCAGCGGCGAGCACATCCTGCTTGCGGATGCGGCCGCCGACGCCGGTGCCGGTGACGGTCGCGAGGTCGACGCCGTTGTCCGTGGCGAGCTTGCGCACGAGCGGGGTGACGTACGGGCTGCTGTCGCCGGAAGCTGCGGGTGCGGCCGCCGGTGCGGGAGCTGCAGCAGGCTTCGGAGCGGGTGCGGCTGGTGCGGCAGCAGGCTTGGGTGCCTCGGCCTTGGGTGCCTCGGCCTTGGGTGCCTCAGCCTTCGGTGCTTCAGCCTTGGGTGCCGGCGGAGCGGCCGGTGCTGCGGGAGCGGCCTTGGGTGCCGGAGCCGCGGCGGGTGCGCCGGATCCGACGACGGCCAGCTGGCCACCGATCTCGACGGTGTCGTCTTCCTGCGCATTGATCTCGAGCAGGATTCCGGCGACGGGGGACGGGATTTCGGTGTCGACCTTGTCGGTCGAGACTTCGAGCAGCGCCTCGTCGACGGCAACCTCGTCGCCGACGGCCTTGAGCCAGCGGGTGACGGTGCCTTCGGTGACGGACTCGCCGAGGGCGGGCATCGTCACGGCGGTGCCTTCAGCGGAACCGCCGGAAGCAGCGGGTGCCTCGGCGGCGGGAGCCTCGGCGGCGGGAGCTTCTTCGGCGGGAGCTTCGGCAGCCGGGGCTTCCTCGGCGGGAGCTTCCTCTGCGGCGGGGGCGGGTGCCTCTGCCTCGGGTGCTGCGGCTTCGCCGGCTTCACCGATCTGGGCGAGCTCGCCACCGATTTCCACGGTGTCGTCTTCCTGCGCGACGATCTTGGTCAGGACGCCGGCGACGGGAGACGGAATCTCGGTGTCGACCTTGTCCGTGGAGACTTCGAGCAAGGGTTCGTCGACTTCGACCGTGTCTCCTTCCTGCTTGAGCCACCGTGTGACAGTTCCCTCGGTGACGCTCTCACCTAGGGCTGGCATCTGGACGGAGAAGGCCATGTCTTTTGACTCCTCGACAGTTGTGTTCGGGTTGTTGAATTTTGTCGACTTGTGGTCGTAATGCATTGTGCTCGAGTGGCGCGCGACGTGCGGCTACTTGTAGCTATTTTGCCGATGTCGACGCGCGGGCGCGGCGTCACCGTCGTTCATCTTTCCATTGATACGCCGGGCGTGTCCGATGAGGGGGATGCCGTCCGTTTCGGGTGTGTCGGCTACTGGCGAGTAGGTATGCGTTGGGGGTCCGGCTGTAACGTCGTAAGCGGACCAAACGGTATGTCGTGCGCAGGCATAACGGACATCGCCTGGCAAACTTGACATATCGCCGGGGTGTATCCGCGGCGTCGGTACCGAGGAGGGTACGACCGTGGGACTGTTCGATCGTTTCAAGCGTCCGCCGAGTGCGGCTCAGGCCGCAGCGCAGAGTGATGCGGATCATCTGGCGAATTGGGCGCACTCGCACGAAGGCGTCGAGGCATATGTGGAACCGCAGACGACGGTGACCGAGGTGACCGTTGTCCTCGTCGCGAAGGACGGGGAGTGGGCTCGTCGTCGTGTCGGCGGCGAACGTGGTGCCCGCAAATTGGGACAAGACCTGAAGATTCCGGTCTACGACGTCCGAAAAACGGGATATCCGCAGCGTATGCGCGATCACGACGAGCGTAAGCGAATCGAACGCAAGCGGGCCCGAGAGCAGGAATTGCGCGACGGCGCCTGATTTGCTGTGCGCCTTTATTAACCTCCCGCGGTTAATAAAGGCGCACAGCAAGTGGTCAGCCGTTTACCGCGATGTCCTCCAGGACCGAGATCATCGTGCGAACCGGAACGCCGGTGCCGCCCTTGCCGGTGTAACCCCACGGCCCTGACGTGTTGTACGCCGGACCCGCGACGTCGATGTGCGCCCACTGGACACCCTCGGGAACGAATTCCTTGAGGTAGTGAGCGGCGACCAGCATGCCGCCCCAGCGGTGCGGGGTGACATTGGCCATGTCGGCGACCTTGGAGTCGAGATCTCCGCGCAGTTCCTCGGGCAGCGGCATGGCCCAACCGTTCTCGCCGACGCTCTGCGAGATGGAGGCGACGCGGTCACGGAACTCGTCCGTGCCCATGACGCCGGGGGTGCGGTTGCCGAGCGCCACCATCTGCGCACCGGTGAGGGTTGCGGTGTCGATCATGTAGTCGGGGTTGTCCTCACCCGCGCGAACCATCGCGTCGGCCAGGATCAAACGGCCCTCGGCGTCGGTGTTGACGACCTCGATGGTGATTCCGCCGTACTGGGTCAGCACGTCGCCGGGACGCTGCGCGGTTGCGGACGGCATGTTCTCGGCCATCGGGACGTATGCGACGACGTTGACGGGCAGACCGAGCTTGGCGGCGAGCACGACGGTGGAGATGACGGCTGCGGCGCCGCCCATGTCCGAGGTCATGTTCTCCATCCCGGCGGCAGGTTTGATGGAGATTCCGCCGGTGTCGAAGGTGATGCCCTTGCCCACCAGTGCGACCTTGCGGGCTCCACGCTTCTTCGACGCGTATTCGAGGCGGACGAGACGCGGCTGGCGTGACGAGCCCTTGCCGACGCCGATGATTCCGCCGTAGCCACCCTTCTCGAGTGCCTTCTCGTCGAGCACCTGGACGGTGAGCCCGGCCTCGACGCCCAGTGCCTTGGCGCGCGCGGCGAACTCGGCGGGGTAGAGGTGGCTCGGGGGAGTGTTGACGAACTCGCGTGCGGTGGCGACGGCCTCGGCGATCGCTGCCGACCGTGCCAGCGTTGCCTTGGTCTCCTTGGTGCGCGGCGATGGCACCAGAAGTTCGACGCGGGCCAGTGGCTGCGAATCAGGACCGGGAGCCGTCATGGACGACTTGAATTCGGTGAAGCTGTACGCGCCCAACGCAAATCCCTCGGCGGCTGCGCCGAGATCGAGGATCGAGAGCGTGGTTGCGACGGTGTCGATGCCGGACAGTGAGCGCGCTGCAGCGCCCGCGGACTTGCGGATCTGCTCACTGTCGAGCTTGTCGGCGGAGCCGAGTCCGACGGCGAGGACGCTGGTGACCGACAGCGCGCTCGGTGCCGGGACGCGGGTGAGCTGCTCGGGCTTGCCGGTGGCGCCGACGGCGATGAGGCTGTCGAGGATCTCGGCGAGCACGTCTTCGGCGACGATGCCTTCGCTGAGTGCGATCTCGGGGCCGTCCGGACCCGACGTCAGACCGACGACCAATATCTCTGCGCGCTTGGCGACTGTGCCGGCGAGAACGAGGTCGGGTCCCAACGATCGGGCTGTGCGAGTGCTCAAGGTGTCTCCTGTGAGGTGAGTGTGCGATGCGTCCGGTTCTGGCGGATGCCTGAGTCGATGTTAGGCCCTTTGCCGTTTGCGGACGGAGCGATCGTCGCGGCCGGGTGAGCTCTCGCTGCGGACATGTTTCGATCGGCGAAGTCCGATAGGTTGTGGGCCATGACCGACGAACAACTGTTGCAGGGCCCGATCCACCCCGTCCACGTCGAACTCGGCGCGACGTTCGCGCCGTTCGGGGGATGGCAGATGCCGGTTTCGTACGCCGGCGTCGTGGCCGAACACACCTCTGTGCGTGAGAATGTCGGACTCTTCGACGTCAGTCACCTCGGCAAGGCCGTCGTGCGTGGCGCGGGCGCCGCGGAATTCGTGAACTCCGCACTGACCAACGATCTGAACAAGATCGGGCCGGGTAAGGCTCAGTACACGTTGTGCTGCAACGAGTCCGGTGGTGTCATCGACGACCTCATCGCGTACTACGTCAGCGACGACGAGATCTTCCTCGTCCCGAACGCGGCCAATACCGCGGACGTCGTTGCGGCTCTGGTCGCCCTCGCACCGGACGGAATCACCGTCGAGGATCAGCATCGTGCCTACGGTGTGCTGGCTGTGCAGGGTCCGAAATCGGTGGCGGTTCTGACGGCGCTGGGACTTCCCACCGAGATCGAGTACATGGCGTACGAAGATGCGGAATGGAACGGCGTGCCTGTTCGTGTGTGCCGCAGCGGTTACACCGGTGAGGTCGGCTACGAACTCCTGCCGCGGTGGGAGGACAGCGAACCGTTGTTCCGTGCGCTTCTCGAGGCAGTGCGCGCCGAGGGTGGGCAGGCCGCCGGACTCGGCGCTCGTGACACTCTTCGTACCGAGATGGGTTATCCGCTGCACGGGCATGAGCTTTCGCTCGAGATTTCTCCGCTCGAAGCGCGCTGCGGATGGGCGATCGGTTGGAAGAAGCCGACATTCTGGGGCAAAGAGACCTTGACCGACGAGAAGGCTGCCGGCCCGGCTCGCAAACTCTGGGGGATCAAGGCTCTCGATCGCGGCGTGCTTCGTGCCGGCCTAGGTGTTCTGCGTGACGGCGAGGCAATCGGCGAGACCACCTCGGGGACGTTTTCGCCTTCGCTCAAAGTGGGAATTGCGTTGGCGCTCCTCGATTCCGGTGCCAATGTCTCGGCCGGCGACGAGATCGAAGTCGACGTCCGTGGTCGTGCTCTTCGGTGCGTCGTGGTGTCTCCTCCGTTCGTGGAGACCAACACCAAGTAGAGAGCTTTTTCACGTTCGATAGGATTGCGCCCATGACAGGTGCCGCCGATTTCGTTCGTGTTCAGAGCTCGTCCCCGAAGTCCGACGCCGAGCGCCGTGACATTTTGGCGGCGCCCGGCTTCGGGCGGCACTTCACCGACCACATGGTCTCGATCGACTACACCGCGGGCAAGGGCTGGCACGACGCCCAGGTGTTGCCGTACGGAAACATCGAGCTCGATCCGGCCGCAATGGTTTTGCACTACGGACAGGCCATCTTCGAGGGCCTCAAGGCATACCGTCAGCCGGGTGGCGAGATCAGCTCGTTCCGCGTCGAGGCCAACGCCGAGCGTTTCGCAGCATCTGCGCGCCGTCTGGCCATGCCGGAGCTCCCGTCGCAGATGTTCATCGATTCCATCACCGAACTGATCGACGTCGATCTCGACTGGGTTCCCGCAGCCGGTGGCGAGGACGCGCTCTACCTCCGTCCATTCATGTTCTCCACCGAAGCCGGACTCGGTGTCCGTCCCGCCGACGAGTACCGCTACCTGCTGATCGCCTCACCCGCCGGTGCGTACTTCCCGCGCGGCGTCAAGCCGGTCAGTGTGTGGCTGTCCACCGAATACGTTCGCGCGGCCCCCGGCGGTACCGGCGCGGCCAAGTTCGCCGGCAACTACGCCGCTTCGCTCCTCGCCCAGGCGCAAGCCGCCGACGAGGGTTGCGACCAGGTGGTCTGGCTCGACGCCATCGAGCGCACGTACGTCGAGGAAATGGGTGGAATGAACCTGTTCTTCGTCTTCGGCTCCGGCCCTGACGCTCGCCTCGTGACGCCGTCGCTGTCCGGTTCGTTGCTGCCAGGCATCACGCGCAACTCGTTGCTCGCCCTTGCCGCTGATTCCGGTTTCGCCGTCGAGGAGCGCAAGATCAGCACCGACGAATGGCGCACCAAGTGCAAGAGCGGTGAAATCACCGAGGTCTTCGCTTGCGGCACAGCAGCAGTCATCACCCCCGTCGGACGCGTCAAGTCCGCCGAGGGCGAGTTCACCATCGCCGACGGCGAGCCGGGTGAAGTGACGATGGCACTGCGCGACACCCTCACGGGCATTCAGCGCGGCACCTTCGCCGACACCCACGGCTGGATGACCAAGCTTCACTGATCGCTGGTTCGTTCCGCGAGCAACCGCTCGCGGAAGAACTGCAGAATCTCGTCTCGAGCGACGGTGGTGGGCGATCCCGCCTCGTCGACGAGATGAGCCGTCACCACGCTGTGTGGATTGGCAATGACGTGTTCGAAGAACGGTGACGTTGTCGCGTTGGCCGCTTCGTCAGGCAGTACCTTTCCGACGAAGCGCTCGCCCATGGCCTTCGAGTAGGCCGCGAATCGCTGTGCGCGGCAGAACGGGTCACCTTGAAACCGGTATGCAAGCACCGTGAGGTCTTCGGCCTCGAGTCTCGAGCGCACGGCTTCGAGTTCTTCGGGCCCGCTGTCGGTTTCGTCCGGTCGATCGAGCGGTAACGACGGTTGGGCGAGAACCGGCGCGATGACCGAGGGTTCGAGCATCATCGACAACGCGAAGTTGCCGGTGAAGCACATCCCGATCACGCCAACGCCAGGACCGCCGCACTCCTCATGCGCCGAAGCGGCGAGTGAACGCAGCCAACGGACCGCCGGACTCGGTTCGTCGACAGCGAGGGCGCGGAACTCCGCACTGACGCAGGCTCTCTTGAACACCGTCAGCCCCTCGTCCACTGTGGGGACCGCTCCGTCGCGCCCGAACAGTGACGGAACGAAGACAGTGAAACCGGCGTCGCGCACCCAGCGGGCGAATCGCGCTACATGGGGGCTGATGCCTGGCATTTCCGGCATGACGATTACTGCGGGACCGGTGCCGGCCACGTACACGGACTTCGACACTGCGCCGATCGTGATCGTTCGACGGTCGAAGTCTTCGAGTGGATCATCTTTTGTCATACTTCGGTTCGGCACGATGAGCCCTCCCAAGTAGTCGAAGTAATTCCTCTGCACAGTCTTTCGGTGCGGGATCAACTACAGAAGAGGGCGGTTCGCCACGTTTTCGGGCGGGCTCGCCACGCACGGCCTATCCGGCGCCGCCGTTGCGGAATCGCTTTCGATAGTCGGCCGGGCTGATGCCGACGCGGTCGGTGAACAGGCGACGGAAGGTTCCAGGATCCTGATAGCCGATGTGCCCCAGGATCTTTCCGAGAGACCAGTCGGTCGATTCCAACAACCGTTTCGCTTTTCGGATCCGTGCACGCTGCAGATAACTGCGCGGCGATTCCCCGGTCTCGTCCTTGAACTTCCGAAGCATGGTTCGGGTGCTGAGGTGAAAAGCATCCGACAGCAGATCCAAGTCGTATGGCTCCGCCATCCGTTCGACCAGCCAACTTCCGACGTCGTCGGCGAACTGTGTGTGATTGACGGGCAGTATCGAGTCGACGATGTACGGAGATTGACTGGTTCGGTTTTCCGGCGCCAGAGTAATTCTCGCAGTCGTTCGCGCAATCTTGTCGCCGAGATGCTCGCGCACGAGTGCTGTTGCGAGGTCGAGCGCGGCAGTGAACGCCGCAGTGGTGGTGACGCCGTCGTCCTGGACGATCAATGAGTCGGTTCGAACCGTCGCACCGGGGTAACGACTCGCGAGGTCCGCACCGTACAGCCACGACGTCGTACATCGGCGTCCGTCGAGCAGTCCCGCCTCGCCCAGCAGATACGCGCCGACGCAGACCGACGACACCCGAACGCCGCGCGCCTCGCACGCACGGATGAACTCGATTTCTCTGTCCCACAGCGACAAACGCGTCGTAGGGTCTTCGGACGGCACGAGGTCGAACCCCGGCACAACCAGGTGATCGATGTCGTGATGCCCCTCCTGCACCCCGAGCGAAAATCCACCTGCCGCAACTACGGGCGTGCCCGACGCTGCGATGACCGATACCTCGAAGGGGTCAGCGGACGCTCCATCAGCGACCCGATTCGCGATCAGGAGGAGGTCGGTGAAAACGAAGATCTCGGCCGCCAGGCAACCTTCGTACGCAAGGACACCTACTCGCACGACGTCGGATCACAGTCCGAGAGTGAGGCCGACGGCCGTAAGCGTCACAGTGAGTTCGAGCGCGAATCCGAGAACGTCTCCGTTGAGTCCACCGAATCTACGGACGCAGTGACGCACGCACAGCACACTGATCACCAGCGCCGACACGGTCACGAGAGGGCCGAGCCACCACCGGTCGGTGGCAAAGGCGGAAGTGGCGATCAGCGGAACCGACCATACGATTGCGGCCCAGAGCGGTTGTGAATCGGCGACGAGCGCACCGAATCCGTTCGGGCCAGACGCGAGAATACCTCGGCGGCAGGCAAAAACGACGGCCACACGACCCGCAGCGACAGATACGAGAACGGCGATCCACTGCGTGGGGGAGTCGGCAACAGCGAGGACGCCGAAGGAGACCGATTGCAGCCCAAGGAAGATGAACAGTGCCGCGACCCCGAACGGTCCGGCACCGCCGCTGTGCATGACCTCGCGGGCGCGCTCCGGTGGACCGTAACAACCCAGTCCGTCGACGGAGTCTGCCAGTCCGTCCACGTGCATCCCGCGTGTCCCGAGAGCGAGCGCACCGACCGTCAGCAAGCCTGCGAGATAGGGATTCAGGCCGATACTGGTTGTGCCCCAAAGCAGAAACGTCGCGGCAATGCCGAGTGCGATCCCGGTGAGCGGAGCTGCCGCGATGGCGCGACGACCGGCAGTTCGGTCGATGTCGGAGGGACCACGAACCGGAAGGACCGTCAGCCACGAGAAGGCCAGAGGCACTCCGGACAGCGGGCCCGCCATGCTCACTCCGCCGTATCGGTCTTGGTCAGGTCGATCGACTCCGGTTCGTCGGCAGGTGCGCTGCCCTGAGTGCTGACACCGGCTTCGGAGAATGTCGCCATCTTGCCCAGGATTGCCACTGCGCCCTGAAGAATCGGGAGCGCTGTGACTGCACCTGAACCTTCACCGAGACGCATGTCGAACTCGACGATCGGGTCGAGACCCATTCGGGTCAATGCGATGGTGTGGGCGGGTTCGGTGGAGCGGTGTCCGGCGACCCACCATTCACGTGCGCCGAAAGCCAGTTCGTCGGCAACCATGGCGGCTGCGGTGACCACTACGCCGTCGAGGATCACCGGCGTACGACGCGAAGCTGCCTGGGCCAGAAAGCCGGCCATCGCGGCGAGGTCGGCACCCGAAGACGTGCGTAGCAGCGCGACTGTGTCGCGAACGTGCGGACGGGCGCGACGGAGAGCGTCGCGAATCGCTGCGGTCTTGCGGATCCACCCGGCGTCGTCGATACCGGTACCTCGACCCACGACCGCGACGGGTTCACTGTCCGTCAGGGCTGCGATGAGAACAGTTGCGGGTGTCGTGTTGCCGATGCCCATGTCACCGGCGATGAGAAGATCTGCGCCCCCGTCGATTTCCTCGTCCGCGATCGCTCGGCCGGCGGCGATGGCCTGAAGGGTTTCCTCGTTCGACATGGCGTCTTCGCGGTCGATGGACCCGGAAGACCTGCGCACCTTGTAGTTCGCGACGGACGGATCGGTATCGCCGTCCACTGCGATGTCGACGACGCGTACCGTGGCGCCGGCAACCTCGGCGAGGACGTTGACTGCCGCGCCGCCCCCGAGGAAGTTGGCGACCATCTGTGCGGTCACTTCCGGCGGATAGGCGGAGACGCCGTTGCGGGCGATTCCGTGATCACCCGCGAAGACGACGACGCGAGGCCGAGCGAAAGCGTGTGGGGGACAAACTCCTTGGCAGGCTGATGCCCAGCCGGCGAGAGCCTCCAGCCGGCCCAGCGAACCGGCCGGCTTGGTCAGATCACGCTGACGCGCGTCGGCCTGTGCCCGCACCTCGCGGTCGGGCGGGGTGACGGGTTCGAAGTCGGCGCTACTGACTGGCGCGACGTCAGGGTTGGATTCTGGGTTGGCAACTGGATTCGCCCCTGGAGTGGCCCCTGAATTGGCGTCGGTACTCACATCGTGCCTTCCGGTTGTGCAGCAGTATCTTTCAAGATGAGCGGTAACCCTGCAACCACTAGTACGACACGATCGCACACCGCGGCGATACGAGCGTTGAGAGTGCCGATCTCGTCGCGGAACAATCGTCCCGACCGTGTCTCGGGGATGACGGCCAAACCCACTTCGGGGCTGACCAGCACCAGGTGTCCGCGGTAGTTCTCGACACTGGCGACCAGGCTGTCCGCAGCGGGAGTGATGGTGCCGCGCGGAGCGTCCCAGGCGCCTTGCCGATCGAGTTCAGTGGTCAGCCACGTTCCCAGATCGTCGACCAACGTCGCTGTGTGTGAATCGCTTTCGAGCTGCGCCGTGAGGTCACCGGCAGCTGCGGTTTCGACAGTCGACCAATGAGAAGGCCGTCTGTTGCGGTGCTGGTCGATCCGGCTTTCCCAGTCTGCGTCGGTGACATCACGTCTGGCTGTCGCCAGGTACCGGATCGGTGCCGAACTTTCGGGTAAGTGGCCTGCACAAACCAAATCCTCGGCGTGCGCGGACTTACCAGACCGCGCGCCGCCGAGGACCAAAGTTCTATACGTGTTCGTCACGCTCAGATTGCGTCGCCCGGCCCCACACGAGGCTTAGGTGCGCGCAGCTTACGGATCTGCGACGCGCGAACGAACGCGTACCAGCCGAGCTTGAACCCGCCGTCGGTGCTGTCGGGGAAGCGCTCGGCGACGCGGTTGTTGATCATTCGACCGAGCCAGATGCCTTCACCGACCATGAAGAGCATCATCACGAGCATTGCCAGCGTGACGATCTGCTGGAGCGCGGGCGTGACGAACATCGTCATGATGAGGATCAATGCGAGCGGCATGAACAGCCCGACAAGGTTGCGGCGAGCGTCGATGAAATCACGGACGTAGGCGCGAACCGGTCCCTTGTCGCGGGGGAGCAGGTACTTGTCCTCGCCGGCGAGCATGCGGGCGCGGCGGTCTGCCGACGATGCGCGACGCTCGGCGGCTTCGGCCTTGCGGTCCTCCTTGGAGCCGCGGGTCGCCTTACGGCGGGCGCGGGCTTCCTTCGCGGTCAGCGGGGCAGGGGCAACGGGGCCACGCCTCTTCGCCTCGGCGTCACGACGCTTGGGTGTGGGGCGGCCCTTGCCCACCTGCTCGATGGGCGCCTCTTCGGAGGCCGAGGATGCCTCAGTGCCCTCGACGTCACGTTTGTCGGAGTTGTCTGAGTCACCGCGGCGTAGCAATTTCACACCTCCAGGCTATTGGATAAGTGCACGGTCTGGGAAACCGACCTCGGTCTTTCTGAAAAACTCGATCGCCCGAGGCACTGAAACGCGCGAGATCGTGAAACATCGGGGTCATTCGGGACTCTTAGACTTCCGCTATGCGGGTAATAGTTGCTCCAGATTCGTTTGGTGAGACGTTGACGGCCGTCGAGGCGGCTGAGTCCATTTCTGCCGGTTGGCGACGTGGCCGACCCGAAGACGACGTCGTCACCGCGCCACAATCCGACGGTGGGCCGGGTTTCGTCGACGTCTTGGCCACGGCTGGGGGCGACCTCCGGACCACACGGGTTCCTGGGCCACTGACCGCGGGCGTCGACGCCGCGTGGCTGTTGGATTCGGACACGGCGTACATCGAGTCCGCCGAGGCTGTCGGGCTCGGTCTCCTCGGAGGTCCGCCGACACGGGACAGCGCACTCGCCGCGCACAGTCGCGGTGTCGGAGAACTGATCGCTGTCGCGCTCGAGGCAGGCGTGAAGACGATTGTCGTCGGACTCGGTGGGAGTTGCTGCACCGACGGGGGACGTGGACTGGTGGAGGCGCTGGGCGGTCTGGAGGCCGCAACGGCGGCTACGGCGGGCATTGCGTTGGTCGCGGCCACCGACGTCGAACACGCACTTCTTGGCGAGCACGGTGCGGCAGCGGTGTTCGGCCCGCAAAAGGGCGCCGACCCCGATGCCGTCTCTGTCCTCGAAGCGAGGAACGCGAGATGGGCCGAACAGTTGGAGTCCGCAACCGGAAAACGAGTGTCGGATCTTCCGGGTGCCGGCGCCGCAGGTGGTATCGGTGCTGCGCTGTTCGCTCTCGGTGCGCAGCGGAGATCCGGGGCCGACGTCGTCGCCGATCGCACCGGCCAGGCGGCGCTATTGGCTTCCGCTGACCTGGTGATCACGGGTGAAGGCAAGTTCGACCACCAATCTCTGCGCGGCAAACTCGTCACGACGCTTGCTTCGGCCGGGGCGGCGCACGGAGTTCCGACGCTCGTCTTTGCCGGTCAGGTGACGCTCGACGCGGCGGACTTTGCGTCGACCTCGATAGTCGCGACGAAATCGGTGACGGAGTTCGCCGGGTCGGTGGAACGTGCGATGGAGGAAGCGTCGGCGTGTCTCGAGGGACTCGCCGAACACACGGCACGGGAGTGGAACATCTGGCGCGGCGCCCGGAGGTGAGGATCAACAAGCGTCGACGCGCCGTTGCCGTGTCGGGAAGACCGGATAGGATGAAGACGAATCGCACCCGGTAAGGACTGGCGGGAATAAGTCGGCAGCGGCGTACCGTTGAAGCGTTCACGGGTTGGTACGAACATTAGGGAGAGCCCATGACTGTGCAGAACGAGACCGCCACCCACGGCGTCAAGATGACCGAGGCCGCATCCGCCAAGGCGAAGGCACTCTTCGATCAGGAGGGTCGCGACGACCTCGCGCTGCGTATCGCAGTGCAGCCCGGCGGCTGTGCCGGACTGAAGTACCAGCTGTTCTTCGACGACCGCACGCTCGACGGTGACCTCACCGTCGACTTCAACGGCGTCAACCTGGTTGTCGACCGGATGAGCGCGCCGTACGTCGAAGGTGCGTCCATCGACTTCCTCGACACCATCGAGCAGCAGGGCTTCTCGATCGACAACCCCAATGCAACAGGCTCCTGCGCCTGCGGTGACTCGTTCAACTGAGTCTGTCGATCACAACTCAATTCACAAACAACTGACGCGGAACCGACATTCGGTTTCGCGTCAGTTGTCTGTGGTGACTCGTACGTAGACCGTTCCGATCTGACGGCTCGGGCGCCGATGACGGCGCTACGGGCGGTAACGTGAACTTTTGCTCCTCTTTCATTCTTGTACTCACTTCGCTGAAAGGCCACGATCCGTGACTATTGCGGTAACCGGTTCCATCGCCACCGACCACTTGATGCGCTTCCCCGGCCGCTTCGCCGATCAGCTCCTCGCCGATCAGCTCGCCCACGTTTCGCTGAGTTTCCTGGTGGACGATCTCGTGATTCGCCGCGGTGGTGTCGGCGGCAACATCGCTTACGCCATGGGCGTGCTCGGTGGGTCCCCGCTACTCGTCGGCGCAGTCGGTGCCGACTTCGCCGAGTACCGCACGTGGCTGGAGGACAACGGCGTCGACTGCAGCGCGGTCCGTATCTCGGACAAGGCGCATACGGCGCGTTTCGTGTGCACCACCGACGAGGACATGGCGCAGATCGCGTCGTTCTACCCCGGTGCGATGAGCGAGGCCCGCGAGATCGAACTCGCGGCAGTGGCCAAGACTGCGGGCGCAGTCGAGTTGGTGCTGATCGGCGCCAACGACCCCGAGGCGATGGTTCGCCATACCGACGAATGCCGTCTGCTCGGAATCCCGTTCGCAGCGGATCCGTCGCAGCAGCTTGCTCGCCTGTCCGGTGACGAGGCCAAGGCGCTCATTCACGGTGCGAAGTACTTGTTCACCAACGAGTACGAGTGGGGTCTGCTTCAGCAGAAGACTGGTCTGAGCGAGGAAGAGATCCGCGCGCAGGTCGGCATCCGTGTCACCACCCTCGGCTCCAAGGGTGTGGAAATTGTTGACGCCGAAGGTAATTGGGTGCGCGTCGACGTAGTGCCCGAGACCGGCAAGGTGGATCCGACGGGCGTTGGCGACGGCTTCCGCGCCGGGTTCCTGCTCGCACACGGCGCTGGCCTGAGCTTCGAGCGCGCCGCACAGCTGGGATCTTTGGTCGCTGTGCTGATCCTCGAGACCGTGGGAACACAGGAGTGGGTGTTCAATCGCGACGAGGCCCTCAAGCGCCTTACCGACGCATACGGCAGTGCGGCTGCGGACGAGATCGCGACGATCCTGCCGAAGTAGGACTCCGCCCCGTGAGTGGTTGAGGAGTTCGGAGACTCCCTGACCACTCACGGGGCCGAAGGCCTAGATGTTGACCGGGTACACCGGTTCCTGGATCTGCGGCACGATGCGCTTCTCCACGAAGATCCCGTGCCAGACCATGAACGTCAGCACGGTCCACAGGCGTCGACTGTGGTCGGAAACGCCCTCACGGTGATCGTTGAGCATCTTCACGACGGCCTGCTTGTCGAAGATGTGGTCGGTACCCGACTCCTCGATCTGCAGATGTGCCCAGTCGAAGAGTTCGGTGCCGCGCAGCCAATGGCGCAGGGGAACCGGGAACCCGAGCTTCGCACGGTGCAGAACATGGTGCGGCACAATGCCTTCCAGGGCCTGACGCAGTGCATACTTGGTTGTGTCCTTCGTGATCTTCTGATCGAGCGGCACGCGTGACGCTACGTCGAAGACCTCGGGATCGAGGAACGGCACACGCAGTTCCAGCGAGTTGGCCATCGTCATCTTGTCGGCCTTGACGAGGATGTCGCCGCGCAGCCAGGTGAACAGGTCGAGATGCTGCATCCGGGCAACCGGATCCCAGTCCCGTGACTGCGCGTAGATCGGCGCGGTGACGTCCTGGTGAGTCCACTCGGGGCGGAAATCGCGAAGGACGGCGCGGAGTTGAGCGTCGTTGAAGCTACGAGCATTGCCGTAGTAGCGCTCCTCGAGGGTCAACGAACCGCGATTGAGCAGACTCTTGCCGCGAGTACCGTCCGGGATGCGTTCGGACAACTTGCCCGCAGCCCGACGCAATCCCTTTGGGAGGTACTCGAAAGGCTTGAGCGACAACGGTTCACGGTAAATCGTGTAACCGCCGAACAGCTCGTCGGCACCCTCGCCGGACAGCACGACCTTGACGTGCTTGCGGGCTTCCTTGGCGATGAACCACAGCGGAATCAATGCCGGATCGGCTACCGGGTCGTCGAGGTACCAGACGATCTCGGGAATGGCAGCGGCGAACTCGGCGGGGGAGACCACCTTGACGACGTGCTTCGCGCCGATCGCCGCGGCAGATTCTGCAGCGACGTCGACCTCGGAATAGCCCTCACGTTCGAAACCGGTCGTGAAGGTGATCAGGTTGGGGTTGTGGCGCATCGCCAGCGCCGCGATCGCCGTGGAGTCGATACCACCGGACAGGAATGAACCGACGGTGACGTCGGCGCGCATGTGCTTGGCGACCGAATCCTCGAGTGCCTCGGCGATTTCCTGGTAGCGCGCCTTCTCGGTGCCAGGTGCAAAAGGCTTGGCCGGGAACTTCGGCGTGAAGTACCGCGTGAACGTGGGTTCCTCGCCCGGACGGACCCGAGCGAAGCTGCCCGACTCCAGGCGTCGGATCTCCTTGTGCAGTGTTTCCGGCTCCGGTACGTACTGCAGAACGGTGTAGTGCTCGATGGCGCGCGGATCCAGCTCGGTACCGATGCCGATCAGATCGGTGAGTTCGAGCAGGCTCTTCTTCTCACTGCCGAACGCGGTGCCGCCGGCGCCGGTAGCAATGAACAGCGGCTTGATCCCGAACGGATCGCGCGCGATGAACAGCTCGCGTGTGTCGGTGTCCCAGATCGCGAACGCGAACATTCCGCGTAGGCGCCGGACCGCATCCTCACCCCAGTAGTGGAATGCAGCGACGATGGCCTCGGAGTCGCCCTCGGTGAAGAACTTGGCGTCGTGGTCCTTGACCAGTTCGGCGCGGATCTCCAGGTAGTTGTAGATCTCGCCGTTGAACGTGAGCGCATAACGCTCCGGGTTCTCCGGCGGGCCCCAACGCAGCGGCTGGTGGGAATGAGCGATGTCGATGATCGCCAGGCGGTTGAACCCGAAGACGAGGTGGTCGTCGTTCCACGTCCCGTGTTCGTCCGGCCCGCGGTGACGAAGGCAATGCATCGCCTGGTCGACCCGCGAGACGGCGGCCTCGCTGGTTCCGCCAGATGTCAGTAGCCCGAGCAGTCCACACACAGCGTCCGGTTCCTCGATTCAGAATTTTTGTAGAGAAGGCTCCCGGACACGAGTGTCGGGGAGAGGTCAACGAACTCTTGTCGAAAGTATGCCGCAGATCGACGTCCCTGCCGATCGCGGCGGAACGAATCGACGTGATGTGCGTCGCCGAAACGACCTGAGCCGTTCCTGAGCAGCACCTGAGAGAGCTGTGTGACGTCCACCGCGACACGGGCGAGGACCCGAGGATGGATAGCGCCCGGCTTTGGTCTACGCTGCGTAGTAATTGGGCCTTCCCTCCGGGCATGCCCTAGTTGAATTTTGTGGCGATCAGGAAGGCGTGAACGTGGCGCAAGGTCGGATCCTTCGGCGAGCGGGGCTGGCAGTATCTCTGGGCATTGCTGCCTTGCTGCTGTCGGGTTGCTCCATCGACAACGAAGTGCTTCGTTTCGGGTGGCCTTCGGGCATCACCCCGGAGGCGACGCGCATGCGTGAGCTGTGGACGTGGTCGGTTGTAGCCGCCCTCGTCATGGGTGTGCTGGTGTGGGGGCTGGTCTTCTGGGCCGTCATCTTCCACCGCAAGAAGAAGGACTCGCCGGAATTCCCGCGTCAGACGGCATACAACGTGCCTCTCGAACTCGGTTACACGGCAGTTCCCTTCGTCATCATCGCGGTTCTCTTCTACTTCACCGTCATCGTCCAGAACCATGTTCTGGACAAGACGGACAACCCTGACGTCGTCGTAGACGTCACGGCATTCCAGTGGAACTGGAAGTTCGGCTACCGCTCCATCGAGTTTGGTGACGGCAGTGCCAAGTACAACGGCATCGACGTCGAAGCCGAAGAGGCTGCCAAGGCCGAGGGCTCCACTGTCAACGATCACGGCGAAGAAGTTCCCGGCCCGATCCACGGCAACAGCACCGAGGACCTGAGCTACCTGCACTACGACAAGATCGAGACTGTCGGCTCCAGCCAGGAGATCCCGATCCTCGTTCTGCCCACCGGCAAGCGGATCCAGTTCGAACTCGCTTCCTCGGACGTCATCCACGCTTTCTGGGTGCCTGAGTTCCTGTTCAAGCGCGACGTTCTCCCGAACCCCAAGGAGAACCACTCGGACAACATCTTCCAGATCAGTGAGATCGAGAAGGAAGGCGCGTTCGTCGGGCGTTGTGCAGAAATGTGTGGCACGTTCCACGCGATGATGAACTTCGAGGTTCGTGCGGTTTCGCCCGAGGACTTCGCCAAGTACATCGAACTGCGCAAGGGTGACGCGGAGGGCAAGGGTGGTCTGACGACCGCCGAGGCCCTGCAGGCAATCGGTCAGTCGCCGGTGGCTACGTCGACCACGCCGTTCAACACCGACCGCGAGTACCGTCAGGCAACCGTCGCCACTGCAGGCAACTGAGCCGGCCAGCCTCTTCACTGAACAAGGACAAGTGCTGATATGAAGATCGAAGCCAAGCTCTTCGAGATCCTGACGATGTTCTTCATTCTCGTCGCGATCATCTACGGAGTGTTCACCGCTCTGTCACGCACAGGTATCGAGTGGGCCGGACTGACGGCCATCGTCCTGTCTGCAGGTCTGACGCTCATCGTGGGTACCTACTTCCGCTTCGTTGCCCGTCGTCTGGACACCCGTCCCGAGGACTACGACGACGCAGAAATCTCGGATGGTGCAGGAGAACTGGGCTTCTTCAGCCCGGGTAGCTTCTGGCCGATCCTGCTTGCCGCCGCCGCTGCACTCGCGGCAGTGTCGCTGGCGTACTTCCAGCCGTGGCTCATCGCAGTCGCAGTTGTCTGTGTGCTCGCCGCAGCCGCAGGCCTGGTGTTCGAGTACTACACCGGACCCGAGAAGCACTAGTTTCACCCGCACTCCAACAGAGGCGCCGCACCCACCCGGGTACGGCGCCTCTGTTGTCGTATCTGCGAGTTGCGGTACGAGGGTGCCGATTACCCAACCGCTCTTTGTCAATCGTGGAGCGAGTATTCGAGGTCGTAGCGGTGCAGACCGTCGACGATCTCTAGCTCAAGAGTGCCCGAGATGCCCTTCAGCTCGCCGGTTCCGGACCCCGGCACGATCTCGTACAGCAGCTTCTGCGTTCCGTTGATCATCTGACCGAACTGCTGCAGGGCGAACGATCCCACAGCTTCGTCGACCTGCCCGGTGACAAACTCCAAAGCGACGTAGCCCGCTTCACCGGTTGTCGGATCGCCCGCGGACAGCATGAGTCCGGTCGATGTTCCTTCGACGCCGCCGATGAACGTCTTGTCGAACTCGAAGCGCCCGACGCGTCCGGAGAGCTCAGGATCGGCGGGGCGGAGATCGATCTCGAAGGTGCCGCGTGCATGGGATGTCATGGTCCGAGTATCTCACCAGGCGGCAACGCCTCGAGGGGACTCCCGAGAACGTGCAACACTCCGTAGATGATCCTCGAACATGCCGTCCTGCAGGTCGATCCGTCGCAGTCAGCGCGATTCGAGGCCGCGTTCGATGTGGCCCGAACCATCATCTCCGAGGTCCCCGGATTCATCAGGCTGCGACTCTCGCACTGCCTGGAATCGCCGGAGCGATATCTCCTGCTCGTCGAGTGGGAAGACGTGGAGTCCCACACCATCGGGTTCCGTCAGTCCACGGGATACGAGAAGTGGCGAGAACTTCTCCACCACTTCTACGAGCCGTTCCCGACGGTGGAGCACTATTCAACTGTGCTCGAGGTTTAGCAAGGCGTCGTGCCCGCTGTTGTCGGCGCTCAGACGTCGAACCGGGGGAGTGGTGAACTCACTAGAGGTTTGTACATATTGAATCGCTCAGAGAACGAGTGAGGCCCCGAACCGGAATCCGGTTCGGGGCCTCACTGGTCAACTGTCGTTCTTAGTGGAGTTCTCCACTCGAACCATCGGACTTGCCGTTGGTTCGGTTCTGGTAGTCCAGAAGGATCTGAAGCTGCTCGTGCTCAGCTTCGTGATGAGCGGCTTCGAGAGCCTCGCTCTCCTCGACTGGGTCAGCGGTGATCAGGCTACCGCTACCGGGCTTGCCGGCGAGGCCGAGCTTGTTCATCTTCTTCGGGACAGCAGCACCCTGGTACTCGAGCGGGATCGGGTGTCCGTGCTCGTCGACGGGGCCGAGCGGCTGGTGGATCTCGATGTACTGGCCGTTCGGCATCCGCTTGATGATGCCGGTCTCGATGCCGTGTTCGAGGACTGCACGGTCACTGCGCTGCAGGCCGATGCAGAACCGGTACGTCACGAAGTACGCGATGGGCGGAAGGATGACCATGCCGATACGGCCGATCCACGTCATTGCGTTCAGCGAGATGTGCAGGTGGTACGCGATGATGTCGTTGATGCAGGAGATCGTGAGCACCAGGTAGAACGCGATGGACATCGCACCGATAGCGGTACGGACCGGCACGTCGCGCGGGCGCTGCAGGATGTTGTGGTGAGCGTCGTCTCCGGTGAGACGCTTCTCGATCCACGGGTACGCGATCAACAGTGCGAAGACGAGGCCCATGATCAGGGCGACGGCAAACACAGCGGGGATCGTGTAGCGGCCGAACAGGTAGATCTCCCACGCCGGCCACAGTCGAGCAAGGCCGTCCGTCCACATCATGTAGATATCGGGCTGGGAACCTGCCGAGACCTGTGACGGGTTGTACGGACCGATGTTCCAGACGGGGTTGATCTGGAACAGACCACCGAGCAGTGCGAGCACGCCGAAGGTCATGGCGAAGAACGCGCCACCCTTCATTGCGAAGACCGGGAGGATGCGGACGCCGACTACGTTCTGTTCCGTACGGCCGGGGCCGGGGAACTGCGTGTGCTTCTGGTACCAGACCAACGCGAGGTGGCCGGCGATCAGAGCCAGGATGATGCCCGGGAACAGCAGCACGTGAGCGACGTAGAGACGCGGGATGATGAGGTCGCCGGGGAAGTCGCCGTCGAAGATCAGCCAGTGCATCCAGGTACCGACGATCGGGATACTCATCGTGATACCACCGAAGGCGGCGCGGAGGCCGGTGCCCGAGAGCAGGTCGTCGGGGATGGTGTAACCGAAGAAGCCTTCGAACATCGCCAGGATGAGCAGCAGGCAGCCGATGACCCAGTTCGCTTCACGCGGACGACGGAATGCGCCGGTGAAGAAGATGCGAGCGAGGTGAACGATGATCGACGCCGCGAACATCAGTGCAGCCCAGTGGTGAATCTGGCGAACGAAGAGACCGCCGCGCACCTCGAAGGAGATGTTCAGGGTCGTCTCGTAGGCGCGAGACATCGTGACACCGCGAAGCGGCTGGTACGCGCCCTGGTAGACGACGTGTGCCATCGACGGATCGAAGAACAGTGTCAGGAACACACCGGAGATCAGCAGGATCACGAAGCTGTAGAGCGCGATCTCGCCGAGCATGAAGGACCAGTGCGTCGGGAAGACCTTGTTGATTTGCCGGCGCATGCCTGCGGCGAGGTGGTAGCGGGAGTCCATAGCCTCCGCTTGTCCAGCCGCTGCCGCGCTGATCTTGGACGGTTTGGTTGTTGTTGTGGTCACGGTCGACGCTCCCAAAATGCCGGGCCGAGTGCTTCGATGAAGTCACCGTCGGCGACCAGGAAGCCCTCTTCGTTCACTGTAATAGGCAACTGCGGAAGTGCGCGAGCAGCGGGACCGAAGATCGGCTTGCCGTAGGTCAGTGCGTCGAACTGCGACTGGTGGCAGGGGCACAGAATACGGTTGCTCTGCTGTTCGTAGAGCGAGGTGGGGCAACCCAGGTGGGTGCAGATCTTCGAGTACGCGAAGTAATCGCCGTAGTTGAAGCTCTCCTGGCCCTTGCGCTTGGTGACACGCGCGGTGTCTTCCGTGCGGAGGCGGATGAGCATCACCGAGTTACGAATGCCGCGCAGTGCTGCGAGCAGAGCGTGCTCGTCGCCACGGTCGGACTCGCGGAACGGGAAGACCGTTTCCATCGAACCGGCATCGAGATCTTCCGGGCGAACGAGGACGATGTCCTCGGGACGGCCGGTGTCACGACGCAGGTAGATGGTCTCGCCCGGGTAGTTCGGGGTCCAGCCGGACACCCACAGGGGTGAGTCGTCGCCCTTGGCCCACGGGTTCTTGATGAGTCCACCGAGAGGCATGACCATCATGACGCCGAGAGCGCCACCGCCGAACATCAAGCTGCGCTTGATGGCCTTGCGGCGGGGGAGGGTGGACGTATCGAGGGTGTCGCCGAGCTCGGCGACGATCGTGCGACGATCGACCTCGGTGGATCCACCGTCGTGGCGGTCCTGGATCGAGACCTCTTCGGGGATGAACTTCTTGGTGAACTGAACGGCACCGATGCCGACGCCGAGGATCGCCAGACCCATGGTCAAGCCGATCAGCGGGGTGTACAGGCTGTACTTGCCGTAGTTCTCGTCACCGGCACCTGCATACTCCCAGGGCCAGAACAGGTAGATCGCGATGAATGCGATCGCCGAAACGCCGGCGAGGCCGAACCAGAAGGCGACGTTGCGCTCGGCGCGCTTTTCCGCCCTGGTGCCCTTTACCGACCAACGATCACGGCGGTAGACGACATCGACGCCATCGAGATTGGTACCCAGCTTGACCAGGTCGTCGCGTGACATCGCGTCGAGCTCTTCATCTGTGTACTTCTTAGGCGTATCGCCGCCATGCTGGCCAGCGTCGCTCATGACCTTGCTCCGATCCACAATGCTGCACCGACGACAGCGATGATTCCGACGGCCCACATGGCGAGACCCTCAGAGGCCGGACCGAGGCCACCGAGCCCGTACCCACCGGGGTCCTTCGACTCGCCCGACGACTTGACGTAGGCGATGATGTCCTTCTTCTCCTCGATCGTCAGCTGACGATCCGAGAACTTCGGCATGTTCTGGGGGCCGGTAACCATGGCAGCGTAGATCTGCTGCTCGCTGGCCGGATCCAGGACCGGGGCGTACTTGCCCGAGGACAGTGCGCCACCGCGGCCGGTGAAGTTGTGGCACGACGCGCAGTTGAGCCGGAAGAGCTCACTGCCGCGTCCGATGTCGCCACCGCGCAGCGAGGACTGGGCGATTTCGCCGTTCTCGTCGCGGATGAGCGTCGGGCCGCCGCCGTTGGCCTGGATGAAAGCGCCGAGGGCGTCGGTCTGCGCAGCATCGAACTTGGGGTCCTTGCGTGCAGCCTGGGCCTCGTTGCGAGCTGCGGGCATACGACCAGAGGAGACCTGGAAGTACACGGCTGCTTCGCCGACGCCGATGAGGCTGGGACCGCGGTCCTGCACGCCCTGCAAGTTCGCGCCGTGGCACGTGATGCATGACGTGTCGTAGAGCTGCTTGCCTTCACGAATCAGGGCTGCTGAATCGTCGCTGGCGGTCGCAACCTGCGGAGCTGGTGTCAACGCCGAAGCGAGGAAACCTGCGCTGATCAATCCCATCATCAATACGAGCGCGCCGGTAACGCGCCGGCGGATTTTCCGCTGGCGACGCGACTTCGCGGCATTCGCTGAGTTATCGGATGCGGGAGGGGGGGATGAACTCATCTGTATCCCTTTGGTATGTCGGGACGGAACTGGACGTCAGGGGCTGCCTGGGGCGTACAGCTGATTAACGGATGAAATAAATCGTGGCAAACAGCGCGATCCACACGATGTCGACAAAGTGCCAGTAGTACGAAACAACGATCGCGGCGGTGGCCTGGGCGGGCGTGAACTTGCTGACCCGGGTACGTGCGATCAAGAAGACGAAGGCGATGAGACCGCCGATGACGTGCAGACCGTGGAAGCCGGTGGTCATGTAGAACACCGAGCCGTACACGCTGCTCGAAATCGTGGTGCCCTCGTGCACAAGGTGGTAGTACTCGTAACCCTGGCCGGAGACGAAGAACGCCCCCATGATCAAGGTGATGGTGTACCAGCGACGAAGTCCGAAGACGTCGCCACGCTCAGCCGCGAAGACACCCATCTGGCAGGTGAACGAAGATGCGATAAGCACCAAGGTCACCGGCACGGCCAGATACAGGTTCAATTCGGTTGGCTCCGGCGGCCAATTTCCGTTCGCCTGAGCTCGTGCCACGAAGTACATGGCAAAGAGCCCTGCGAAGAACATGAGCTCACTTGACAACCACACGATGGTGCCAACGCTGACCATATTCGGCCGGTTCAGCGAGTGCACGCGTTGGGTGATTGCCGATCCTGAAGTCCCTACTGCGCTCGTCACAGACAGAAGTATGACGCTTCGTCGTAAGAGACGACCACTCGGGTCCACCATCGGCGCGTCGCTCGGCTCGAGTTCGCGGGATCGGGCGGCGAACGCGCTGGTGGCGTGGTCGGAATATGCTGGCGCGATGGCAGCTACACACAAGAGTAGACCGTGGTTCCTGAGAATTTTCGGCACGAAGATTCCGACGCCGCTCGACGCGGCGCGGTCGGATCTGGTCGTCGTTGCCGAGGGCTTCGACGACGCCGAGGCGAGTTCGACCGCTCTCGAACGTGCCGGCTCCACCGAGCCGGAGTTTCGGGCGGAGTCCGAAGTGGTTCTGCGGCACCATCTCGACCTGCCGGAGGACTCGGTTGCCGATGCCGAGAACATCGTCGCTCAGGACGGATATGTGCGAGGCGCGAGTCGGCCCGAGGACGTGACTCAGGCGGTCGAGAATTCGGTTCGCGTCATCTTCGAGCGTGTCCAAATCCTCGACGCCCTGCATTGCTCCCAGGAGCGATCACGAATGGCCGGTCTGGCGCAGCGACTCGGTGGTTCCGTCGCCGGGTGGGACGCGCTCCAGCCCCCGATTCTTGCGGAGGCGACGCCCAAACGCGGTCGCCGAAAGACCTGAGCGGCCCTATTCGGTTTCCTTGCTACCTCACTGACTAGGCTGCGAGGGTCATCGGCAGCACAAAATGGCAGCACGAAATGGCAGCACGAAACGACAGCACGAAACGACAGTTCGAAATCCAGCCCACATGAACGACAGGGGACCAAGGCACTATGGCCGGCACCGACGCATCCAACGCCGTGAACGTCGATTCGAGTGCAGTGGTGCGGTCGTGGCCGATGATTCTCGGTCTGCTCACGGACGGCAGTGATCTGTCGGAAGCCGACAGTCGGTGGGCGATGGGCGAGATCATGTCGGACAATGCCACTTCCGCTCAGATCGCCGCTTTCGGCGTCGGGCTGAAGATGAAGGGCGAAACCCCCGCGGAGTTGGAAGGGCTCGCCGGCGCGATGCTCGAACACTCCCGGCGCGTGCCGGTCGATTCCGACGTGGTCGACATCGTCGGCACGGGTGGCGACCGCTCCAACACGGTCAACATCTCGACGATGGCCTCGATCGTGGTTGCCGCGTCCGGTGTGCGAGTTGTCAAGCACGGCAACCGCGCTGCTTCGTCCAAGAGTGGTGGCGCCGATGTACTCGAGGCGCTCGGCGTTCGCATCAACCTCGGCCCGGAGCAGGTTGCGAGGTGCGTCGAAGAGGTCGGCATCGGCTTTTGTTTCGCGCCGGTCTTCCATCCCGCACTGCGCTTTGCGGCGGTGCCTCGCAAGGAAATCGGCATCCCGACGGCATTCAACGTGCTCGGTCCACTGACCAATCCGGCTCGTCCGCGTGCCGGGCTGATCGGGTGCGCATTTCCGAAGCTGATCTCGGTCGTCGCGGGAGTCCTTGCGCAGCGCGGTAATTCGGCGTTGGTGGTGCGCGGAGACGACGGACTCGACGAACTGACCACATCGACGACTTCGACGGTTCACATCGTCGGCGGTGGAAGTGTGCGAACTGTCACGCTGGATCCGCGCGACCTCGGAATCGACCGCGTTCCTCTCGAAGAGTTGCGCGGAGGAGACGCCGAATTCAACGCCACCGTCGCCCGAACGCTGCTTTCCGGACAGAAGGGGCCGGTCCGGGACGCGGTCTTGCTGAACGCGGGAGCGGCCATCGCGGCGTTCAACGGTGTCGGTGACGATCTCGAGGGTGCGATCTCCGCCGGGATGACTGCAGCCGCTGCCGCGATCGACAGCGGCGCCGGCGCTGAACTGCTTCACAAGTGGGCGGCACTCACCGCCGAACTGGCCGACCAAGCCTGATCGACGAGCTACTCGCCCAGCGAGAAACCGGCCTCGACGTCTGCGCTGGAGAATGACTGGAAGGCGATGTGTGTGGCGGTTCGGAGAACGCCGGGCACCTTGTTGATTCCTCCGGTGACCACGTCGGCGATCTGGGCGTGGTCACGTACCTTCACGATGGCGATCAAGTCGACGTCACCTGCGCACGAGTAGACCTCCGTCACTCCGGACAGGTCGGCGACGGCCTGCGCGGTTTCCGGGATCCGAGCGGACTCGGCGTGAATCATGACGATGGCGTTGATCATTTCTCTCCTCGATTTCCCGGTGGGTTGTGATGACCCGGTGGTTTCGATCGAGCTTAGGGGTGCCGCTCCGTCGTTACGTCATCGATGTTCGGATTCGGTACCGGCCCGCGCGAGTCGGCACCAGGCTTCCCACTTGCCGGCGCCGCCCGCAGGTTCGACGTAGCCGGATGTCGCCGACACGATTCGGACACCGTCCGATGCGAGCCACCGTGCGATCAGGCCCAGTTCTTCGGGTGACGCGCCGCGGAACGGTGCGTCGTCCGGTAGGACGGTTTCGGCGGCCGCGGTGATGGCGTCGACGACGGGCATCGGGTGAGTTCCACGTCTGGCGAGCCCGGCGGACGCGAGACGTCCGGAACGGATCACCGACAGCTCCCAGCCGCCGTCCCCGGTGGGACGGGCGAGAATTAGTTGTTCGATCGCCGCGACTGCTGCGAGTCGCTGAGTGCGCCGCACTGCGGTAGAGACTGCGACCGTTCGGTCACGCAGACGAGCAGCATTCTCGAACAACGCGTGTGCGGACAGCTCGTCTATTCGCGCCTGCATTTGTTGGAGGGGAGCGTCGTTGGTTCCCCGGAAGAATCCACGCACAGTCTCAGGGGCGGCCGCGTAGTCCTCCGCAGTGAGTTCCGGTGCCCAGGAGGCGGGACACGCCCCCAGTTCGCGAGCGGGGCAGTCAGGGCCGTGAACGGCGCCGCGCCCGAGCCGTTTGGTGCACGTGCGTAGGCGGCTGAACTCTGCGACGGTGTCGGCGACTTCGACTGCGTCGCCGCGAGAGGTGAACGGGCCGATCGAATCGGCCGTAGGCGTGCGAACCACGGACAGTCTGGGAAACGCCTCGTCGGTGAGAGTGATCCACCATCCTCTTTTGGGGAATTTGGAGCGACGGTTGTACGGGGGTGCATGCGCGCTCAGTAGGCGTAGTTCACGCACCCCTGCCTCGAGCGCATGGGCGCACTCGACGTGGTCCACACGGGTGGCGAGCGCGACCATTTCCTTCATCCGGCCGCGGGTCTCCGAACCGGTGAAGTAGTTGCGGACGCGGCGTCGAAGGTCGGTAGCAGTTCCTATATAGAGGGCTTCGTCCGAAGGGCCTCGGAAAAGGTAGACACCCGGGCTTCGCGGCAGGTTTGCGGCGAAGGACCGTTTTGCCCGCTGATGTGAGGAAATGTTGGGCAGGTAGTCGACGAGTTCGCTGTAACTGTGGACGCCTTGGTTCCCGACTCTGTCGATCAACCCGTGTAGGACGTCGACGGTCGCACGCGCGTCGTCGAGCGCGCGGTGCGTCGGTTGGGTGGTCACCTGGAAGAGATGGGCGAGTGCGGAGAGTTTGACCGAAGGCGCCTCGTCGCGGGTGAGCACGCGTCTGGCGAGCTTCACAGTGCACAGCACACGGAACGACGGCCACGGGCGTGCGCTGCGTGACGCCGCTGCTTTGAGGAAGCCGATGTCGAAGGGCGCGTTGTGTGCCACCAGCACCGCACCCTCGGCGAATTCGAGAAAAGCGGGTAGGACACGTTCGATGGGAGGTGCGCCGATCAGCATGGCGGTGGTGATTCCGGTCAGTTCGACGATGTACGGCGGAATCGATCGGCCGGGGTCGACGAGTGTTGCCATTTCACCGAGCACTTCGCCACCGCGGATCTTGACGGCGCCGATCTCGGTGATGGAGTCCTGGTCGGCGCTTCCACCTGTGGTCTCGAGGTCGACGACGACGAACGTCGTTTCGCTCAGCGGTGTGTCCAGCTCGTCGAAGCTCAGTTGCCGCCCGACGTCGAACTTCTCCCCGTCGGAGAACGGGGACGGAGACGGAAATTCTCGGGCCGAGGCGGGACTCACACCGCAGACAGTAGAAGGACCCCCCGACACGAATTCGAGAGTGCATACGCGGAACCCGGCTCACTCCGACTTCCATTGGGAAAGCAACGGATTGACCCCCGACAAAAGTACGAGAGACGAGGATCACACTTGCGGTGGGAACTCGCGAATGCGGACTCCTACCTACTTACCGGTAGGGCGATTCGTGAGGGTGTTGCTACGGCGATCAGTCGCCGAAACCGCCTGATTGATCGAAACGGGTTCTAGTTTCAAGTAATCGGCGTTGAACTGCATGGAAGATCGGATTGTCGGGTTTGGTGACCCTTGCCAGTGGGTAGCAAGCGCAGGTTTGCGGGCCAGGTGAGCCTCGCCGAACAGACCTGTTGTTATCTCTTCGTGACCCGTCCGGCGTATCGCGGGCGCGGCAGCATGATTTCCGGCGAATCGGGCGCGATTGTCACGAAGCGGTCGACATCGTCGCGATCATTTCGTAACCTTCCTGAGACCTAACGAAGTCTTGCCGGACCAAACAGGACCGGCATCGTCAGGAACCGCCTAATCGGGATCTCCGCGAGGAACCCGAACCGGGAACCCAAGTTTCCACTGGGGTGAATCCCGCCTGGGGTGCAGCACGCATGATCGCTGCGGACCACGCGGGTAGGGCTGATCTTCCCAGCCCGAACCCGTCAGCTAACTCGGTCGGCGGATGAATGGAAGAAATGGAGCACCCCTTAAGTGGCGTCACAGAGTTTCAAGCGTTCAGCGCAGTTGGCAGTAGCCGGCGCGCTCGCAGTCGGAGCATTTGCTGCAACCGCTGCACCTGCCTCGGCAGACCCCATCACCATCCCCGGCGTCGGCACCTTCGAGGTTCCGGGCGTTTCTATTCCTCAGTTGCCGGTCATCCCGGGCATCACCGACATCGCACCGGCCGCTCCGGCCGCTCCCATCTCCAGTGTTGGTGAGCAGGCAGTTCGCGCCGCAGAGAGCAAGCTGGGCTCCCCGTACGTGTACGGCGCATCGGGCCCGGACGCATTCGACTGCTCCGGTCTGGTCCAGTGGGCATACAAGCAGGCTGGTCTGAACCTGCCTCGCACGAGCTACGACCAGGCCGCAGCCGGCGTTGCCGTTTCACAGTCCGATCTTCAGGTCGGCGACGTGATCTCCTTCTACGGCGGATCGCACTCGGGCATCTACGCCGGCAACGGCAATGTCATCCACGCGTCGACCGCTGGTCAGCCCGTGAAGCTCGCACCGGTGTCCTCGATGCCGTACGACGGTGCTCGCCGTTACTGATTTCTGAACACGCTCGACGGCTGTCTCCGGTAGACGGTCGGAACGATCCGCCGCTGCAAGGCGGCGGAGCTCGGGGGAGCTCCGGATCTTCGAATGTGGGCCTCGAATCTTTGATTCGAGGCCCACATTTTCGTTTCGCGACAATTCGCCCGGTACTTCACCCCGACACGCCTACCGGCGAGTAGACACAAACGTATGCCGTTCCGTAACCTTATCGAGACATTGCGCGGCCGAGACAGGTACTGTGGATAGTTGACAGCCAGCTAACAGATCGTCGACCGGTCCCGGTCGACGTCGCTTCACCGAGACGGAGAGTTGCATTCCGTGGTTTCATCGAAAAACAACAGTCGAGTACGCGCCGCATTGACAGTGGGAGTGCTGGCGTTCGGACTCGTCGCAGGGCCTTCGATGCAGGCCGGTGCCGACCCCGTCATCACCAACCCCACCGAGGCGCTCGACAAGCTCGGTGAACTCTCCCGGGTATCCGAGCAGACCAACGAAGCGCTGCACAACGCACAGATCGACCTCGACGCGAAGCTGGCGGTCGCGAATGATGCGGACGCGCGTTCGGCAGCCGATCAGGGTCTTCTCGACGCGGCTTCGGCACGTGTCGCCGAGTTCGCTCCGGCGGTAAACCGTATTGCCACAGCGAATTACCAGGGTGCGCGGACCAATCGCCTCTTTGCGTTGATGGTGAGCGACTCGCCGCAGCAGTTGCTCGATCAGATGTCCGCGCTGGACGTGATTTCCAACGACGCGGCAGTGCAGGTCTCACAGTTCAACCAAGCCACTGCCGAAGCGCGTGCCGCCTCGGAAGCATCGAAGCGTTCGGCCGAAGAAGCGCGGACCGCCGCCGATCAAGCCCGCGCACTCAGTGACGATTTGCAGCGCAAGCAGAGTGAACTGCAGACGCAGATCGCCGACGTGACCAAAGCTTTCCAGAGCCTCACCGACGACGAGCGTAACCAACTGAGCGGTACGCCATTCCCGCCGGACGTCGATCTCAGCAAAATTCTAGCTAACTTGACGCCTGGTTCGGGTGCTGCTGCTCTGCAGGCAGGCCTCACGCGGATCGGTGACCCGTATGTCTGGGGCGCGACCGGCCCGAACGAGTTCGACTGCTCAGGTCTGGTCGTATGGGCCTACAAGCAAATCGGGAAGACTCTGCCGCGTTCGAGCCAGGCGCAGGCGCAGGGCGGCGTACCGGTGTCGAGGGACCAACTACAGCCCGGTGACGTCGTGACTTTCTACAGCGACAACTCGCATGTCGGTATCTACGCCGGCGACGGAAACATTCTGCATGCGTCGACGTTCGGCGTACCGGTGAAGGTTCAGTCGATGGCAGGCATGGAGTTCTCCACTGCGCGTCGTTACTGACGGCTTGCTGCGCCCGAGCGGCGTGTGGCCAGCCGCCGTGAAGCGTCGAGTCGAGTTCTCCTACACTCGGCACCGTGCCGACTGAACCGATGACGACGCCCGACGTCGGCGCAGATCGACCACGCCGTTGGGAGTATCCAGCCCTCGTGGCGCTCGGCGTTGCCGTGGTGCTCGTGCTCGGTTTGACGATCTTCCTGACGAACAGGTCCGATTCCGACGAAAATGTGGCCAGTGAGCAGGACGCCGAACGCACCGCGCAGGTACAAGCATTTCTCGATGCATGGGCTGCGGCGCAGATGTCCGACGATCCGTCGGGGCTGGCGAAGTTCGTCGACAGTGCTGCGGCACCCGGTGTGCTCGAAGCGGAAGTTCGACGAGCCACCGCTGCGGGAGCGCTCGACTTTGCCGACTGGGGATACGAGATTCCCAGCGGCGGCCTGACACCGGCGCCGCGAACCGGTGCACCGGACGGAGACGTCGAGGTCTGGAATGCGCAGGTCCTGTTGCGATACGCCCTCGACGGCGTTGACGCATTGCCCACTCGCAAGGCAGTGTCCATGACGCTCGCGAAACGCGGCGATCAGTGGTCGGTTCTTGCGGACGGGTCGATCGTCGGACTGGACGGAGCCCGAACGGCGGGCGAATCCTGGAACGGCCCTTGGGACTTCGGGCCGCTGGCCGTCGCCGAAAATACCGCGGGCAATGCACTCGTGATCGGTCACCCGGGTCAGCAGGCGTTCGTCGACGCTTTGGCGGCCGATGTGGACTCAGCCATCGAGAACACGACGCAGTTGTGGGGGCCGTGGTGGTCCGAGCGCGCGGTGCTCATGGTGGCGGGGTCCGCGGAGGAGTTCACCGCACTGGTCGGCTCCCATCACGACGGCGCTTCGATTGCCGCAGTGTCGGTCGCGGATGCAACGGCGGACGGGTCTTCCGACGTGAGCGGCCAGCGGGTGGTCTTCTCACCTGCCGCGGCTTCGAGGCTGACCGACATCACCAGGCGAACGGTGTTGCGCCACGAGCTCATGCACATAGCCGCCCGATCGAAAACCCGTGACGGGTCGCCGATGTGGGTGTTGGAAGGGTTCGCCGAATACGCGGGAAATCGTGGATCCTCGCGGGCCTGGGGTGAGATCGCGCCGACTCTGGCAGCAGCGGTCCGCTCCGGCGATACTCCGACAGAGTTTCCGGACGACACACAGTTCGGCGGTGTCCCGGTCGTGAGTTCACTGGCGTACGAATCGGCGTGGTCTATCAACGCGTATATCGCTGATCGATTCGGCGAGGCGAAGCTGACCGACCTCTTTCGCGCCCTCGCCTCCGGAAAGATGACGGCCGAAGACCTCGACTCGCGGATCCGAGCGGTCCTCGGCGTCGGAACCGAGGAACTGCGAGTCGGATGGGTCGACTGGACCAACAGCCATCTGGGCTGAGCAGTTCGCGGCTGGGTCAATTGCAGCGGCGAGGTGAGCTTCGCAAGTCTCCAAGCACTGCGTGCCCTTGTCACGACTCGAAGCACAGCGTGCCCTACGGTGGACGGATGCGCCGGACCCTCTTGGTGACCAACGATTTTCCTCCTCGCCCCGGAGGTATCCAGTCCTATCTCCACACGTTTGCCGGGCACCTGCCGGCGGACAAGTTGGTGGTGTACGCACCGCGGTGGCGGGGCGACTCGCACAAGAAGTTCGATGCGGCACAGCCTTTCGAGGTCGTTCGGCACCCGACGACACTGATGCTGCCGTCGCCCTTTGTCGCTCGTCGGGCCGCGAAGCTGGTCAGGAAGCACGACTGTGAGTCGGTGTGGTTCGGTGCGGCAGCGCCCTTGGCGCTGTTGGCGCCGGTTGTTCGACGCGCCGGAGCGAGCCGAGTGATCGCGAGTACTCACGGCCACGAGGTCGGGTGGTCGATGATTCCCGGTGCGCGGCAGTCGTTGCGTGTGATCGGCGATCACACGGATGCGGTGACGTTTGTCAGCAAATACACCCGTGGACGGTTCTCGGCGGCTTTCGGCCCGCAAGCGGCGCTCGAGCACCTTCCGTCCGGAGTGGACACGTCGGTGTTCCACCCGGACTCGGTCGCCCGCGCAGAACTGCGCAAGCGATACGGGCTGGGGGAGCGGCCCACGATCCTGTGCCTGTCGCGGCTCGTGCCACGCAAGGGGCAGGACATGCTCATCAAGGCGCTGCCGACCATTCGCAAGAGCGTCGACGGGGCGGTACTGGTGATAGTCGGCGGTGGACCGTACGAGGACCACCTCCGTCAATTGACACGTAAGACCGGGATGGACGATCACGTCGTCTTCACCGGCACGGTGCCCGCCGCAGAGTTGGCGGCTCACCACACGATTGCCGACGTGTTTGCCATGCCGTGTCGCACGCGAGGCGCGGGATTGGATGTCGAAGGACTGGGAATCGTCTACCTCGAGGCCTCGGCGACCGGCGTTCCGGTCATCGCCGGCCGCAGTGGTGGCGCTCCGGAAACCGTGCAGCAGAACAAGACCGGGCTCGTGGTCGACGGCACCTCTGTTCGTGACGTCGCCGAATCCGTGATCGAGGTGCTGTCCGATCGTGATCGAGCGGCCGCGATGGGAGCAGCCGGCCGGGCGTGGGTTGCCGAAGACTGGAAGTGGGACACGCTCGCTTCGAAGCTGCGTAATCTGCTCGGCTGAGCCACCGGGACTCGAACGCAAACGGCCCGCACCGAATTCGGTGCGGGCCGTTCGTTGCGGCTGCGAGAAGCTGCTTGCCGAAAACCTACTTGGCGTAGATCTTTTCGATGTCGGCGGCAAAGCTCTCGTGCACGACGTTGCGCTTGAGCTTCATCGTGGGCGTGAGTTCGCCTGTGTCCTCGGAGAAGTCGACCGGAAGAATGCGGAACTTCTTGATCGCCTCGGCGTGTGAGACGAGCTTGTTGGCCTCGTCGATGGCGTCCTGGATTTCACCGACCAGTTCGCCGTCCGAAACCAGGTCGGCAGCTGTGGTTCCCGCGGCCTTGTTGTTGCGCTCGTTCCAGGCGGGAAGTGCCTCGGCGTCGATGGTGATGAGAGCGCCGATGAAAGGCTTCTGGTCGCCGACCACGATGGCCTGGCTGATCAGGGGGTGTGCGCGAAGGGAATCTTCGAGCTGAGCGGGGGAGACGTTCTTGCCGCCTGCCGTGACGATGATTTCCTTCTTGCGACCGGTGATCGTGATGTAGCCGTCCTTGTCGACGGTGCCCAGGTCTCCGGTGTGGAACCAGCCGTTCTCGATCGACTCGGCGGTCGCCTTCTCGTTGCGCCAGTAGCCGGTGAAGACCACCGGTCCCGAGAGGAGGATTTCGCCGTCTTCGGCAATGCGAACGGAGTTGCCGGCCAACGGCTTTCCGACAGAGCCGACCTTCTGTGCGCCGATGGTGTTGACGGCGAACGCTGCGGTGGTCTCGGTCAGTCCGTAGCCCTCGTAGATCGTGACGCCGATACCGCGGAAGAAGTGGCCGAGTCGAGCGCCCAGGGGTGCACCACCGGAAATGGCCAGCTGGCATTGTCCACCGAGTGCAGCGCGCAGCTTCGAGTACACGAGCTTGTCGAAGAGGGCGTGCTTGGCCTTGAGAACGATGCCCGCGCCCCCCTTGTCCTGAGCCTCGCTCCACGCGACCGCGGTGTCTGCGGCCGCGTCGAAGATCTTGCCCTTGCCGTCACCGTGCGCCTTGGCGCGTGCGCTGTTGTAGACCTTCTCGAATACGCGCGGCACCGAGAGGATGAAGTCGGGCTTGAACTCGCCGAACGTCGGAACGAGGTTCGGGATGTCGCTCGTGTGTCCAAGCGCTGCACCGGCATCGAACGACGCGATGCTGACTGCGCGAGCGAGAACGTGCGCGAGCGGCAAGAACATCAGGGTGCGAACGCCGGGAGTCTTGAGCAGCGTCCCGAGGTTGGAGTCGAGGATGCCCTTCGACTCCGCAATGAGGTTGGAGTGCGTCAGCTGGCAGCCCTTGGGTCGGCCAGTGGTGCCCGAGGTGTAGATCAGGGTCGCGGGATCGGAGGCCTTCAGTGCAGCGACGCGGGCGTGGACGTCCGCGTCGGAGATGTCGGCGCCCAGTGCGGTCAATTCCTCGACGACACCCTTACCGCCCGCCGCGGCATCGATCTGGTAGACCGTGCGCAGCGCGGGTGCGGCTGCAGCGACGTCCTTCACGGTCGCGGCGTGAGTGTCGTTCTCGACGATGAGGTCGATTGCTTCTGAGTCCTCGAGAATCCAACGAACCTGCTCGGCTGCGGAGGTTTCGTAGATCGGAACCGTCACGCCACCGGCTGCCCAGATGGCGTAGTCGACGAGCGGCCATTCGAAACGCGTCGCCGACATGAGGCCGACGCGGTCGCCCTGCTTGACGCCGATCGCGATGAGGCCCTTGGCGACTGCAGTCACCTGGGCGGCGAAATCGCCTGCAGTGACATCGACCCATGCATTTCCGACTTTGCGCTTGTAGACAACCGCCGCCGGCTTCGTCTTCGCGAAGGCGAAGACCGAGTCGACCGCGGAGGCATCCTCGGGAATGGTGAACGTCTGGGGTGCGCTGAACTCAGGCACGAAATACCTCCGACACTGCGAAATACTGACGAGTAGGGTTTTCGTCTCCTACTGTAGTCGCATGTCCGACGCAGTTGTGGCCAGGCTTACAGTCTGTCCGGTATGTAGTGGTGCGACACCCCCCGACGCTTCGCCGACGCGATATGTGAAGCTACTTCGGTGAGCAGCATTCAGGTCGCAGACCAGACTTTCATCGCCGCCCCGCCCGAGCGGGTCGCCGAACTGTTGTCCTCGCGCGCGCGGTGGCGTCGCTGGTTCAGTGATCTTGCGCTCGAAGTCCGGGAAGATCGCGGTCCCGCAGGATTCCGTTGGGGAGTGTCCGGTCAGCTGGTCGGCACCATGGAGGTGTGGCTCGAACCGGTCATGGACGGGACGATCGCGCACTACTTCCTGCACTGTGAACCGGTCGGCGTATCACCGTCGGATCTGGCGAACCTCGACCTCGCCGGGATGAACCGAGAGCGTCGGGTCGACGGCAAGGTCATGTCCTTCCAGCTCAAGCGCGAACTCGAAGCAGGACGTGCCGCCGGGGTAGCACCGGACTGATAATCGAAGTAGTGCTCGTTGTGCAGGTTCTGGACTTTTGACGAAGGAAGGTAGCGCAGTCGTATGGCCGAGAAGACCAAGGGGTTGATCAGCATCGACGCCCCTGCCGACGCCGTGATGGACGTCATCGCCGATTTCGCGCAGTACCCCGAATGGGTGGCCGCGGCGAAGTCCGTCGAGGTGACGGCGCCGGGGCAGGGCGGCCGCGCGGACCGAGTGCGTTTTGTCCTCGACGCGGGGATGGTGAAGGACACCTACGAACTGCAGTATTCGTGGGCGCCGGACGGTATGGCGGTGAGCTGGGAGCTGATCTCGGGTGAGATCCAGAAGTCCCAATTCGGTTCGTACACACTCGAGCCCGGCCCGAACGGCACCACCTCTGTCACCTACGAGTTGACGGTCGACCTGACGATCCCGATGATCGGTCTCTTCAAGCGCAAGGCCGAGAAGATCATTACCGACACAGCTCTGAAAGAACTGAAGAAGCGAGTCGAGGGCTGAGTGCCGGAGCAACGATCTCGCGTCCAACTGTTCGTCGGTAAAGGCGGAGCAGGCACGACGACGCTTGCCTCGGCGACGGCTGTGTCGGCTGCGTCCGACGGGGCACGAGTGCTTTTGGTGTCGATCGATCAGGCAGGTTCTCTCGCGGATGTCGTGGGCGTGCCGGCGCTGCGAACGACTACACCTCTCACCGAGCGCCTCGACGTCCGGCAACTCGACACTTCCGAACTCCTCGAGGAAAAGTTCCGAGGACTGTCGGGATTGATCGCTGCTGCAGGAAATTTCGGAGCGGGAGATCACGAACACGGTTCGTCGTTCGAAGGGTTGGAACCGGAAGAGTTGACGGGATCCCTGGGGATCCAAGACGTACTCGGACTCTCCGAGATCGTCGATATCTCGAGCAGCGGTGACTACGACCTCGTGATCGTGGACTGTCCGGCCGCAGCCGAAGCGCTGCGGATCCTCGGGTCGCCGTCGATGGTGTCGGAGTATCTCGAGCGATTGTGGCCGCGGCACAGGCGGATGGTCGCCGTGACGGGCTCGGACATGCGAGTGTTGCTACTCGTGTCCGTCATCGAACGCGTGCTCGCGTCGGTGGATCGAATCGCCGTTCACCTCTCGGATCGGGAGAACACCAGCGTGCGCGTTGTGACGTCGGCCGATGGCGTGTCGGCCGCGGCGACTCGCCGGACGCTGTCCGGTCTGGCTCTGGCCGGATTGCGAGTCGACGGGATTATGGTCAACAACATTGTCCCGCAGTTCAACTCGTCGGCCGGGAAGGGTGTCGACGATTCGCCGGCGGCACAATGGCTCGCTTCGATCAGGGCGTCACAGGCACTCGTCGTCGACGAATTGCGTGGATCGACTGATGGAATGTCCGTCACAACGGTCGAGCGCGCCTGCGCCGAACCGGTAGGGTTGGCGGCTCTGGGCGAGATCGCGGCCACGTTCGAGGGTGGAACGGGCACGGATTCGGACACCGTCGACACAATCGACGCTGTCGACACCGCGGACAACATCGTGGTGTCGTTGGAGTCGGGGGCCGGAGTCGATTCGGTGTACGTGATGCGGATGTACCTTCCGCTCGTGGATCCGTCGTCGTTGTCGTTGGGCCGGGTGGAGGACGATGTGCTGGTGGGAGCAGACGGCGTACGACGCAGAGTTCGTTTGGCGTCGGTGCTGCGTCGTTGTGTCGTGAACGGGGCGGAGTTGGACGGCAGTTACCTGATCATCCGGTTCAGCCCGGATCCCGCGGTGTGGCCAGTATGAGCGAAGAGCACGAGCGCCTTGTCGCGGAATTTCGCGCGCTGGCGGATACCGTTCTGACGCGCCTGGAACCGGTCTTGCAAAAGGCTGCAGCAGCGACGGCCGACGTTGCGGGTGACTCGGCGTCAGCGGACACGCAGCCGGTGTTCACCGGCTGCAGTTGGTGCCCGGTGTGCGCTCTCGCTGCACTGGTTCGCGGTGAGCACCACGAACTACTGGCGTTTCTCGCGGGTCACGCAGCCGCGTTCCTCGCATTGCTTCGCGAGATTCTCGACGAGTTTCTCGGGGGGCCGTCCGGCCCGGATCGCGGACCGGACAGCGGAGCGACGACGCCAGGTGCCGAGCGAACTCGAACGGCGGCATTTGTCCCGATCAACGTGACGGTCAAGGACTGACTTAGTACCCCGGGTAGAGCTAACGGCCCGAGATGAGCACAATCGACACAATGGTCACCGACGCACGAGGCACCGATACAGGGTGCGCACTCCAGCGGGCGCCGCTCGCGCGGGAATTGGCGCGATGAGCGCGCGCCGCTTGAAAGCGGTCTCCGACTCCACCATGGACGACATCTTGACGGTCGGCATCGACGTCGGCGGAACGAGCATCAGGGCCTCCGTCGTGGACGTCGACGGACAAGTGCTCGAGATGATTCAAGCCCCGACCCCGCAGTCCGCACGCGCTCTCGAAGACGGCCTCGATCGCGTCGTACGCGAACTGGTCACCCGGCACGAGGTATCTGCCGTGGGGTTGGCGGTCGCCGGCTTCATCACCTCCGATCGAAGCTCGGTTCGGTTCGCGCCGCACTTGCCCTGGGTGGACGCGCCGGTGGGAAGTGACTTGAGCAAGCGGCTCGGATTGCCCGTCGTTCTCGAGCACGACGCTAATGCAGCGGCGTTCGCGGAGCACCGATTCGGCGCGGCCGCAGGTGGCCGCAATGTCGTGATGGTGGCAATTGGGACCGGAATCGGCGGCGCGCTGCTGATCAACGGTGAGCTGTACCGGGGCAGTCACGGCGTCGCCCCCGAACTCGGCCACATCCAGGTCGTGCCAGGCGGGCGTCAGTGTGCGTGTGGCAAGCGTGGGTGTTGGGAGCGCTATTGCAGCGGAACGGCGCTCGTGGACACGGCAATCGAACTGCTGGCCGCCGACCCGGCTGCGTCGACGGTTCTGGCGCGCGAAGTAGCGGTGGATCCGGGTTCCCTCACCGGTCGCCGGATCGCCAACGCCGCGCAGGACGGTGACCCACTCGCTCTGGCAACCATTGCCGAGTTCACCCGTTGGCTGGCCGTCGGATTGGCGATGGTCGGGGACGTCTACGATCCCGATCTGGTCGTGATCGCAGGCGGCGTCGCGAGTTCTGCCCCACTGTTTCTCGACGACGCCCGTGAGCAGTACGCGACATTGTTGACCGGCGCGAAGCACCGCCCGCTGGCACGAATCCGTTCGGCTCAACTCGGCGAAGCTGCGGGCATGGTGGGCGCCGCCGCATTGGCGCGTTCGGTAGTGCCTCAGGATCTCGGTGGGGTCGACGGCGCTGGAACCACGTCTGCCGGACTGTGATCGGGTCGATCCTCCAGGGGCGTGTGTAGCGGGGGTTACCGGTCGGCAGTAAGGTCGTACTCAGCGAAATTCAGCTGTGAATGGGAGGGACGCCGTGTGGTATTGGCTCTTCAAGTATGTGTTGCTGGGGCCGATTCTCTGGCTGCTCGGGCGTCCGACGGTCAAAGGTCACGAGAATATTCCGACTGACGGAGCGGCCATTCTGGCCAGCAATCACCAGGCGGTTCTGGACTCGTTCTACCTTCCGCTTCGCGTCAACCGCCGTATCACCTTCCTTGCCAAGAGCGAGTACTTCACCGGTTCCGGCCTGAAGGGCGCTTTCCAGAAGTGGTTCTTCACCGCGGTCGGACAGGTCCCCATCGACCGAACCGGCGCGGATGCGGCGCAGGATGCGCTCAACGCCGGTCTCAAGGTTCTCGGTTCGGGCAGTCTGCTGGGTATCTACCCCGAAGGAACGCGTTCGCCTGACGGTCGCCTCTACAAGGGCAAGACCGGAATGGCGCGCCTCGCGCTCGAATCGGGCGTCAAGGTGATCCCGGTTGCGATGGTCGGCACCGACAAGATGAATCCGATCGGCTCACGGATGTGGCGCCCAGCCAAGGTCACCGTGATCGTCGGCGAACCCATCGATTTCTCCCGCTTCGAAGGCATGGGCGGAAACCGCTTCGTCGAGCGGGCTGTGACCGACGAAGTGATGTACAAGCTGATGAAACTCTCCGGCCAGGAGTACGTGGACATCTACGCGGCGAGCCTCAAGAACCAGGCGCCCACGAAACCCGAAGCTGCCGTCGATGTTCCGGCGGAAGGCGGCGAGTCGGTTGTCGATCTCGTGGCCTCGGCCGAGTCGAAGGAGTCCGCGAAGACCGACAAGGATTCGCTCCCCGACGCACAGGCCAGCTAGAGATTTCCCACACCTGCCGCACGCGCATTGGCTCCAGAGCCTGCGCGTGCGGCATAGTTTTCGGACGTGCGCTACTTCTACGACTGTGAATTCATCGAAGACGGTCGAACCATCGATCTCGTGTCCATCGGCGTTGTCTGCGAGGACGGCCGAGAGTATTACGCGGTCTCGACGGAGTTCGATCGCGCCCGTGCCGGTAGTTGGGTGCGCAAGAACGTGCTGCCGAAGTTGCCGCAGCCTTCGTCGCCGCTGTGGAAATCACGCGAGAAGATCCGCGACGATCTTCTGAAATTCTTCGTTCCGCGGCCGATGGTCGTTCCGGAGCTCTGGGCGTGGGTAGCCGCATACGATCACGTCGCGCTGTGCCAGTTGTGGGGCGATATGACCGAACTACCGCAGTCGATGCCGCGGTACACCCGCGAACTCCGACAGTTCTGGGAAGACAACGGCAGTCCTGCCCTCCCGTCAGCGCCCGCCGACGCACACGACGCACTTGCCGACGCCAGGCACAACCTCGTGAAGTTCGACGCGATTTCGGCAGCACGTTCACTTCGCTGACTCAGGTTTCGGTGCGCGAGAAGTGTCCCGATTGGGCTGCGATCGAGAGCCTGTGTGACGCGCCGACGGGCGAGCGAATATCCTGTAGAGGTGAACTGGACTGTCGACGTGCCGATCGACCGCTTGCCCGAACTCCCGCCGCTGCCTGCCGGACTGCGTAAGCAGCTCGACGAGGCGCTCGCGAAGCCCGCTGCTCAGCAGCCCTCGTGGCCCGCTGACCAGGCGGCCGCCATGCGGACTGTGCTCGAGAGCGTGCCTCCCATCACGGTGGCCAGCGAGGTCGAGGCGCTACAAGAGCGTCTCGCGCAGGTCGCGCGTGGTGAAGCATTCCTGCTCCAGGGCGGTGACTGCGCCGAGACATTTGCGGACAACACCGAGCCGCACATCAAGGGAAACATCCGCACGTTGCTGCAGATGGCCGTCGTGCTCACCTACGGTTCCTCGATGCCGGTCGTCAAGGTTGCTCGCATCGCCGGCCAGTACGCCAAGCCGCGTTCTGCCGACATCGACTCGCTGGGGCTCAAGTCGTACCGCGGCGACATGATCAATTCGCTCGTCGCCGACGAGGCAGTCCGTGCGCACGATCCTTCGCGTCTGGTGCGCGCATACGCCAACGCCAGCGCCGCGATGAACCTGGTTCGCGCGCTCACCGGCGCCGGTATGGCCGATTTGCACAAGGTGCACGACTGGAACCGCGAGTTCGTCGCAGCTTCGCCCGCGGGCGCACGTTACGAGCAACTGGCAGCCGAGATCGACCGCGGCCTGCAGTTCATGAACGCGTGTGGCGTCACCGATCCGAGCCTGCACCAGGCACAGATCTTTGCCAGCCACGAGGCCCTGGTTCTGGACTACGAGCGCGCGATGCTGCGTCTCGACAACGACAGCGACCACCCCAAGCTCTACGACCTGTCGGCCCACTTCCTCTGGATCGGTGACCGCACCCGTCAGCTCGACGGCGCGCACATCGCCTTCGCCGAGTTGGTCTCCAACCCGATCGGCCTCAAGATCGGTCCGAGCACCACGCCGGAAATGGCGGTGGAATATGTCGAGCGTCTCGACCCCACCAACAAGCCGGGTCGACTGACTCTGATCTCGCGCATGGGCAACGGCAAGGTCCGCGACCTGCTGCCGGCGATCATCGAGAAGGTCCAGGCCACCGGCCACCAGGTCATCTGGCAGTGCGATCCGATGCACGGCAACACCCACGAAGCCTCCACCGGGTACAAGACACGCCACTTCGATCGCATCGTCGACGAGGTTCAGGGCTTCTTCGAGGTCCACAACGGCCTCGGCACGCATCCGGGTGGAATCCATGTCGAGCTGACCGGTGAGAACGTCACCGAGTGCCTCGGCGGCGCGCAGGACATCTCCGATCTCGATCTCGGTGGTCGCTACGAGACGGCGTGCGACCCCCGATTGAACACCCAACAGTCGTTGGAGCTCGCGTTCCTCGTGGCCGAGATGCTGCGAGGCTGAAACCCTGCTTCGCCGACGCTGATTCGCACCGGCACTGATTTTCGGCAAACGCCCTCACCCGCTCGCGCCGGTGGGGGCGTTCGCTATTTCGTGAATCGTGTGACGAATCGGCGCTGCCAGGGCATTTCGACGGCGCGAGGTGAGTAGCGTGCGCGAACGTACGCGGTGGCGTCCTTACTCGGCACTCCGTCCATAATGGCAAGAGCGGCCAAAGCTGTTCCGGTGCGGCCGAATCCGCCACCGCACGCGATCTCGACTCTTTCGGTTTCCGAACGCACCCACACTTCGTGCAAGGCGCTGCGCAGCGCGTCGGGATCGCTCGGCAACCAGAAATCTCGCCAGCGGACCCACACCGAATCCCACTCGGTGGCGGGAGGTTCTTTACCGGTCAGGTAGACACCGAAGGTGGGGAGAGGTCCGGAAGGAAGTGGATTTCGGAGTCCTCGACCCCGAATCGATCTCCCCGACGGCAAGTCGAGTATCCCTATGCTCTCGGGTTCCCACGTGGCCATGAATTCAGACTAGGCCGAAGCGGACTGTCAGGGAATTGCGACGACGCTGATGTCGGTGCCCTTGGCAACGAGGTCGTTCTTGACGCTCTGGCTGATGATGACCGAGCTGTCGTTCTGGGTGAGCTGACGCACGGTGATCTCGAGGCCGAGGCGGCCGAGTTCTTCGCGTGCTGAGGAGACGGAGCGGCCGATCAGCGAGGGAACCTTGACGGAGTCGGAGATGAGGAGAACAACGGAGGTGCCGGCGTTGACGGAGGACCCGACTGCGGGATCTGTGCCGATCACGCTACCGCCCTCGACGGCGTCGTCGAACGTTGTTCTGGTGGTGCTGACGGAGATACCTACCTTGTCGAGGGCGGCGCGCGCAGCGTTCTCGGACATGCCCTTCACATCGGGAATGTCAACGGGCGGTGACCCTTTGGACGTGATGACCTTGACCGAGGAGCCCACGGCAACCTCGGTTCCCGGCGCCGGGTCGAGCGCCGCCACGCCGCCGATCGGGATCTTGGAGCTGAATGTGTCCCCGCCGTCGACCGCGACGAGAGTACGGTCGGCGAGTTGTGCGCCCAGGGCCGAGACGTCGCCGCCGGCCGGAATGGGCGGGACAGTCGGACGCCCGAGCGAAGTCAGCAGCGCGACGGTCGAGCCTTTGGTAACCCGGGAGCCGGAGGCCGGGTCTGTCCCGATCACCGTGTCGATGGGTTGGGCATCGGAGTACTGACCCTGGACGTCGGGGGAGAGCCCGGCGTCCTGCAGGGCGGTGACCGCAGTGTCCTTGGTCAGCCCGTCGATCGAGGGAACAGCTGTATAGCGGCCCGAGCCCATCCACCATCCGCCGAAGCCCAACGCAAGCGCGAGGACCGCGATGACGAGCAGCCAGATCAGGGTGGCTCGTCGAGACTTGCGTCGTGCTTCGACAAAATGAGCGTGCGGATCGTCAGGTCCCAGTTGGTCGTCGCCGAAATCGGAACCGTCGTCGAAATCCGAGTCGCCGTCGACCGTCGCCGGACGAGCAGTTTGTGCGGTGACCGCGCGAGTGTGCTGAATGCCGCCGGGGGGAGGAGAGCCCGTGCCGAGCGCCGTGGTGGCTGCCGCAGCCGGGGCCACGCCGGACGCCAATACCGTCGTGGCACCAGGGTTCGGGCGCGCAGCAGAGTTCGGGTGTACATCCGTCGGGGGCGCAGGCGCCGGTTGTGGCCGAGCCGGGGCAACCTGCGCGCTCTGGTGCTGGGCGCTTCGACGCGGAGCCGGAACGCGGTATGACGGAAGTTCCAGTTGCTCGCTCACACTGCGAAGTGCAGCTGCCATCTCACCAGCGTCGGCGAAACGATGTGCCGGCTCGCGGTGAGTGGCTTCGGCAACCAGGCGATCGAACTGCGCCGGTACACCGGGGATGCGTGAACCGGGGCGCGGGACATCGTCGTGGATGCGTTGGTAGGCGATGGAGAGTGACGTATCACCGGTGAACGGTGTTGTACCGGTGAGAAGTTCGAACATCAACACGCCGGTCGAGTAGACGTCGCTTCGAGTGTCGGCAATTCCTGACGTCACCTGTTCCGGCGACAGATAGGCTGCGGTGCCGAGGATCACGCTGTTGGAGGTGGTGGTTGCTGCCGCGGCTGCACGCACCAATCCGAAGTCGGCGATCTTCACTTCGCCGGTGTCCGAGATCAAGATGTTCTCGGGTTTGACGTCACGGTGAACCAGTCCCGCTCGATGCGCCACCGCCAACGCGTCCAGGACAGGTGCCACGACTGCAGCGACGGCGTGAGGCGGCATCGGTCCGCGCTCACGAAGGAGTTCGCGCAAAGTTCCACCGTCGACGAGTTCCATCACGAGGAACACGTGATTGCGATCGCTGCCCTGGTCGTAGACGGCCACAAGGGACGGATGCTTGAGTCTGGCCACGGCCCGGGCCTCGAACTCGAAACGAGTCAGGAACGCTGGATCGCCGGCAAATTGCGGGTCCATCACCTTGATAGCGACAGGTCGATCCAACCGTGTATCGAGGCCTCGATACACGGTCGACATACCGCCGCGCGCGATCGGTGCGTCCACTCGATAGCGGCGCTCGAGCATTTCGCCGATCAACCCTCGACCTCCGTAATGACTATTCCTCCGTGCTTGCGATCTGTGTGGTTGTGCTCTGTGTGGTTGTGCTCTGGGCGGTAGCTGTCAGCATGTAAGTAGTGGCCCCCGCCGTACGGGCGCCGATTCGCGGTCACCACGAAATCCCAGTTCACGAAATCCCGGTTCGCGAAATCTCGGTTACTGATACGCCGCATCCCGTCCATCGTAGCCAGCGATACCGACGCGGAAGTCTCGAGAACGTCACAGAGCGCTGTGACCCAAGCGGAGCGGCGGTTTCGAGCACTGCACCGGGCGGTACACAGCGGGCTCGCCGGACCGGATAAACTTCTCGCGGTGAGCGCGATTCCTTATTGTGATGATGTCCTGGATTCTTCGGTTTCCCTGTTCCAGCTGGTGGATGTGGCGAAGAACGTCGGGTTGCCGGTGAGCAAGGTTCACCAGTTGCTTCGCGATCACAAGACCATCGCAGTCAAGCGGCATGGCGTTCTCGGTGTCCCCGAAGTGTTCTTCGGCGAGGACGGCCAGATCGTCAAGTGGTTGCCCGGTCTGCTGGCGGTGCTGCACGACGGCGGCTACACCGATATCGAAATCCTCCGCTGGTTGTTCCTGGCCGACGATTCCCTGCCGGGGCGCCCGGTGGACGCACTGCATGGTGATCTCGCGCGTGAGGTCATCCGCCGCGCACAGGCCATGGCTTTCTGAGATGCCGGCCTTCTGACAACTCACCTCATGCGGTTTTTCGCCGCGTAGGTTGCCGACCGGACCAGACCCGGCGCAGCGACTCGAAGTCGCGTGCGTCCGGGAACGGACACACGTCGATGCAGTATCCGGAAGTCGGCGCGCTCGACCTGGTCGAGAATTGCTCCGTACAACACGAAAGCCGTGCGGATCGACGGCTGGACCCGCCGATCGAGCATCGGGATGCCGGATTCAGCAGACCGATACCGCCCCCGCGTCACGGCAATGAAGTGTGCCAGCGCGCGCTTGACCCGAACGTCCACCGTTCCGGTTCTGCGCCCGTGCTCGAGCATCTCGATGTCGACCCCGAATGCGGCGAACTCGCCCGCCGGGAGATACAGACGTCCCCGGTCGAGGTCTTCACCGACGTCGCGGATGAAGTTGGTCAGCTGAAACGCCTCACCGAGATTCGACGCGGGCACTACAGCTTCCTGCTGCGGAACGCTCACTCCGAGAATCGGGAGCATCTGCAAACCGATGACGACGGCGGAGCCGTACATGTACTCGCTGAGTTCGTCCATCGTGTTGTAGACGGGTCGAAACTTCGCCGTGTCGGGGGCGTCCATCCGCATGGACTCGAAGAAGGCGTCGAAGTATGCACGCGGAATGTCGAACGTCTTCACAGCATCGGCGAAGGCAGGGAGTACCCGTGTGAGGTCGAGGGGAACCGTCGACGGGAAGCCACCTGTCGCAGTGGGGTTGTCGAGTGCGGTGACGGCTGCACGTTCGACGTCGGCAAGCACCGTGCCTCGTTCATGCGGACCCGAGGGTTCGTCCACGACGTCGTCGACGACGCGAGCAAATGCGTAGAGAGCGTGAACTGCGCGGCGTCGAGGCTCGGGCAGCAACCGAGTGGCCAGAAAGTACGTTCGGCCGTGTTCCCTCGTCACGTCCTCGCAGAATTCATAGGACGCAGACAATGCGTTCATGACACGCGGATCACGCAGATTCTGACGTCGAGGGCGCCGAGGCGGCTGACGTCATTTCGATCGGTTTCTCGTGTTTGCGTCCACGAAGTCTGAGTGGATCTTCCGTCTGCAAGGACATAGCCGCGATCACGGCAGCGACGATGGCCAGAGCCACATGCGGGAAGGTGTAGAGGCCGATCGATCCGTCAGGCTGGAACACCAGCATCAGCCAGGTGGACAACCCTGTCAGTACGGCGAGAGTCGTCGGCGACATTGCGAAACCGGCCGCTACTGCCAGTGGCCAGGAGTAGTACCAGGGGAGTGCTGCGGGGGACAGAACGACGATGGCGACCATCACGATCACGATGCCCATGACGGCGTCGCGCTCGGTCTTGCGGTAGCGCCACCACACGACGGCGATGATCGCGATCAACACAACCGCCGAGATGGTCCGGGAGACTTCGAGGATGTCGTTGAAATGGTCACCGGCGAACCAGGAGGTGGCCATGGTTCCGATGTGCGCCACGATCGTGGGCAGCGAGAGCCAGTTGATGATCTTTGCCGAACCCGAGAGTGCGGTCGTCCAGCCGAGGCCGACTCCGGCGATCAGTGAGGTGGATCCGAGTACCGCCACGAATACCGCGAAACCTGCACCGGCCGTTTTGACGAACGATGGGATCGGTGACGCCGGTTCTCGCCCGGCCGCGGCCGCGTCCTCCCGCTCGTGGATCATCCAGATCCAGACGATGAAGGGAAGTGCGACGCCCGCGGTTGCCTTGATCGCGACGGCGAGTGCGATCAGCCCAATTCCGAACAGGTGCTTGCGTTCGAGAGCGAGCGCAATGCCCGCGGCCATGAGGCCGACCATGAGCATCTCGTTGTGAACGCCGCCGATCAGGTGGATCAGGACGAGGGGATTGAGTACTGCGAGCCACAGGGCGATCGAGGTGTTTCCGCCGAGCTTCGTCGCGAGATGGGGAACGGCCCACATCATCAGGGCGAGTCCGGGCAGCATCGTGATCCGCAACAGCATCGTGCCGGCGATGACGTTCTCGCCGGTCAGCCGAACGATGGCGTCGGCAAGGAGAAGGTGAACCGGGCCGTACGGGGTAGTTGTCGTCGTCCACACGTTGGAGACGTTGTCGAGCAGGATTCCCGGATTGACGACGGGGCCGACGGCATACGGGTCGAAGCCGTTGCGTAACAAGGCGCCCTGTGCCAGGTAGGAGTAGGCGTCACGGCTGAACATGGGCACCGCGAACAGCAGCGGAAACGTCCAGACCGGGACGACGTAGCGCAGGCCGCGCAACGAGACGTCACCGCGCAGAGTCGAGCGGCCCAGTCGAACCCAGGCAGCGATCATGCACAGGACACCGATCCAGACGATGGCCGCCGACAGAATCGATCCGTGTCCGAAACGGAGCCAGGACAGATGCATCGACTCGAGCAGCGGATCTTGGCGCCGGACGCTACCGGCACCGAATCCGCCGAACGTGATCATGACTGCGCCGAAGAAACCGAGCAGTGCACTGTGACCTTCGGGAGTCCGAAGGAAATTGGCGGCCCTTAGGTGCCACGGTCTTTCAGTGGCTGCGGCAGAGGACGTCATCGGTGCAGGTTCCTCCCCCGAGGAGATCGGTGTCGATCGGCGCATGCAGCGCCCGAGTCGGTGAATCGTGGATGAATGGTCGGTTACGAGGGGCTAGTTTAGTTGCTCGCACGAGTGCCCACCGCGCTGGCTCGCTCGCGTGTACCGGTAATACGTTCGGCGGCGAGCCGGCCGGACAGCAGAACGGTCGGTACTCCCACCCCCGGAACGGTTCCCGATCCGGCGAGAACGACGTTGTCGAAGCCGCGGGCGAGGTTCTTGCGTCGGAACGGCCCCGTCTGGGTGAAGCTGTGCGCCGCCGCGAACGGGCTACCCGCGGCCATGCCCTTCTCGAGCCAGGTCTGCGGGGTGTCGACGTGATCGATATCGAACCCCTCGGCCAGTCCCGTATAGCCACGTTCTTGCAGCGTGAGGATGATTTCACGCACGTAGGCCGGGCCGAGAACTGCCCAGTCGAGCGGCGCACTGTCCAGATTCGGGCACGGCGCGAGGACTGACAGCGGTTCACGGATCCGGCCGTCTCGCGAGAAGGCCAGGCTCGGGTCGGTCTGCGCCGGTCGGGTGACGAGTAGTGACGGATCACTCATCAATTGCCCGCGGCCGCGGCGTGCCGTGATCTCGGCGAAGGTGCGCTTCCACGCCTCGCCGAAGTCGATCATGTGGTGTCGCTGCGCGGGCCATCCGTCGGCGACGGCTGAAGAAACAGTGCCGTGAATCACGACCGCGGACGGCGATGTACGCACCGGTCGCGGGCGCAATCGCGTATGCGGGCGCAAGAGCGAGTCCGTGACGGCCATGTCGGGGGTGAGGACTGCGACATCACAGTCGTAGCTCTCACCGTCGCGTGTGTGTACGGCACGCACGCGACGGTCGCTCGCCTCGAGTCGTTCGACCGTGCGGCCGAGATGCAGAATTCCGCCGGCTTCGGTGAAAGCGTCGGCCATCGACTCGGCGATCGTGCGCATCCCGCCCTCGGGAAAGTAGACGCCCAGTGAGGTGTCCATGTGAGCGATCGCCCCGTACACCGCGAGGGCTCGAGACGGAGCAACTCCCGCATACAGCGCTTGGAAAGTGAAGATCCGCCGGAGGCGAGGGTCGCGGATCTTGCGATCCACCTGCCCGCCCAGTTTCCCGAATCCTCCCAGTGCGACGAGTCGGCTCAGATCCTTGACTGCTTCACGCGAATTGACCAGTCCGAGGGGAGAATCGAAGTCGGCGTCCATGAAGCGGTCGAATTCCGCGTCGAAGATGCGGTTCAGCCATCGCCGCAACGCACGGTATCGCTGCGCTTCTTCCGGCCCGCAGACACGGGCGACTTCGGCAGCCATGTCTTCGGGGTCGGCGTGAACATCGAGAGCGGTGCCGTCTGCGAATCGCGCGTGGTACGTCGGATCGAGCTTGTGCACAACGAATTTGGGGTTTGTCGAGTCGGGGTCGGCGCCTACGGCCGCAAGAGCGTCTTCGACGAGTTCGGGCATCGTGAGCACCGTTGCGCCGTTGTCGATGCTGTAGTCACTGCCCTGGTAGACACCGACTCGCCCGCCGACCGAGCCGTTGCTCTCGAGGATCGTGACGTCGCGGCCGGCGCCACGCAGATACAACCCCGCAGACAGTCCGGCAAGTCCCGCGCCGACGATCACGACTCGATCGGTCGGCGAGCTGACGGTTCGAGTGCGGTGCACGTCTGCCACGGTCAGTAGCTTCGCTTCGTGGCCGCGATCGCCATATCGGTCAGGCGAGCCTTGGACTCTGCCGTTGCCGTGCTCGAGTCGAGGGCGTTCGCAGCTGCCTCGACGAGGGTGTCGATCTGCGTTTCGACGTCGGTGACGGCGCCAAGATCGGTGATCACCTGACGCAGAGTGTCGACTTCGTTGTCGGTCAACTGGGTGCCGATTCCGTTGCGGAGCAGTTCTGCTGCCGCCGGATCTGCGGCGTCGGCGCGGGCAAGCGCCATCGCGAACAGGACAGTCCGCTTACCGGCGATGAGATCGTCGCCCGACGGTTTGCCCGTGACGGACGGATCTCCGAAGACACCGAGCAGGTCGTCGCGAAGTTGGAAGGCAATCCCGATGTCGGTGCCGAACGTCCGGTAGGCATCGATCAACTCGGCGTCTGCACCGAACAATGCGGCGCCGAGGTGCAGTGGGCGTTCGATCGTGTACGCGGCGGTTTTGTAACGGTTGACCCGCATGGCTGCCTCGACGGTCTCGTCTCCGCGGGCTTCGTTGCTGATGTCGAGGAATTGGCCACCGAGCACCTCGGTGCGCATTGCCGACCAGACCGGGCTCACTCGTGCGGCCGCGTCGGGGCTGATCCCGGATTCTCGGATCATGTCGTCAGCCCAGGCCAAGGCCAGGTCGCCGAGAAGAATGGCGACGGCCTCGCCGAAGTGCGCGGAGTCGCCGCTCCACTCCTCGCCTCGGTGCTGGTCCTCGAATTCGACGTGAACGGTCGGGAAGCCGCGCCTGGTCGTTGATGCGTCGATGATGTCGTCGTGGACGAGCGCGCAGGCCTGCACCAGTTCGAGGGCCGCGCATGCACGAATCACCGCCTCCGCGTCGCTCCCGTTCGGGTCGCCTCCGGCGCCGAGCCATCCCGTCCAGGCGAACGAGGGCCGGACGCGCTTTCCTCCGCGCAGGACGAAGGCTTCGAGGGTGCTGACGGCTTTCTCGTATCCACCGCCGATGTTCGAGACGAGTTCGCGGCGTGAATCGAAGAAGTCGCGGAGCGCTCCTTCGAACATGCCTGGCAGTTCGAGTGAGGTCGGATGCGGTGCGGTGTTGGTCGAACTCTGTCCAACGCGCGCGGTTCCTGCGGACAGGGTGGCCTCCAAGATCGGTATGTTCTCGCGCCGGAGGGTTACACGGAAGCGAGCTTGGGGCCCAGCTTAGTGGGGGTTGGAATCAACGGGGGTTCGGGCCGTGAACTGCGTGATCCTGACATTCGGGATACGCAGTCCTGGGCGATGAGCTTGTTTGCAGCTGGAAAACATATGCTTGACCGGTGACATTCGATCCAGTCAGGGGCCGCTCCAGCGAGGGGTGGGCCACCCGAACACCGTCGATCGTCGATCGGATCGCTTCCTCGACAGGTAGCCGTATTCCGTTCTCGGTCGAGTTTTCGCCGCCGCGCGACGCTGACGCCGAAGCGCGCCTGTGGCGTGCGGTGCGTACCTTCGAGCGGCTCGGACCGGCGTTCGTCTCGATGACTTACGGCGCAGGTGGCTCGACGCGCGATCGTACGGTGCGCGTCACCGGCGAATTGGCCGAGGAGACGACCCTGCTGCCGGTTGCTCACCTGACTGCTGTTTCGCACAGCACCGAAGAACTTCGCGCCATGGTCGGTGCCTACGCCGACCGTGGCATCAGCAACATCCTCGTGTTGCGCGGCGATCCGCCCGGCGATCCGCTCGGCGAGTGGAAGAAGCATCCCGAAGGCGTCGAGTACGCCGAGGAACTCGTGCGGATGGTCCGTGACCTGGGCGACTTCCACGTCGGTGTCGCGTCGTTCCCCGAGGGGCACTACCGCGCTCCGGACTTGGCGTACGACACGAAGTACCTGGTGTCGAAGTTGCGTGCCGGCGCCGAGTACTCGATCACGCAGATGTTTTTCGACGTGGAGGACTACCTGCGTCTCCGTGACCGGGTGAGTGCATACGACGCAGAACAGGGCGCCAAGCCGATCATCCCGGAGATCATGCCGGTGACGTCGCTGCGCTCGGTGCGGCGCATGCTCGAGCTCTCGGGCTCCTCATTGCCCCCTGCTCTCGAACGCCGATTCGACGCCGCGGCCGGAAGCGGTCCGGAAGAGAACCGTGCAGCGGTCCGCGAACTCGGCATCGATCTGGCCACCGAGATGGGAGAGCGGTTGATCGCCGAAGGCGCTCCGTGCCTGCACTTCATCACGTTGAACTTCGCGCGCGCCACCAGTGAGGTCCTCGAGCGACTCGGTCTCACCCCCGACACCTCTGTCGGGACAGCACAAGCCGTCTGATCCCGGTTGCCCCGCTCGACACCAATCGAGGGGGCAACCGCCAGGCGCTACTTCGTGGTGTTTTTCGGATTCCTGTTGTCAGCTTGCTTGCTGACAGGTGATTTCGTGACAGGCGTCTTCATGGCCGGTGCTTTCGCGGCGGGCGCGCGCTTGATCGGTGCTCGATTGCGCGCCATCCAGGCCATTGCACCGACGATAATCGCGACACCGAGCGCCAGTCCGGCCATGATTCCTGCCCACCCGGCGAAGCTTCGGGTGCTGGGGTCCGCGTAGTTGACCTCGGCGCGCATTGTCGACACCTCGCCGGCGGGCAAAGTCCACGACACCCGGGAATCGCCGTCTCGTGTTCCGTTGGTCGTGCCGACCCGTGCCGGGAAGGCGATGCTGACCTGGACGTCGGCGCCCTGAGTTGGAACCGTCTTCAGGTCTGCCTTGCCGTCGAGCGTGACGGTGTCCCCGGATCGCTTGAGGGTGATCTGGAACGACCCGGATCCCTCGGCATACATCGAGCCCAGTTGGGCGACGTCACCGAAGGACAAGTCGCTGAAGAACGCCTGGCTGCCGACGTATCCGTCCTTCTTGTATTCCTGAACCCGTATCTTGTCCTCCAGCGAGGAAGGCGGGGTCAGCTGCGGACCCTTGTCCGCCTCGTTCGCCGGAATAGCGGCAGCTACCACCTGTCCGGTCACACGATCGTTCGCGGACACTCCCATCGACACCTGCACGCGGATGCACCCGGCAAGCAAGGGAACAAGCATGAGGGCGAGCGCGGCAACCGTCAGGAAACGTTTCCGACTGGTCGGCTTGGCGGCGGGATCGGTGGACTGTTGCACAGTGGTCATCGTGCCAGCCGTGGCGTAGCCAGTCATCGAGGCGGGGGCGTGTCGGCGGGTGAAGTTCGGCGGGTGACCTTCACGACCTGCTCGAACGACGCAGCCACTGACTCGCTTTACCCCGGCGGCTGTCGGACAGTGCGATTCGAGCGGCACTGCGACCACTGGCTCCGGACACACCACCACCGGGATGCGTCGAGGCTCCGGTCAGATACAACCCGTCTGCTCCCGGAACGCGATGGCCGGACAGTTCCGGAAGCGGTCGCCACAACATCATCTGATCGAGTGACATCTCGACGTGCATGACATTTCCGCCGATCATCCCCAATTCCGACTCGATGTCGCGGGGAGTCTGAATGAAGCGGTCGAGGACGGAATCGGCGAATCCGGGTGCAAAAGCCTCCATCTCGCCGACGATCCGGTCGGCCTCGGCCTCGGCGACCGACGCCCAATCGCGATGTCCGCTGAGACGATACGGCTGCCACTGCGACCACAGTGTCACCTGATGCCGCCCGGCCGGGGCGATCGTGGGATCGATTCCGCTGAAACTCATGCCGAGAACCGCAGGGCGAGGAGGCAGTTCCCCTGCCAGTGCTGCGCCGTGTGCAGTGCGCAAGTGGGCGCGATCGGAAACGAGTAATTGCAATCCCGAGGTACTTTCCCGTGTCGTGGCGTCGCCGCGGTAGGACGGGAGCGCAGATGTTGCCAGTCGCAATACAGCGCCGATGCCGGGGCCGACCCTGATCTTCCGCCGCCAGTGATCGAGCGTGGTTCGGTCGAATCCTCCGGTGCCCAGGAGATCGAGTGTCGTGAGGATGTGGCAACCCGCGATTACCTTGCGAGCGTGAACTTCTCGACCGCTCTCGGTTGTGACGGTCCAGTGGTTCGAGTTCCGGCGGATCGACGTCACGCCGTCACCGAGCGCGACGGTGGCGCCGTCGACAGCCATCCGGGAGGCCAACGCAGCACTCAGTGCGCCGCTCCCTCCGACTGCTCGCCCGGGCGGTAGGACGTGCATGAGGGCCGCGAAGCCGACCATCGGAGCGGTTCCCGGTTCCGACATCGGAGGCCCGGACTGGGCGCCGAACCACGCCAACGCTGCCTTGAGCGCCTCACTGTCGAAATACTCGTCCAGCAGTGCGTCGCCAGGCGCGAGGAACTGCCGCGACAGTTCGCTGTTGCCGCGCGCTGTGGCCAGTCCTCCGAACGCACCGATCAGGTTCGATCCGGTGGGCGGTGTGGAAAATGCCTTCATCACGTGTCGGCTGCGCTCCGACCAGACCGCGAAGAACTGCCGGTACGCGTCGGCGTCCTTTGTCCCGCAAGCTCGTTCGATGGAGCGGCAGGTTGCATCGAGGTCGCGATGAAACACGATGCCCGGCCCGTCGGTGCCAGGGGCGGGCGGAGCGAACGCCCACGGGTCACAGTCGATGTAGCGAAGGCCGTGCGCGCCGAGTCCGAGTTCCTCGATGATGCCACTGTGTCGGATCATGAGGTGCGCAGACGACCCCCGGTCCACCTTGTATCCGGGAAATCGCTCGACGGTCGAGACGGCACCGCCGAGAACCGTGTCCTTCTCGAGAACCTCGACCGACCAACCCTCACGTGCGAGATACGCGGCCGAAACGAGCGCGTTGTGTCCGGAACCGACGACGACGGCGTCGAAAAATGCGCTCACAGCGGCAGTCCACGGCCGAGGACCGCAAATGGCCGGTTGTCGCCGGCAAAACGAAATCTGCGGAGCACGTCGCAAAAGCCGAGACGGCGGTACAGCCGCCAGGCTCGGTTGTCCTCGTCGAACACCTCAGGTGTCGACAACAGAACGCTGCGTTCGGTTCGATCGACGAGGAGGTGGCGCAAGAGCGATTCGCCCAATCGGTGACCTTGACCGTTCGGATGCACGTGGAGTTCGGTGAGTTCGAAGTAGTCGCTCAGAATCGCGTCGATCTCGCTCTGAGGGCGACCCGAGCGCCGAAGCCCGTGCAGTACCTGTTGATGCCACCACTGGTCCGGGCTCCCGCGATACCCGTAAGCGATCCCCACCAGCGGCAGATTTTCGTGTGACGGTTGCTGGGGAACCGCCAATGCGCCGACGGCTTTCCAGCCAGGCCGGTTCGCGTGCTCCTGCCACATCGGTGCGCGATGGAACTCGGTTCCTCGCGGATAGTCCATCGCAGTGACGTACACGGCCAGTGCCTCGTGGAGTCGACTCGCGAATTCTTCACGATCGAGGTCGACCGTATGTGGTGTCCAGGCGATCTGCGGGTCGACCGGTCTCACCTCTTCTCTTGACGGCGTGTCGGTGGGTGCAGTTATATTGAATAGGTCGAACAGATGTTCGATGTGGGTGATCCGGAGATGCCCGAAGGGAAGCGGGCATCTCCGGCCCACCTGGCCTTGGATCCTTACGGTGCAGGAGGTGCCCCGATGTCCGAGCATGTAAAGCCTGATCGTGTGAAGTGCCAACGAACTCTTCCGGCCGAGTTGTCGAGCCCGTCGGATGCCGCAATCTCGCGATTGCCGATATCGGCGAGGCGGTCCTTCGGTGCGACGGATGCCAGCCACCGCACTGCGCAAGTGGGAAAGTCCGGTGTGGCGTGGGGGCTCCTCCGGAAGGCGGATGCGCTTCTCGAGGAAGCGATTGGGGCGGGAGATCCTGCCGACCGGTTCCGGTGTGCCTATCTGGCAGCACTACGTGGTGCCGGGGCAGTGTTGGCCGCCGCTCCTGCCGGTGCCGGATCGAAGCGCAAGCGAAGCGGAAACGCGTGGGTTCTGATGGACGCCGCAGCGCCCGCGTTCGGAGCGTGGTCGAAGTTCTTCGCGGGGTGGTCCGCTGCGCGTGCGGCCGTGGAAACCGGTGTGTCGATCGTGATCACGGACTCCGATTCCGATGCATTCTTCGCCGAGGTCGGTCGTTTTCTCACGGCGGTCGAAGATTTCATCGGTCAGGACGCGTCCGAGCATTTGCGAGCGTCGTGAACAAATGGTCCGTGTTGGCAGTTGTTTCCGGGGAATTTCCTGGTCCGCACAGGCAAATGGAGCCGAATCGGGGCCCTTCGGCACGAATACGTACGCTTGTGGCGGAACTCGTACCCGGAGTTGGTGGTCCGAGACCTAAACTGCTCGTATTATGAAAACAGGTAATCGTCCAACTTGATTACCCGCCGCCCCACACCGTGGGGTGGTTGCCAAACTTCCAGTGCCGGGGGAGGTACCGTGCCACTCTCCGAGCACGAGCAGCGCATGCTCGATCAGATCGAGAGCGCTCTCTATGCCGAAGACCCCAAGTTCGCCTCCAATGTGAGGGGCGGCCGTATGCGGGCGCCGTCGAGTAGACGGCGGTTCCAAGCAGCGGCTCTATTCGTGCTGGGTCTGGTCCTGCTGATCGCGGGGGTTGCCCTCCCGCTCAAGCCGGGCGGTTTTCCGATCATCAGCCTGTTCGGTTTCTTGTTCATGTTCGGCGCAGGGGTCTTGTTCCTCTGGGGTGGTGGACGCAAGTCCGCAGCAGCAGCCGAACCCGCTTCCGAAGGTGGCAATCATCCCTCCGGTCCGCCGGGTAGGGGTAGTGCCGGTGGATCCGGGCGGGGACGCGGCCGCAAGTCCGGCGGCGGATTCTCGTCGCGGATGGAAGATCGATTCAAACGCAGGTTCGAGCAGGACTAGCTCTCCCGCCCTTCTTCGGGCGTACTTCGAGAGTGGTGCAGTTCGGACATGACGCCCTCTGTAGGGCACGGACGACCACACGTCGTTGGTGTGGGTGTTGTACATGTGTGCCGGCAATCCATCGAAGTGAATCAGTGACGCGCGAGCGAATCACTCGCCACCCACGGTCGCCCCTAGGCAAGCCCGCGGGCTTCCTCCACTTCGCTCCACTCGCCCCTCCACTTTCCTCCACCCTGGTCGAACTGCAACGCACGACCAGACCTCGTCCCGCTCACGTCTATTCGAAAACCGCGCTTGTACTGCGATTATGCTTGGGGGAGCGACAAATCGTGGCGTGAAGGGTCGATATGACGGCGGTGTGGGCCGGGACACGGTTGCAAATTTCCCCCACGTATCCCCACCTGCGCTGACCTGCTATTTATCAGCAAATGATGCTGAATAGGGACCATGTGCTCCTTGTTTGTGGGGGAAAGTGGGGTACTGTGGGTTCGGGCGGAGAGCTGAAGCACGATCCGCTCGATAGGGAGGGTTTCAGCGCAAGCTCGCAGGAGGTGTCGAGTGTTCCTCGGTACCTTCACGCCGAAGCTCGACGACAAAGGTCGGCTCACGTTGCCGGCAAAGTTCCGAGACGAACTGGCAGGAGGATTGATGATCACCAAGAGTCAAGATCACAGCCTCGCCATCTACCCCCGGGACGAGTTCGTCAAGCTTGCTCGAAAGGCAGCGGCAGCTCCACGCAATGATCCGGCAGCTCGGGCGTATGTACGTGCCCTGGCCGCCGGTACAGATGAACAGCACGCCGATGCCCAGGGGCGAATCACCCTCTCGGCTGATCATCGGCGTTACGCAAACCTGTCCAAGGAATGCGTAGTGACCGGCTCCGTCGATTACCTCGAGATCTGGGATCTAGCAGCCTGGGAGAGGTATCTCGGAGACAACGAAGAGGACTATTCGCAGGCAACAGGCGAATCTCTCAGCGAGATCGTCTAGGCGAAGAGCCCCCGGCGAATGCCGCGAGGCCTCTGCCCGGAAAGACCCTGACGCACTTCCCCAGCGCCAGGTTCTCCTTCGGGCAGGGACCTCGAAGCATTCGCCTTCTCGAACAGTCATCGCCTTCTCGGAGAGTCAGCACCTTTTCGAAAAGTCATCGGAAATCATGAAAGTAGGAGCCGGAGCAATCATGGTGGATCACGAGGTGAACGAACCCTCGGATGCCGATGGCTTCGCGCACGTCCCCGTACTTCTGCATCGTGCCGACGATCTTCTCGGCCCTGCCATCACCGCCGTCGGTGACGGTGGCGAAGGCGCATACATGATCGATGCGACGTTGGGGCTCGGAGGCCACTCCGAATTCTTCCTCGGCAAGTACCCGGGCCTTCACCTCATCGGTCTCGATCGCGACACCAACGCACTCCGCATCGCTTCCGAGCGTCTGGCGCCATTCGCGGACCGAACCACGTTCGTGCACACCACGTATGACGGGATCGAAGACGCGCTCGAACAGGCAGGTCTGCCGTCGACGGAGTCGGTTCACGCGATCCTCTTCGATCTGGGTGTGTCGTCGATGCAGTTGGACGAAGCCGACCGAGGTTTTGCGTACTCGATCGACGCCCCTCTCGACATGCGGATGGATCAGACGGTCGGGCTGACCGCGGCAGAGGTCCTGAACACCTACAGTCACGGCGACCTTGCTCGCATTCTGAGCACGTACGGCGAAGAGCGGTTCGCCGGAAAGATTGCGTCCGAGATCCTTCGGCAGCGTGAGCGTGAACCATTCACCACCAGTGCAGCTCTGGTCGAGTTGCTGTACCGAACAATCCCGGCGGCCACGCGGCGTACGGGTGGACACCCGGCCAAGCGCACCTTCCAAGCGCTGCGGATCGAAGTCAATGCCGAGTTGGATTCGCTTCGTGCGGCCGTTCCTGCCGGGCTCGATGCACTGGCAGTCGGTGGGCGAGTGGTGTTCATGTCCTACCAGTCGCTCGAGGATCGAGTTGTGAAGGCGGAGTTGGTTCCCCGCTCGAAGTCCACCAGTCCTGAAGGTCTACCGGTCGAGTTGCCGGGTATGGGGCCGGAGTTCCGCATTCTCACCCGTGGCGCAGAACGTGCGTCTGAGCAGGAAATCGAAGAGAACCCACGATCAGCTCCGGTGCGTTTGCGTGCCGCAGAACGCATTTCCAGGAGGCGGGCATGAGTCGTCAGGGCAAATCCGGTGCAGCGCAACGCGCATACGACAAGCGCACCGCACGGGCGGCAGGCCGGACCGGAACTGCCGCTGCTGTCGGCCCGTCGATCTCTCCTCGGGCGATGCTCAAGGGGCGGGTACCGTTCGTGGCCTCCGTTATCGGACTTCTGTCCATCGGTCTCGCGGTGACTCTGCTGCTGACCACTCGCGCTGCCGAGGATTCGTACCAACTCAGTGATGCACGTGCATACAACCAGTCTTTGGTCGAGCAGAAAGCAGCGCTCGAACGTGACTTCCAGTCGCGTAACTCGGCTCCGGAGTTGGCAAATCAGGCGAGCGCTCTCGGCATGGTCCCCGCCAAGGACCCTGCACGTCTGGTAGTTCATCCGGATGGTTCGGTCGAGGTCGTCGGAACGCCGACTCCCGCGACTGCCGGCGCGATGCCGCCGCTCGATGCGCCCACATCGGTGCCCGCACCGACCGCGACACCGCCGCGCACCACAACGCCGGTTGTTCCTGGAGCCACGCCGAGCGTTCCGAATAACACGCGAAACCTCGCGCAGAGTGAACAATTGGTTCCTGTGATCCCCACGACGACAGCACCCGCCACCACGACGGCGGTGCCTGCTCCGCCTGAGGAACGTCGGTGAGTCAGAACTCCCGTAACAACCCCGGTCGGCGTCCGCGCCGCTCGGCCACTGCCTCATTTCCGTTTCGTCAGCGAGTCGGTCGTATCACCATGTGTGGTGCGCTCGCCGTTGCGGCATTGCAGCTCTTGTGGATTCAGGGAATCGATGCGCCGAGCCTGGCTGCGGAATCTGCGAATCAACGAACCACGACGCAGGTCGATCCGGCCGTGCGCGGCTCGATAACCGATCGCAACGGAAACCCCCTCGCGTTCACCATGGAAGCCAAGGCGCTGACTTTCCAGCCGGTGCGAGTACGCAAGGAACTCGAGGAAGCGCGCGCGAAGAGCATCGAGCAGGGCGCCGAGGGTGACAAGCAGGCGCCGGAAGTCAGCGATCGCCTCGCCGAGATCGCCGCCGGAATCCACGCCAAGCTCGGCGATACCGTTCCGGAAAAAGATCTGCTTCAGAAGATGAACAGCAACGAGACTTTCACGTACCTCGCTCGCAGCGTGGATCCGGCGGTTGCTGCCGAGATCTCGGACAAGTTCCGGGAGGTCGGCCTCGAGCGGCAGGACATCCGCGAGTACCCCGGTGGCTCTCTGGCAGCGAATCTCGTCGGCGCGACCGGCTGGGACGGGCACGGTTTGCTCGGCCTCGAAGATTCGATGGACTCCACGCTCGCCGGAACCGATGGATCCGAAACGTACGACCGCGGTTCCGACGGCGCTGTGATCCCTGGTAGCTGGCGTGACAAGCAACCGGCCGTCAACGGTTCGGGCGTCGAGCTGACCATCGATTCGGACCTCCAGTTCTACGTTCAGCAGCAGGTCCAGATCGCCAAGGACAAGTCGGGCGCCAAGAACGCTTCGGTTGTGGTCATGGACTCCAAGACGGGACAGGTGTTGGCCATGTCCAACGACAGCACCTTCAACCCCGCGATCGGCATCGACAAGAACGCGCCGACAGCCGAAATGGGCAATCCGTCGGTCAGTACGCCGTTCGAGCCCGGATCGGTGAACAAGATCGTCACCGCAGCAGCGGCCATCGAGGACGGTAAGACAACTCCGGACGAAGTTCTGCAAGTCCCGGGCAGCATCACGATGTCCGGTGCCACAGTCAAGGATGCGTGGGATCACGGTGTGGCCCCGTATACCTCTACCGGTGTGTTCGGAAAGTCCTCGAACGTCGGCACCTTGATGCTCGCTCAGCGAGTGGGCGAGGATCGCTACGCAGACATGCTGAACAGGTTCGGCCTCGGACAACGCACCGACGTCGGACTTCCCGGCGAGAGCGCGGGCAGCGTCCCGAGTCGCGATCAGTGGTCCGGCGGAACCTTCGCGAACTTGCCGATCGGGCAGGGTCTTTCGATGACAACCTTGCAGATGACCGGGATGTACCAGGCCATTGCCAACGACGGTGTGCGAATTCCTCCGCGAATCGTGAAGTCGACTGTCGATTCTTCCGGCACTCGGACCGAGACGCCACAGCCCGAGGGTGTCGAGGTCGTCAGCGCCCAGACAGCGTCGACGGTTCGGGACATGTTCCGATCGGTCACTCAGGAAGACACCGGCAACCAGCGAGGAACCGGTGTTGCCGCGGGCGTCGAGGGATACCAGGTCAGCGGAAAGACCGGCACCGCGCAGCAAGTGGATCCCGCGTGCAAGTGCTACTCCAACTCCAACTACTGGATCACCTTCGCGGGAATCGCGCCCGCGGACAACCCCCGATTCGTGATCGGAATCATGCTCGACGCACCGGTTCGCGGTGTGGACGGCGGCGGCGGTCAATCGGCAGCACCGTTGTTCCACAACATCGCGTCGTGGATGCTGCAGCGTGACAGCGTTCCGATGTCGCCGGACCCCGGTCGCAAGTTGGTGTTGCAGGCGGACTGATTGCGGTGTGTCGGTTTCGACAGGGTCTTCGGGTGAATCCCGGACACGGTAATCTCAAACGTCGCAGTAACCTCATTCATCGCAGTACGCCGAACTTTGCTTGCGCTGCGACCGCCATAGAACAACGACCGCGATAGAACAACGACAATTGCCAGGAGTCGAGTGACAGTGCCGAATCGTTTGCAATCGTCGAACTCGGACGGCGCTCCCGGGACGCGTCCGACACAACCGGTTGCTACCGCGATCACGGCGCTCTCCGAACTGTCCGGGGCTCGCCTCGAATGGGTCGGGCAACCGGGATCACAGTCGTCGGAGGTCGTCGTCAAGGGCGTCGACCTGCGTGCGCAGGGAATCGTGGCCGATGACCTCTTCGCCGCTCTGCCCGGTGCCAGGACGCACGGCGCTCAGTTCGCCGTCGACGCTCTGGGGCGCGGTGCGACCGCGATCTTGACCGACGAGGCCGGTCTCGAATTGATCGAGGCCGCCGGCAAGGCGCCCGACCGGTCCGTCCCGGTTCTCGTTCATCCGAACCCGCGGGATGTGCTCGGTGAGATCTCAGCGGAGATCTACGGCCGGCCATCGGAGAAGATGCAGGTCGTCGGCATTACCGGCACATCCGGCAAGACGACGACGTCGTACTTGCTCGAAGCAGCGATTGCCGGAGCCGGCCGCAAGCCCGGCCTGGTTGGCACCATCGAGACTCGGATCGACGGCCGCCGAGTACCCAGCGCTCTGACCACGCCGGAAGCTCCGCAACTCCATGCTCTGTTCGCCGTGATGGCAGAGCAGGGGATCGATACCGTCGTCATGGAGGTGTCCAGTCACGCGCTCGCTCTCGGACGCGTCGACGGCATCCGCTTCGACATCGGCGCGTTCACCAATCTTTCGCAGGACCACCTGGATTTCCATCGGGACTTCGAGGAGTACTTCCAGGCCAAGGCTCGACTGTTCGATCCCGAGTCGACGGTGCGAGCCGAGCATGCCGTCGTCTGCGTCGACGACGTATGGGGTCGACGGATGGCTGAGTTGGCCGCGACCGACGAGAGCGATGCGGTGACCACGGTCTCGACCTCGACGGCCGAGGCCGAGTGGAAGGTCGGCGCCGTCGAGGTTGCCGAGGACGGCTCGCAGACATTCGAGTTGGTCGGGCCGGACGGACAATCGTGGCCCGTCTCGCTTCGCCTCCCCGGTCGATACAACGTGGCCAACGCAGCCTTGGCACTGACTGTCAGCTTCGCGGCCGGACTCGATCCGGACGCTGCTGTTCGAGCACTCGGAACGGTGGATGTCCCCGGACGAGTGCAGCGGATCGACCGCGGGCAGAGCTTCCTGGCAGTGGTCGACTACGCCCACAAACCGGCAGCGCTCGAAGCCGTGATCGCCACCCTGCGCAATCAGGTTCCCGGCCGAGTGGCTGTGGTCGTCGGTGCGGGCGGTGACCGCGACGCCGGCAAACGCACACTTATGGGCGAAGCTGGTGCGAGGGGCGCAGACCTGCTGATCGTCACCGACGACAACCCGCGCACCGAGGATCCCGCGAAAATTCGCGCTTCGGTTATGCAAGGCGCCATCGACGTTCCCGAATCCGAACGCGGCGAGATTCGCGAAGTGGGGGACCGGGCGCTCGCGATCGAGCAAGCAGTCCGGTGGGCGCAGCCAGGCGACGTAGTACTGGTGGCAGGCAAAGGCCACGAAGTGGGTCAAGAAATCGACGGGGTCAAACACCCATTCGACGACCGCGAGGTGTTGGGCGAAATGATCGGCCGATTCGCGATCAACACAGCACATGGAGGCAAGCAATGATCCCGATGACGCTCTCTCGGATCGCCGAGATCGTCGGAGGAACCCTGCATGACGTCGACGATCCGTCGACTCAGGTGACAGGAACCGTCGAATTCGATTCGCGCAAGGCTGGTCCAGGTGGACTGTTTCTCGCACTCCCCGGCGCACGCGTCGACGGTCACGACCATGCGGAAGCGGCGGTGGCCGCCGGTGCGGTGGCGGTGCTCGCAGCGCGGCCGGTCGGGGTTCCGGCGATAGTTGTCCCGTCGGTACCGAACGACGGTCCGAGCGCTGTGATGTTGCTCGAACATGACACAGACGGATCCGGGGCTGCCGTCTTGCATGCCCTCGGCCTCCTGGCCAGGGCCGTGGTCGACGAACTGGCAGCAGAGGGGTCGGCTTCGGGGGGCGGGCTGACGCTGGTCGGTGTCACCGGTTCGGCAGGCAAGACCTCGACCAAGGACCTGATTGCGGCGCTGCTTCGCGAGCGCGGTGAGGTGGTCGCCCCACCAGGCTCGTTCAACAACGAACTGGGTTTGCCGTGGACTGTGCTCCGCGCCGACGAGAAGACCCGCTTCCTGGTCCTCGAGATGTCGGCCCGTGGGGTCGGTCACGTCGGCGAACTGACCAAGATCGCGCCGCCGAAGATCGGCGTCGTTCTCAATGTCGGCACCGCCCATCTCGGTGAATTCGGTTCGCGTGAAGCGATCGCGGTCGCCAAAGGTGAACTGGTGGAAGCACTCCCGTCGGCAGCCGACGGTGGAGTTGCGGTCCTCAACGCCGACGACCGCATGGTCGCCGCAATGGCGAGTCGAACCAAGGCCCGGATCGTATTCGTCGGCCAGTCCGAAGACTGCGACGTTCGGGCGACCGACGTGGTTGTCGACGACCAGGCCCGGGCTTCCTTCACGCTGAACTGTTCACAGGGTTCTGCGCGTATTCGTCTGGCCGTTCACGGCGAACACCACGTGAGCAACGCCCTAGCCGCGGCGGCCGTCGCACTCGAGAACGGCCTCGCGGTTGCAGACATCGCGCGTGTCCTCGAGGGCACGAAGGCAGCGTCCGCGAGGCGGATGGAAGTCACCGAGCGCGCCGACGGCGTCACCGTCGTCAACGACAGTTACAACGCCAATCCCGATTCCATGCGCGCTGCGCTCAAAGCGTTGGTGTCCATGGCGCGATCGGATCGGCACTTCGGGCGCCGTAGCTGGGCTGTGCTCGGTGAGATGGGTGAACTCGGGCCGGAATCGGTCGTCGAGCATGACGCGATCGGTCGCCTTGCCGTCAGACTCGATGTCAGCAAGTTGATCGTCGTCGGAACGGGCCGCACCTCGCGTGCGATGCATCAAGGTGCGGTGATGGAGGGGTCGTGGGGTGACGAGTCCGTCGTCGTGCCCGACGCAGCTTCGGCAATCGCCATTCTGGAAGCGGAACTGGAACCGGGCGATCTCGTCCTGGTGAAGGCGTCCAAGTCGGTTGAACTGTGGACGGTCGCCGAAGCGATTCTGGCCGCAACGCCCAGCGACAACATCGGTGACGCGAACACCGATGGCGAGAACGGCGATGGCGAGAACGGCGGGGATTCGCAGTGATCCAGATTCTTCTCGCCGCAGGCATCGCGCTGGCGGTCTCCATCATGCTCACGCCGATCCTGATCAAGGCGTTCTCGAAACAAGGTTTCGGGCAGGAGATCCGAACCGAAGGTCCAGCCAGTCACCAGGCCAAGCGCGGCACTCCCACGATGGGCGGCGTCGCGATCCTGACCGGAATCTGGGCAGGCTATCTCGGCTCACACCTCATCGGTCTCGGCATGGACAACGCGGAGGGACCGTCGGCGTCCGGCCTACTCGTTCTCGGTCTGACCACCGCGCTCGGTGGAGTCGGTTTCCTCGACGACTTCATCAAGATCCGCAAGCAGCGCAATCTGGGACTGAACAAGACAGCGAAGCTGGTCGGCCAGTTCGTCGCTGCCATTGCCTTCGGAATTTTGGCCCTTCAGTTCCGCGGTGACGACGGGCTGACTCCGGGCAGTGTTCATCTGTCGTACGTCCGCGACATCGCCACCGTCTCACTCGGTTCCGTGGTCTTCATCGCCTTCTGCTACCTACTGGTCAGCGCCTGGTCCAATGCCGTCAACCTGACCGACGGCCTCGACGGATTGGCCGCCGGAGCGATGAGTTTCGTTCTCGGCGCCTACGTCATCATCACGTTCTGGCAGTTCCGCTACTCGTGCGAGACGAATCCCGGTAAGGGTTGCTACGACGTCCGAGACCCGCTCGATCTCGCGGTGCTCTGCGCGGCCGGCGCCGGCGCGTGCATCGGTTTCCTCTGGTGGAATGCCGCACCCGCCAAGATCTTCATGGGCGACACCGGTTCTCTTGCCCTCGGCGGCATGCTCGCCGGATTGTCGATCACCACCAGCACGGAACTGTTGATGGTGGTCATCGGTGCACTGTTCGTCGCGGAGGCCGCGTCGGTGGTGATCCAGGTAGCGGTGTTCCGGTCCAGCCGACGGCGGGTCTTCCGAATGGCGCCGTTCCATCACCACTTCGAACTCGCCGGGTGGGCTGAAACCACGGTCATCATCAGATTCTGGTTGCTGGCGGCTATTGCGTCGGCTATCGGATTGGCACTCTTCTACAGCGAATACCTCGCAGCGCTCGGAGGCTGAAAACCATGACCAGCTCAGCGGATTCCGAGAACGACCTGTCCTGGCTCCGCGGTACGCGAGTGCTGGTCGCCGGTGGGCGGGTGTCCGGTCAAGCGACCATCGAACCTCTCGTCGCGCTCGGCGCTGTCGTGACGGTCGCCGATTCGACCCTCGACTTCGCGCAGCGCTGCGCCGAACTCGGCGCGGACATGGTGACCACCACCTCGATCGAGGATGCCCCGGATTCGATCACCGAGTACGGGCTCGTCGTCACCAGTCCGGGCTTTCGGCCGGACGCACCGATCCTTGCAGCGGCCGCCGGTCACGGGATTCCCATCTGGGGAGACGTCGAGTTCTCGTGGCGCGTCGACCACAGCGGGCACTTCGGCGGACCCCGTAAATGGCTCGTCGTGACGGGGACGAACGGAAAGACCACGACGACGTCGATGCTGGCCTCGATTCTCGACGCCGCCGGAGTTGTCGGCCGAGCCTGCGGGAACATCGGGCTTCCGATACTCGAGGCACTCGCCGAGACGTCGCCGCGCGTGGAGTACCTCGCTGTCGAACTGTCGTCTTTCCAATTGCACTGGGCGCCTTCGGTGCGTCCGGATGCCGGCGTCGTCCTCAATGTCGCCGAGGATCACCTCGACTGGCACGGCGGAATGAGCGCGTACGCCGCGGCCAAGTCGCGGGCGCTGAGTGGAAAGGTCGCGGTGGTCGGCCTCGATGACGCAATCGCTTCCGAACTGGGAACTCGCGCAACTGCAGACATTGTCACCGGGTTCAGATTGGGTGAACCGGGCGAAGGAGAACTGGGTGTCGAAGCGGGACACCTCGTGGACAACGCTTTCGGCGATCGCGTCCGCTTGGCCGAAGCAGCTTCCATAGATCCGGCCGGCCCGGCAGGCGTCATGGACGCGCTGGCCGCTGCCGCTTTGGCGCGGGCACTCGGATTCGAGGCCGACGTCGTCGAACGCGGTCTGGCCGCACACAAGGTCGGCCCACACCGAGGGGCCCTGGTCGGTCGTGTCGGGTCCGTTGTGTACATCGACGATTCCAAGGCCACCAATCCGCACGCAGCCAGGCCGTCGATACTCGCGCACGACCGCGTCGTTTGGGTTGCAGGCGGTCTGCTCAAGGGCGCAAGCGTCGAGCAGTTGGTGAGCGAAGTGGGACCGAGACTGTCCGGCGCCGTTCTTCTCGGCCGTGACGCCGGTGTGATCGAGGACGCGCTGGCGCGACACGCGCCCGATGTTCCCGTGGTGCACGTGCTGTCGGGGGACGATGAAGCGGTGAGCGAAAACAGCAGCAACTCGACTCTCACCATCCGGCTGCCGTCGGGTGCCGACGCGGATGCCGTCATGGCCGCAGTGGTCGTCGAAGCTGCCGAGTTGGCGTCCCCCGGTGATGCAGTTGTACTTGCCCCGGCCGCCGCGTCCTTGGACATGTTCGCCAGCTACGGACATCGTGGTGACAGTTTCGCCGCCGCCGTAGCCGCATTACCCGATCCGTTCACGGATTCGCCTGGCCAAGCCGGGAACTTGCTATGACCAAGGGTCCCAAGACCCGAATCGGTGCCTGGTTGGCGCGGCCGTTGGCGTCGTTCCACCTGGTGGTGACGATTGCCACGATGTTGACTGTCTTGGGGCTCGTGATGGTTCTGTCTGCGTCGAGCGTCGAGCAGTACGTGTCCGGTGGCTCGGCATATTCGTTGTTCACCCAGCAGTTGATCTTCGCGATTCTCGGGGCGGTGCTCTTCTACGTCGCGCTGCGGATCCCGGCGAGAGTGCTCCGGCAGTATTCGTTTCCGCTGTTCGTCGTCGTGCTGATCATGCTGGTACTCGTTCTGATTCCGGGAATCGGCACCGAAGCGCAGGGTGCGCGTCGCTGGTTCAACGTCGGTGGATTCTCGGTGCAACCATCGGAAATCATGAAGGTCGCCTTGGCGATCTGGGGCGCGCATCTGTTGGCCTCGAGGCGTCCGGACGACCGGTCCGTGAAGTCGATCCTGATTCCGCTCGTGCCCGCTGCGATGCTGGTCTTCGCCTTGGTCGTCGCGCAGCCGAACCTCAGTACGACCATCGCACTGGGAATCATCGTCGGGGCCCTGCTGTGGTTCGGCGGGCTTCCACTGAAACTCTTCGGCTCGATAGCGCTGACAGGCGTTGTCGGCGCCGCTGTCCTGGCCATGACGGCCGGGTATCGATCCGACCGAGTCCAGGCCTTCTTCAACAAGAGTGATGACCTGCAGGGCAACAACTATCAGGCCAAGCAGGCCTTGTATTCGCTCGCAGACGGCGGCTTTTTCGGTCGCGGACTCGGGCAGAGCGTCGCCAAATGGAACTACCTACCGAACGCGCACAACGACTTCATCTTCGCGATCATCGGCGAAGAGCTGGGATTTGTCGGCTGCGCTGTGGTGATCGGTTTGTTCGCTGTATTCGTGTACACGGGATTGCGGATCGCAGCCCGCAGCATCGATCCGTTCTGGAGGCTCCTGTCGGCCACCGCAACTACCTGGATCGTCGGCCAGGCGATGATCAACATCGGTTACGTCATCGGACTGCTGCCGGTGACCGGACTCCAGTTGCCCTTGGTCTCCGCCGGTGGTTCGTCCTTGGCGATCACGCTGTTCATGTTCGGGGTCATCGCCAATGCAGCGCGCCACGAGCCAGAAGCAGTTGCCGCTCTGAACTCCGGGCAGGACGGCAAGATCTCGAAGTTGCTCAGACTGCCCAAGCCGGTGCTGTACCACCCGCCGTCAGGGGGCCGGCCGATCCGTCGACCGAAGCCCGCACGACAGATCGAACCGGCACGCGGACGCGACGGCCGGCGCGCGATCGAGACGGGCGATCGACGCAAGCGGGCAGATCAAGGCGCTCGCCCTTCCTCGGATTCCAACCGAGGTGCGGCCGCTGGGTCACGGAAGCGCACCGCGGGAGGGCAGAATGGTCAGCGTCGGCAGGCGCCGACACGTAGGGCACAAGATCCACGAGAAGTTCGAGAGCGAGGAATTCGTAGGTGAGCGGCAACAAATCGGCTCTGTCGGTAGTGGTGGCAGGGGGAGGCACGGCTGGTCACATCGAACCCGCACTTGCGGTCGCGGACGCGGTCAAGGCCGCTCAGCCCGACACCAGGATCACCGCACTCGGGACAGCACGTGGTCTCGAAACCACCTTGGTGCCTGCCCGCGGTTACACGCTCGAGCTCATTCCGCCGGTACCGCTTCCGCGTAAGCCCACGATGGATCTGGTGAAATTGCCGACGCGCATCCTCGCGTCGGTGCGCAAGACCCGCGAGGTACTCGATTCCGTCGACGCCGACGTGATCGTCGGTTTCGGTGGTTACGTCGCGCTTCCGGCGTATCTTGCCGCACGTGGTGGTGTTCTTCGGCGCCGGCGCAAGATTCCGATCGTCATCCACGAGGCGAACGCCAGTGCCGGTATCGCGAACAAGATCGGTGCTCGTCTGGCGACGCGGGTGCTTGCCGCTGTTCCGGGTTCCGGAGTGAAGAACCGCGGCGATCAGGACGCCGAGATCGTCGGCATCCCGGTTCGCGCGTCGATCGCCAATTTCGATCGAGCGGGACTCCGCTCGCAAGCTCGCGAGTACTTCGGACTGCCTCAGGACGGTCCCGTTCTGCTCGTCTTCGGCGGATCGCAAGGCGCGAAGTCTCTCAACGACGCGGTGTCCGGAGCAGCGGAAGAACTGGCGAAGGCCGGGATCTCGGTCCTTCACGCACACGGACCCAAGAACTCCCTCGAGGTCACGCAGTACTCGGAGACGGCACCGTATGTGGCTGTTCCTTATCTTTCGCGGATGGATCTCGCGTATGCCGCAGCCGACGCGACGATCTGTCGTTCGGGCGCGATGACGGTCGCCGAGGTCTCGGCGGTCGGACTACCGGCCGTCTACGTTCCGCTGCCGCACGGCAACGGTGAACAGGAACTCAACGCGAAACCCGTTGTCGCAGCGGGCGGCGCGATCATCGTCTCCGACAACGAGCTCACGCCGACGTTCGTCGCCGGCACCGTCGTCCCGATGCTGAGCGACAGCGCGCGTCTCGACAAGATGAGCAGTGGCGCTGCCAATGTCGGGCACCGCACGGCGGCAACAGAGATCGCACGGATCGTGCTCGACATCGCGGCAAAGGAAAACGCCGTCCAGGAAAACGCAAGGGGAAACCGATGACCGCGCTGCCCGCCCACCTCGAGCGAGTACACATGGTCGGAATCGGCGGTGCCGGTATGTCCGGCATCGCTCGAATTCTGCTTTCCCGCGGGGGCCTTGTCTCGGGTTCGGACGCCAAGGAGAGCCGAGGAGTCCTGGCGCTTCGTGCACGCGGGGCACAGGTCCGGATCGGCCACGACGCCGATGCTCTCGACCTGCTGCCAGGTGGACCGACCGTCGTCGTCACGACGCACGCAGCTATCCCGAAGGACAACCCGGAACTCGTCGAGGCCGCTCGCCGCGGAATCCCGGTGATTCTTCGGCCGGCTGTCCTTGCATCACTCATGCAGGGCAATCGCACGTTCCTGGTTTCGGGAACACACGGCAAGACGTCGACGACCTCGATGCTCGTGGTCGCCCTGCAGCACTGCGGGTTCGACCCCTCGTTTGCCGTTGGCGGCGAACTCAACGAGGCGGGCACGAATGCCCATCACGGCAGCGGTGACGTCTTTGTCGCCGAGGCCGACGAGAGCGACGGGTCGCTGCTTCAGTACGACCCCAACGTGATCGTCGTGACCAACATCGAGGCCGATCACCTCGACTACTTCGGCAGCGTCGAAGCGTATGTGAAGGTGTTCGACGATTTTGTCGACAAGCTACGTCCGGGTGGACTTCTGATTGCTTGCCTCGACGATCCGGGATCTGCGGATCTCGCGAAGCGAATCGTGGCCTCGGGTCGTTCGGACATCCGTGTGCTCGGTTACGGATCAGCGGATTCGCAGGAAGTAGAAGCGGGCACTGCCTTCGAACCTGTCGACGGCGTCGAGGTCGGAGTCCGACTACTGGGCTTCCATGCACACGACGTCGGGGGAGTCCTGCAGTTCCAATTGGCCGGCGAGAACGCCGCGCGAACCGTGCGGATGGCAGTGCCGGGTCGGCACATGGCGCTCAACGCACTTGCCGCCCTGCTGGCCGCCCGTGATGCGGGCGCCGAGACCGAGGAGATCGTCGAGGGGCTCGCCGGATTCGGTGGCGTCCACCGCCGCTTCCAGTTCACCGGCCGCGAGCGTGGTGTCCGGGTGTTCGACGACTACGCCCACCATCCGACCGAAGTTCGCGCGGTTCTCGGCGCGGCCGCGGATCTGGTTCGACCGGAAGATGATTCGTCGTCGACCAATTCGGCAGCCGGACGTGTGATCGTGGTCTTCCAACCTCACCTCTATTCGCGCACAGCGGCATTTGCCGTGGAGTTCGCGCAGGCACTGGACTTGGCCGACGAGGTAGTGGTTCTCGATGTCTACGGTGCTCGCGAAGAGCCGATGCCGGGAGTCAGCGGTGCGCTTGTCGCTCAATCGGTCACCAAACCTGTTCACTATCAACCCGATCTGTCGCAGGCACCGAAGCAGGTGGCGGCGTTGGCTCACCCCGGCGACATCGTCATCACGATGGGCGCCGGTGACGTGACCATGCTCGGCAAACAGATCCTCGATGCTTTGCGTTCGGCGCCGCATCCCGCGCCGCGATGACACCCGACGCACGAAGTCGTCGCGGGCGTCGAGATCCTCAGGCCAGGCGAGCCACCAGTACGCGTCGGCGCAGTACTCGCACCGAATCGCGATACTCGACGCGGTCGACGGAGCCAGCTCCCGAACCCACGCCGACTCGTAAGTGGTTCAAGCGACCGCTGATCGTGGCACCGCTGGCAATCGTGCTGGTGGTGGGAATTGCGCTGACGGCCTGGTTGTCTCCGGTGCTCTCGGTCCGGGGCACCGAAGTTCTCGGTGCGACGACGGTCAGTGAGGAACAGATCCTTTCGCTCCTGGCAGTACCGACCGGTCAGCCGTTGATGCGGGTCGACACCGGCGCCGCCGCCGCACGTGTAGCGACGATTCCGAAGGTGGCCTCCGCCCGAGTGCAGCGGATGTATCCGTCGACCATTCGCGTCACCGTGACCGAACGGGTACCGGTTGTCTTCGTCGACTCACCCGAGGGGGCACACCTGCTGGACGAGAAGGGTGTCGACTTCGAGATGGGCGTCCCGCCGCCGGGGGTTCCGCGTCTGGTGACACCGACGCCGGGATGGAACGACGAGCCGACGCTTGCCGCGCTCGAGGTGTTGTCGGTGTTGCCGCCGGATCTGAGATTTCAGGTGGGAGAGGTTGCCGCTCGGTCGATTTCGAGTGTCACGCTGACTCTGCTCGACGGTCGCGTCGTAAACTGGGGCGGTGTCGAGCACTCGGATCGTAAGGCTGCCGTGACGCTTCCTCTGTTGACTCAACCGGGGCAGACGTACGACGTGTCCAGTCCTGATCTTCCGACGGTCCGATAGCGCACGGTGCACCCGTGCGCCGGTGCGTGGCAAATACTTCGGTGTGTCTCGGCGCGCCTAATGGCGGAACGCGACGACGGTGCATAGCGTTTCGTTTCAGATCGAATACTTGACATAACTCTAACCCTGTGGTTGAGGTTTAGAGTTTATCTCGAACACCAGCAGTAACAAATACACCAGCAGTAACAAATACAGCAGCAGTAAAAAGACAGCAGCACTGACAAGCAGCGTGAAACACGACACGGAAGGCGAGAGCCGATGACGCCCCCGCACAACTACCTCGCCGTAATCAAGGTCGTCGGCATCGGCGGCGGCGGCGTGAACGCAGTCAACCGCATGATCGAACAGGGACTCAAGGGAGTCGAGTTCATCGCGGTCAACACGGACGCGCAAGCCCTTCTGATGAGTGACGCCGACGTCAAGCTCGACGTCGGTCGTGAATTGACCCGTGGCCTCGGCGCCGGTGCTGACCCTGAAGTGGGTCGCAAGGCAGCCGAAGATCACAAGGACGAGATCGAAGAGGTCATCAAGGGCGCCGACATGGTGTTCGTGACCGCAGGCGAGGGTGGTGGCACCGGAACCGGTGGTGCCCCTGTCGTGGCAAGCATCGCCCGGAAGCTGGGCGCACTCACCGTCGGCGTCGTGACTCGGCCGTTCTCCTTCGAGGGCAAGCGTCGTGGGGGACAGGCGGATACCGGAATCCAGGCGCTCCGGGAGTCCTGCGACACGCTGATCGTCATTCCCAACGATCGCCTGCTCCAGTTGGGTGACGCGGCCGTCAGCCTCATGGACGCCTTCCGCAGCGCCGACGAGGTTCTCCTCAACGGTGTCCAGGGCATCACCGACCTCATCACCACTCCGGGTCTGATCAACGTCGACTTCGCGGACGTCAAGGGTGTCATGTCCGGTGCAGGCAGTGCGTTGATGGGCATCGGATCCTCACGTGGTGAGGGACGCGCGATCAAGGCGGCGGAATCTGCGATCAATTCGCCTCTCCTCGAAGCATCGATGGAAGGCGCCCGCGGCGTTCTCCTGTCGATCGCCGGCGGTAGCGATCTGGGCCTGTTCGAGATCAACGAGGCGGCTTCGCTGGTGCAGGAAGCCGCGCACATCGACGCCAACATCATCTTCGGAACGGTCATCGACGATTCACTCGGTGACGAGGTTCGTGTGACGGTCATCGCTGCGGGATTCGACGGAGGAGCTCCGGCTCGTCGTCCCGTGGAGTCGACCGCACAGGGACGTGGAGCTATCGGCGCCGGGCGCGCGGGTGAGGTCGGCCGGTCACCGGTGGCCGCCGAACCTGCTGGCGAGCAGCCGATTTCCGCAGCGCGCGAGACGACGGGTTCGGGTAGCTTGCCTCCGATCGGTGGCCCACGCCATGCGCCGGTCCAGGAAGACGAGGGCGACGACGACGTCGATGTGCCTGTCTTCATGCGTCGCTGACGCAGGGCTACAAACAGTTTCGAGAACAGGGTGCCCGGAATTTCTGGGTACCCTGTTCTTGACTGGATGTCCGGTCACGTCTGAGCCGGACGACAACTTTCGACGTTTGTGAGCACACTTATCTTGAGTACCGAGAAGTCGACCACCCGCACCCGCATTCGCCGCGTCGTGACCAGCCGAGCTGGTGGTGTTTCCGCGTCGCCGTACGAGTCGTTCAATCTCGGCGATCACGTCGGAGACGATCCGGCAGCCGTCGAGGCGAATCGCCGTCGTCTGGCACGCGAAATAGGCGTCGAGCCTGACCATCTCGTGTGGATGGAACAGATCCACTCGCGCAACGTCACTGTCGTGACGGAACCGACCGACGAAGTGATTCCCGTGACGGACGCTCTGGTCACCACCGTTCCCGGCCTGGCGCTCGCCACCCTCAGCGCAGACTGTGTTCCCGTTCTGCTCTCCGACGAGGAGGCCGGTGTGATCGCGGCAGTTCATGCGGGACGGATCGGTGCCCGCATCGGTATCGTCCCGCGTGTCCTCGCGGAGATGGTGCGACAGGGCGCGGACGTCTCACGTATCGGTGCCTTCCTCGGCCCGGCAGCGAGCGGACGCCAGTACGAGGTTCCCGCCGCGATGCGTGCGGACGTGGAAAAGCACTTGCCGGGCAGCGCAACTCGCACCGAGAAGGGCACGCCGGGACTCGATCTGCGTGCGGGACTGCGTAAGCAGCTGCTCGCCGCGGGTGTGTCCGGTGTTGCCGAGGACCCGCGGTGCACGATCGAGGATCGCGCGTTGTTCAGTCATCGCCGAGAATCTCTGACCGGGCGTCAAGCTGCAGTGATCTGGATGGAAGCGCCCGCAGCGCAGGAAACCGTCTAGGCAGAAATGCGCCAGACGGATATGCGGCTGACAGAAATATCGACGGCACTCGACTCGGTGCGTGCGCGGCTGGCGGCCGCCTGCCTTGCCGCCGGTCGTGAAGTTTCCGACGTAGCACTGCTGCCAGTTACCAAATTCTTTCCGGCGTCCGACGCCCGAATCCTGTACGAACTGGGTTGCCGTGAATTCGGTGAGTCTCGTGAGCAGGAAGCAGTGGAGAAGGTCGCGGACTTCGACGGCGCTGCTCAGAGCGGCGCGATCGACGATCCGGTTCGTTGGCACATGATCGGGCAGTTGCAGCGCAACAAAGCGCGTTCGGTAGCGAAGTGGGCCTACGCAATTCACTCGGTGGACAGTGCACGACTGGCCGATGCACTCGATCGGGCGGCGCTCGGAGCTTTGTCCGACGGGGAGCGTAAAGCGCCGCTGCGGGTGCTCATCCAGGTAAGTCTCGACGGAGACCCTGCGCGTGGCGGAGTTCCCACGGGAGAGCTAACTCCTCTCGCCGAGCGGATCGAATCAGCCGAAGGTCTCGAATTTGCGGGACTGATGGCCGTCCCGCCACTTGGATCAGATCCGGACGAGCAGTTCGAAATCCTCCGCAGGGCACATCTTTTGATTCTCGAATCGCATCCTCGGGCAACCGAACTCTCGGCTGGCATGACCGGTGATCTGGAGGCCGCAGTGCGCCACGGATCAACGTGCGTGCGTGTCGGAACCGCACTGCTCGGCTCACGACCAGTAATCTCGAGGTGATCGCTCAGGTGATCGCCCAACCCGTCCACACCGCTGCGACCGGTCGCAGTCGGATTGATTCCGCCGCGCCAAGGAAGGTCGATCAATGAGCAACCTGCATAAGTTCAAGGCTTACTTCGGCATGGTTCCCCTCGATGACTACGAGGACGAATACGTGGAGGAGCCCGATCAGGCTCGCCGCGCACCCCGTCGTAGTCACGACGGCTATGCCGAGCGCGACGACCGCGAGTTCGTCGAACCTGCCTTCTCGAAGGCGAGCTACGCGCCCAGTCGTCGTGACGAAGAGGACGCGGAGTTCGATCGCTACGATTCCCGGCCCCGCGTCGACACCGTTCCCAGCCGCAGTAGCCGCCCGGCGATGGCGCCGCGTCCGGCAAGCCGTGGAAACCTCGCGGTCGACGCCCGTGCAGAGCGTCCCGAAGCGCGACGTGCGCCTGTTGTCGATGACGGCGGCCCGCTCGCCAAGATCACGACATTGCGTCCGCAGAGCTACGCAGAGGCCCGCACCATCGGTGAGCGGTTCCGCGACGGCACTCCCGTCATCATGGATCTGGTCGACATGAGCAACGCCGACGCGAAGCGTCTGGTCGATTTCGCGGCCGGCCTGGCGTTCGCATTGCGTGGTTCTTTCGACAAGGTAGCCACCAAAGTGTTTCTTCTCTCACCGGCTGACATCGACGTTTCCGCTGAGGAACGCCGTCGTATCGCGGAGACGGGTTTCTACAGCCAGAAATGATGGTCTCGACCGCAGTCCGGCCCCTGAGCAGGGGTGACGTGAGCACATTCGAACGGCGGCCCGTCTCGGCGGACGCCGCATTCGGACCCATCGCCGGCCGTTACAAGACGGACTCGATGCGGGCCGGTTCCGGAATTGCTGCGGTGTGTCTGTTTTGGACACACCGCAGAAGTCAGGCAGAGTGAGGGTGTGGACGCGCTTCTCTCTGTGATCTATCTGGTGCTGGTTGTCTTCTGGCTGTTGCTGATCGGCAGAGTGATCGTCGAGTTCGTTCGTTCGTTTGCCAGAGATTGGCGACCGACCGGATTGGTCGCAGTCATTCTCGAAACCATTTTTACGATCACCGATCCTCCGGTGAAACTGCTCCGCAGGTTGATCCCCCCGATCAACCTCGGTGGAGTTCGCTTGGATCTATCCATCATGGTCTTGCTTTTCATCGTCATCATCCTGATGTCGGTTGTTCGCTGAGCGCAGTCCGAGTGAGTGGTATGCCAGAATGGAAGCCATAACTCATCCGGTGGTTCGCCACTACGTAGACTGTGTTGCAACTGAATGCTTGCTAGACCGCCAAATGACGCGTGAAGGGATCCTTCCATGCCGCAACTGACTCCAGCTGACGTGCACAACGTTGCGTTCAGCAAGCCGCCTATCGGCAAGCGTGGCTACAACGAGGACGAGGTCGACGCATTCCTCGACCTCGTCGAGCAGGCGCTGTCGCAGCTCATCGAAGAGAATGCGGACCTGCGCCAGCGCGTAGGTGAGCTGGATCAGGAGCTCGCGGCTGCCAAGAAGTCGCCGGCACCTGCTCAGCAGGCAGCACCCGTCGCAGCGCAGCCCAAGCCGGAGCCCGCTCGGGTTGTCGAACCGCCCAAGCCTGCACCCGTTGCAGCTCCGGTTCCCGCCGCCGCTGCCGTTGCAGCGCCGCAGAGTGGCGACACCCACATGCAGGCCGCGAAGGTCCTCGGACTGGCTCAGGAGATGGCGGACCGCCTCACCAACGATGCCAAGACCGAATCCGAGCAGCTGCTCGGCAGTGCTCGCACCAACTCCGAGCAGCTCATGAGCGAGGCTCGCAGCAAGGCCGACGGCATGATCGCGGATGCGCGCAACAAGTCGGAGGCAATGCTGACCGACGCTCAGACTCGCTCCGAGACCCAGCTTCGCCAGGCTCAGGAGAAGGCAGACGCTCTCAAGGCAGACGCCGAGAAGAAGCACACCGAAATCATGGCGACCATCAACCAGCAGCGTTCGGTCCTCGAGGGCCGTATCGAGCAGCTGAAGACGTTCGAACGTGAGTACCGGGTGCGCCTGAAGTCCTACCTGGAATCGCAGCTCGAAGAGCTCGAACAGCGTGGCTCGGCCGTTCCGGTCGACGGTGGACAGGATTCCTACAGCCCGTCCTTCGCCAAGGGAAACAGCTGACCGAGAGCGCCTCGTCGGCTCAGCTATCGGACCGGACAAAGGTTGATACGTGCTGGTCGTGACGTTGGTTCTCGCGGGAGTTGGCTTCGCTCTCCTGATCGTTGCCCTGACCACAGGGTCGCTGATCTGGGCGTGGGCATGTATCGCGATTTGTGTAGCAGGTGCCGTCCTCCTGCTGGTCAGTGCGCTGACCAGCAGGAAGGCGGTTCCTTCGTTGGATGACCCGATATCGGGCAGCGGCGTGTCGTCGCCTTACGGTCGAGTCGAGAGTTCCTCGGATTCCTCGACCGATGATGCAGCTACTGCCAACGACGACAATCAGGGAAACCACGGCGGGTCGCCGGGTACCCCCGACAAGACCTAGGGCGAGTTCCGACAAGGTCCAGGACGAGTATTAGACTGTCCAACACGAATACCAGGCTGTGATCCGGCAATCACCGGGGAGCTTTCGGAAGAACGGTTGTCGACGCTTTCGTACGTGTCGAGGACCCAGTAGAACCGAACGGGTGAGCCCGTCACAGCTCGATCGAGTGGCAGCTCGAGATCCGGTGTGAAAGCACGGATCTGCGGGGTGCAAACGGGGTGGTACCGCGGTGTCGGCGCACAAGCGTCACGTCGTCCCCGTGCCGAGTCCGACTGGCACGAGGAGATCGCCATGGCGAGTAACGGGTATCCCAAAGTCGACTACGGTGTCCCCGCCGACACCGGAGTCAAGTTCCCCGAACTGGAACAGAAAGTCCTGAAACAGTGGGACGACGACGACACCTTCCGTGCGTCGGTTTCCAATCGGGACGGTAACGAAGAGTTCGTTTTCTACGACGGACCGCCATTCGCAAACGGTTTGCCGCACTACGGCCACCTGCTGACGGGGTACGTCAAGGACCTGGTGCCGCGCTTCCAGACAATGCGTGGACGCAAGGTCGAACGACGCTTCGGCTGGGATTGCCACGGCCTTCCGGCAGAGCTCGAAGCGGAGAAGCAGCTCGGCATCAAGGACAAGGCCGAGATCGAAGTCATGGGTCTGGCCAAGTTCAACGAGTACTGCAAGGCCTCGGTGCTCAAGTACACCGACGAGTGGCGTGACTACGTCACCCGCCAGGCGCGCTGGGTCGATTTCGACAACGACTACAAGACCCTGGACGTCGACTTCATGGAGTCCGTCATGTGGGCCTTCAAGGAGCTGCACGACAAGGGCCTGATCTATCAGGGCTTCCGTGTGCTGCCCTACAGCTGGTACGAGCAGACTCCACTGTCCAATCAGGAGACTCGCCTCGACGATGCGTACAAGATGCGTCAGGATCCTGCAGTCACGGTCGACATGCCGCTGGTCGCTCCGGGTTCACCCCTCGACGGCGCAAACGCGATCATCTGGACCACGACTCCGTGGACACTGCCGTCCAACTTGGCCACTGCGGTTCATCCCGAGGTCGACTACGTCCAGGTGCTCGGCGAGGACGGAAAGCGGTACGTGCTCGCAGAAGCACGGGTAGCTCATTACGCACGTGAGCTGGGGGAGGACCCCGAGGTCGTTTCCCGTCACAAGGGCGCCGAACTGGTCGGACTGTCGTACACACCGCCGTTCGACTTCTTCCTCGGACATCCGAATGCGCACGTCGTGCTCTCGGCGGACTACGTGACAACCGACTCCGGAACCGGAATCGTCCACCTCGCACCGGCTTTCGGTGAAGAGGATATGGACGTGGCCACGGCCAACGGTATCGAGGTCGTACAGCCGCTCGATCCGGGTGGAAAGTTCACCTCGATGGTTCCGCCGTACGAGGGTCTGATGGTGTTCGACGCCAACCCGGTCATCATCAAGGACCTCAAGGCTGCCGGAAAGCTGCTGCGGCACGAGACGATCGAGCACTCGTACCCACACAGTTGGCGCAGTGGGCAGCCGCTGATCTACATGGCGGTCCCCTCGTGGTTCGTCGCGGTCACCAAGTTCCGAGATCGCATGGTCGAGCTGAACAAGGACATCACGTGGGTGCCCGAGCACATCCGTGACGGCCAGTTCGGCAAGTGGCTCGAAGGTGCACGAGACTGGAACATCAGCCGAAACCGCTACTGGGGCAGCCCGATCCCGGTGTGGGTGTCGGACGATCCGCAGTACCCGCGTACGGACGTGTACGGCTCGCTCGATCAGTTGGAGGCAGACTTCGGCGTCCGTCCGACCGATCTGCATCGCCCGATGATCGACGACCTGGTCCGCCCGAACCCCGACGACCCGACCGGGAAGTCGATGATGCGCCGCGTTCCCGAGGTGCTCGACTGCTGGTTCGAATCCGGTTCGATGCCGTACGCGCAGGTGCACTACCCATTCGAGAACCGTGAATGGTTCGAGGGCCATTTCCCGGGCGATTTCATCGTCGAGTACAACGGGCAGACTCGCGGCTGGTTCTACACGCTGCACGTGCTGGCAACCGCACTCTTCGATCGTCCGGCGTTCAAAACCGTTGCTGCGCACGGCATCGTGCTCGGCGACGACGGACTGAAGATGAGCAAGTCCAAGGGCAACTACCCGGACGTGAAGGAGGTGTTCAACCGCGACGGCAGCGATGCCATGCGCTGGTTCCTGATGTCTTCGCCGATCTTGCGCGGCGGAAACCTCATCGTGACCGAGCAGGGCATCCGCGAAGGCGTACGTCAGGCGTTGCTCCCGCTGTGGAACGCCTGGAGCTTCCTGCAGTTGTACGCGCCGGAATCCGGTGTGTGGCGTACCGATTCGGAGAACATCCTCGATCAGTACATCCTGGCCAAGCTCGCTACCACCCGCGACGTGATCACCGAGGCCCTCGAGGTCAACGACATCGCCGGCGCGTGCGACGAGCTTCGGTTGTTCTGTGATGCGCTCACCAACTGGTATGTGCGACGGTCTCGTTCGCGGTTCTGGGACGAGGATCGCGACGCGATCGACACCCTGCACACAGTGCTCGAGGTCGTGACGCGTCTCGCTGCGCCGCTGTTGCCGCTGGTGTCCGAGGTGATCTGGCGCGGGTTGACCGGGGAGCGCTCGGTTCACCTGGCTGATTGGCCCGAGGCGTCGGAGCTCCCCGCGAACCCCGAGCTGGTAGCGGCGATGGACGACGTCCGGACCGTGTGCTCCACGGTGCTGAGCCTGCGCAAGGCGCAGAATCTGCGAGTTCGTCTTCCGCTGCCCGAGGTCACGGTTGCGGCGCCGGATGCCGAGCGTCTGCGTCCGTTCCTCGGACTGATTGCCGACGAGGTCAACGTCAAGAAGGTCGATCTGACCGATGACGTCGACGTGCACGGGCGCTTCGAGATCGCGGTCAACGCGCGTGCTGCAGGACCGCGTCTGGGCAAGTCCGTTCAGACTGTCATCAAGGCGGTCAAGGCGGGCGACTGGACCGAGAACGCGGACGGCGTCGTAGTTGCGGCGGGCATCGAACTGCTGCCCGAGGAGTACACGCAGAAACTGGTTGCAGCCGAGCCTGATTCGACGGCGGCATTGCCAGACGGTGCGGGACTCGTCGTACTCGATTCCGTCGTGACGGAGGAACTCGAAGCCGAGGGCTGGGCGAAGGACCGTATCCGTCAGTTGCAGGATGCGCGTCGTGCCGCCGGTTTGGACGTCTCGGACCGGATCAACGTCGTACTCGAGGTTCCGCAGGACTGCAAGGAGTGGGCGGAGCGTCATCGCGAATTGATCGCCGGTGAGGTTCTGGCCACCTCGTTCTCGGTGGGTGAAGCGGGAGACGACGCCGTCGATCTCGGTGACGGTATCCGCGCCGCGATCACGAAGGTCTAATACCGCCGTAACTACTCCGGCTCCCCGATGAATGTCTGTATGTCAGGGTGCCGGAGTAGTTTGCTCTCATGAGTACGAGCAAGGAAACCGTGGCGAGCATTCTCGAGCAGTTGGAACCGCTCGACGTGCGGGCAAGGGCGATGTTCGGCGAGTACGGATTGTATTGCGACGAGAAGATCGTGGGCTTGATCTGCGGAGACGTTCTGTTCGTCAAACCCACCGAGGTCAGTGCCGAGTTCGGATCAGAGGCCGATCTGGCTCCGCCGTACCCGGGAGCGAAGGATTACTACCGGGTGACGGAGGAACGGCTGCAGGACCTCGATCACCTGCACGCCTTCATTCAACGGACTGCCGACGTACTACCCCTGCCGAAGAAGAAGTCGCCCAAGAAGAAGGCGCGGACGTAAATTCTGCACCTACTTTTGAGAGAACCGTAACGCCCGATGAATCAAGGTGATCCCACACGAAGTCGCAGGTGGGTGCTGCATCTCGACATGGATGCGTTTTTCGCTTCCGCCGAGCAGTTGACGCGTCCCACGCTGCGAGGTCGGCCGGTGCTGGTCGGCGGCTTGGGCGGGCGCGGAGTGGTGGCCGGGGCAAGTTACGAAGCGAGAGTTTTCGGTGCGCGTTCGGCAATGCCGATGCACCAAGCACGCCGGATGGTCGGTGGCGGAGCGGTGGTATTGCCACCGCGGATGTCGTTGTATTCAGTTCTGAGTAAACGCACCTTCGACGCGTTGCGCCTTCGTATGCCGATCCTCGAGCAATTGTCGGTGGACGAGGCATTCGGCGAACCAGTGGAATTGGCCGGAGTCGGCGCCGACGAGGTCCGCGCGTTTTGTGAGGACCTGCGGGCGTTGATCAAAGCCGAGACCGGGTTGGTCGCCTCGATCGGTGCCGGCGCAGGTAAGCAGGTCGCCAAGATCGCGTCGGGACTGGCAAAGCCCGACGGCGTCGCAGTGATTCCTCCCGGGATGCAGCACGAGTTGCTCGATCCACTTCCGGTGCGAAAGCTGTGGGGGATCGGCCCTGTTGCCGAGGAAAAGCTGAAGCGTCTCGGCATCGAAACCATCGGAGGGTTTGCCCGCACTCCCATAGCGGAGGTGGCGTCGATACTCGGAACCACTGTCGGACCGGGGTTGCATCGGCTCGCGCAGGGGATCGACGACCGGCCGGTCGCGGAGCGTGCCGAATCCAAGCAGATCAGCGCGGAATCCACGTTCGCCGCAGACATCGTCACTATGGCGCAACTGCGCGCGGCCGTCGAAAGTAGTGGTCGCGCAGCATTTTCCAGGCTGGAGAAGGACGGAAGAGCAGCTCGCACCGTCGTACTGAAGCTCAAGAAGTCCGATATGAGCATTCTGACGCGATCCGTGACGTTGCCGTTTGCCACCATCGACCGCCAAATCCTTGTCGCGACTGCGCAGAAACAGGTCATCGACCCGCAGGAATTGGGGCCGATTCGCCTCGTCGGTGTGGGATTCGCCGGTTTGTCCACCGTTCGGCAAGGATCACTTTTTCCCGAGTTGGATCAGGATGTTCCCGGCTATCCGGTCGAGACTCTCACGGGCGCCCTCGATGAGGCCGAACTCGACGTTCCGGTGGCCGCACGCGTCCCTCAGCGCTACTGGCACCCTGGTTTGGACGTGAAGCATCCAGAATACGGACACGGTTGGGTGCAAGGCGCCGGGCACGGAGTGGTGACAGTTCGCTTCGAAACCCGTTCCAGCGGAACGGGAATAGCCAAAACCTTCGCCGAATCGGATGAGGTGCTCGAGGTAGCAGATGCGGTCGACAGCCTTCTCTGAGGATGTCCTTAGACTTTTTCCGCTTACCGTTGGGTAATGTTGTCGACGATCCTCGAGCAAGCACGATGTTCGACTGACGCTCGAATGTGAACACCCGAATGGATAGGACTGAGAAGTTGAAGCTTCAGAAGATGACCGTTGCAGCCGTGGCGATCGCAGCAGCCCTGACGATGACCGCTTGTGGCTCGGATGACAAGACCGACTCACCCACCACGACGTCCAAGAGTGCGACGGCCACCACCAGCACCACGGACGTTGCAGCTCCCGAGCTCCCGACGTCTGCTGAGCTCAACGGCAAGGTCGCTCAGGCACTCGACGAGACCGTTCCGGCCGCAGACAAGGTCAACCTCGTCCAGGGCGCCGAGCAGGATCCCGAGCTGATCAACCAGGTCGCCGCTGCCGCCAAGGCTGCCGGCGCGCAGGTCGAGATCCTCGACCCGGTCACCGACACGGGTAGCGAGACGGCCGCAGCTTCGCTGAACATCGTCGTCAACGGCCAGCCGCTGCAGCAGGGTCTGCAGGCTTCGTTCGTCTACGAGGACGGCGTCTGGAAGCTCTCGAAGACCACCGCTTGCCAGATCGTCGGCGTTGCAGGTCTGACCTCGCCTGCTTGCGCTGCTTGATCTCTGCGCAACACCTGAAACACCAGAGCGGCCGTCGACCCCCGAAAGGGAGTCGGCGGCCGCTCTTCATGCAGTGAGCGTCGTCAGTGATGGAATCCCTCGGTGACGCGTGGCCGCGGCATCGGGCTGTCGAGTTCGTCGAGGAACGCGGTTTCCTCTTCGATGATGCGCAGCAGATTGGCTGCCAGGTCCATGCTCAGTCCGTTACGAACCACGATGCGCTGCACTGTCAGATCCGAGAGATCGTCCGGCATGGGATAGGCCGGCACCAACCAGCCCTTGCCCCGCAGCCGGTCGGACAGGTCGTACAGCGTCCAGTTGGACGTGTGGCCCTCGGCGAGGCGCCACGCGAAGACCGGGATGTCGGAACCGTCGTTCCACAATTCGAAGGCGTCGAGCTTCCCGATTCCTTCGGCGAGGAATTTCGCCACGTCCTGTGAGGACTGCTGGATCGCGCGATAGCCGTCGTGGCCGAGACGCAGGAACAAGTAGAACTGCAGGATCACCTGAGCACCGGGCCGCGAGAAGTTCAGCGCGAAGGTCGGCATACTGCCGCCGAGGTAGCTCACCTTGAACACGAGGTCGTCGGGAAGTAGATCCTGCGATCGCCAGACCACCCAGCCGAGGCCGGGATAGACGAGTCCGTACTTGTGCGCCGAGGTGTTGATGGAGTGCACGCGCGGGAGCCGGAAATCCCATTCGAGTTCCGGCTGTAGGAACGGGGCGATCATTGCGCCGGAAGCGCCGTCGACGTGGATGGGAACGTCGAGTCCCGTCTTTTCCTGGATCGCGTCGAGTGCCTTCGAGATTTCCAGGACCGGCTCGTACATCCCGGTGTACGTGACACCCATGATCGCGATTACGCCGATGGTGTTCTCATCGACGTACTTGTCCAGATCGTGACCGTCGAGGGTCCGGTGTTCCTCGCTGATCGGCACGTAGCGCGCCTCGACGTCCCAGTAGTTGCAGAATTTCTCCCAGCACACCTGGACGGCGGAACTCATGATGAGATTTGGTTTTTCGGTGGACTTCCCCGCGGCTTTTCGTGCGTGCTGCCAGCGTCGTTTCATCGCCAGGCCACCGAGCATGCACGCCTCGGACGAACCGATCGTCGAGGTACCGATTGCGTCCTTGGGGGAGGGCGAGTGCCAGAGGTCGGCAAGGATGCGCCAGCAATAGGTTTCGATCGCGGCGGTCTGTGGATACTCGTCCTTGTCGATCATGTTCTTGTCGAACGACTCGGTATACAGCTTGGTGGCGTGGTCGTCCATCCACGTGCTGACAAACGTCGCGAGATTGAGCCGCGCATTGCCGTCGAGCATCGTTTCGTCGTGGACGATCTGATAGGCGGTCTCGGGAAGCATGCCGTCGGGTTCGAGTGTGTACTTCGATGCAACCGAATCCTCGCCAGGCCTCGAGAAGATCGGATTGACGGCTACGTAATCGGTGTGATCTGACCTTCTGGGTTCCGGCATGAACTCTGGCTCCTCACATCAGTGTGTCGCGTTGGTCTGTTTCGTACCTACTCTCACCGTTCAGTGTGGACGGGCAGTTGTCAAAGGGTCTGTGGTCCCGAATCATTCGCGTAAGGCCGAGACGGGACTAATCCGCTCGTTGTCAGGGCGTTTGTGCGCGCAGGCGATCGGCGGCGGCCGACGCCATCGAGTGCAGAACATCGGGGGCGATCGCACTCGGCGCCGTCGCGGACACCTGAGTCAACGTCGTCCCGACTGCGGCCACGATCGCGTCGGCAACCAAGGTGAAACCACCACTCTCCGTGATGATTCGGAAAGCGAAAGACGCGTCGCCGACGTTCGGGCCCGACGCTCCGCCGACGCGATAGGTGATTTTCGTTCCGTCGGCATCGGTTCCCGAATACTCCGCACACCCGGCCAGCGTGGTCTGAAGTTTCTCGAAAGCTGCTGCTGCCGCGGTGCCGTCGGCGTACGAAGCAGAGTCCTGATCGATGCTCGTGAAATCGGGGCCGGTGAACATGTCGGAGAGGTCGGCGACCGATTCGGGAGCCTGGGTGGCTATCGGCGCCAGAACCTGGGCGCAGACGGCGGGGTCGGTGCTCGACTTGTCCGCCTCCGAACTCTCCGGCGCCGGTGCGAGGCCGAGGTCGTCGACCGGGTCGGGAACTATGTCGAAGTCCGCAGGTAGTTCGGAGAGGGTGAGCGCGGCTCGTTGCAGCGCATCACGGTCGAGAGGTGCCCCGCTCAGCGATGCGGCCGGAGCAGCTGTGAACGGCGTCAAGCCGACCTGTGGGGCGGAAACCTGCGTAGTTGTGTCAGCACTAGGAGAGTCGTCCGAGCCGCAACCGGTGACGACGAACAGTGCCGCCGTTGCTGTCAGGCCCAGTGCGAGCGATCGGCGTGTCACGATTCCCACCGAATGCTGTTGGAGATGGTCTGCCGGATCACCGAGGAACTGTCCGGATCTCCGTACGCCTGGTCGCCGCCGACGGTCATCTGTCCGTCGATCGGCAAGGGGAGTGAGAGGTCGACGGTGAGGTTTCCGGAGCCGGCCATGACGTACTGATCGATGTTCAGCGTTCCGGCGTCACCGGCCAGGTTCCAGACCGGGCTCTGCGGGGTCTGCGATACGTCCACCGCGAGCGAAAGCCGATTACCCTCGCGCGCGGTGAGCGTGACGGTGGTTGTCTGATCGAGCAGGATTTCACTGCTGACTTGTTGTCGAACCACCCAACGTGCGCCGACACCGACCGGAGCGTCGGGGAGTGCAACGGTCCGGTAGACCGCTTGGCCGAGCGCCTGTTCGATTGCAGCGCGGGCAGCATTGGCCGAGTTGGCGGACGGCTTCAACCGTAGGGCGGTGATGGCGCCCGAATCCGTGACCGACAATCCGGCCGCAGATCCGTCGGCCCCGCTCAGCGCTGCCTGCAGCGTTGCATCCGGCGAGGTCATCGACGACAGCGTCAGGTCCACGACAGCGGTGGGATCGTCAGCGGTCACGTTTGCCGAGAGCGGGATCGTGATCTCCGGCGAAGAGAAATCTTGTGCCGGCTGTTGATCGATCTGCTGACTCACGACCGCCTGGGTGACGAGCGTCGCCGTCTGCGTGGTGCCGACAGGCAAGTTCATGCGCAACACCTCGCGCGGTTCGCTTCCCGTATCGAGTACCTCGACGGTGGCGGCGGTCACCGGAACAGTGACTTCGCTCGGCGACGAGGTAGGTGTGGTGGGAGGTTGATCCGAGTCGCCGCAAGCGGTGAGAACGGTGGTGAGAGCGAGGGCAGCGAGGGCGAACGGAACTCGTCGGCCGGTCGTGGACAGCAGTGGCACGCGCTCCAGGCTAGCCGCAGTTGCAGAGTGCGTGACCCGGTGCGGTGAACATGAGGGATGATGGTTGCGTGAGTACAGACCACCCAGACCGAGATGTCAACGCGGAGGATCAGCCGATTACCGAAATCTCGAAGGCCGACGAGCCCGAAACCGTGAAACCGGAAGCCGTGAAATCGGAAGACGGTGACCTGGCGGTTGCGCCGGTCGCAAAGCCCCGCCGGCTGACCATGCTCATTGCCATCGCCGCTGTCATCCTGCTCTCGGACATTCTCACGAAGGTGTGGGCCGTCGCCGCGGTCAAGCCGGGGCAGCCGATCGAAATCATCGGTGACGTGGTCACATTCACGATGGTGCGCAATCCCGGTGCAGCGTTCTCGATGGCGACGTCGATGACGTGGATCCTCACCCTCGTCGCCATCGGTGTCGTCATCGGTGTGATCAAGATCGGTCGCACGCTCCGATCGCCGTGGTGGGCGCTGGGTCTCGGCCTCGTGCTCGGCGGCGCGCTGGGTAACCTCGTCGACCGATTCTTCCGCTCTCCCGGAATCATGCGCGGACATGTGGTGGACTTCGTCTCCGTCGGTTGGTGGCCCGTGTTCAACATCGCGGATTCCGCGATCGTCTGTGGCGCGATCCTGCTTGTCGTACTGACTCTTTTCGGCTTCGAACCCAACGGTGAACGCCTGCGTGATCACAAGGCGGACGACAAGAAGCTCACCGAATCGAAGGCCGCAGCCGAGGGAGAAACCAAGTGAGGGAATCCCGTTCGATGCCCGTGCCCGACGGCCTCGACGCCATGCGGGTCGATGCCGGCCTCGCGCGCCTTCTCGGACTCTCGCGCACCGTGGTCGCGACACTCGCGGAAGAAGGCTCGGTACTCGTCGACGGTGTGGCGGTCGGCAAGTCCGATCGTCTGACCGCAGGGTCGTGGCTCGAGGTTGTCCTGCCCGAACCGCCGCGGCCCCTGACCATCGAGGCGACACCGGTCGAGGGGATGGAGATCCTCTACGCCGACGACGACGTCGTTGCAGTCGACAAGCCCGTCGGAGTTGCCGCGCACGCCAGCGTCGGGTGGACGGGACCGACGGTCATCGGCGGACTTGCCGCGGCCGGTTTCCGTATCTCGACGTCCGGTGCCCACGAGCGTCAGGGCATCGTCCACCGTCTGGACGTCGGAACGTCGGGTGTCATGGTGGTTGCCACCTCCGAGCGCGCATACACCTTGCTCAAGCGCGCTTTCAAGCAGCGGACCATCGACAAGCGCTACCACGCTCTCGTGCAGGGACACCCCGACCCGAGCAGCGGAACCATCGACGCCCCGATCGGACGCCACCACGGGAACGACTGGCGATTCACGGTCACGGCCGACGGCAAGCCCAGCGTCACGCACTACGACACCATCGAGGCGTTCCAGGCAGCGAGTCTGCTGGACGTGCACCTCGAAACCGGTCGCACACACCAGATCCGTGTCCACTTCTCGGCGTTGCGCCATCCGTGCTGCGGCGACCTGACCTACGGCGCGGACCCCCGACTTGCCGAGAGGCTCGGTCTCGAACGCCAGTGGCTGCACGCAGTCTCGCTCGGCTTCGCCCACCCGGCGGACGGTCGCTGGGTCGAGATCAAGAGCAAGTACCCGAAGGATCTCGAACACGCACTCGAAGTTCTCCGGTCCTCATGACACCGCGCGGGCTTACCCCCGCGCTGGCCGTCGTCGCGGTGGTGGTCGGTGTGGCGGCGGTGGTGGGCGTGGGGTTCGCGAATCCCGTGCCGACCCCGCCGATCACGACGGACACTCTCGGTCCGGACAGCGGGGAAGCTGTGCCGGACTACCTCGACCGAGCGCGAGATTCTGTCGCGTCGGTCGATGGGCCGGTGTGGGCGTTGGTCTCGTTCACGAAGGCACTCACCGTCGACGAGGTCATCACGTCGACCAGCAGTGTTCAGGTGCCGGGCGCTGAAGTCTCGGGCGTTCGCGTGTCCAGGGTCATGTTCCGAGTTCCGATCGAGCGCGTCCAGACGCCGCTCATGTCCGTGCCCGTTCCCGACAACGACGAAGCAGTGCGCAGATCGCCCGGTGTTGCAGCCACGCGACTGATCTCGCTCGGCGGCGACACCGATCGTCAGCAACAGGTGGCGCTCGCGTCGGCGAAGCAATTGTCCGCCGGGTGCGCCTGCGCGGTGGGCGTGCTGGTGCGAGCTACTCCCGAAGGACTCGAAGCGATCGAACATGACTCGAACGTCCGTGCAGTGGAAGCATTGCCGTCCGACGCCTCGCTGTGGTTCGCTGCCGTTCGTCCCTTGCTGCCGGAGTACGTGGACGTCGTTGCTCCCGGCCCCGACGACGGCCCGGTCCCGTGAACTCCGGTTCCGTGAACAAGGACGAACGCGCTAGGTCCGGTTCGTCCTCGGGGATCTTCTACGGTGTGGCGGCGTTCCTGTTGTGGGGAACGTTCCCGGCATTCTTCGGACTACTCGACTTCGCCGATCCGGTCGAGATCCTTGCGCACCGAGTGGTGTGGACCCTTCTGTTGATGCTGATCGTGTTGGCCTTTGCCGGTCGCCTCGGATCGCTTCGCGGCATCAGCGCACGCACCTGGCTGCTGGTGACCGCGGCATCAGCGGCGATCGCGGTGAACTGGGGGACGTACATCTATGCCGTGGTGTCAGGTCGCGTCGTGGAGGCGGCCCTCGGGTACTTCATCAACCCACTGGTCACCGTGCTGCTCGGCGTCGTGATCTTCCGCGAACGATTGCGCCGCGCTCAGATCGCCGCCCTCGTCCTCGCCGCAACGGCAGTTGTCGTGATCACGGTCGACTTCGGTAAACCGCCGATCGTCGCATTGGTGCTCGCCGGTTCGTTTGCCACCTACGGGCTGGTCAAGAAGGTGGTTCCGCTCGATCCCCGAACCAGTTTGACTGCCGAGGGAGTCGTCGCCGCACCCTTCGCGGTCGGCTACCTCGTGTTTCTCGGCCTGACCGGGGCCGGTGCATTCATCAGCAGCGGCGCCGGACACAGCTTGTTGCTGCTTGCCGCCGGCCCGGTCACCGCACTGCCACTGCTCCTGTTCGGCGTCGCCGCTCAGCGAGTTCCGTTGGCGACGATGGGCATGCTGCAGTACCTCACCCCGGCGCTGCAGATGGCGTGGGGTGTGGCCGTCATGCACGAGGACATGCCGGCCTCACGCTGGATCGGCTTCGTTCTGATCTGGGCTGCGCTGGTGATCTTCACGACAGATACCTTCGTCGCCAGTCGACGTTCGCGGCGTTCGATGAGGTCGAGCGCCGAACCTGAGGTTCCGGTCACGTGATCGGAGGCGGCACACTGCGACTCCACGATGGCGGTCGCCGAACGTGTCGGCAACGCGGCATACACTCGATCTCGCTCCCAGACCTTCAGAGAGGCGCACGTGGCTGACTCGTTCGTACATCTTCACAATCACACCGAGTACTCGATGCTCGACGGTGCGGCCAAGGTCGGCGCCATGTTCGAGGAGGCCGCTCGTCTCGAAATGACCGCTGTCGGCATGACCGACCACGGAAACATGTACGGCGCCAGCCAGTTCTACAACGAGGCCAAGAGTGCCGGCATCAAGCCGATCATCGGCATCGAGGCGTACATCGCACCCGAATCCCGCTTCAACACCAAACGAGTTCTCTGGGGTGATCGCAGCCAGAAGTCCGACGACGTCTCCGGTAGCGGTGCGTACACGCACATGACGATGGTGGCCGAGAACGCCACGGGGCTCCGAAACCTCTTCAAGCTGTCTTCTCTCGCGTCAATCGAGGGACAGCTCGGCAAGTGGCCTCGCATGGACGAGGAACTCATCGCGGCGCACGCCGAGGGCATTATCGCCACCACCGGTTGCCCTTCGGGTGAGATTCAGACGCGTCTTCGTCTCGGTCACGATCGCGAGGCTCTCGAAGCTGCCGCGAAGTGGCAGGAGATCTGGGGACCGGACAACTTCTTCCTCGAACTGATGGATCACGGT
>NZ_MUZB01000009.1:0-302039 GCF_002076325.1 Rhodococcus sp. 66b
GAGGTCGGACCCGGAGAGGTCTTTCAACGATCCGAGGAGTCGACCCATCGGGGTACGAGCTCCCGCAACAATCACAGTGGTCGTGTCGGTCATGCCAGTTCAACTTTCAGTTCGGTGCCGGTCGCGGCAACAACGTCTTCGACGCTGACATCGGGGGCCAGTTCACGCAGGACGAGTGGGCCTTCGTCGCTCACATCGATGACGGCTAGGTTGGTGATGATCCGATTCACCACGCCCTGGCCGGTCAGGGGCAGGGTGCATGCGTCGACGATCTTGGGGTTGCCGTCGCGGTCGTTGTGCTCCATGACGACGATGACACGCCGGGCACCGTGGACGAGGTCCATTGCGCCGCCCATTCCCTTGACCATCTTGCCGGGGACCATCCAGTTTGCGAGGTCACCCGTCTTCGACACCTGCATGCCGCCGAGAACGGCGGTGTCGATGTGGCCGCCGCGGATCATCCCGAACGAGAGGGCCGAATCAAAATATGCCGCACCGGGATTGACGGTCACGGTCTCCTTGCCGGCGTTGATGAGGTCAGGATCGACGTTGTCCTCGGTGGGATACGGTCCGGTACCGAGAATTCCGTTCTCCGAGTGCAGGACCACACGAACGTCCGAGCCCAGGTATCCGGGAATCAGTGTGGGAAGACCGATTCCGAGATTGACGTACTCGCCGTCGATCATCTCTGCAGCCGCCCGCGCTGCCATCTGCTGGCGCGTCCAACCCGTCACTGTCACTGGTGCGGTCATCGTGAGGTTCCTTCCGAAGCGCTGACGGTTCGCTTTTCGATTCGCTTGTTCTGAGGGCCGGTGTGCACAATTCTCTGCACGAAGACTCCGGGCAGGTGTACCGATGCCGGGTCGATTTCACCGGGCTCGACCAGACGTTCCACCTGAGCAATGGTGACCCGTCCCGCCATCGCGGCGAGCGGGTTGAAGTTCATCGCGGTCTTGTCGAACACGAGGTTGCCGTCGGTGTCACCGAGAACAGCGTGCACGAGTGCGTAGTCGGCGTTGATCGCCTCTTCCATCACGTAACGCTTGGTTCCGAAGACGCGAGTCTCCTTCGGAGGCGATGCAATAGCGATCGAGCCGTCGGCGTCGTAGCGCCAGGGCATTCCGCCGTCGGAGATGGGGCTACCCACTCCGGCCGGTGTGAAGAATGCGGGGATTCCGGTTCCGCCGGCGCGCAGACGCTCGGCGAGCGTGCCCTGCGGCGTCAGTTCCACTTCGAGTTCGCCGGCCAGGTACTGCCGGGCGAACTCCTTGTTCTCACCGACGTACGACGCGGTCACCCGTCGGATACGTCCGGCGCTCAGCAAGATTCCGAGACCGTGATCGTCGACGCCGCAGTTGTTGGAGAACACCTCGAGGTCGGTTGCACTTGTTGCTGCGATCGCGTCGATCAATACGTCGGGGATGCCGCACAAACCGAATCCGCCGACGGCCAGCGTTGCTCCGTCGACGATGTCGGCGACCGCGTCCGCCGCGGACTCGTACACCTTTGCTGTCATGTTTTCTCCCTGCCAAGCGTTCATTGAGTAGACACTCACTCACTTCGCTATCCAGTGAACTATCTCCAGTTCACAGGTTCAAGGGATCTTGAATATCAAGACAGAACTGATCGACTGCTGACCATCTGAAGAAAATTCGTTCACTGAATGGACGCTAGGATGAACTCATGCCTACTCACGAGCAATCACCGGCCATGGTCGCGCGGGTGGCGGCACTTCTGCGAGCCCTCGGCGCCTCTGAGCCAACGGGCATTTCCACCACTGAATTGGGCAAGGTCACCGGCCTCGCTCGGCCCACCGCGCACCGACTGCTCACGTCTTTGGCTGCCGAAGGACTGGTCGACCGTGACGCACGAACCGGTCGGTGGTCTCTCGGCCCGGAGTTGTACCTCCTGGGCGCCGCGGCCGGAAATCGGTACGACATCACCGACCGCGCTCGCGACATCGTCGACGACCTCGCCCGGGTCACGGGGGAGAGTGCATTCCTCTCGGCACGTCGCGGCGACGAGACCGTCTGCATCTTGAGTCAGGAAGGCAGTTTTCCGCTGCGATCTCACGTGCTGCACGAGGGGAAGCGATTCCCGTTGGGGGTCGCGTCGGCGGGGCTTGCCATCTTGAGTCACCTACCGACGCGGGACGTCGACGACTATTTCGCCCGAGTGAATCTGGAGTCGGAATGGGGTGAGATCCACAGTGAGGCATCAATCCGCGAGCGAATCGAGTCGACGCGTGTCACCGGCTATGCCGTCAATCCAGCCCTCATCGTCGAGGGAAGCTGGGGGATGGGTGCCGCGGTGTTCGACCGCAACGGGCGCCCGGACTGGGCGCTGAGCCTGACCGGAGTGGAAACCCGCTTTCGGCCCGCGCGTCATGCCGAGTTGGGAACGCTACTTCTCGAATACGCTCATACGCTGTCGAACCGACTGAAAACGCATGCAGTGGTCTAACTTTCGGGTACCGGTTCGTGCGCAGTAGTAGTTTTTGCCTTCGTGCGTACGTGCGCCTTTTCGCCCTGCGGGCCGAACAGATGCAAGATCTCCACGACCTGTTCATCGGCGGGCCCGAACCAATGGGGCTCGGCGGTGTCGAACTCCGCGACTTCACCGGGGTGCAGGACAACCTCGTTCGTACCCAGAATGAGACGCAGATCCCCGGCGAGGACGTAGAGCCATTCGTAGCCGGCGTGGGTGACGAGCTTCGGTGGACGTGGACCGATCACCTGTTTGAACACCTGCACGCGTCCGGGATAGCGCGTCAACGGAACGACGGCACTGCCGTTCTTGCGTCGGCTCGGGGTGAGATGGACCCGAGGATCGCCCGTGGCGGGAGCGCCGACGAGTTGGTCCAGCGCGACCCGGTGAGCACGCGCGAGCGGTAACAGCAGATCGAGGGTGGGACGACGCTTACCCGATTCGAGTCGCGACAATGCGCTGACGGAGATGCCGGTGGCGTCGGACAGGGCCTCGAGGGTCAAATCGCGATCCCGACGAAGTGTGCGCAGTCTCGGTCCGATATCGGTAAGCAACTGCTCGAGTTCGGCGTCCATGCGCTCATCTTTGCAGTTTCTGCAAATTTCTTACCGGCTTCGCGGGCCGGGTTGCGACGATCCTTTCGACTGGCGAGCACGGCAGAACACTTCGAGAGATGGAGTCCGAGATGAAACCTTCGAGCGGGATCGACGAACCGCAAGTGATCGGACTTGACGCACGCCGCCGGTGGGGCATTCTGGCCATCTGCTGCACGAGCTTGTTCGTCGTCGGGTTGGACACGACCATCGTCAACGTCGCTCTCCCCGCGATCGGGGAGGGATTCGGCGTCGGAACCGTTGGTCTCGAATGGATCGTCAACGCGTACACACTCGTCTTGGCGAGCTTGCTGATCTCTTCCGGCGCCCTGGCCGACAGGTTCGGTAGAAGGCGGATCTTCCAGATCGGACTGGTCGTTTTCGGGGTGGCGTCGATCGTCTGCGCGCTGGCCCCGTCGGTGGGAGTTCTGATTGCGGCGAGGATCGCGCAGGGAGTCGGTGGGTCGATGCTCAGTCCGGTGGCCCTGGCGATCGTCGTCAACGTGATGACCGACCCGAAGGAGCGAGCCAAGGCGATCGGCGTGTGGGCTGCGGTCTTCGGTCTGAGCATGGCAGCAGGACCGATAGTCGGCGGAGTCCTCATCGAGAGCTTCGGCTGGAGATCCGTTTTCTGGATCAACGTGCCCGTCATCGCAGTCGTTCTCGTGCTGACCGCGGTGTTCGTACCGCAGTCCCGGGCTGAACAACCTCGACGTCTCGACTTACCGGGGCAGGTGCTTCTGATGGTCGTCGTGGGCGGATCCGTGGCTCTGCTCATCGAAGGCCCACGAATCGGGTGGCTGGCCTCCGGTGCAATCGCGGGTTACGTCGCCGTCGCTGCCGCGCTGGCAGCGTTCGTCCGCGTCGAATCGAGAAAGAGCGAGCCGCTCATGGACCCCTCGCTGTTTCGGCACCGGCCGTTCACCGCGGCAGTCCTCGGCGCGATCGTGGTGTTCGTGGCACTCAACGCGACGCTGCTTCTGGGCACCTTCTACCTTCAACAGGCGCGTGAAATGACTCCCGCCGCCGCGGGCGCGATGACACTACCGATGGCAGTCGCCGCAACCATCTGTGCGCCGTTGTCGGGGATTCTCGTCGGGCGCTTCGGTGCACGATTGCCGTTGCTGATCGCCGGAAGCTTCACCGCGCTCGGCGGACTGTGCCTGGTCTCTCTCGACAACAGCACAGGCACTTCGACGTTGCTCGTCGCGTACCTGTTCCTCGGTATCGGCTTCGGTTTCTCGAATGCTCCGATCACCAACACCGCCGTCAACGGACTACCGAGATCGCAGGCAGGCCTTGCCGGCGGGATCACCTCCAGTGCAAGGCAGTTCGGCGCTGCTCTCGGTGTGGCGCTGGCCGGCGGCATGATCGCAGGCAGCGCACAATCAGACATCGCCGAGGCATCGAGAGCGGGTTGGATCCTTGTTGTCGCCTGTGGGCTCGTGGTTCTTCTCATCGCCCTGGCGTCGGGAGGTTCCGAGAAGACGAAGGGGTGAGGAGCGTGAGTTCACCCTGCGCGGGTGATTCCAACGCCGCTGCCGCCGGATAGAGATTATGGGGTATCTGATCGTCGTATCCGAGCGGGGAGAGCCATGTGCCAGACACCTAAGGACGCAACACCGGCCACCGTGGCGGTGAACCGCGAAGCGGTCACGCGGTACGCCATGGATGACCGGCAAGATTTTGTCGACGCGGATCGTGGCTTGATCGCACCGTTGCCTGGCAATGTTCTCGGCGACGACGGGCATGTGGTCTTCGACCCCGAGGCATTGGCGTACATCGGTGACGACGTTCCGGCGCCGGACACCGTCAATCCCAGTTTGTGGCGCCAGAGTCAGGTCATTCGCCGGGGTGGGCTCTACCAGGTGACGGATCGCCTCTACCAGGTGAGAAACAACGACATCGCAAACCTGACGGTCGTCGAGGGTGACGAAGGCCTGATCATCATCGACTGCATGGCGGGAGTCGAATCAGCGCGCCAGGGCATGAAGATGATTCGCGAGCACGTCAGCGACAAGCCGGTTGCAGCGATCATCTACACGCACACCCATATCGACCACTACGGCGGAGTCAAAGGCATCATCGACGTCGAGGACGTTGCGTCGGGAAAGGTGCCGATCATCGCGCCGGGCACGATCGCATCGTTCGACAAGTTCGCAATCGGCGAGAATGTTGTCGCCGGCAATGCCATGGCGAGGCGGTCGTTCTATGCCTTCGGCGGATTGCTCGACCTCGGTCCGAAAGGGGCGGTCTCGTGCGGGATCGGCGTGCTCAGCACCAAAGGCCCTCAGATCTCGTATATTTCCCCCACCGACGGCATCACCGAAACCGGAACGAAGCGAGAAATTGCGGGTCTGGAGTTCGAATTCCTCTATGCACCCGATACCGAGGCTCCGGAGGAGATGCACATCTGGATCCCCGAACTCGCTGCACTGACGTGTGCGGAGAACGCCAATCATTCACTCCACAACATCCAGACCCTGCGCGGTGCGCGTACCCGCGATGCCCGCAATTTCGCGCGATACCTGGACGAAACTTTGGAACGGTGGGGCGACGACGCGGCGGTTCACTACGGACCGCACACCTGGCCGGTGTGGGGGAACGAGAACCTCGTTGGCTTCATCGAATCACAAAGGGATACCTACAAATACATTCACGACCAGGCGCTCCGGCTGGCGAACAAGGGATACACGCCACTCGAAGCTGCCGAGGTGATCGAGCTACCCGAGGAGCTCGGCCGCAAGTGGCACAACCGCGGGTACCACGGAACTCTGCATCATGACGTGCGTGCCGTGTACACCAAGGAGCTGGGAATGTGGGACGGCGATCCGGTGACGCTTCATCCACATCCACCGGTCGAGTCGGCGAAGAGGTTCGTCGATCTCCTTGGCGCGCAGAAGATCCTGGATGAGGGTAAGCGAGCATTCGACGCCGCGGACTACCGGTGGGCGGCAGAGATCCTGCACAAGTTGGTGTTCGCTCAACCGGAGAACACGGAGGCGAAGAACCTTCAGGCTGACGTCTACGAGCAGATGGGGTATCAAGCCGAGGGACCTCAGTGGCGAGGTATCTACCTTTCGGCAGCGTTGGAATTGCGTGAGGGCTCGCAACCCCCGCCGTACATCACTGCGAGCGAAGACAGCGTCCTCGCGATGCCCATCGATATTTTGTTCGACTTCGTAGCAGTGCATCTCATCGGAGACAAGGCAACTGACGTCGACCTCCACATCGATTTCGTGTTCACCGATCACGACGACGAGACCTGGACGGCCTGGGTCAGGCGCGGCGTCCTCAATGCCCGCCGGGGAGCGGCGTCGAACACGCAACTGACGGTGTCCGGGCCGAAAGCTGCACTGATCGGCGCACTTCTGCAACCGGGCGCGGCTGCGGAACTTGCCAAAGCCGGGAAGATTTCGCTCACCGGAGACGAATCGGCGCTGGAGACATTGGGAGGGCTGCTGGATACCTTCGATCCCAGTTTCAATATCGTCACGCCGTGAGGAAGGGATAGTTTTCGATGTGTACACGCTTGGTCTACTTGGGGCCCAACGACACTGTGATCACTGCTCGATCGATGGATTGGAAGGTCGATCTCGGAACCAATCTCTGGGCATTTCCGCGGGGCATGACGCGAGAGGGTTGCGCGGGTCCGAACTCGATTCAGTGGACGTCGAAATACGGAAGTGTTGTCGCAACGGCCTACGACATGTGCACAACCGATGGGGTCAACGAGGCAGGACTGTCTGCAAATCTCTTGTGGTTGGTCGAGTCCGAGTACCCGGCATACGACGGCTCGACTCCGGGTCTGTCCATCGCAGCGTGGGCGCAGTATGTTCTGGATTGTTTTGCGACAGTTCAGGAAGCAGTCGAGGTGTTGGCAGCGGAACCGTTCACCGTCGTGACTGCTGCTGTTCCCGGTGAAGACCGTCTCGCTACCCTTCACATGTCACTCTCGGACGCCAGGGGAGACAGTGCGATCATCGAATACGTCGGTGGACGCGCGACTATTCATCACAGCCGTGAGTACCAGGTGATGACAAATTCTCCGATCTTCGATCAGCAACTCGCGGTCAACGAGTACTGGAAGCAGATCAACGGGACTGTGATGCTGCCCGGAACGAACCGTGCCGCTGACAGATTCGCCCGCGCGTCGTTCTACGTGGATGCGATACCGCAGACGGACGATCCGCGGTCCGCGTTGGCGTCGACGTTCAGTGTCATTCGCAATGTCTCGGTGCCGCTGGGTATTTCGACTCCAGACGAGCCCAACATCTCGTCGACCCGCTGGCGTACGGTGGTCGATCACAAACGCACGCTCTATTTCTTCGAGTCCGCGATGACCCCGAATACGTTCTGGGTGGATGTGGCGTCGATGGATCTCGGGGAGGGGACGCCCGTCCGCAAGCTCGGGCTGGGCCCGAACGAGAGCACGGTCTACTCCGGAGACTCCACCGACCAGTTCGAACGGGCGGAGGCATTCACGTTCGCAGGAGCGTAGGGATTCGGGGACCCACGAAAACCCAATTGTGAAACTTCTTGACATTTCTACTCCGTTCAGATGAAACTTTGTTGCATATTCGGGTTTCGTCAACGGAGGACGGCATGGGCATCACAGTGCAGACACGGAACGATGGTGCGCAGCTCAAACGGCGCAGGGCGCTCGTCGCCGGCTCCGTCGGAAATTTCATCGAGTGGTACGAGTTCGGTGTGTACGGGTTCTTCGCGACGATCATCGCGTCGAACTTCTTCAGCGCCGACGGCTCCGGCGACCTCGAAAGCCTGATCAAGACCTACGCGTCGTTTGCGCTGGCCTTCTTCTTCCGCCCAGTGGGGGCCGCACTCTTCGGTCGACTCGGTGACCGCATCGGCCGACGCCCCACCTTGGTGATCGTTCTTCTGCTGATGTCGGGTGCGACGACCCTGATCGGTGTGCTCCCCACCTACGAGAGTGTCGGAATTCTGGCACCGCTGCTCTTGACGGTCCTTCGGATCCTCCAGGGATTGTCGGCCGGAGGCGAGTTCGGCGGCGCGGTGTCGGTGATGACCGAGTTTGCGCCCCCGGGACGACGCGGACTGTACGGGTCGTGGCAATCGTTCACGGTCGCGCTCGGATTGCTCGCCGGTGCCGGAATCGCGGCGCTCCTCGCGACAGTTCTCGACTCCGGTCAGCTCAACGACTGGGGCTGGCGCATCCCGTTCCTCCTTGCACTTCCGATGGGCCTGGTTGCCCTGTGGCTCAGGCTCCGACTCGAAGAAACGCCGTCGTTCGAGCGTGCCCGCGCAGTCCAGTCCGAACCGACAGTTGATGCGGCGACGCCGGTAGCGCAGCCGACCGTCGGCGAGACCGCCAGGGCGATCCTGCTCGGCATCGGTCGGTTGATGGGCTGGTCTGCGGCGGGTTACACGTTCCTCGTCGTGATGCCGACTTATCTTCAGAGTTCACTCAACGCGACATTCCATCAGGCACTGGTTGCTTCGGTACTTGCCAATGCCGGCTTCGCGGTGACGATTCCGCTTGCGGGCGGGCTCAGTGATCGCATCGGGAGACGCGCGGTCATGCTCACCGGCACCGTTTTGATCTTGGTCCTTGCGTTGCCGCTGCTCAACGTCCTGCAGAATGAGCAGACGTCTCTGACCGCCAAGGGATTTGCAGTGTTTGCCGCCGGCGCCGCAGTGGGACTTGTCGCCGGACCCGGACCCGCCATGCTCTCCGAGATGTTCCCCACCTCGGTCCGGTACACCGGATTAGGACTCGCATACTCCCTGTCCAACGCGGTCTTTTCGGGCTGCGCCGGTCTGATAATCACGTGGCTGATCAAGGAAACTTCCAATCTCGATATTCCGGCCTACTTCGTGATGGCAACGTGCGCCGTCAGCGCGATCGCTTTGAGTACCTTGCGAGGAAATGCCCACAAGCGGGCACTCGTCGACTGACCGCAGCTTGCCCGAATGCCGAAACGATCCGAGTAAGGGAAATTTCATGAGAGTCATCGGCCTGATGTCCGGTACTTCGTACGACGCTATCGATGCTGCCGCAGCAGATATCCGGATCGACGGGGACACTCTTGTGCTGACCTCACTGGGGATGGTCAGCGAACCATATTCCGGTGAGTTGCGGGCAGCGGTGGCCGCTGCGGTACCGCCTGCGTCCACCACTGTCGGTCAGATCTGCCAACTCGACACCGAGATCGGGCAGGCATTCGCGGCCGTGGCTGCGCGGGCGAACGCGGAACTGTGTGGCGGCAGTGCGGAATTGATCTCCTCACATGGGCAGACGATGTTTCACTGGGTCGAAGGAGCGCAAGTAAAGGGCACTCTCCAACTCGGGCAGCCGGCCTGGATAGCCGAGAAGACCGGATGCACCGTCGTGTCGGACCTGCGCTCTCGCGACGTGGCGACGGGTGGACAGGGTGCACCATTGGTCAGCGCGTTCGACGTATTGTGGCTCAACGGAAGAACTTCGGGTTCCGTCGCGCTCAATCTCGGTGGCATCGCGAACGTCACTGCTCCGGGTGGCGGCGGTACGACGGCAGATGGTCCCGCAGTACCGATTGCCTTCGACACCGGCCCGGCAAATGCGCTGATCGACGCGGCGGTAAGCGAATTCACTGCGGGGGAGCAGTGGTTCGACCTCGGTGGCGCTCTGGGTGCAGCCGGCACGCCGAACGTCGATCTGCTCGCACATCTACTGAGCGAACCGTATTACACGCAGCCCGCTCCCAAGAGCACGGGCAAAGAATTGTTTCATCGGGACTATCTGCTCGCCGCTCTGCGGGGCTACGAGTCGTTGTCTCTGGCAGACATCGTCGCGACTCTGACTGCACTTACGGCCCGGACCGTCGCCGATTCCGTCAAAGCACTCGCGGCCACCGAAGTGGTGGTGTCAGGTGGTGGCACCAAGAATCCGACGTTGATGGCGATGCTCCGTGACGAACTGGGCGACATCGCGCTTGTCTCTTCGGACGAACTCGGAGTCACCTCCGACATCAAGGAAGCATTGGCTTTCGCGGTTCTCGGCTTCCTCACCGCACACGGATTGCCCGGCAGTATTGCGTCGTGCACCGGTGCGCGTCACGCCAGTGTGCTCGGATCTTTGACGCCAGGAAGCCGTGGGCTGCCTAGAATCACATCGGTGCCGTCAGCTCCGAAAACGATGCGAATCGAGGCGTTATGACTTTGGACCGGAGTGCTCCGGCGTCCGTCGACCTGCTTGCTCGTATTCGCGCATCACTGAGCAGCCTCTCACCTGCCGAGCTGCGGATCGCCGAAATCATCGAAGCCGACCCCAGCCTGGCGTCCACACTGACGGTCAACGATCTTGCCGAACGAGCGTCGACAAGCACGGCGACAGTGGTCCGCACAGCCAAAAGGCTCGGTTTCGAGGGGTATCCCCAGCTTCGTCTGGCATTGGCGGCCATCAGCGGTTCCGCGTCAAGTGATTCGATTCCACTCGGTGTGGACATCGTTGCCGCCGACTCTGCCAGTGAAGTCATGGCCAAACTCGCCGAGTTCGAATCCGAACAACTCAAGGGCACAGCACAATTGACTGACCCTGTTGCACTCGAAGAAGTGGTGTCGCGGATTCGATCCGCCCGCCGGGTCGAGGTGTACGGCATCGGCGCGTCAGGCATCGTCGCGCAAGACCTCACGTTGAAGCTCTCGCGTATCGACGTCAACTGCCGGGTTCATCTCGACCGAGACGCAGCGATGGTCAGCGCCAGTTTGCTCGGACCGGACGACATAGCAGTGGGAATCTCGCATTCCGGCGAGACTTCTGATGTGGTCGAACCGCTTGCCCTTGCCCGTCGTACCGGGGCGTCGACGGCCGCGATCACCGGCGGGGCGCGGTCGACGCTCGCTGTGCAGTCACACCACGTTCTACTCACTGCCGGTAGAGAATTCGGTTTCCGGTCGGCAGCAATGGCAAGCCGCACCGGCCAGCTGTTGGTAGTCGACACAATTTTTGCGATGGTCGCGCACTCGCTGCCGAGCGCCCTGTCTGCGCTGCAACGCAGTCATGATGCCATTGCTTCGAAGCGTCACTGACGAGGAGTCGTCGCTGTGATTACTGACGAGGAGTCGTCGTAGTGAAATTTGATCGAGGAGGACTCGCCACAATGCAATTGGACATGCTGTCTACCGAGAGACCGAACCCTCTCACCCGCGATCTCGACGTCATGTCGGTGTCGGATCTGCTGACGGTGATGAACCAGCAGGACGCAATCGTGGCCGACGCGGTCGCGGCGGTGTTACCGGCCATCGAAGCCGCAGTCGATTCGATCGTCACCGCTCGGGCACAAGGTGGTCGGCTGATCTACCTGGGAGCTGGGACCAGTGGGCGTCTGGGAGTGCTCGACGCGGTGGAATGCCCTCCGACTTTCGGGACCGATCCAGGCGAGGTGATCGGAATCATCGCCGGTGGCCCGGGAGCGTTTCTGAACGCCGTCGAGGGAGCAGAGGACGATCCGCGAGCGGCTGGGGCCGACCTCGACGCAATCTCGTTGAACGCCACGGACGTCGTGGTGGGTCTGGCGGCGAGTGGTCGTACTCCCTATGTCATCGGGGGACTCGACCATGCCCGCGCACTCGGCGCCGCAACAGTGGCAGTCTCATGCAACCGAAATGCGGCAATGAGTTCGCACGCCGGAGTGGCCATCGAAGTGGAGACCGGCCCCGAGATCCTCACCGGATCGACGAGGCTCAAGGCCGGGACTGCACAGAAGATGGTGTGCAACATGCTTTCGACGGCAAGCATGGTCCGTTCCGGCAAGGCGTTTCACAACCTGATGGTCGACCTTCGGCCTACCAACGCCAAACTGGTCGATCGTGCAAACCGGATCGTCGCGGCAGCCACCGGAGTGGATACCGAGATCGCTTCGGAGACCATCGAGAATGCCGACGGTCATGTGAAGGCAGCGGTCGTCATGTTGTTGGCCGAATGCGACTTCGCCGAAGCAACCGAATTGTTGGATCGCGCTTCGGGTTCCGTACGCGAGGCCATCGTCGGAGCCGGCAAGAGCAGAGAGGAAGCCTGAATGGAAATCGTCATAGTTCCCAGTCCGGAAGACGGAGGGCGAATCGCTGCCGACATCGTTTGCGGCGCAATCGAAAACGGAGCGCGGACGCTCGGCCTCGCGACGGGATCGTCACCGCTGCACACGTATCGGGAGCTGATCAAGCGGCATCGAGAATCGGGAGTGTCGTTCGCGGCGATGAGCGCGTATCTTCTCGACGAGTACGTAGGTCTCACGCCCGATCAGCCGCAGTCCTACGCGCACACCATCCGCACGGAACTCGTCGATCACCTCGACATCGACAATGCGCGAGTGTTCAGCCCCGACGGGGGAGCCGCGGATCCCAGTGAAGCTGCACGGCGTTACGACGCTGCCATCGTCGACAACGGTCCCATCGACGTGCAGATTCTCGGCATCGGTCTCAACGGGCACATCGGCTTCAACGAGCCGTCCTCCTCACTCACATCGCGTACCCGAGTGAAGACCTTGACCGAAAGGACCCGCGCCGACAACGCGCGGTTCTTCGCAGACCCAGCCGATGTGCCGCATCACGTGATCACGCAGGGTCTCGGAACCATCAGTGATGCAAAGCATCTTGTGCTGATTGCGGAGGGGGCGCGCAAAGCCCCCGCGGTCCGGGCTGCGATTGAAGGTCCGGTGTCGGCGTTCTGCCCGGCATCGGTACTTCAGTTGCATCCGCACGTGACAGTCGTCGTCGACGAGGCAGCGGCCGGTGAACTCCAACTGGCGGACTTCTACCGCTACACAACCGAGCACAAGCCGGCCGAGCAGGGTTACTGAAAAGCGGGTTACTGAAAAGCGGACTTGATCTCCAGCGCAGTTGAGGTCCTAGCCTCGGGGCATGATCAACGCTAGAGGTTCAGCGGTATCCCCGCCGGCGGCGCCCCGGATTTTCTCACCACCGCTCAGGGTCGCGATCGTCGGAGCAGGGCCGGCGGGAATCCACGCTGCCGGCGCTCTCGCTGAACTGGCTCCTGGCACCAAGATAGACATGTTCGAGCGTCTACCGACGCCGTACGGACTCGTGCGCTACGGTCTCGCCCCAGGGCACGCCGAGTCCGAAAAGTTCGTCGATTCTCTGCACACCGTGCTGGTCGCCAGTGACTTCCGGCTGTTCTGCAACGTAGAGATCGGAAAGGACCTTTCCGTCGAGGACCTACGTTCTTCCTACGACGCGGTGATCATTGCAACCGGTGCGCCGCGGGATGCACTACTCGACATTCCAGGCGTCGAGCTTCCCGGTTCATTCGGGGCCGCCGATTTTGTCGGTTGGTACAACGATCACCCCGACGCCCCCCAACATTGGCCCCTGCACGCCGAGTCGGTGGCAGTGATCGGCGGCGGCAATGTCGCGCTCGATGTCACGCGGATGCTCCTCGTAGAGGCGCAATCGCTGCAGGCCACGGACGTCTCCGACGAAGTTCGGGAAGGGATCGCCGGCAGTCGCGTTCGTGAGGTACACATCTTTGTCCGGCGCGGACCCGCCGACGCTCGATTCTCCCCGAACGAGTTGCGCGCTCTCGGTCAACTACCCGGCGTAGATGTTGTCGTCGATGCTGCCGATGTCGCGCCGGACCGGCATATCGAGCGGATGACAAAACAGTTGGTGCACACCCGACTGGCAGTCGAGACACTCCGTAGTTTCGCGGGCACTGCGCCTGCCGACCGAACTGCCCAGCGTCGAGTTCACCTGCACTTCTACCGACAGCCCGTGGAGATTCTCGGTAACGGGAAAGTCGAGGCACTCCGCGTCGAGCGGACTGATCCCGACGGCTACGGTCACGTCACCGCTTCGGGTGTCTGTACCGACTATCCGGTTCAAGCTGTGTACCGGGCAATCGGATTCCTCGGCGCGCCACTTGCCGGGGTGCCCTTCGATCACGGGCGCGGCATAGTTTCGCACCGGAGCGGCTCGGTGGTCGACGAGAGCGGTCTACCGATCGCGGGCTTGTTCGTGACCGGTTGGATGAAGCGAGGTGCCGCCGGGCTGATCGGTGCGGCGCGGCCCGACTCTCACCAAACAGTCGAAATGCTGCTGCGCCAACTTGATTCGTTCGGCGGGCGTCGGGTAGATCGCAACCGGATCGAGGAGGTCCTCGCGGCCGGCGATCTGTTTCCCGTCGATTGGGAAGGATGGCTTCGTATCGATGCCGCCGAGAAGGACCTCGGTGTCGAGCACGGACGTCCACGCGTCAAGATCGGTGACCGCGAAGAACTCGTTCGTATCGGCACGAAGTCGGCAGTTCACGCCGAATAGATTCGCTGGGGTCAGAGGTACCGCCGGGGTTACGCTGAAATGAGTCGCCTCGATTCATCGTGCTCGAGGTGCGGAGCAGAACTCATGAATGAACGTGGTGCGCAGGCCAGTGACGCGACAGTCGCGAGCGGGCCCCTGACCGAACGGGGCACCGTCACCGAGTTGCGCCTGTCCGCACTGCCGGTAGTGCGCGGCGAATCGAACGATGCCGACGGTCTCGGGCGCCTGGTCGGGGACTGGGAGGCGGGACGAACCCCGTCCGACCTGAGCGAGTATCTGCCCGATCCAGCCAAGATTCGTCGGGGCGCGCTGATCGAACTGGTCGGAATCGACATGGAGTACCGCTGGCTGAAGAATGACGGTCCGAAACGACTCACGGAGTATTGCGCCGAGTACCCGGAACTGCTCGAAGAGCCACTACCGGCCGAGCTTCTGTACGAGGAGTTCCGGCTGCGGAAGCAGGGCGGGGAGGATGTCGTAGCGGCCGAGTATCTCAGCGAGTTCCCTTTGCAGGCAGATGGTTTCGAGCGGTTGTTCGACCGTGATTCGATGGCCGGCCGCGAAGACGTGATGATGTTGGGGCTCTCGGGTTTCGACGAGTTCGAGATCGGGCAGCGCCTCGATGATTTCGAACTGGTGTTGGAACTCGGGCACGGTGCATTCGCCCGAGTGTTCCTGGCACGGCAACTGTCGATGCAGCGGTGGGTTGCGTTGAAAATCTCGCGCAACGTCGGGGTCGAGCCGCAGACTCTCGCCCAACTCGACCATCCCAACATCGTTCGCGTCTTCGATCAACGGCTGCTCGAGGAACGCGCACTGCGAGTTCTGTTCATGGAATACGTGCCAGGCGGGACCTTGCTCGACGTGGTCAAACTTGTCCGCGTGACACCGCAGGCTCAGCGGTCCGGACAACTACTTCTCGACGCCATCGATCAGACCCTGGCGAAGAAGGGGGAGATGAAACCGAGCGAGACGAGTTTACGGGACGAGATCGCAGCGATGTCGTGGCCGGAGACCGTGGCCTGGATGGGAATGAGACTGGCCGACGCCCTCGAGTACGCGCGTGAGCACGGCGTACTACATCGGGACATCAAGCCGGCGAACGTACTTCTCAGTGTCGAAGGCATTCCCAAACTCGCTGACTTCAACGTCAGTTCGAGCGAGGAGGTTTCGACCGAGGACGCTGCCTGTTTTGTCGGAGGCTCGCTCGCCTACATGTCTCCAGAGCAGTTGGAGGCCTGTGCCGTGGGGTCTCCCGGCACACTCGACACCCGTAGCGACATCTATGCACTCGGCGTGATGCTGTGGGAACTCCTCACCGGGAGTAGGCCTTTCACGGACGACGGCACGGGGCAGAACCCACCGTCGCCCAAGAAGGCGCTCGAGGCACGCCGGCGTGGAGTGGATCCCGCGGCCGAGGCCCGGTTACCGGACGACTGCCCGCCGGCGCTGCGCCGAGTACTGGTGAAGTCTCTTTCGCCCGAGAGAGACGGAAGGTGGTCTGGCGGACGAAAGCTTGCCCGTCAGTTCGCACTGTGTCTGGACCGGTCTGCCCGGAACCTGGTGGACCCACCGGAAGGGAGCCCGCGTTCGACGTTGTGGAAGTGGGCACTGCCGATTCTTCTGGCCGCGATCGGAATTCCGAATCTCCTGGCGGCGGGCTACAACTACTACTACAACAAGATGCTGATCATTTCGGGACTCTCGCCCCAGGCTCAGCAGCACCTCGAGCAGGTTCATCTGGTCATCGGGGTGGCCGCGTTCTCACTCGGTGCCGCGGCGATCCTGTATTGGTGCCGGCTTGCGCTCACTGTGCCTCACGGACTGCGTCACGGTCAGACGTACAGCGCGGAGGTCTTGAACAAAGCGCGTACCGCGACGCTGAACGTCGGACACCGCGCGGTGGTGATCGCATTCGGTCTGTGGGTCCTGGCCGGTATCGCATATCCAGTTGCGTTGCAGATTGCCGCCGGAGGTATTCCGCAACGAGCGTACGTGCACCTGATGTCGTCGCTGGCGGTGTGCGGCGCCGTCGCAGTCGCGTATCCGTTCTTCATCCTGACGTACTACTCGGTTCGATGTCTGTATCCGATCTTGTTGTCACACGGCGAGTTACGAAGCGACGACGGACGCGATATTCGCTCGTTGGGTCGGAGCAGCACGCGTTACCTCGCAGTCGCGGCGTCGGTTCCGCTGGTGGGAATCGCGGGACTCAGTTTTGTCGGTTCCGGGGCCGGGGAGGAACTCAACGCAACCGTCCGTGCGCTGTGTCTGGGCGGGATCGCGGGCTTCATCGTTGTGTATCAACTGTTTCGACGCATCGAAAGTGATCTCCGAGCACTGCTGCGCGTTGTGTCTCTCGAGGTGTCGGCGTCTCCGTAATTGCCTGACAACCGCACCCGGGTTGGCCTATTTGGCAGTGCTCTTGCGCGGTCGGCTGCGACGAACTGCTTTGGTGGGCGGCGGAGACTTCTCTTCTGATTCTTCCTGAGGGTCGTCGCGCCAGTGAATCTCGATTTCTATCTCGACCTCGTTGCCGTCGACTTCGATCTCGAGTTCCCACCGAACCTGTTCCGGAACACTGATTTCGATCGAGTCCCCACCCGACCCCAGTTCCACTTCCGATCCACTGGCGAGGGCCTGGCCGAGGGCGATGAGTCGGTCGGCGACTTCCTGCCGCGAGAGTTGTGACTTCCTCTTGATCTCCAATTTCGGCACGATCACTCCTGACCTCGGCGGATTCTCCCCTTCACCGTAGTTGGAACAAACGGAAGATTGTTACCTTTGGACGATGTCGACCCGCTACCACGTCACGTCCGCCTTGAACCGTGCGTCGATCCAGCGGTATGGATTGGACTGGCGCCGAATGGGCTCAGCTCGCGGAATCGCAGGAAGTCTACGAGCAGAGCAGGAGGGATGCTTCCTCGCCAGCGACGAGGGCGAACGGGACTGGTTTGTCAGAATGAACAACACCGGCGGCGCGGTTGACGTATGGGAAGTCGACGGTATCGACGCTGCATCTCTTGTTCAGTCGCCGGAGGGGCACTACTACTTCCCCGGCGTCATCGCCGCCGCTGAACTGCGACTGGCGCAACAAGACCTACCCCCAGTTCATCTCCCATGATTCCCGGGCCCGTTCGTCCTGTTCGGAGCGCTGACGAATCGGTCGGCAAATCCGCGTAGGCGAGGATTTTCGCGAAAGTCTGGGTTCAGTCCAGAAGATTGCGCAATAGTGGAAAGGTGCCTTCGACGCCGGATTATGCAGCCCAACTGCGTAACGCTGAGCTTCGCGTGACTCGTCCCAGAGTCACGGTGCTCGAGGTTGTGCATGCACGCCCACACGCAGCCACCGAGACTGTCTTCGATGCTGTGCGGGCTGTTCTGCCAGGGGTGTCGCGGCAGGCGGTCTACGACGTGTTGCACGCTCTCACCGACGCCGGGCTGATCAGGCGGATCCAACCGTCCGGATCGGTGGCGCTGTACGAGTCTCGCGTCGGTGACAACCACCATCACGTCGTCTGCCGGTCCTGCGGGGTCGTTGCAGATGTCGACTGTGCAGTCGGAGAGGCACCGTGCTTGACGCCGTCGGCGCACAACGGCTTCGTCCTCGATGAAGCCGAGGTCATCTACTGGGGCCTGTGTGCCGACTGTTCGACAACTCAGAGTTTGCGATCACACCCGTGATCGAAGTCCGTTCTACTCGCTCATGGAGGGATTACCGTGTCCGATAGTTGCCCGGTTGCTCACGATGGAAACACCGCGAGCACCAGCGAAAGTGAAAACCCCGCGATCCCGTCTCCGACACCGACCGGGAATCGTCCGAGAACCAACCGGGACTGGTGGCCGAATCAGCCGGATCTCTCTGTCTTGCATGCGCATTCGTCCAAGTCGAATCCCATGGGTGCCGACTTCGACTACGCCCAGGAATTCGCCAAACTCGATGTCGAGGCGCTCAAGCGCGACGTCATCGCGCTGATGACGGCGTCGCAGGATTGGTGGCCGGCCGACTACGGACACTACGGCGGACTCTTCGTGCGTATGAGCTGGCATGCTGCCGGCACCTATCGCATCGCAGACGGCCGTGGCGGTGGCGGTCAGGGCGCTCAGCGTTTCGCCCCGCTCAACAGTTGGCCGGACAACGCCAGCCTCGACAAGGCACGTCGCCTGCTCTGGCCGGTCAAGCAGAAGTATGGAAAGCAGGTTTCCTGGGCCGACCTGCTGGTGTTCGCAGGCAACTGCGCTCTGGAGTCGATGGGGTTCACGACCTTCGGCTTCGGCTTCGGCCGAGAAGACATCTGGGAGCCCGAGGAGATCTACTGGGGTCCTGAGGACACCTGGCTCGGCGACGAGCGCTACAGCGGAGACCGTGAGCTGTCCGGACCGCTCGGCGCAGTTCAGATGGGCCTGATCTACGTCAATCCCGAAGGACCCAACGGACAACCGGACCCGGTAGCGGCCGCCCGCGACATCCGAGAAACCTTCGCTCGCATGGCGATGAACGACGTGGAAACGGCCGCGCTGATCGCCGGCGGCCACACCTTCGGCAAGACACACGGTGCCGGTCCGGCCGACCTCGTCGGACCCGAACCGGAAGGCGCACCCGTCGAGCAACAGGGACTGGGCTGGAAGAGCGCTTTCGGTACGGGCGTGGGTAAGGACGCGATCACCAGTGGTCTCGAGGTCGTGTGGACTCCCACTCCGACGAAGTGGGACAACACTTTCCTGGAGATTCTGTACGGATACGACTGGGAGCTGACCAAGAGCCCGGCGGGTGCCTGGCAGTGGATCCCGAAGGATGGCGCGGGGGCCGGCACGATCCCGGATCCGTTCGATTCGTCGGCCGGACGTACTCCGACGATGCTGACCACCGACCTCTCCCTACGCCTGGATCCGACGTACGAGAAAATCACACGGCGTTGGCTCGATCATCCCGAAGAATTCGCTGAAGAGTTCGCCAAGGCTTGGTACAAGCTCCTGCATCGCGACATGGGACCGGTCACGCGCTACCTGGGACCGTGGGTTCCCGAACCGCAGTTGTGGCAGGACCCCGTTCCCTCGGCCGATGATCAACTGATCGGGGACGCGGACATCGCGATCCTCAAGAGTCGACTTCTCGATTCCGGGCTGTCCGTCTCACAGTTGGTATCGACCGCGTGGGCGTCGGCTGCGAGCTTCCGCAGCACTGACATGCGCGGCGGCGCCAACGGTGCTCGAATTCGCCTGGAGCCGCAGAAGAACTGGGAAGTCAACGAGCCCGCAGCCCTCTCCGCGGTGCTTCAGACCATCGAGCGAGTTCAGCAGGAATTCAACCAGGCTGGTGGAGCCAAGGTTTCACTTGCCGACCTGATCGTTCTGGGTGGTACAGCGGCAGTCGAGCAGGCCGCGAAGAACGCCGGACAAGACATCACGGTCTCGTTCACACCGGGACGTACGGATGCGACTCAGGAGCAGACAGACGTCGACTCGTTCGAGGTACTCGAACCCCGGGCCGACGGATTCCGGAACTACCTCAAGGGAGGGGAGAAGATTCCGGCAGAGATTCTGTTGGTCGACCGCGCGTACATGCTGTCGCTGACCCCGCCCGAGGTGACAGTTCTGGTCGGCGGACTTCGCGCGCTGAACGCGAACTTCGGCAAGACCGGCCACGGGGTGTTCACCGACCGTCCCGAGACGTTGACCAACGATTTCTTCGTCAACCTTCTCGACATGGGTACCGAGTGGAAGCCGTCGAAGACGGAAGAGAACGTCTACGACGGGGTTGATCGGGCGACTGGAGATCCGAAGTACACGGCAACTGCGGTCGACCTTGTTTTCGGATCGAATTCGCAACTGCGCGCACTCTCCGAGGTGTACGCCAGCGAAGACGCGAAGCAGAAGTTCGCCGAGGACTTCGCTGCCGCCTGGACCAAGGTGATGGACCTCGACAGGTTCGACGTCAACTGATTCAGCAGATTAGCCGACGGCGCCCCGCGAGCTTTGTTCTCGCGGGGCGCCGCCGTTTCCCGCACGATAGCGTGGTCATGTGGCCGATCAATTTGCGCTGGTACCAGCGGTGTACGTGATGTTTCGTCGAAGCAACCCGGCGCAACGGCCGGAGGTGCTGTTGCAGTTGCGTGAGGGCACCGGTTTCATGGACGGATACTGGGCTCACGCTGCTGCGGGACACGTCGAACTGGGGGAGTCGGCACTCGATGCGGCTGTCAGGGAGGCCGCGGAAGAACTTGGCGTGGAGCTGCTTTCCTCGGAACTGAAGCCACTCACCGTGTTGCATCGCCGACATGCGGAAGGGGTCGACCCGGTGGATCATCGAGTGGACTTCTTCTACGAATGCCGCACGTGGTCGGGTGAACCACGCCGGATGGAGCCGTTGAAATCTGCAGATCTGCGGTGGTGGCCGGTTGACGAACTCCCGGAGAAGTTGGTCGACCACGAGCGTTTCGTGATCGAAGCCCACCACGCCGGTCAGCTCGCACCCATCCACAGTTACGGGTTCTGACCGAGCGAGGATCCAATTCAGGCTTCGCTCGCAACGATGACCGGGCAGTGAGCTTTTCGAATCATTGCACTGCTCGTGGTGCCGAGAGCGGTGTCGTCGAACGAACCTCGGCCGCGCCGGCCCACGACGAGAAGCCGTGCCTCGGTGGAGAGTTGTTCCAGAATGGCAACCGAGGGGCCGTCGTACTCGATCTGTCGGATGGTGACGCCTGGGTAGAGCGTGGCCCAACCTGACAGTTGCCACGTCAGCGGCGTCGAATGCTGGGGCGCGTGCCCGGCTGCGAAGTTTCGACTCAGCTCGGCCTCGGGCGGGGCGGCGTGCACGACGACCAGTTCGGTGCTCGCCGCCTCGGCTTCCTTGAATGCAATGGCCAAAGCGCTTTCGCTGTAGGCGCTTCCGTCCAAACCGACGACAACGGGAAGATCAGCCGTAGCCTGGCTTTCACACGAAGTTCCGACTGTTGCGAATGAACATGCCGGGGCGGGTGCAGTGAGATCGTCCTGTGGTGTGACGATCAACGGGTTGACGATCAAGGCAGCCTCGGACGTCAACGCGGTGAGGATTGCGGTGTTCTCCCCGGAGATCAGATCGGTCCGGATCCGAAGATCTGGCGACACCGACTCTGCGATTTGAATGGCTTCCATGAACAGGCCGGTCGGTGATGCCGAGGTATTCGGATCTGCGGTGTTCGGATCTGCGGTGTTCGGAGCTACGAAAACTATTCGCATCCAGAGACTGTGGCGATGCGCGAACTCGGCCGCCCACGTGATCACGTCGGTGCGCAGCGGGGATCCATCGATGCACACGACGACCGCTCCGTCTGCGGACCACTCCGAGGTGAAGACGTCAGTCGAAAGTTGGGAGGTCATTCCGAGCTCCTCGCGTTATGTCTGTCGAAGGTTCTGCTGAATGCGAACTGGCTTGCAGGACAGTGCCGAACAGCAATCCTGCAACTACTATCGAGCAAGCGGCAGTTGTCAGTGGCAACCACACGAGCGTCGTGACTGCGAACATGAGGAAGAGCAACGGCATCAGGAGATGGCCGGGTTTCGCTCGGCGTTCAACCTGCTGACTTTCTGCCCAAGCTCGATACTTCGTGCCGTCATTCATGTCGTTTCACCTCTGTGCTTACCGTGGAAACCGGCTTGTGACCAAGCAGTCCGACGTGCGCCTCGTCGCGCATCCTCTCGACCATGTGGGGGTAGTGCAGTTCGAATGCAGGCCGCTCACTGCGGATTCGGGGGAGTTCGGTGAAGTTGTGTCGTGGTGGAGGGCAGGACGTCGCCCATTCGAGTGAGTTTCCGAATCCCCAGGGATCGTCGACCGTCACGATCCTGCCGTACCGATAGCTCTTGAAAACGTTCCAGATGAACGGAATCGTCGAGGCTCCGAGCACAAACGCGCCGACGGTCGAGATCGTGTTGAGAAGAGTGAAATTGTCAGACGGCAGGTAATCCGCGTACCGCCGAGGCATACCCTGAGCGCCGAGCCAATGCTGGACGAGAAATGTCGCGTGAAAGCCGATCAGAGTCAACCAGAAATGGATCTTGGCGAGCTTCTCGTCCAACATCCGGCCGGTCATTTTCGGGAACCAGAAATAGATTCCGGCGTATGTCGCGAACGCGATTGTTCCGAAGAGGACGTAGTGGAAATGCGCGACAACAAAGTACGAGTCGGTGACATGAAAGTCCAGGGGCGGGCTTGCGAGAATTACGCCGGAGAGTCCGCCGAACAGGAATGTGACCAGGAATCCGACGGAGAACAGCATCGGCGATTCGAAAGTCAACTGCCCCTTCCACATCGTGCCGATCCAGTTGAAGAACTTGACTCCGGTGGGAACTGCGATCAAGAAGGTCATGAACGAGAAGTAGGGGAGGAGAACGGCGCCGGTTGCGTACATGTGGTGCGCCCACACAGCGATCGACAGAGCTGCAATTCCCAGTGTTGCGTAGACCAATCCGGTGTATCCGAAGATCGGCTTGCGGCTGAAGACAGGGAAGATCTCGGAGACTATGCCAAAGAACGGAAGCGCCAGAATGTAGACCTCGGGATGGCCGAAGAACCAGAACAGGTGCTGCCACAACATGACTCCACCTGTCGCGGGGTCGAACAAATGCGCTCCCAGGTGCCGGTCCACCCACAGCCCGATCAAGGCAGCAGCGAGCAGCGGAAAAACGAGGAGGATCAGCATGCTGGCGACCAGCGCATTCCACGTGAAGATCGGCATGCGGAACATCGTCATCCCGGGGGCCCGTAGGCAGACGATCGTCGAAACGATGTTGACTGCGCCGAGGATGGTGCCGACGCCGCCGAGAGTAAGCCCGATGATCCACAGGTCGGCACCCATACCGGGGGAGTGGAGTTCGCTGGTGAGTGGCACGTAAGCGGTCCAGCCGAAATCTGCTGCACCACCGGGTGTTACGAACCCGGCGGAGGCGATCAGGCCGCCGAAGAGATACAACCAGTAGCTGAACGCATTGAGCCGCGGGAAACACACGTCCGGCGAGCCGATCTGCAGCGGCATGAGGTAGTTGGCGAATCCGAAGAAGACCGGGGTCGCGTACAGCAAGAGCATGATCGTGCCGTGCATGGTGAACAACTGGTTGTACTGCTCGTTTGACAGGAATTGCATTCCCGGGACAGTCAATTCCATGCGCATGAGCAGCGCCATCAGTCCGCCGATCAGGAAGAAGGCAAACGATGTCACGATGTACATCAGCCCGATCATCTTGTGATCGGTGGTCCTCAGGATCTCGACCAGTTTCGAACCCTTCGGAGCGGTCCGGGGAGTTGCGCCGACGTGGATATCGACCTCGTCGACCGGCCGGGGCGCGAGATCAACCACGACGGCCGCCTGTGCGCATCGACGTGACGAAATACCGAGAATTCTTGGGACTGTGGAACATAAACGCAATGATCGCGGCGGCCACGACCTCGGACGAGGGGAAAAGGTCCCGAGGATCGGACAGGGCGGCATGGCGTAGATCACGTGGTCCGGTACGGTCGAAAGACAATTGTCCTTGCGGATGGAAAGCGAGTTGTCATGGCATGTCGTATCAGTGAATTGGTGCTCGGTTGCCGGGATCCTGAGGTTCTGGGGCGGTTCTGGTGCGAGGTCCTGGACTTCGTCGTGCTCGATCGAATGCACGACGGTTCTCTGGAGATCGGCCCGCGCGAAGGGTTCGGCGGTCCGCAGCCGACGATCATCCTCAGTCGCAGAGACGAACCGGAGAAGGGTAAGCCCCGCCTGCATATCGACGTCAACGCCACCGACCGCGATCAGGAAGCCGAACTTGAACGCCTATTGGGTCTTGGTGCGCGGCCGGCCGACATCGGCCAGACGGGGCAGGAACAATGGCATGTCCTGGCCGATCCAGAAGGTAACGAGTTCTGCCTGCTCAAGGCCCAACTGGATCCGCTCTGACGCTCAACCGTGCTGGATTGACAACGGACTTCGCCTGGGGCTCAGCGGAACTCGCCACACCAATTCGGTGACGCCGTTCTCGCTGGTGATGTTGCTCGAGCCGCCGCACTGACGAGCGCGGGTCGCCAGGTTGTCGAGACCGTGGATTCTGGTTGCCTGGTCGATTCCCACACCGTCGTCGACGATGCTGATGACAAGATCTTCCGTTGCCCGGATGGTGACGTCGATGGCGTTGGCATGGGCGTGCCGCAGAGCATTGCTCAACCCTTCTCGCACAACGGCTTCGGCGTGCGGGGCGAGTCGAGCCGGGACGGAACTGTCGATGGTCCCCTCGAAAGTGACGCTGGGAGTGATCGACGAGTGACCGGACAGACCGTTGACGGCGTCGAGTAATCGGCGTCGCAGGCTTGTGGGAGTCGACATCTCACTCGTGTGGAGGTCGAAGACTGCGGTGCGGATTTCGCGGACCGTTCGATCGAGTTGATCAACGGAGTTGTCCAACACCGTGCGAATGGTTTCCTCGTCGCAGGGACGTTGCAATGCCCCCTGCAAACTCAATCCGGTGGCGAACAACTGCTGAATGACGTGGTCGTGAAGATCACGCGCGATTCGGTCTCGATCTTCGAGGACGTCGACCAGTCGCTCTTTTCGTTGCTGTTCGGCGAATTCGACAGTGACAGCGGCGATGTCGGCCATTGCCGTCAGCTGCTCGATCTCGTCGACGCCCCACGGACGATCGCTGCGGCGTGACGCGAAGAGGACGCCGCCGCCGAACGAGGTTCCCGACAATGGGAGTGCGACGACGGATTCCTCGCTGGAAACATGCAGTGCCGGAACAGCACTGGCGCTGGGGGCGGAAATCGTTCGCCGGCTGCGGGCAGCTTCGTCGATCACGGTTCCGGAAAGATCGAGAACTGTGCCGTCCGAGACGGTCATCCCGCGAGTCCGGGATTCTGCGACGTGAACACCCGGCCCTTCGCCGAGGTCGTAGCGAACTATGCACACCAGATTGCCGTCGGTGAGACGGCGCGTCGTGCGAACCAGTTCGGCCAGTGTCTCGTCGCGAGATCCTCCACTGAGCAGGCGTGCGTTTACGGCGGCGACGGCCTTGAGCCACGCTTCCCGCGTTTGGGATTCCTCGAACAGACGCGCATTGTCGATGGCGATGCTCGCAGCGTTTGCCAGAATCTGGAGTACGGCCTCGTCACGGTCGTCGAATGCAGTCCGTTCCGAGCTGTCCGCGAGGTAGATGCTGCCGAACACCTCGCCCCTGACGAAGATCGGAACACCGAGAAACGTGTCCATCGGTGGGTGATTGGTTGGAAACCCCGCCGAGGACGGGTGTGAGGCGATTCGGTCGGTTCGAACCGGACAAGGTTCTTGAACGACCAGGCCCAGCAGTCCGTGACCTTCGGGAAGATGCCCGATCTTGGCAACCTGCCCCTGATTCAAACCGGAATGGATGAAGCGCGACAAGCGGCCGTCGGGAGACTTCACGCCGAGCGCACCGTAGTCCGCTTCGAGCACATGTCTTGCTACGTCGACTATCTGTTGCAGCGTTTCGTCGAGTTGGAGGGTGGACCCGACAGTCAATACGGCACTGAGCAGCTTGGGAATTGCAGTCGGGTTGAGGGCAGTCAGCTCTGCGCTTCCGGCGATGTCGCCGAAAAGGCTGAGCATGAGTGCGTCGCGGCTACCTGGCATGGTGTGTGCCTGTAGTGGCGGAGAATGGTGAACCGGACGGCGTCAGTAGGTGTGTGGTCGCCTGTCCCGATGGATCCGGGTAAGCAGTGCCCGCACGAATCTTGGTCGCCAGAACTGCAGCCTGCGTTCGACGTTCGAGACCCAGTTTTTCGAGGATGCGTGAGACGTAGTTCTTGACTGTTTTCTCCGAGAGTTCCGCGTGCGTGCTGATCTCTCGATTGCTCAGCCCCTTGCCGATCAACTCGAAGATCAACAGTTCCTGATCGGTCAACAGTGCTGCCGCAGTGCCCGACTCCTGCTCGGATCGGATGCGCCGGACCAAACCGACCACCGCCTGAGTGTTCAACAGCGATTTGCCGGTGGCGACCGTATGGATCGCGGATACCAGGTCGTGGCCGCGGATGTTCTTGAGGACGAATCCGCGTGCGCCGGCGATCAGGGCGTCGAGTAGGGCGTCGTCGTCGGAGTACGACGTGAGCATCAACGTGGCCGCTTCCGGACAGGTCGACGCCAGTTCCCGGCACAGTTCCACACCGTTGCCGTCGGGAAGTCTGACGTCCATGACGACCACGTCGGGTCGGCATTCGGGTATTCCGTCCGAAGCTTCGCGAACACCGGACGCCTCGCCCACAACGTTGAATCCCGATACCTGATTCAACAGGTCTGCCAATCCACGACGGACGATCTCGTGGTCGTCGACCAGATAGATGCCGATCGTCACGGTGGTCACCTCTTCCAGCTCGCGCCTGCCATCGATGTTACCGGACGGTAATGTACTGGCAAGGACGGGTTGTTCGTCAAACGGTCGACAAAAAACCCGCGTCGAACGGTGCGAGACCGAGTGTCGATTGCACAGAGTCAAAGGTCCCGATCGCGACGAGATATGGATCACCGAGGTACGGCTCGGCGATCAGTGTGGAGTGAATGTTATTGCGCCGGTGCCGTTTCGATCGTTTCAGTCCGTAGGCGCGAGTTCGACCGAAACGTAAACTCCCTTGCCTTTTCGATGTGCGAGGGCTTCGCCAGGACGATCGATACCGTCCAGTTGGAGAACGATGGGGCCTTGTTCCGGATAGAAATTGCGCCACCAGCTTTTCTTGTCCGGCATGGCAACTCCGATCGTCACATGGTCGCCTTTTCTTTTGTAGGACACGGGCGCGCTGAAGGTACGTCCCGATTTGCGGCCGACGTAGGTGATGACGGTCATTGAACGGCCGAGTAATTTGCCCACGATCGGAGCGCCGATCAGTGGTTGGACCACTATGTTGACGGCGGCGGATACACGTTGGAAAGTGTTCACAAGAAGCCCTTTCGCTTCGGATGCTGCACGGATTCGAACGCTGCACGGAAATGGTGCGTGCTGTAGTTCTATCCTGCTCGACGGTGATTGTCGCGTGGCAGAAATTGGTACAAACCGGTGCGCCGAAGCGAGTAGCGTGGGGGTACGTCGAGGGTCATTCGTATATGCGCGGTCAAGCCATGTCGTCCTCGACGCCAACCCGGTCTGTGGTCGAACGGCCGAGAACTGGAGCGCCTGTATGGCGTCGAACCCGTCCGATGTGTCGAATGCACCAGGGCAAGCCGAGTCGACAGACGCGGATCAGAAAACGCCGTCCATCTGCCCTGCGTGTCAGCACAGTATGGAATCCCACGATCCGCTCGGCGTCCGGTTCTGCGCAGTGACAGCCGACCGCGGTCTCGATCGAAAGTGCATCTGCGCTGCCGATCGTGAGGAGATGCAGCACTATTCGCGATACTGAGCTTTCGGGCTGAACAGCGCCCGAGATCCTTCAATTCGCAACGCCTGAACCGCTATTGACGGCGGTACAAACGCGGTCTAGATTAATCGAATCAAATTCGATTAATTGCGGAGGTGCTGGAAGTGGAGGCCGAACTTCTGTTCGTCGGAGGCACGATTCGTACGGGGGACTCGGCCCGCCGTGTCAGTGACGCATTGGCCGTTGCAGGCGGCAGAGTTGTTGCTTTGGGGGATGCGGCCAGGGCGTTGGAGTCGGCCCGTACGGAAGTTGTCGACTTGGCAGGGGGAGCGCTTCTACCGTCGTTCGGCGACGGCCATGTTCACCCGTTGATGGCTGGCCTGGAAATGCGCGGCGCCAAGATTCGTGATTGCGACAGCATCGACGAGGTAGTGCGGGAAGTGCGTCGCTGGGCGGACGCGAATCCGGGCGCCGAGTGCATCTTCGGAGAGGGCGTCTCTCCCACTCTGGCTCCGGGCGGACTGTTCGACGCCCACTGGCTCGACGATGTAGTGCGGGACAGGCCCGTCGTCTTGCGCACGATGGACTATCACACCGCGTGGGTCAACAGCGCCGCGCTTCGGAGCGCCGGTCTGACGCGCGATACCCCGGATCCGGTCGGCGGGGAAATTGTGCGAACAGCTGACGGCGAGTTGCTGGGGACACTGCGTGAATGGGGAGCGATCAACCCGGTACTGGCTCTTCTTCCCGAAGTAACACTTCACGACGGAGTCGATTCGCTTGCTGCAGCATCGAAAATGCTTGCGGCAGCGGGTATCACTTGGGTTCAGGATGCATGGACCGAGTTGGACGATGTCGAGATCTGGCTGGCCACCGCTGAAAGCGGGCGCCTGTCGACGCGAGTGAATCTTGCCTTCCGAGCAACACCTGAGAGCTGGAGAGCAGACCTACCGGCGTTTGTCGAGGCTCGGCAGAAAGTTGCAGAACGGGGCGGTGACACAGTCAGAGCCGAAACGGTGAAATTCTTCGCCGACGGTGTCATCGAGGCCGGCACGGCAGCGCTCCTTGCGCCGTACTCGGACTGTCCGCATTCGCACGGAATCAGTAACTGGACGACGGATGAACTCGGTCGGGTTGCAGCTGAAGTGGACCGGTTGGGCTTTCAGATCCATATCCATGCCATCGGTGATGCAGGTGTACGCATGGCGCTCGATGCGATCGAATACGTCGATCGATGTAATGGCCCGCGTGATCGGCGCGCCACGATCGCGCATCTGCAATTGGTTGACGGCGACGACCTTGACCGGTTCGAATCATTGGGCGTGATTGCCAATTTCCAGCCGCTCTGGGCTCAGCTCGATCCTCTGATGACGGAACTGACCATTCCGCGTATCGGCGTCGACCGCGGTGAGCTGCAATATCGCATCGGAAGTCTCGCCGAGCGAGGCGCGCGAGTGGCATTCGGCAGCGATTGGCCTATCACGGCCCACGAACCGATCAAGGGAATTGCCACCGCAATTCACCGCCAGACGTCTGCAGGAGTTCCGAGCGAAGGATGGCTGCCTCGTGAACGCGTCGGCCTCGACTGGGCCCTCGCGACATATTCGGCCGGTATCGCCTATCAAGGGTTCGAAGAGAACTCGTGGGGTCGCCTCCTTCCGGGCATGCGAGCCGACATGATCCAGCTGCCTGTCGATCCCCGCCACCTTGCTTCGTCCAAGGAACTCAGTGACCTGGTCGTGTCCCGAACCTGGTTGGCGGGTAAGCGCGTTCATTGACCGCCCGGCCGGATTCGCGACGGCTACTCGTGCACCTCATGCAAGAGGCGTCGAAAACCTGAAAGCAATGCCGTCCAGCCGAGTTCGAAGGCTTGCTCGGCCCTGGCCGGTCCCCTCGGTGCCGCGGCAAGTGCCCGAGTCAGGGCGTCGTCGGGTGTTGTCGCGTCCGCTTCGATCATGACCTCCGGTGCGGCCGCATCCAGTGCCGCTCCGAGCAGAAAATTCTCCGATGCAGTGATGACGGCCAAGATGTGGTCGTCCGGGAATCCCGCCTCGCACAGACCCGCAGCGGGAGCGCGGTACACCGACAGTGACGTGGGGTCGCGTACCGTCTCCGTGGCGAGGAGGCGGATGGAAGTGGGGTGGCGACTGAACGCGGCTCGATACGACCTCGCCCACTCGGAGAACGCTTCGTCCCATGGCAAGCGCTCGAACGCCGACCCGTCGATTTCGCGTACGACGCGATCACGAACCAGGTCTACGACCGCGGCGCGGCCCTTGGCGTGGTGATAGATCGACGAGACTTGAACATTCAGGTGTTTCGCCAGGTCAGGCATCGTGAAGTCGCCGTCGCGGTCGACTAGTTCCAGTGCAGCCTTTGCGATCCGTTCGCGGTCCAGGCGTGCGATACGAGGTCTACCCACGGTCCCACCTCTCTAATCGAAGTTGATTCGATTATGCCCTTGTGGCGCCGGTCACAAGGAACTATCATAATCGAAACTGATTCGATTAATCCGGTCGGTGATTCCCGTTCCTGTTTTCTCCTCGTCATGCCCCCTTCCTTCACTGGAGAAGTGCCTCATGAAGAAATCTGAAACCTCGCCCACCGTGCAGCTGCAAGGAGGCGTCCTGGGCACTGCCGGGATCGTCTTCTTCGTCGTGGCCGCAGCGGCTCCATTGCTCGTGATGGCAGGGGTCGCGCCGCTGGCCTTGAACATTGCAGGCATCGGGGCTCCGGGCGGATACATCTTGGCGGGGCTCGCGTTGGGAGTGTTCGCAATCGGTTTCACTGCGATGAGCAAGTACATCCACAATGCAGGCGCCTTCTACGCCTACATTTCAGTTGGACTCGGGCCTCGCTGGGGGCTCGCCGCAGCAGTACTCGCGTTGGTGTCCTACAACGCTCTCGAGATCGGAATCTTCGGGGCTCTAGGATATTTCGCCCAAACCACTATGGCGGACCTGGTCGGGGTAGATCTGCCGTGGGGATTGTGGTCGCTGTTGGGTGTTGGATTGGTGTGGTTTCTCGGATCTCGATCGGTACACCTCGGGGCGCGATTTTTGATCCTTTTGCTGACCGCGGAGACAGGGATTCTGGTTCTGCTCGCAGGAGCGGTCCTCTTTCAAGGCGGAGCCGTCGGAATCGATGTCGAATCCTTTGCTCCTTCCAATGTTTTCAGTCCAGGCCTCGGCGGGGTGTTGACTCTGGCCTTCGCTGCGTTCATCGGATTCGAAGCCACCGCCCTGTATCGGGAGGAAGCAAAAGATCCCGCTCGGACGGTTCCGCGGGCAACGTACATTGCCGTCGCGTTCCTCGGACTCTTCTACGCATTCATGGTGTGGATCATCATTCAGGCGTACGGCCCGGATCAGGCTCTCGCGCTTGCTGCTTCCGATCCCGCCGGCATGTACTTCAACGCGATCGAGCAGTACGTCGGCGGTTGGGCGAGCACCTTGATGGAACTGTTGATCATCACGAGCATTCTCGCCAGTCTGCTCGCGTTCCACAACGCGATCACCCGCTACGTCTTTGCGCTCTCGCGTGAACGCGTGCTGCCCCGAGCGTTGGGCAAACTACATCCGGTCTACAAGTCGCCCTACGTTGCCAGCGCAGTCCAGAGTTTCCTCGCGATGGTGGTGATCGTCGTGTTCGTGATCATCGGCGCAGACCCGTACCTCGAACTCCTGCTGTGGGTGAACTCGCCAGGCATTGTCGGCATCGTCGTGCTTCAGGTCATGGCGGCCGCGGCTGTCATCGCTTTCTTCTGGAAAGATCGCCGTGGGCATTCGGTGTGGAGAGTCTTGATCGCGCCCGCATCCGCTCTCCTGATGTTGGTCTACGCAACGTATTTGATCGTTGATCAGATGGAGCTGATCACTGCCGCCGGCACGGCAGTGAACGTGGTGCTCGTTGCCGTCACACCGGTCAGCTTGGCTGTCGGCTGGCTACTCGGCTCCCGACTCGAACGACGTGACCCGGCGCAGTTCGCCCGGCTGGGAACTACCGACGTCGACGCCGGTCCTTCGGCCTGACTCGGCTTTTACTCCACCAGTGGTGTTCTCCTATTTGTTCGTTTTCGGGAGGCCAGGGGGATTGACCAGCGACTTGTCGACTGCCTCGTTGGTGATCTTCCATCGCTCGAGAACTTGCTCGTATGTGCCGTTTTCGATGAGATGATCTATCGCTTCGCTGATCGGTTGTACCAAGCCGTTGTCTTTCTTGACCAGTACACCGATCTGGCCCAACGCGGCCTCACCGGCCCCGGAGAACTGGCCGATCACTTCGTTCTCGCCAGTCTGTGCAGCGTGAAACTGCGATGACGGGTTGGGGCCGAAGTAAGCATCGATTCGACCGGAAGACAGCGGCAGGTAGTAGTCAGTGGTCTTCTGGTACACGGTGATTTCAGCGGGAGCACGCCCGGCCGCGACGTTGTCCTCGTTCCACTTCACAAGCAATGCCTCCTGATTGGTGGCAGCGCCGACTCCGATCTTCAGTCCGGCGATGTCTTCCGGCTTCTCGAGTGAGAGATTCTTGTCCTTTCTGACTTCGAATGCGAGAGTGTCGAGGCGGTACGTCGCGAAGTCGTACTTCTCTTTACGCTCTTCGGTGACCGTCACGTTGGAGATGAACGCATCTGCATCTCCCGAATCGATCCGCACTGAATTCTGCGCCCAATCCGCGACCTGAAGGTCGATTTTCAACCCGAGCACCTCTGCGATCAAATACGCGAAGTCGGTCTCGGAACCGATGACCGTCTTGTCGTCGTCGGCATAGAAGCGCAACGGCGGCGCGGTTCCAGCGTTGCCGGTGATTCGGATCGTGCCCCGGTCGCGGAACTCCTGAGGGACCTTCGCTGCAATCGAATCAACCTTGTCGGTACTGATGCGGTTCTGCTCGGCCGACAAGTTGATACCGGATGTTGTTGCACCGGAGTGTTGCTCGGTCGATTCTTCATCTGGGCTTCCGCAAGCGGTACCAAGGAGGGCAACTGTGGCCAGGGCAGAGATCAGAAGCGTCGCGGTGCGAGGACGGGTGAACATCGGGTTCCTTCCGAGAAAAGGGTTTGTCGAAGCAGGTTGTCGAGCTGAGGAAGTGTGAACTAGCTCTTCCACGCATCCACGAAGTCCACCGAGTAGAGATCGGCTTGGATGCGCAGGTCGTGAACCGCGGGAGTCGTCGCGTAGATCAACGAAGAGGCGTGCAACGGGATCGCCAGTGCCTGATCGGCAATCAGCTCCTGAATCTCCTTCAACACTTCGTTTCTCGCATCGATGTCAACGGTCTGAGATTGTTTGACCAGCAACGTATTCAGCTCAGGAGTCGAGGCGATGCCTTTGGTCGAGCCGAGAGTGGGACTGAACACCAGCAGTACGTCACCGTCGGCGCGCAAGCTCTGGAAGTAGATCGATTCCCACGTGCCGTCGGTTCTCGCGGCGTTGTCCTCGGCAGTCGAGCGAGGTTGCAAGTTCACCGCGACTCCGATGTCGCGCAGCTGAGATTGGATCAGTTCGAACTGCGATTGTGGGAGGTGGTTGCGGTATGCCAATTCCACGGTCAGTTTCTCACCATCCTTGGTTCGGAATCCGTCACCGCCGACTGTCCATCCACTGGCGTCCAGCAGTGACTTCGCACCCGACGGATCATAGGTGTACTCGGACGAGAGATCGGTGTAGCCGGGCGCTTTCACAGACAGGATGCTCCGTGCTTTCTCGTCACTCGGTGTGTAGGTGGTATCGATGATCTGTTGGGTATCGATGCCCTTCACCAAGGCGCGCCGCACGTTCAGGTCCGCAAGTACCGGCGCGAACGTGGGGTTGAGCAAGAGCGAGTCGTTGATGCCGGCAGCAATGGACGGGATGACAGTGAGTCCGGCGCTTTGTGCGCGGTCGACGTCTGTGCTCGGAATGTCGATCGCGGCGTCCAGTTGTCCTGACGTCAAACCGCCGATTCGCACCGAGGATTCGGGGACCACCAAAAAGGTGATCGAATCCAGATATGCCTCTCCCTTGTTCTTGTTGAGTGAGGATCCCCAGTGGTACCCGTCCCGACGGGCGAGTACGACCTTCGCGTTGGTCTCCAGTTCTTTCTGTACGAATGGACCTGAAGCGATAACGCCCTGGGCGCAGCGTTCTTCGGGCGTCTTCTTCAAGGATTCCGGTGCGATGATGGCGAGCGTGTCGGAGCGGGCGGCTTGAAGGAATCCTGCCGATGGTTCCGAGAAATCGAGTGCGACGGTCGAGGGGTCGAGTACCTCGGCCCCGATGAAGGTCGCGAGATGAGATTTCGCAGTGGTTGCGAAACCGCTGTCTCCCAGTCTTTTCTGGCTCTCGAAGTTATCTGCCACGACCTGTGCATCCAGACGTTCGCCGTTGCTGAAGGTAACTCCGTCCTGGAGAGTGAAGACGAATCGTCGACCGTCGTTCTGGACCTCCCAGGACGTCGCCAACCAAGGAACGATCTCCCCGGTGTCGAGATTCTGGTCGACGAGTTTGTCGTAGAGGGGATGGAACGCCGTAGCGGTTTGACCGTTCAGGGTCTTGTCGATGCACGGTGGAAACGTATTGATGGCAAAGGTCAGATCGCCCCCGGACGCGGGCTCGAAGTCCGCGCTGGCAGATGGTGTTGCAGTGCTGCAACCAGCCGCAACTGCAAGCGTCGACGCCAGGATGGCGACTCGGATCGGTGTGGATGAAAGCCGCGACGTCGTCATGGACTGAGTTCCGTTCATCGTGTGGAAGTGCGAGTGGAATCGAAGATGTTGGACCGCAAGGTCGTTCCGGTGTATTCGCGCCGGAACACGCCCCGATCTTGCAGAAGTGGCACAACGGAACTGGCGAAGTCGTCGAGCCCCCTGGGGAAGTGGGTAGCCGTCAGGATGAAACCGTCAGTTGCTCCCGATTCGAAGAGATGTGTCAACTCGTCCGCTACCTCTTGCGGCGAGCCGACAATCTCGGGAGTGAGATCGTTACGCGCGAACAACTGTGCGGCTTCGGCGATAGTGAGATCCTGGGCGTCGATCAGCCGCGCCAGACGACGCGACGGACCTTTTCCCTGATCGACGACGTCGTTGATCGGAGTTGTCGGATCGAACTGCGACAGATCGAGTCCGGCGGAGTGGGAGACCCACTCGATTGCTGCATCCGGATGGATCAGGGATCGCAGATACTCCTGCCGTTCCTTCGCGATGCTCGTCGTCTCGCCGACTATCGGTTGCACGGCGGCGACGAGGCGCACCGAATCGGGGTCGCGTCCAGCCTCTTCCGCGTAGCCGCGAATTGCCTGGCGCTTCGCTCGAAGATCTTCCTCCAACGGGTCGATCGCAAAGACCAGATCTGCCCACCGCCCACCGAACTCGCGCCCTCGCGCCGATTCACCTGCCTGGATGAAGACCGGGCGGCCCTGAGGTGATTGTGGCAAGGTGAGTGGACCCTGCACCGACAAGTATTTGCCCTTGTAGTCGGCCGCGTGAATCTTGCTTGTGTCTGCGTATATTCCGCTGTCGCGATCGGCCAATACGGCGTCGCCGTCCCACGATGACCAGAGTGCGGTGGTCGCTTCGAGAACCTCGTCGCCGCGCTCGTACAGTTCTTCTCTCGGAAGCCGATCGACTTCGGGAAAGTTGTCGTTTGCCGGACCGGGCGCCGTCATCACGATGTTCCAGGCCGCGCGCCCACCGCTGAGTATGTCGAGGCTGCCCAGAGTTCGCGCCAAGTTGTACGGGCTGTTGAAGCTTGCCGAAAGGGTTACGCCGAGACCGATACGATTTGTTACGCCGGCTACCACTGCAGCCAACTGCGTCGGATCATGTTGAAAGCCGGTCAGCAGACCGTATTTGGTGTGGCCGTCGACGTAGTGCACACGCTCAGGTATCAATATCAGGTCGAATTTCGCTCGTTCCGCGGCTTGCGCGTATCGCTCGTAGAGCGCTCTGTCCTCGAAGGCATTCTCCGAGTACGAATGTCGCCACATTCCGGCACTGTGCATACTCGGAAACACCATGTAGGCGCCGAGGATCATCTGTCGTGTCATCGCTGGTCCGGATTCCTTGGTGTGTGATGGATGTCAGTGGAGACGGGTCGTTCGGGGTCGGCGCTCCACCCCGACCACGACGCGACGTAGACCGCGGAGCTGATGCCGACCGCTGCAAGCGCCAGTGCGTTGTGCGACGCGGCAACTCCGCCGCCGCAATACGACACGACGGTGCCACCACGCTCTATTCCGAACTGGTGGAAGTATTCTCGTAACTCGCGGTCGGGAAGTAGGAATCCGTTGTCGTCGAGTAGGTCAGTTGCCGGCGCTGAGATAGATCCGGGGATGTGGCCGGCGCGGAAACTGCTCGATCCTCGGGCGTCGAGCAATCTGCCGGCCGATGCCGCGCGCAGGGCGCCTTCTGCGTCGGCGAGTGTCGTGCTAGCGGTGGAAGGTGGTACGGGCATCGAATCGTTTGTCGATATGGGTTTTCGGGATGAAGCCCATGCGGACGATCCGCCGTCCAAGTACCGCACTGAACGTCCCGCCCAGCGAAGCGTGAACCACGCGCGGGCCGCAAGCAGGGGGCTGTCCGAACTGTAGACCACGATGTGAGCATCGGTGGATACTTTCAGATCGTTCAGTGTTCCTCCGAATGCGTCGAGATCTGGCAGCGGTCGATTCCCTTCAGTCCCGCCGCCACTGCTTTGAAAGTCGTTTATCGACAATGTGATGGACTGCGGCGCAGTAATGATTCCGGCTCCGCCCTCGCTGTTGTCTCGTACCACGTTGACGACGACGAGCGTCCGATCGGAACGAATGAGTTCGCGGAGTTCGGTTGCGGAAACAATGACTGCGCGACGCTCGATTCCCCCTGCTTCTGACATGAAAGATATTGTGTAACAATTACTTCAGTCAAGAAAGAGATAAGATCGTGGCAATCTTTACTCATGGCGCCACGGCTGCCAGCACTTGTCCGGCATCGATGACATCTCCCACCGTTACTGTCACCGCCGAGACGATTCCGGGTGAGGAAGCACGAAGGGCAGTCTCCATCTTCATTGCTTCTACGACCGCGACGACATCACCTTCCGACACCCGCGTTCCAGTCTGCAGCACTGCCAGCACGGTTCCCGGCATCTTCGATGTGATCTCTCCGTCGCTGAGATCGGAACCCTTTGCTGTATAGACTTTCTCGATCACCTTCACGGTCCAGCCACCAACGCACACCCATGTACCGGTGCCGACTCCGAGGCGCCCAGCGGTGGTTGTCAAACCATCGGCGACCAGGCTGAGTGTCACTTCGTCGGTTCCGCCCCTGACGACCACCGAAATGTTCCGGCCGTCGGCGGCGACAATCCAGTGGTTGCTTCGTTGTGAGATGACCGTTGTCGGCACGACGCGGCCGTCGGCAATGAGTTCGCGTCCGATCGGGTCGGATCCCACCTTGCGCAATGTCTCTCGATGTAGTCCGTGGGGGCCGGTCCATGACGACCCGGTGACCGGCGATTGTTCCTCGACGGAAGTCCACACCATCGCAACAGCAGCGGCGGTGGCCTGGAGCTCTGCAGAATCCGGGATCAACCGAGGGAGGTGCTCGTCGACGAAGGAAGTGTGAATGTCATCCGCGCGCACAGCCGGTGTCGCCAAGAGAAGTCGGAGGAAACCGATATTCGAGGTTCCACCGAAGTAACTGGAGTCGGCCAAAGCTCGGTCCAGTGATTCCAGTGCGGTTGACCGCGTCGGACCGCTTGCTATGACCTTTGCGATCATCGGATCGTAGAACGGCGCAATGCTGCCGGCACCCTCGAAAGCACTGTCGATGCGAACCGTCGACGGCCAGGCTACGTCCACAGAATGTGAAGGTGCGGGCCGAAATCCGTTCGACGGATCCTCGGCGTAGATTCTGGCTTGCACCGCGAAACCCCGCAGCGCGATATCGCGCTGCCGTAACGGCAAACGGGCGCCGAGGGCGATGTCGAGTTGCAGTTCGACGAGATCGACGCCGGTCACTTCCTCGGTGACCGTGTGTTCGACTTGCAGGCGCGTGTTGACTTCGAGGAAGTAGTAGCGGTTTTCGGCGTCAACCAGAAATTCGACGGTTGCCGCATTCACGTAGCCGACGCCTCCGAGTAGTCGCAGAGCGTCGTGCTGCATGGCTCCCAGGACCGATTCGGGGACAGAACTTGCCGGTGCCTGCTCGATGATCTTCTGGTTGCGACGCTGTAGGGAGCATTCACGGGTGAAGAAGTGAACTCCTGTACCGAAGGAATCGAAGAGGACCTGAACTTCGATGTGACGCGGACGCTCCACCAGCGATTCGATCATCAGGTCGCCGCGGCCGAAGTTCCTTTCGTTCAAACCGATTGCAGAGGTGATGACCTCTCGTGCGTCATCACCCGGATGTAGTCGAACCATCCCCTTGCCGCCGCCCCCGAACACCGGTTTCAGCAGCACCGGCACGTCGAGAGATCGAACGTGACCGAGGACGGTATCGGGATCGGCGCTTGCCTCGCCCCACGCGGTGAGAGTCGGGATGCCGGCGTCAGCGGCGGCCTTCTTCGCTCTTGCCTTGTCTCCGAGTAGAGCGATGGATTCAGCGGCCGGACCGACGAATGTCAGACCTGCAGCGACGACGGCTTCAGCGAAATCGGAGTCTTCGGAGAGGAATCCGTAACCCGGGTGCACGGCATCGCAATCCGCGGCCAGCGCGGCCGCAATGATTTGATCCGAATTGGTGTAGGACTCCGAGGGGATGTCTCCGTCCAGAAGCACGGTGTGATCGGCGAGGCGATGCCACTGTGCGTGTGAATCGACGGGGGAGGAGATCGTCACTACCGACATGCCGAGACGACGGGCCGTGCGCGCGATGCGCGTGACGATTTCACCCCGATTGGCGATGAGAAGTCGAGTCATGTTCTCACATCCTGAAGACGCCGAAGCGCGTTGTTCCGTGATTGCGGGGAAGCATGGACAGCGCGAGTGAAACCCAGGATCGCGTGTCGACCGGGTCGACGATCGCGTCCACCCATAGCCTGGATGCGACGTACACCGACTCGCCCTGCCGGTCGTAACCTTCGCGTATCGGCCGTTTGATTTCCTCGATTTCCTCTTCCGTGAGCGGAGTTCCGCGTGTGCGCGCAGATTCGATCTTCATCAATGCCATCACCGACGCTGCTTGCTCGGAACCGACCACGGTGGTCTTCGCGTTCGGCCACACGGCCATGAAGTCAGGACCTATCGAGCGTCCGCACATCGCGAGGTTTCCCGCCCCGTAGCTTCCGCCGATGACGATGCTGAGCTTGGGAACCCTGGCGCAGGCAACGGCATTGACCAGTTTCGCTCCGTGTTTGGCGATACCTTCCGCTTCGTACTGCTTCCCGACCATGAATCCGTTGACGTTGTGCAGGAACAACAATGGGATGTCTCGTTGTGAGCACAGTTCGACGAAGTTCGCGGCCTTGAGGGAGTCCTCCGAAAAGAGCACACCGTCGTTCATGATGACCCCGACGGTGTACCCCTCGATGTGGCCGGTCCCGCAGACGATGGTTCGGCCGTAATTCGCTCGGTACTCGACTAATTCGCTGGCATCGAGCAGGTGGGCCAGAACGTCGCGCGCGACGATCGGGGTTTTCGAGGAAGCCGGGATCACCGTGTCGAGCGATTCGGGGGAGTGAAGAGGTGGTCGCGGAGATCGTGACGGCGCCCGTACCTCCCGTCGATCACCGCGGGCGACGATGTCGGCGATCATGCTCAGAGCCTCGATGTCGTCGTTGGCGATGTGATCGACGACGCCGCTGATCACCCCGTGCACGTCGGCGCCGCCGAGCTCTTGCGGTTCGACGTCGACACCGGTTGCAGCCTTGACCAACTGAGGGCCGCCCAGATAGACGGTGCCGGTACCGCGGACGATGACGGTCTCGTCGCACATCGCTGGGATGTATGCACCTCCAGCCGTGCAGGAACCCATGACCGCTGCGATCTGAACGATGCCGTCCGCCGACATTTCGGCGATGTTCTTGAACATCTCGCCGAAATGGTGCTCGTCGGGGAAGATCTCGTCCTGCATCGGAAGGAAAACACCTCCGGAATCGACGAGATAGACACACGGCAGCCTCAGCCGACGAGCGACGGATTGCAATCGCAGTTGCTTCTTGACGGTCAGCGGGTAGTAGGTGCCGCCCTTGACGGTGGCGTCGTTCGCGAAGATGGCGCAGAGTGAGCCGCGGATGAGCCCTACGCCCGTGACCAGACCAGCCGACGGGAGTTGCTCGTCGTACACCTCGAATCCGGCCAGTTGTCCGATCTCGAAGAACGGGGACTGCACGTCGAGAAGAGCATCGATGCGTTCGCGAGCGGGCAATTTGCCGCGAGCCCGGTGCTTGGCGACCGACCGCTCGGGTGCCCCGTGAACGGACAAGTGTTGCGCGTCCGCAACTCGATCGCGAATTTGCTTGTATGCCAGTAAGTTCTGCTCGCGGGTACCGGGGTCGAGTTGTGCGGTGCGTTCAATGACGGGCATGGGACGTACCTACTGTCGGTTCGGAGGAAGCTGTGCGGAGGGAGAATACGAGCGCAGTCGCTGCTGCAGTGATCAGTGCGACGATTGCCGACCACACGCGTTCATCGGATGCGAGAGGTCCGACTACAGAGGCGATGCCGGCAATCCCCTGCTGTACGAGTCCGCAGTACGCGACGGCGATGGCTCCGCCTTCAGCAAAATGCGTCACTGCTGATGCTGCCGAGTTCGGGAAGAGAAGTGATTGCCCAAATGTCAGTGCGATGTATCCGAGCAGGAAGACCGCGAGCAACGGCGTGGAACCGAGTGGGGGATACCAGCAGAGCATGAGGACGAGGCCGGCAAGCAGCATGCACAGCGCACCTCGACGCATCAACTTCTCTGAACCGACGGTTGTGGCCCTTCGATTGACGTAAAGCGCGCCGCTGAAGTAGGCGGTTCCGTAGAGGATTCCGAAGGCTCCGAATGCCCACGGTTGCAGGTCGAATCGATCGCTGAACAGGAAGGGGCTCGATTGCTGCACAAGGACTATCGCGCCGAAACCCAGGCCCCCCGCAATGGCTGGTTTGTAGAACTGGGGTGTCAGGACTATGGCATTCCACCGAACAACGCGTTCGTTGTTGTCGCGGACTGTGGTGTTCTCGGTCCTCAGTGCCACCGCAGCGAGTGCTGCTCCGAGTACTCCGAGCACGCCGAAGCCGGTTCGCCACGAGGTGAACGACGCGAGAGCGCCGCCGATCAGTTGGCCACCGCCCAGTGCCACCACAAATGCCATCGACAACAGCGACAATCGACTAGCCAACTCCGAACCGGTGAACTTGTCCTTCACCATCATTCGCACGATGATGGCCGCACCCCCTGCTCCGATGCCTTGAACGATCCGGCCGATCAGTAGTACGGCGGCGCTCTGGACCAAAGCCAATGCAACGCAGGCAATCACGAACAGTATTAAGCTGGACAACAGTGCCGTCCTGCGTCCGAGTCGATCTGCCAACCGCCCCCACACGACCACTGGAAGTGCGGCACTGATCACGAAGAGTGTCACAGACCACTTCACCACGGAATCTTCGATGCCCAGATCCGTCGCGATCTTCGGCAGTGAAGGGAGGTAGATGGTCGTGGCCATTTGTGCTGTCAACACGACGGCACAAGCCAGAGGTGTCACTGCGACAGTGCGGTCGTCGCTCATTCCGTGACTCTTCGTAGGACGTCGGCGAAGCGCTCGATCGTTGCATGTGGAAGGTCCGCCCGAAGCATCAGTCTCAGCCCGGCTTTGCCCCGGCCGATGACAGGGAAGAAGACCGCCGATGTGTAGAAACCGCTAGCCAGCAGTTTCTGTGCTGCGGTGATGGTTTGTTCTTCCTCGTGGAGCGTGACGAAGCGGATCGGGAGTCCATCGCCCGATGCCGGCGTGTCGACGAGCGAATCGAACAGTTCGACAACCGTGCGGAGTTGCCGCTGCCGCTTGTCGACCTCTCCGCTGCGGTGGAGCTCCACGGACGCCGCAATAGCACCCAGCCCGGCTACGTTCACACGCTGCGACCACGTCAACGGACCGCCGTAGCGAAGTGCGAGATCACGATTTCGACTGCCCCCGTTCCGACCGAGTGCGATCGCGCCGCCGGAAGCACCGAATCCCTTGTTCAGTGATGTCAGCAAGAATGTTCGATCATTGAGGCTGCCGATGAGATCCAGGACCGCGCCACGCCCGTTGTGTCCGATGACCGAGGTGCTGTGCGCCTCGTCGAGAACGAGAATCAGTCCGTATTTGGCCTGTAGTGCAAACAGTTCGTTCAGGGGCGCCTTCCCGCCTGTGCTGTAGACGGTGTCCGCCACGTATGCCACCTGAGAATTTGTTCGGCAAAGACTTTCGAGTTCATCGACGTCGTCGTGCCGAATGGTCACGATCTTCGTTTCGTCGGCGACGCTCGCCTTCATGGCATTGAGGCAGAAGTGTGCGTTCTTGTCGAACACCATGAGGGGAGGTTCACCGCCGGTGAGCAACCCGGACGCAACGAGGGGGAGCAAACTCCACGCAGCGTTTGCGGCGGATCCGAGGGTGAGCACATGTGCGTCAAGCAGTTCGCTCAACGCGGCCTCTGTGTCGTCGAGAAGGCTGGAGTGGACTCTCATCCGCGAGATGGAACTGTTCAACGTTCGTTCGCGCTCGAGAGCGGCGATCGCACCCGAACGAATTCGGTCGTCGGTGTCGAGCCCCAGATACGAGTACGTGGAGAAGTTCTCGAATTCGTATCCTTGGATCGTCCGGTGTTCGAAACCTGCGACGCGATCGGCGGTGATATCGGCCAGACCCTCACTGACTGCGCGATCCCAGAATGGGTTGCTCAAATCAGCAGCACGCCTGAGGTTGGAGTACAGATTCCTATCTTTCAAGCTCTCGGCAACCGTCATTTCGCGGCTGGTCCCTTCACTGGATTCGATAGCGGAATTACTGCGTTGATGCGCTGAGATGCATCATCGTCAGTTGACATCGCTCATTGAGAACGAAAGACAATTCGATGTCAAGCATTACGGATTCGAGACGCCGAGAAAAAGGAAGAAACCCCATGGTTTGGAACTAGTTGAATCTGTAACTTAAGGCGTTGTTGCAGTTCAGTGACGGTGATGATTTATCACGATTTCCCGTGATAAATCGGATAATGTCGTGAGTCACAGGCTTGTGTGCGCTTCCACGTGATGTCCGAAGCATATTATGATCCGCATGCGTCAAAGGGTTGGCATGGAAGCGATAAGGCTTCTGTCTCATATTTTTCGAGGATCTCGTGGAGGTTCGGCAATCAGGCAATTAGGCGATCGTGTATCTGGAATCGATTTTCTTGTTAATGAATTTCAAGACGTGTTAGGTTCGCTTATCGAATTCTTTACTCGTTGGATGGATGATCCGGCAATGATTCATTCTCGTCGCGACCACTTGCCGCGCAGAAGCATCAGTGCGGTAAGGGTGAGGCCCCATCCGATCGTGGACAGTGCGACGCCGACGCCTGCCTGTCCGGTGACATCAGTACTGGCGTCGATACTGAATGCTGTGGTGAATCCCGCAGCCGTGCCGGCAGCTGCAGTCAGGCCGCCTGCCTTCATCCACCGCGACCGATGCGCGGAAACGAAACACGCGAGGATCACCGTTAATCCGCAGGCAAACACCTGCCAGGGAGGAAACTGCGTCGGGGCAGGCAGGCCGGGGCCGCGGAATCCGCCTTTGTAGTCGGCTGACCAGCTGAGCCAGCCCACACAAGACAGAAAGCCCAGCGCAAAGGCCAACAGACCGGTGCGCCACAGTCCGAGTGGGCCCGATCCCGTGCGCCCGGCGTCGAGGGCGGTCGTGGAGTGCTCCACGCCAGTTCGTTCCGAACGCCAGATTGTCCAGATGATGCTTGCGTCGATAGTTGTGGGTACGCCGACGAAGATGAATGCAATCCAGAGAAACTGCGGCCAGGAAAACTCGAGATCGACAGTCATGATCGGAGTATGCGCGAACTTCGAATCCTGTGCGCCCATCTACCGATCTGGCGAGTTGCGGGTCAGCCTTCCTCGACCTTCTCCACATGTGTACTTGCCGGGTCCAGGTCGATATTCCGTGCGTTGATCAGTCGAAGCCTGGGCACCGGATCGCCCGTGGTGTCGTCGATCAAGATCGAGTGTGGCTCACCGTCATCGAAGGCGTGGCGCTCTCCCCATTGCCGCAGGCTCGTGATCACGATGAACAGATCCATACCGCGTCCGGTCAGGATGTACTCGTTGCGGGTCCCTTGTTCGTTCGGTCGGACTTCGAAAATTGCTTGCTCGACAAGGGTTTTCAGCCTGTCCGTCAAGATATTCTTTGCGATGCCCAGGTTTCGCTGAAACTGACTGAACCTCGACGACCCGTCGAAGGCGTCTCGCACGATCAACAGCGACCATCTGTCGCCGATGATGTCGGCCGCTCGGGCCGTCGGGCAGTGCGGGTCCGTCCATTGCGTGCGATCAGGCATCGGGTTCCTCATTGGTTGCGTTTTGAAACTGTATTGACATAGTCTTCAAATGGTATCAAAACGCAACCAAATTGAGGTGGAAGTGACTGCACGTCAATCTGTCGAGAACGCACGGGACAAGTTCAAAATGCCTCGTGGACTTCGCCTGTTGCTCGCGGTGCTCTGCGGTGTCTCGGTAGCCAATATCTACTACGCACAGCCGCTCCTCGGGCAAATCGGTTCAGATCTTTCCATCCCTCCGGCCGGCCTCGGCTTCGTAGTCGCACTCGCCCAAATGGGTTACGTGGTGGGGTTGATCGTGTTGGTGCCACTGAGCGATCTCGTGAATCGCAAAAAATTGATCGCAATCCAGATCGTCTCTGCTGCAACAGGAACGATGCTTGTTGCTCTTGCCACCACGAATCTGCAACTGCTGATCGGGATGGCTGTCGCAGGCACGTTCTCGGTCGTCGTTCAAGTCGTAGTCGCCTACGCTGCGGCAATCAGCGACCCAGATGAGCGGGGCGCAAACATCGGTGTGATCACCAGCGGCGTTGTCGTCGGCATCATCCTCGCTCGGACTGTCGCCGGCGCAGTTGCGGATCTGGCAGGCTGGCGGGCTGTCTACGCGGGATCCACCTTGATTTCGGTCCTGATCGCGGCGCTCGCGTTGACGATGCTGCCGAAAGACCCTCGTTCGCAATCGGATCGGGGTTCGTACGTGGGTGCAATGGGATCGGTCGTGACATTGACTCTTACGAACCGACTATTTCGCACGAGGGCTCTGATCACCCTGTTCCTGTTCGCGTCCTTCGGTGCGCTCTGGAGCGGTATGGCATTACCACTGAGCGAGGAGCCGTGGCGATTGTCGACCACACAGATCGGGCTCTTCGGAATCGCCGGATTGGTCGGAGCATTGGGCGCGATCGGTGCCGGACGTTGGGCCGATCAAGGCAAAGCCCAACGCGTCACCGGGGCGTCGTTGGTCGTTCTCTTGCTGTCGTGGGTTTTCAACGCGCAGGCGACGCACTCGCTGGTGTTACTCGTAGTCGGTGTTGTTGCGTTGGACTTCGCCGTGCAGGCTGTTCATGTCTCGAGCCAGAACCTGATCGTCGCGGATGAACCGGAATCGGCCGGGCGGACCATCGGTAGTTACATGGTGTTCTATTCGTTGGGCAGCGCGGCTGGGGCAGTTTCCACCACTATGGTTTTCGACGCGGCAGGGTGGGGCGCTGCAAGTATTCTCGGCGGCGCCTACGCGTTTGCAGCCTTGATCGTGTGGACGGTCGATCGATTGCGGACCCGCAACACACTAGGGAGTTGGGAGCCACGTCCTGGCCGCGACGACCAAGGCGTTCACACCGATGGTCAGGGTCGGCTCGATCACGGGAGCGTAGTGCGGGGAGTGGTTCGACGGCACGGTTCGCAAAGCCGGATCGGTCATGTCACCTGTCGTGAACAGTGAAGGGTCGGTACCGCCCAACAACCAGTATGAGAGTGGCGCACCGGCACTGGTCGCGAGAATGCCGACGTCTTCACTACCTGCTCCCGCACCGGGATCGAGAATCTTGTTCGTCCCCAACCATTCGGCGAAGGCATCGAGTGTCTTGTCCAGCGCCGCCGGGTCATTGACGACGATCGGAAAGTGCTCCGTCTCGGTGATGGTCGGTGGGGTGGGAGCGCCGGCGGTGGCCGCTTCGCCCTGGACGATGCGGTCGACGCTGTCCAGGATGCGCTGACGCACAACTGCGTCGTAGCTGCGGATGTTGAGTTGCAGTTCTGCTTCGCCGGGAATGACGTTGGCGGCATCTCCAGCATGGATGGAGCCGACGGTGAGGACAGCTGTTGCAGTACTCGGGACCTCGCGTGAGATGACAGTTTGCAAACGCAACACGGTTTCGGCAGCCATGACCACGGGATCGACCGAGTTCTCCGGCATAGATCCGTGGGCGCCCTTTCCGACCAGTCTCACACGAAGTGAGTCCGATCCCGCATACGAGGGGCCGGCGTGCCCGGCGATCGTGCCTGCCGGTAGCGGCGATACGTGTTGGCCGAGAACGATGTCGGGCTTCGGGAATCGCTCGAACAGTCCGTCGTCGACCATGGCTTGCGCACCCGCGCCAAGTTCCTCCGCCGGTTGGAAGACGAGGACAAGAGTGCCGGACCAGGTCGTCGTGTCCTGCGAGAGGATCCGGGCTGCACCGAGTAAGCAGGTCGTATGCAGGTCATGGCCGCACGCGTGGCTGACCGAGACGGTCTTCCCCTGGTCGTCGGTCGTTGTCACGGTGCTGGCGTAGTCCAATCCGGTTTCTTCCCGAACCGGGAGGGCGTCCATGTCCGCACGCAGCAGCGCTGTGGGGCCCGCTCCGTTCTTCAGGACTCCGACGACTCCGGTTGTCCCGACGCCGGTAGTCGTGTCGAATCCCAGTGCTGTCAAATGTCTTTCCACCAGCCTGGATGTTCGATGCTCGTGAAATCCAAGTTCCGGGTTGCCGTGGAGGTCTTTGTACAGGTCGATCAAATCCAGATCCACTGCGATCGTTTCGTGCACTGACGAGGTCATGAGAGTCCTCTCGGTAGCGTCTTTTCAGGCTAACCGGGATGACGGGTCGGTAAACAGGACCTTAGGCCCCACCGCGTCCGCGATGCGGAGTTCTAGTGCTACGGCACGTAGAACGATGCGACACCTGGGGTGATGATGGATCCGGCCACAGACGTCACGGCGACAGCGACTTGACCGGTCCCGGTCTGCACGATCGCCCCTGCCGGGACTCCGTTCAGGCCGTCCGAGAGACGAGCGGAGCCGGAGGCCCCGGTCGAAAGGTTCAGCCAGCGCACTTCGGACGAGAGCAGGCATCCCCAGCGGTCTTCCTTGCCTCCGGTGATCGTCACCGTGCCGGGTAGTTCGCCGACTACAGCTACGCAGCGGACTGCCGGCGCGTCGAAGCTGCCGTTCGGGTTGCCGTACGGCGCAGGGTTGATCTGGAATGGAATGGTCACCGCAGCGGATGCGAGCGCTACCGACGTCAGAGCCGACGTGATCACGACGGATGTGCAGACGCTCAGTCGGCGAACGAGATTCATCACGGATGCCTCCAGCTGTATCCAGGTGATTTGCTTGTCTTCCCCGACGTAACGTCTTGTCGTAACTTCCCTTCTTGCCCCGCCGCATTGAAGACGACAGCCTCACCATATCCGGTTGCACAGGAGAATTCAGGTACTCGTCGCTATTCGATACCTGTAGCGGCCTCAGATGCCGTCCGTCGAACCGCTCGAGGGGATCAGAACGCGCGGATTCAAGATGTTGTTGGGGTCGACAGCGTTCTTGATGGTCCTGTTCAGTTTGCTGACGACGGGATCGAGCGAGTTCGACAAGCGATCTCGTTTATCTTGTCCTACACCATATTCTGTTGCTGCGAATCCGCCCAGAGTGCTCACGAGTTGATAGATTTCTTGTCGCGCCGCGGAGGCGGATTCAGCGGCGGCCACGTCTCCGATGGGGTAGTTGAGGACTGGGTGCGTGAGCTCGTCGGCTGCGTGGGTGTAGCTGACGATGGTGGTGCTGTAGCGCTTCGCGATGTCGGCTATACCGTCGGTGAGCTCGGGGAGTCTGTCGATGGGTACCGCGACGTCGTCGCCGATGACCACCCCTTTCTGCTCGAAGGCTTCGTAAACGGCATAGCGGGGGCGGATGAACAGTTCGCCTTCGTGAGGGTCGTCGGTAGCGTATGTAGCTGTGGCTCGATGCTTTTCGCAGAGAGTGCTCATCAATTTCATCTCTGTCTCTGCGCCGTTACCGGCGTCGGATCGCCCGATCAGGAGTGCTCCGGCATCGGTGTCCAGTTCCATGTTGAGGAATTCTTCCGCCACCTTGATGGCTGCGTTGTCGAGGATTTCGAGTTCTGAAGGGCGTATTGAACTTGTGATATCTCGGGCAGCGGCAACTGCGTCGGCCATGAGTGGAAAGAAGGCCACCAATGTGTGGGGAGTCGGAGGCTGAGGGATGAGTCGCAGCGTCAGTTCGGTTATCACACCGAGCGTTCCTTCACTGCCGACGAATAGCTTGGTCAATGCAAGCCCTGGGGTGTCTTTGATCCGTTTTCCGCCCAGTTCGGCGACGGATCCATCAGGCAGCACAACCGTCATACCCAGGATGTAATCACTGGTGACGCCGTATTTTATGCAGCACGGTCCGCCTGCGTTGGTGGCGGCATTACCGCCGATGGAACAGATTTCATAGGACGACGGGTCTGGTGGATAGTACAAACCTTCGCGCGCGGCAACAGCCTTGACGTCATTGGTGATTGCCCCTGGTTCGACGATCGCGGTTCGTGACGAGACGTCCACTCGAATAGATTTCATTCGCTCGAGGCTGAGGGTGATAGCGCCGTCGACGGCGGTGGATCCGCCGACGACGCTCGTGCCGGCGCCCCGTGGAATGACCGGGACATTGTGACTGTTGGCGAAGCGCAAGGTCTCCTGGACATCTGCCGTCGTCGAAGCACGTACGACGGCGATCGGAGTGCCGGCTGCGGGATCGAAACTCCAGTCCTGCCGATAGGACTGGAGTAGATCTGGATCTGTGATCATCGCACCCGGCGACAATCGTCGGGCGAGCGTGTTCAAAGCGTCGACATTGACCATGATCTGGCTTAGCCTTCCGATCCGAGATGTGAAACTCATTGTGTCCAAGGCATGTCCGTGGACCTAAGAGTTGAAAGTTAGTATCTCGAGTGCGGTTGAGATCCACCGAATGTGGCGTACGTCATATGTTGCTGAGGTCGGTCAGTACCTGATCGAAGGCACCGGTACGTCCAGGTGTCACTACCTTCTGAAACAGTGTCAGGACACATTCGTCAAGGGTGTCCGTTGCCGTGAGGGTTCTTCTGGTGACGATACTTCTACCGGACCATCGCCCACGTTCCATGTGAGCCAATGCGATTCCGTCACGCCGGGCTGTTGCCTTTCGGCCCGAGGAATGAACGAAGAGGTATCTTCTGCCCGCGATATCGACTTCGCACAGCTTGTTCTTGCGGCGCATGGCCTTGGGTCTCTGGTCGATCAGAGTCCCGATCGTTCCGTCGGACAACCGAAGTGATGCAGGTCGGCCTTTGCGGAATGTGAGCCTTGGTCGATCCTGCTCGGCTGTTGACGATTTCCTCTTCCGCCCGCCGGAAACGCTTACTAATTCGTCGTTTGGTGCGGGAATCAGTTCGCCTTGGACGCTCCCCGACGGATCGAATATCGATACGGCCGAACCACCTTCGGCAAGGTTCACGAACCAGCCGGTCTCTGTAGGGGTGTTCCATTTCATGTAGATGATTATTCTTCATCGGTGCCGAGGAACGTCAGCAGATAGTCCGAGACGAGGATCGCAGTTGTCGGGAAAGACCTCGACGGACTCGAACACCAAATCGCGCAGTGCATCGATCACTTCGCCTCGTGACGGAGCTTCTTCGCTGAATTCGTTGACAATCGCTTCGACAGCCAGACGATGAAGAGCCTCGTGCTGGTCGACGACGTGGCGTAAGCGGGGCAGCATGCCGCGTACGGCGTCAGGCTCGAGTGAGTGGGCGATAAATCCGACGGCCCGCCCGTCGAGGTTGCAGGTCAGGCTGTAGTAGTCGTCGTCCAATCGCTCACCGTCGGACAAGATGTAGTGCCCGCGGACAAGGGTGCCGAGCGTTTCGTCAACGATGCCGGAGTTTGTCATCACGAGAGCAGCCTAAAGGTCGACGAGGTCAAGGCGTGATTCTGCTGAGACGGCCACTAGGCCCGAACCGTGGCAAGAGCTGTTTTTCGCCAATCCACTCGCAATGTCCCGCTGACTGGGCATCCGGAACCTTCTGCGCCGCGACTGCCTTAGCGTTCTACGTCGATAACCACGTGAAGGGATTTGTTCAATGGCTAAGAATCAGGCACCCCCCGCGACACAAGCCAAGGACATCGTTGTCGATCTACTGGTGATCGGGTCCGGTACCGGCATGGCTGCCGCCCTCACCGCGAACGAACTCGGCTTGTCCACGCTGATCGTGGAGAAGACGCAGTACGTCGGCGGTTCGACGGCGCGGTCCGGTGGGGCGTTCTGGATGCCTGCCAACCCGATCTTGGCGAAAGCCGGTGCGGGCGACACCGTTGAGCGAGCGAAGACATACGTGCGTTCGGTGGTCGGTGATACTGCCCCTGCCCAACGAGGAGAAGCATTCGTCGACAACGGTGCGGCCACTGTCGACATGCTCTACCGCACGACGCCCATGAAGTTCTTCTGGGCCAAGGAATACTCCGATTACCACCCCGAACTGCCGGGCGGTAGCGCCGCCGGACGTACCTGCGAGTGCCTGCCGTTCGACGCGTCGGTACTGGGAGCGGAACGCGGTCGCCTGCGCCCAGGTTTGATGGAAGCCGGACTGCCGATGCCGGTGACGGGTGCGGATTACAAGTGGATGAACCTGATGGTGAAGAAGCCGAGCAAGGCTTTTCCCCGCATCATCCGCCGCCTGGCGCAAGGCGTTTACGGCAAGTACGTCCTCAAGCGTGAATACATCGCGGGCGGTCAGGCGCTCGCCGCCGGACTGTTCGCCGGTGTGGTCCAGGCCGGTATCCCGGTGTGGACGGAAACGTCGTTGGTTCGGCTCATCACCGAAGATGGCCGCGTAACGGGTGCAGTTGTGGTGCAAGACGGACGTGAAGTGACGGTGACCGCTCGGCGCGGTGTCGTCCTGGCAGCCGGCGGGTTCGACCACAACATGGAGTGGCGCCACAAGTACCAGTCGGAGAGCCTCGGTGAGCATGAGAGCCTGGGCGCAGAGGGCAACACCGGCGAAGCGATCGAGGCAGCACAAGAGCTCGGTGCAGGTATCGGATCGATGGATCAGTCCTGGTGGTTCCCCGCGGTGGCAAGCATCAAGGGCCGCCCGCCGATGGTGATGCTCGCAGAGCGTGCGCTGCCCGGCTCTTTCATCGTCGACCAGACCGGTCGTCGATTCGTGAACGAGGCGACGGACTACATGTCGTTCGGCCAGCGCGTGCTCGAACGGGAAAAGGCTGGCGATCCGGCCGAGTCGATGTGGTTTGTTTTCGACCAGGAGTACCGCAACAGCTACGTGTTCGCAGGCGGTATCTTCCCCCGTCAGCCCCTTCCGCAGGCATTCTTCGAGTCCGGCATCGCGCACCAGGCGAGCAGTCCGGCCGAACTCGCCCGCAAGGTCGGTCTCCCCGAGGATGCGTTTGCCGAGTCCTTCCAGAAGTTCAACGAGGCCGCTGCTGCAGGTAGCGATGCGGAGTTCGGTCGCGGCGGCAGCGCATACGATCGGTACTACGGCGACCCGACAGTGTCCCCGAACCCGAATCTGCGCCAGCTCGACAAGAGCGCCCTCTATGCGGTGAAGATGACGCTCAGCGACCTGGGCACCTGCGGCGGTGTGCAGGCGGACGAGCATGCACGCGTGCTTCGTGAGGACGGCAGCGTCATCGACGGCCTGTACGCGATCGGCAATACTGCGGCCAACGCATTCGGTCACACCTACCCAGGCGCCGGCGCGACGATCGGCCAGGGGCTGGTTTACGGATACATCGCGGCCCATCACGCAGCAGAGAAGTAGCTCAAACCGTAGATGCACTAGCTAGTAGATCGACCTGACGGGAGATCAGCGCGCGTTTCCGATGCCGGAACGTGCACTGGTCTCCCGTTCGGCGTGTAGCAGCAATGCCAGCTGTATGTCCCATCTCGGTAACGCTGACGTGCCGGGTGACCGAGGCGCGGTATCGTCTCCAGAAGTGATGTGAGGCACTGATTTTTTCACCAGATGCCGTGGAATGAAGTGGCGCCTGATATCGACCGGTCGGGTCGAAAGCGCAAAAACAGGTACGTACCCAGGTAATTCAACCGTGGCGTGGAGCGTCGTGAAGCGACAGCGTATGAGGTGATTCCTCATCCGCAACGCAAGGATCTCCATGTTCCACCCCATTTCCGACCAACCGGGTAGACACCCACCCTGTCGATCTTCGAACAAAATGCCCTCAGTTCGGTCCGGCATTCGTAGTCCTCGATCAACGATCGATTCAGGCACTGCCTCGAAGTAGAACCCGTATCTCCTGTGCTGTCACCAGGAGATACAGACCTGCGGGTCTATGCGCGCGATCGCGTTCGAGAGTGGTCACCGTACTTCTCTCCATGGCGCAATCCGAAAATTTCACTCCAACGGAGTCTCGGTGCGATGCACCGCGTAGCTCAGCACGTACTGAGTGCTGTCTGGCGGTAGAGCCTGCGCCGGCTCCGAGCACATCAGTCAAGGAAAATATGAGTAAGCACAGAAAACACAAGCCTTCCAGCACAAAACGATTCATCGCCGTAACTGCAGGACTGGGCGCCCTTGTGGGGGCCGGAGCAGTTGTCAATGCAGGTACCGCCGGTGCGCAGGGCTGGTCGGCGAGTTGCAGTTGGGAGTGGCCGGTAAGCGGATCACTTTCGCAGGGGTACCACGCGGGACATGACGGAGTCGACTTCGCTGTCAACGTCGGCACCGCGCTTCACGCGCCGACATCGGGCACGATTTCTGTTGCCGGACCCAATGATCCGGGTGGATACGGAACGTACATCCAGTTGGAAGCGGACAGTGGCGAGCAGATTCAGATGGGCCACCTCTCCGAAACCTGGGTCGGTGTGGGGCAGCACGTCGAGGTAGGCGACCAGATCGGGGCAACGGGTAACACCGGTAGCTCCACCGGTCCACATCTGCACCTCCGCATTCACAGTGGTGGCGCCGTCGATCCCATGTCCTTCCTGAGTTCGATCGGGGCGTGCGATACCGGGTCGAGCATCGTGCCCGCACCCGCGCCCGTGCCGGCACCGGAAGTAGCACCCGAATCCGCACCGGAACCGGCGCCAGTTCCCGTCGTCTACTCTGAGGCAGCCGAATCTGCACCGGTAGAGAGCATTCCGGAGTCGAAGGCTCCAGCGTCTGGCGAAGAGGTAGTCGTTGCGGCCGGTGATACATTGTTCGGCCTCGCTGCAGAACGAGGTCTCACCTGGCAGCAGCTGTGGGACATCAATCCACAGATCGCCGATCCCGACCAGATCTTTGTGGGCGACGTAGTCAATCTGTGAGAGTGGATAATTCGATACTGATCCTGGGGTGAGTCAAAGATTCGTATACGACCGGTTCCAGTACCCGAGTTAACTCCGAGTTCCAGTTGGTGCGTGTGAGCGCTGCAGCCGGGCCGTGTATTTCACGGTCCGGCTGTTTGCGCGCTCCGAGAAGTGATTCCTACCGAAGTGCTGATGCGTGGCGGTTCGCTTCTTGGGCAGCCACGGCCAATCGCGGGGGATCTTGCCGATACTATTGAGCCCGTGAACCGGTCCGCGATCACCTCCCTACGTCGACGTTGGTCAGATGAGGGCGTCGACAATTTACGGGCGCAGCTGCTCGATCAGTCGCGGATCGTCAAGCCGCCCCACACTCTCGTCTCCCCCTGGGCGGAGACCGATGACGGGCTGATCGACGTGCGTGGCCTGACAGCGGGTAGCGGTGGATTGGACATCCGGTATCTCACGTTGGAACGGATTGATCTGAGTTTCGCTCGGGGTGCGATCTCCGTCTTCGAATCCGAATTATTCGACTGTCGTTTCGATTTCGTGGCACTGACCGGACAGACCCGTTTCAATCGCCGATTCGAACGGTGCAGTTTCCGGGGTGCCACGCTCTCGCGTCTGGCGCTCGGACCGAGGGTCGTCGATTGCGATTTCACTGGAGCCAAAGCACGCGGGCTCCGCTCCGTGCCCAATACTGTGTTCGAACGATGTGCATTCGACGACACAGACCTGCCTGGTGCGCAGTTCGCCGATACCTCTTTCGTGGAGTGCACTTTCGGCGGCGCACGATTCTCGGCGGCCACGAGTTTTGTGCGCTGTTCCTTCACCCGGACCGCTGTCGAGTTCTCCGAGGCGCGAGTGTCGCGAACAACATGTGACGGCACCGCGATTCCGGATCAATGGGCAGGTGAGGCTGATTCAGCAGTCGCACTGGAGCGGTATGCCGGTCGATATGCCCGAGCACTCGGCGTGGGGGACACAGAGGGTATGGCCCTCGATCCTGAAATGGATGATTCGTAAAGGGGGCAGATCGATGACTCGCGGGGTCACGTTCAGAACAGTATTCGGTGGACCGTCGGTGCCGCTCGACTTCATCGAGGAGTTGACTCGGCTCAGACACCGGCTGAGGGGCATCGCGATGCAGTACGACTTCGATCTGTTTGTTGTCGTTGGTGGCGACATCACCGTGGTGACCGATCCGACCGGGATCCGGCTTCCACGTGTGTTTCTGGGCAGGCGTACCGCTACGGCGCAGGTACAGATGAACACTGACGACGTGATGGGGGTGTCCGACCCGCGTGCATTTCTGTACACGACGATCCATGCGGCACTGACGGAGCTGATTGCGCGTGTCTCATACCGCGACAACGACTTCGATGCGGACGGGGAGCGGGCGAAGATCGAGTTCTTGATCCTCGATGACAGTGGCGAGCGCGAATCAAAGCTGTGATGGCAATGACAAATGCTGCGCTCCCAATTCGTCAGGCTGTTGTCGCTCTCTGGCATCAAACACTGCGGTGGGCCCAATGAATCCGGACATTCCGGCTATACGATGTGTATATACGTTGTAACCGTACGTGTCACGGGTGGCCGGTGTCGGCGCGCTTCGTCCTTGTTGTGTGAGTGTTTCGTCCCGCTCCGCCCATTTCGGGCGATTCTTCATCTAGCTGAGGTTGGTGAATCTTCGGCTTGCGTCGTGGAACGATCCTCAGGCTTCGCCCGGGCTTGACGACTGAATACGGCCTTCCGTCCGCCCGAATAGACGGACGGAAGACCTCAATTCAGTTGCGGGTGAACGCACTCGGCGATCGCGGTCGGGTCCTGTCAGGGTTGAAATTCGTCGTTGGATGAATTCTCCGGCGAGCTGGCCGCGAGTATGCGCGTCCACCACTTTTGTCGCTGCGGATCTTCGTTCCAGACGACCGGTTCAGCCAGAGCTGCGGCGGGGGCCATGATTGGCGCGGGCATAGTGGACCTCCTGGATGAAAGGTTCTTCTACAGTCGATTTCGTGCCAAGCCGTTCAGGTCAGGCTTCGATCTGTCCCTGAGTTTCTGCCTCGGAGTTGGCAGTGCTGGACGGCGGCCCCGACGCGATTTCGATCCGCCGCGGTTTCGCCTTCTCTGCGATCGGCAAGCTCACGGTCAACACGCCGTTGTCGTACGAGGCGACGATCCGCTCGGAGTCGATGTCCTCACTGATGGACAGCTGCCTTCTATACGTTCCCGTGAAACGCTCACTGGCCAGCCACGTCACTCCATCTTCGGAGAGAGCACTGCGGTGCGGGGTCAAGGTCAGGGTCGAGCCGTCTACCTGTACGTCCACCGATCCCGGGTCGACGCCGGGAAGATCGGCGTGAAGGACGTAGTGATCATCGATCTTGTAGAGGTCCATCGGCATGAAACGTGGACTTCGGTTGCTGCCGGTTCCGGTAGCAAGCAAGGACTTGGTGATCGCGTCGATGTCGGTGAAGGGATCGAAACGAAGCACAGCAACACACCTCCCGTATCGTCTAAGAAAGGCCACCGTCACCTCGACGGCGACCGAACTCACTGTGCGAGAACATGATAACCAACCGATCTGGCACTCTGCAACCTTGAGTGCCAGATTCTTCGACTGAACTTCGGCTAGATTTTCGGGAGCATCTGGGGGGCGTGGCTGTTCGGTGATCACGCGATCACTCGAGTCCTGCTGGATCAGGACACCTGGGTTCAAGAATCCGCAGATGCCTCGGTTCGATCCGCCTCGAACGAGTGTGATGAAGTACCAGTCAGCTTGTGGTGCTGGCTATTTCGTCGAGAGCTCGTTCTACGGCTTGCGCGATCTTGCTTGCCGGAGGGAGATGCTCGGCATCGGTCTGGATTCCGATCCAGAATTTGTCGTTGTAGGACGCTGCTGTGAAGCCGATTCGAACATTGCCCGCCAACGGGCCGAGCGGCCAGAGTTGGACGAGCGCTGCCCCGTCGAGCGTGAGCGGACCGCGTGGTCCGTGAACATTGGACACCACTGCACCGATCATGTGCTGTCGCTTCGCGAATTTGTCGAAGATGCCGGCTACACGCGGCGACCGAAATGTTGTTCCTGCCGCACGTGCGGACGGTTTTGCGGCCGCAGTTTGCTTCGCGACGATTGCGACGGCACGTTCCAGGTCTGTTTCTTGAAGTGGGAGGTCGATGATCATGAATCCGACGGCGTTGCGTGCGTCTCCGATTGCTGTGACTGCGACGGGGACCGATACGGCGATCGTTTTCGGAATGGACTCGCCACGATCTTCGAGGATGAATCGCAGTCCGGTGCCCGCTGCAACGAGGTAGGCATCGTTCAATGTGCCTCCCGCACTTTGCGCACCGCGCACGACCGGAGCGGTCCGGGTGCTGACGGAAGCGATGGATCTCGTGGTGCCGATTGTGCCGAGCAGTACCCGTGATCGGATCGGCCGATGTAGGAACGTCCCGATTCGAAATCGGAGGAGGTCCAGGGAACTGGCCTTCTGGGGGATGTGTGGCTCGGGGGAGTGGCCGGTTTTCGCCGTTGGTGGCGCCCCTGGGTCGGGTCTTTTCGAATCAGGCGAGGCGAACAAGCGCTCGAAAAGGTCGCTGGCCCTGGCGCCGTCGAGAACCGCATGATGCACTCGAATGACGATGCCGCACTGACCGGTTCGAGCTACAGGAATCAATGCGATGTGCCACAACGGTCGGGTGGTGTCAAGGGGTTGCATCACAAGTCGACCACAAACTGCTTCGAAGTCGGGTTCGGTGGGACCGCGTTCCTCCAGTGAGACATGGAGGTCGACCTCTATGTTGCTTTCCGTCCACCACCATGACCCATTCCGCATAATCGGTCGTTGCCGCAACAACGGTTCCTGCGCGATCTGCGCGGCGAGTGTTCGGTGAAGATGCGCTAGATCCGGTCGACCGTCGCTGTCGACAAAGCCGCCCGGAGAGAGCAGACCGGCAATAGTGACCAGGTACGGCTGGACATCCACACCGAGCTGGAAGCTCGCAGCGTCGACGGGTGATATCGGCACGTCGGGTGTGGTGTCGACCATCTGCTGAGCCTAATCGAGGCGACACGGTGGACGGCGCTGGTTTCGGCTAGCGGATCACCAAGTCGTGGTCGGTGGCGCTGAGCGTGATCGCGGCAATGGGGTTTCCGCGCATCCAGTCCTGCACGAACGCGTTCAGAGCGGGGTTCGATGCCCGATCCGCGTACGCGTCCGACGGGATCTCGATTGCCCCGACGAGGTGGCGCGGATCGGCATCGAGGCCGGATGCGCGGGGAGTCATCCGTAGTCCGTCGGCGGTGTGCAGGACGACCGGAAGAACCGTGCCATCCGGTGCAGTCACGGTCGCGGTCCGGGTGGTGGCGACCGGGTCGAAATGGTCCACGTCCAGTCGGTATCCGGACGGTTGTGAATACTGGCCGATCGCGTCCAGCATGCGCGGATCCACCACAGAGTACGGAAACCCGATGTCGATCAGAGTCTGACCGTCGATGGCGCCGTCGCGGGCGGGCAAGGTCGTGGACAAGTGCCAGGGGGCAGCGGGGGACAGGGTATCCGTCGACCGGTCTGTCGGCGCGTTTTCGATCAGTGTGCCGAGGAGGGACGCGCCAGTCGGCGTGAACTCCCAAGCATCCCCGACGAGATCCTTGTGCCAGAAACCGGATTCGGCGCCGCGGCGGCCCTCGACACGCAACTCCCGCCGGTTCGGGCCGGGGCCGAGTGAGTGCACACTGATCGCGGATGTGACTTCACCGGGAATCTTGGGCTGGTGCACCCAGTCCGGTGCCGGAAGTTGGATCGCGGCGGTGCTGCGGTCCAGTGTTTCGGCCACGAGGTTGGGTGCCGACGGCTTGTCCGACTGATCTTCCCAGCTGTAGCGGAAGAAGATCGAGTCCGATCCCGAAGAATCGAAATCAAATGTGCGGGTGTACATGTCGCCGTACTTGTTCATCACGAAAGTGGTTGATCCGGCCGCCGACAGCGAGTCCGCCTGGAATCGTCCGCCGAGCGGGCCGCCGATCTCGTAGCTGTCGTCGTTGGGCAGCCACGGGTCTGCGTAGGTTATTCGGCTGCCGTCCGCGGTCAGCGTGGGGATCATCGTCATCTTGGCGAGTCCGACGAAGTGAATCCGTCCTGCGATGTCGATGAAAGTTTGATTGTCCCAAGGCGACGAGACGCTCAGTGCCCACCCGTTCGGCCGGTCTCCTGGAAGTTGTCGGCCTGGACCACTCCACAGGGGCGCACCCCACGCGGAAGTCCAGTTCCACAGGAGCGGGTCCTGGGAGGCGTTGTCCATCGTGTAAATCCAGCCGTTGTCGTCGACTGCGACGAGTTCGTCGTCGTCCAGTGATATCCCGACCAGTCGTCCACGTAGGCATTCGGGCATCGGCACGAAACGCCATGGCTCGGTCGTTGGCTCGCCGGGTGCCCGCGGACGAGCGAGTAAGTCGTGGTCGACCAGTGCAAAGTCCCAGAATCGATTGAATTGGGTTGTTGGCGTGCGAATCTCAATGGAAGAGGGGGCGGCCGTGCCGTTGAACAACGGAAGGTTTTCCAACCCGACTCGTCCGCCTCCCGAGGGTGCGCCGGGTGGCAGTTGGGCGGTTCCGAATGGTACGCAACTGGCCGGCCCGGTTTCGGTGGGCGTGGCTGCGGAGAGGGGAGTGGACCACAGCAGGCCGGCGGCGAAGAGGATGCCGACGGTCGACAGCCGCGATCGGTACGGGTGCGAAACTCCACTCGCGGTCTCGTTCACCGTCCGATTGTCGCATGATCGGCACGTTGAATCTGCGGATTGTGAGGTTTGTCCATCTGTGTCGGTTGCGGCGAGAGTGCCGATCGCTGCGTTGGTTGTTGTGAGTGGAACGAGAGTGCTTGTACTGCAAAGGTATTCGCCGTGTAGCTGAGTTTGCCATGACCTGCAGATACGGTGGGGTGATGAGAAGGCCGAAGTCGCTGGGTGAATGGTTGGTAGCTGACCCTCCCGAGTCGTCCAAGCCGCCGGGGCCGATTCTTCTGTCATTCACCGTTGTTCCGCTTATTGCGTTGGTCTGCCGGCATTACGGGTGGTGGCCTTCGCCATTCGGTGACTTCAGGTGGTTCGATCCTCTCCTCGTCAGCGCTGCGGCTCTGCTCACCTTGATCGTTGTTGGTCTGGTGTGGGCGGTTCGTACGCTCTACGTTCTCGGCCAGGACCGACGGTGGTCGTGGTGGATCCTGCCCTCTCCGGTTGCCGTTATCGTCGCGGTCGCTGCGGTGTTGTTGATGCCGCCGGCAACTTTCCTCGACAAGAGCGGAGAGTTCGAGACCGTCGCGATTGCTCTCCTGGAGCAGCCTGGATCGACTGTGGAAGAGCTCGAGATCGGCCAGTTCGAGATCAGCAGTGCCCATGTCGTACGTCCCGATGAGGTCTACTTCATCGACAACGACAGCATGTTCACCACCACGAGTGGATGGGTGTACTCGCCCAGCGGCGCACCAACGGGGTTCGACGATTTCTCCGCAAAGCACCTCGGCGGACCTTGGTACGAGTTCACGGCGGTCTGGCGTGACTGATTCACCGCGCCATTTCACGCATGAAGTGCGTCGATAAATCGAGTGGCCCGTGTCGAGGACCTGTGGCTACCATCGGGGTGTGGACATCGTGATGCCCCATGGGCGTGAGGGGGTTGTCGGCGTCGTCTTCGCCGGCAGCAGATAGCGCATTTCGGACCCGACAGCACTAGGTGCTGGTCGGGCCATGAGCTGTACCCACCTTCACCGATCCACGATTGGCATACACCCATGATCATTTTGACCGATACATCTGTTCGTTCCAGCCTCGTCAACGCGAGCCGTAAGGAGAAGACTGATCTCACGTTGCCGGATGGCTTCGACACCATCGACTTCGACGCTCTCGACTATCTGGGCTGGCGAGATCCCAAAATGGGCCGACGCGCCTACGCGATCGTCCCGACACTCGACGGGGAGATCATCGGAGTCTTGCTCGTTCAAGCGCAAGCCACTCCGCGGTCGCGTGCCCAGTGTTCCTGGTGCCGTGACACGCGCCTTCCCAACGAGGTCGTCTTCTACGGCGCCAAGTTGGCCGGGCCCGCTGGTCGACGTGGCAGCACAGTCGGAACACTGATCTGCCGAGACTTCCAGTGCTCGGCCAATGTTCGTAACGACCCCCCGCTCCCGTATGCCGGCTACGATGCCGCCGCTGCGCGCCAGGACCGGAAAGATGAACTGGTGCTGCGTGCTTCGAGTTTTGTCGAGCGAGTGGCTCGGCAGTAGAGGGGACCCCGGGGACGCGATATCCCTGTTGTGAAGTTCGGCCCCTCCCTGGGCTGAGGAAGGGGCCGAACTGCCTGGACGGTGTCGATCCGAGGGGCACTCGGACACGGTGCGACATCTGGCGTCGCACATGATTACTCGGTCAGGGCGTTGCTCGACGTAAAGTGACCCAGGCTCCGGCTATGCAGGCGATGGCCAGGGCCAATGGAAGTAGTGCCATCGGCACCACTCGGGAAGTATCGGCAAACCACGAACCGATCGCCGGCCACCAGCTGGCCCAGGTGATTACGATCGCTGACAGGCCGAGCACACCGAAGAGACCGGTGAGAGAGGCGAGCAGACCGGTGGTCCTCCATCGCTGGTAGATCGCACCTGTCAGCATTGCGATCGAACTGGTCAGCAGCAGCGTCGCGAACAGCGCGAGCAACTGAACGGCTGCGCTGTCGGTGAAATAGCGTGCGATGCCGAACATGCGCATGTGCACACCCCAGCCGTTGGTGGCGGACTCCACCACTGACAGCAGTTGTAGCGCGATTGCGAAGATTGCGGACTGTGCCAACGCCATTATCGTGGTGGCAGTGAAGAACTCGCGGCGAGTCACGCTCAGCCCGAGCGCGAACGGGAACGTCTGGGTCATCGACTGGAGGTAGAACGCCAGCACGAAACCGTAAACGGAGAACACACTGCCGGTGAATCCCTCACCCTGCTCGTTTCCGACGATCGCGTAGATGGTGAAGCTGATGAGGAAAGAGATCAAAAGGATGCCCACCGGCCAGGCGATCAGCAACGGCCACGCGACCGTGTGCAGTTGGAGGACGGAACCGATCCTGGACCGGGTGGGCGCCTTCGGGACCGTCCGGGGCGCTGTCGTTGCGATGCTCATGCGGTGATCTCCTTGCGCTGCGTCGAAGTCGCGATGACAAGTTCCTGCAAAGATGCCGGTTCCACTTGGACTCCCGCCTCCCGCAGTCGGATTCGCTCGGTCTCGGTCACATCGGCCTGCAACATGATTCGGCTGTGGGAGCCTAGTGTCTCCCGGCGCAGGACCCTGCCGGACGCGGCAACAGCATCCACCGCATCAAGGGGGCCGGATACCACTACGGCGCGACCTCGCAGTGCGTCTGCGTCCTCGTCGACGACAATCCGGCCGCTGTCTACGACGATCACGTGCTCGAGCAGATTGGCTACCTCGTCGATAAGGTGAGTCGAAAGCACTACAGTGCGAGGATGTTCGGCATAATCGGCAAGCAGACGATCGTAGAAGAGTTGGCGTGCAACGGCATCGAGGCCGAGATACGGCTCGTCGAAGAGCGTGAGCGGTGCACGGGAGGCAAGTCCGATGATCACTCCCAACGCTGACCGCATGCCGCGCGAGAGCTTCTTCACCTTGCGGCACAGTGGAAGTTGGAAATCGTCGAGCAGTGTCTCGGCGAACGCGTGGTCCCAATTCGGGAGCAGATGGCCGGCGGCGACGAGTACATGCTTGACCTTGAGGTCCTCGGGGTACGTCTGGCTTTCCTTGACGAAGCACACGTTCGCCAAGACGTCGGCATTTTCGAAAGGGGCAGCGCCGAATACCTCGACGTCGCCGCTGGTGTGCAGGTCCTGTCCGGTCAGTATCTGCATGATCGTAGTCTTGCCTGCGCCGTTACGGCCGAGCAGGCCGTAGATCTTGTTCTGGCCGATCTCGAACGAGACGTCCGAGAGCGCATCGACGTCCCCGTAGCTTCTGTTCACTGCTCGCATCGAGGCGACGAGTTCAGTCTCGTCGAAACGCCTGACGTGCGACTTGGTCGTTGTCGTGCTTGAGTTCATCGGTCCGCCTTCCTGTCGTCCAGCATGGATTTGAGTTCGTCGAGGGAAATCTGAAGGCGGTCGGCCTCCATGACCAACGGCTCGATGTATTGGCGCGCGAACGCTTCTCGTCGCCTGAACCTGAGTGCGTCGCGGGCGCCGACGGTGACGAACATTCCGATTCCCCGTTTCTTGTAGAGGAGCCCCTCGCCTACGAGTTGATTGAGGCCCTTGGCTGCCGTCGCCGGATTGATTCGGTGGAACGCCGCCAGTTCGTTGGTTGAGGGCACCTGCCCGTCTTCCGGCAGTGAGCCGTCGATGATCGAGCCTTCGATCTGCTCGGCGATCTGCTGGAACAGTGGTCGTCCGTCGTCGATCACGATGATCGACGCCCGGTGTTCACTGGTTCATTACTCATGTAATGAACCATAGAACGTCGTGGGGCATGTTGGCAATGAGATCGCGGAATCTGGCACCGATGCCTTGGTCTCCGAGCGCTACCCATCGGGATATTCATCGCAGAGGCTGATGGAACAGCTTGGATGCAGACCAGCTACGACTTCCAGATCCCCGGGGCGCTGCGCACAGGCATTGAGCTTCTGGGGAACCGTGGAACCGCCGATCTAGGTGGTCGACCACGGGACGGGGCACCTTCGGGTGGCCGGTAGTTATCGCCTCAATGAATTCGGCCACCTCTTCGATGACGGCAACTATGTCGCGGGGGTCATTCTGCATGGGCGTTGTAGCTTGGGGAGTTTGCTATGCGTTGACGCAAACACCCGTCAGCATCGGCAGTTCGCCACCCAACGTGAAGCAGGCCAAACCGCAGCCTCGGCTTCGGGGCGTAACCCGGAGTCGTAGAACAGAAGCCGGACCGCACGCCGCGGTCGGGCCCCTTTCGTCAACCCAAAGACGGAATCGCATCCACCGCAAGTAGGGACTTAGCGCCCCGTTTTGGTGTTTCTGTACTGATTCGCAATCCCGATACGTACGCTTCCGACCAGGGAATCGGACACTCGACCAACAGGGGTATTTATGCCGAATGTGACAGTGAAGTTCGGGGGTTCAGACCCGGAAACAGCAGACCTCGCACGCCGGGCACTGCAACCAGTACTCGACAGCATCTACCGCACATACCGCAGGAAACCGCTCCCATTCGTCGAAGCCGCACTGAAACGCGCAGGCCGAGGGAGCTTCTCACAAGCAGGAATTGAACGATTCGCCAATTACATTTCAAGAGGCGACCGACCGATCCTCACCAAATAGTGCGGCCGCCCGTAATCAGGCCGAAGACCGAAGCGTTTCCACCGGCTACCTGGTCGACGACTAAATTTATCGGTGCCAACTAGGTACAGGTCCATCGTGGTCAACATCGGAGACAGCTCCCGCTCGCGTCCGAGATCGGTAGCTGCCTCAACGTGGCAAGGGCACTCGCGCCAGCAGACGTATTCGATCACCTGGAGCTGAGAATGCTGTTTGAGCAGATGCACATTAAATCGACCTCTGTGTGAATTCTGCTCACGGTGCATACTCGCGTGATCAAACCGGCGTCGCTGTGACATTTGGTTGCTGATCCTATTCGGGGCGTCGGTGGTGACTGCCTCGCAGACATCGCGCCCCTGCGTGAACAACCGGCCCTGTTCGGGCCGGTTGCATCCGACGCGACCGTATCTCGCCTGATCAGCATCCTCGCCGCCGACGAACCGGCCGCACAGTCCGCGATCAACTCCGCCCGAGCTGCAGCCCGAAAAACAGCGTGGTCCCACGCCGGAGACCAGGCACCCGACCACCACATCGACCCGCAGCAACCACTGATCATCGACCTCGATGCCACCCTCGTGACCTCCCATTCGGAGAAAGAGAAAACTGCGCCGAATTTCAAGCGGGGCTACGGTCTCCATCCTCTTTTGGCGTTCGTCGACCACGGTGAACACGGCACAGGTGAACCCTTGAGTTTCCTGCTGCGGCCAGGCAACGCCGGTTCCAATACCGCTGCCGACCACATTCAAGTGACCCGACAAGCATTGGCGCAGTTGCCGTTCCGAACCAGCGGCGGCGTCGGGAAGAAAGTGGTGATCCGCACCGACGGTGCAGGCGGCACCCATGCCTTCCTCGAATATTTGACCGCCCGGCGATTGTCGTATTCGGTCGGGTTCACCTTGACCGACGCGATGGCAGAGGCGGTTGATGACATTCCCGAAGATCTGTGGATACCGGCACTCGATTCGGGTAGCGGCATCCGAGACGGAGCCGGGTCGCAGAACTGATCGGGCTCGTCCACTTGCCGGGCTGGCCTGCAGGAATGCGGCTCATCGTGCGTAAAGAACGACCCCATCCCGGCGCTCAACTGCTGACCGACCGTAACGGTCTGCGGTTGACCGCGTTCGTGACCAATACAGTCGTCGGGAGCCTGCAAACCTTGGAGCTGCGGCACCGTCGTCGGGCTCGCTGGGAAGACCGAATCCGCACAGCCAAGGACACGGGTTCGACGAACTTGCCGTTGCACGGTTTCGCGCAGAATGCGATCTGGTTGGCGATCGTCACGCTCGCTTCCGAGTTGACAGCATGTATGCAGATATTGGCGTTGGCCAGCAGTGATGCACGGCGGTGGGAACCGAAACGACTCCGCTTGCGACTGTTTTCGATTGCCGGGCGCCTCGCCCGCCATGCTCGGAAAACGCGCCTGCGCCTATCGGAGCGGGCGCCGTGGTCCGGACTGATCACGGCAGCGTTGGCAAGGCTGGAGGCGTTGCCGGCGCCGACCTAAATCACGGTGAATCTTGTTGGCACGAGCGGAAAGAACACGACTCCGGAGAAGTGGAATCTGGCAGCATCCCGACTGCACACGGGTCGACCAGGGGCCTCTCATGAAAGATTGAGGCTAGCACCCCGATTTGCGTTGGATGCATGTTGACTGATCACTGAATGGAGGAGGTTGTGTACCTGCCGTGTAGCTGTCACAGGATTTGGGGCCCAAACAAGCGAAGTTCGCCTGCCCCAAAAGGGCTCTGAACTGCGGAGAATCGGTGGAGCCGATGACGGGAATCGAACCCGCGTATTCAGCTTGGGAAGCTGATGTTCTACCATTGAACTACATCGGCGTCGCAGCCGACCGGACGTGTTTTCACCGCCGATCAACGTGCTTTCCGAACATTATCAGACGAGCATTCGAGCAGACGTATCACTGGCCGTCGTTGAAGAGAAGGCGCGTGTCGAAGTCGGCAAAATTGGCGGATGTTTCGTCTAAAAATTTTGCGCGGGAACGCCTTTCGGGGTGGAGAACTCAAGACAGGTGGGGCTGGGCTCTGCCGTGGGAGTCCAGAACCCGCGCATCGTGTTCGGTAACCACAGTGTGATCGCACCCATCGATGGGTCGGCACTGCCCGCAGAACCGGTAACCTCTACCTGTGCTGCTCTCCGATCGTGACATCCGTGCCGAAATCTCCGTTGGACGTCTGGGTATCGACCCTTTCGACGATTCCATGGTGCAACCGTCGAGCGTCGACGTGCGCCTGGATGGTCTGTTTCGGGTGTTCAACAACACGCGGTACACGCACATCGACCCGGCACTGCGCCAGGACGAGCTGACCAGCCTGGTCGAACCAGCAGAGGGCGAGCCGTTTGTGCTTCATCCCGGCGAGTTCGTTCTCGGTTCGACTCTCGAAGTGTGCTCACTGCCGAACGACCTGGCTGGCCGCCTCGAAGGTAAGTCGAGCCTCGGGCGCCTGGGCCTTTTGACGCACTCCACTGCCGGCTTCATCGACCCGGGTTTCAGTGGCCACATCACACTGGAGCTGTCCAACGTCGCAAACCTGCCGATCACGCTGTGGCCGGGAATGAAGATCGGGCAGCTCTGCCTGCTCAAGCTGTCGAGCGCTGCAGAGTTCCCCTACGGAAGCTCCGAGGCCGGATCCAAGTACCAGGGTCAGCGCGGCCCGACTCCGTCGAAGGCGTACCTGAACTTCAACCGCAGCTGAACGAACCAACTTCGGGGGGAGTCGCATGATCGGAATTTTCTACGGTCTGGTGTTCATGAACTTGTTGTTCGTGACCAGCACCGTGTGCTTGATGAAGCCGTCGAAGGCCAGTGTTGTTGCGACCGTCTGCGCAGGAGTGGCGTGGCTCTTCTTCAACGGCCCGCTGGAAGGTCAGGTCTTGTGGTCGTTGAATCGAGAACACGGTCTGACGGTCTCGGATCTGATGTCGCTTGTTGCCTTCGGCATCGCCGCTCGTGGTTGGAATCAGGTCCGTAAGGTCCGCGAAACCGTCGACGCCGATCGTTACTGACCTGCGAGCTCACCTCAATTGAACGCCACGATTCGGGCAGAAGTTTCGACCTGGAGCACAACGGTCGGCGAATCGGGCACAATTACTGAGTATGTGGTGGATTGTCGGAGGCGTACTACTCGTATGGGTCGTGTGTTCCATTCCGATTGCCATCCTGGTCGGACGCGGTATCGCGCGCCGGGACCGCGCAGAATTCGACGGCCGAAATCAACAGTGGGCCGACGAGGTTGTCAGGTCGATAGAGAAGCAATCGGATCAGGACAATGCCGATCGGCGTAAGCCACCACTGATCAGCTGACCAGCTGGACTTTCCGGAGGTGAGTGGGCGTGGAACTTCCATCCGATACTCCCGACGACGTCGTGGCCGCAGCCGCCGGAGGACCCAGGATTCCGCAGTTCGATCCCACAGTCGGGATTCCGGTAGTTCCGCCTGCGGGAGATGCTCCACACCGGTTGGTGGTCATCGGCGACTCGCTGTCGCAGGGATTTCAGAGCGGGGCGGTCTTCAATACCGAGCTGTCGTATCCGTCGATCATTGCTCACCAGTTGGGCTGGCTCGATCGGTTCCGCTTTCCCCGATACGGCGGTCCGGGCGGGCTCCCACTCAACATCGAACTGCTGCTCCGCACCCTCGAAGAGCGCTTCGGCCCACGGCTCGACCTCTGGGAGGTTCCGCTCGCACTCTTTGCTGCACGCGAGTTCATGGACCAGGTGGAGGACTACTGGGAGCGTGGGCCGGGCAGCGAAGCGCCGACGTTCTCGGCGATCAATCACAGCCTTTCGGTCTACGGGTGGGATCTTCGTGACGCTCTGACCAAGACCGCACATGGGTGTGAGGCAGCCCTGCACGAACCGCACGACGACCTGATCAGCCAGATCGTCGAGAACAACGGCGAACGCGCCGCACTGAGAGTTCTGCCGCGAGGCTCCGAGGCAGAGAAGCGCATGACGGCGTTCGACGCGGCAGCGGAACTGGGCAAGGAAGGCATCGAAACTCTGATCGTCTTTCTCGGGGCCAACAATGCGCTCCGCACCGTCACCGAACTCCGAGTCGAGTGGAGCGGCAACAACTTCCGTGACCCGGACGGCAAGCGCGAATACACGGTGTGGCAGCCCGAGCACTTCGCGTCGGAGTACGCCGAGGTGCTGGCCGCGATCCGCAAGATCAACGCCCAGCACGTCATCCTCTGCACCGTCCCACACGTGACCATCGCACCGATCGCCCACGGGCTCGGCGGCAAGATCGAAATCGGATCCCGCTATTTCCCGTACTACGCGCGACCGTGGGTGCGCGACACAGACTTCGACCCACAGCGCGATCAACACATCACCGGCGCACAGGCGTGGGCCGTCGATACCGCAATCGATGTGTACAACGACGGAATCGAGCAAGCCGTCGCGAATGCCCGTCGGGTGGGGAAGGACTGGTACCTCTGCGATATTGCCGGGTTGCTCGAGCGCGTGGCCTCACGGCGTTACGTCACCGACGTCAATGCGCGGCCGTCATGGTGGACGCCGTACCCCCTCCCCAAAGCACTGACCGACTTGCAACCCGTGCCGGACTCGCTGTTCCTCTCCGCCGACGGTCGCGGCGGCCGCGCGTCGGGCGGCCTCTTCTCGCTCGACGGCGTTCATCCCACGACAGTCGCGTACGGGGTGATGGCGCAAGAACTGGCGAACATCATGGTCACGGCCGGGGTCCAGTTCGACCGCGCTCAGGTCGATTTCGACCGACTCGTCCGACGCGACACCTTGGTGCGCACTCCGCCGCAGAATCTCGATTCCACGCTCGGCGTCATCGGCTGGGCTGACGAGCATCTCGGCTTTGCCAAACGTGTGTTCGGCCTCTGATTTTCAGCTTGCCTTCGACATCGTCGGTGCAACGATGCGTTCCGCGTACTCCCGCAACAGCACGACCAGGTCTACGTCGTCGACGGAAAGTCTGCCGGTCGGACCTATCGCAGCCAAGGCACCGACGACACACCTTTCCGCGTCGTGGATCGGGACGGCGACGGCGGAGCGTCCGACACGGATCTCGTCGACCTCACGGGCGGGCTCGCCGCGCCGGATCCGAGAGAGTTCGAGTTCCAACTGGTCGCCGTCGGTGATGGTGTGTGCGGTGACCTTTCGCAATGGGGCCTCGGCCAATTCGGGTCGGCTGGCGAGGAGCAGCTTCCCGATAGCCGACGCGTGAACGGCTGCGACCAGCGTCCGTTCGCCGCTGAGCTCGTGGTCTGGATCGCGATCGACCAGTCGAATTCTGTTCTCTGCAAACGACGCGAGGTAGACGCCGAACCGTAGCTGTTCGCGGAGTTCTTCGAGGAGCACCGAATTGTCGACGGGGGTGGGTTCGGCGGCAGCCCCGGCCAATTCACGGGTGCGTCGGCCCAGCGCGAAGCCGGAGAGGTCGGCGATCCGAACCAGGTAACCGTCGGCGACAAGGATGTTGAGCAACCGATACGCAGTGGCAGGTGGGATGTCGGCAAGGGCGGCAATGTCCTTGGCGGTGGCTCCCGATCCGAGCCTGGCCGCCGACTCGAGGAGGGCAAGGGCGCGCTGAACCGCTCGGGGTTCGTGCCCACCGAGGTCGCGTGGTCGGCCCACCATCAGCGGGCGCCGGCAGTCGGCTCGCCCACCAGCACGATGTTTCCGGCTGCGTCGGTGGCGAACACCCCAGCTCCTGGTAGTACGTCCTCGGTTTCGGGACTGTCGAACGCGCCGACGTGCAGCAGGCTCTTGGGGCTTCGGCGTCGCAGGTAGAACTGCCAGAGCGTGCCCGAGGTCAGGATCACGAGCACAGCGATCGGTGCAACGTACGCATGGTCGATCGTGTTGGCGTAAACGAGGTAACCGAGAACTATCGCACCGGCACCACTTCCACACGACGCGGCTGCGAGAACGCCGGGAGTGTGCTCTCCGATACGCGTCAGGAAGACAACCGATGCGATCGCCACCAGTGCATAGGCAACGATGACGGCACCGCGAACCGTCAGTCGAACGTCGTCGAAAATCTCTCCGCGTCCAAGGATGGCAAAGGCTCCGCCGCCCACCAGAACTGTGCAGACGACGACGGTCAGCGCGAAGTAGGGCGTGCGAAATGCGCTGTGAACCGAGGCGAACCGGCGGGGGAGTAGGCGTTCGACGCCGAACGAGTAGACCAGACGCGACGCAGCGTTGGACGACGCCATCGACGACGCCAGCCACGAGCACCCCAGACCGACGTTGAGCGCGATGACGACACCTGGACTCACACCCGTCGCTGTTCCGTGGAGATAGGCGTTGACGAGGGTGTCGCTACGTCCCGACCAAGCGGCCCAGCCCGCAAAGATGAAGAGCGATCCACAGATGATCGGGGTGAGAAGGACTGTGCGGGTGACGGTTACCAGCGGTCGACGAGATTCGGGGCCGAAGAAGGCCGCGCTCTCGAATCCGGCGAGAGCGAACACGGCAGCCAGGGCGGTGAGTAACAGCCCGTGGCCGGAGGTGGGCGGAACGATCTGTGCTTGTTGGCTTCCGGAACCGCCCAGAATCATGAGCCCGACGATGAACAGAAGTGAACAGCTTTCGACGACGAGGATCGCGAGAGCAGCAAATCTGACACTTCGAACGAGGGCACCGAGAATCAGCAGGGCTATCCCCAGATAGAGCGCGATGACGTGAAAAGTCTTGTCCACGTGCACACCCGCGAAGCCGAGCAATGCGATTGCGACCTGTCCTCCGTGATAGAGCGTCATCACCGCGCTGCCGACGTACTTGACCAGCATGGCGATGCCGGTGGTCAATGCTGCCCGGGTGCCCAGGCCACGAAAGACGAAGCTGTGCAGCCCGCCCGATGCTGCCATTCGGCGCGTGAACTGCGAAACGCAGAAAGCGATGAGCGTCACCAGCACGGTGGCCGCGATGATGGTGATCATCCCGCTCAACAATCGGCCGTGTGTCAGCATGGTGACGGGCAGAACGACCATCGACACAGCAGGGGCGGTGGTTGCCACCGACTGGGCCAGCACTTCGGCGCCCGAGAGTTGCCGACGGCCCAACGCGCGCAGCGGTGATCGCGCCGGGGGCTGCTTCTCGCGCGTGGTGAAGGACCGCGCGATAGCTTCGGTGAGAGCGGACATGTCGCGTCACGCTAGTCCGGTTCTGTAACGCGGATATTGCGGACATGCTTCCGCTGATCGCACTCGGGTGAGAGAGCCCGATGCTGATGCTCGCAGGTTTCTCACTCGGTCCCCACTGACTGTTTCCTGCGCGTCAAGTTCCGGACCCAACGCTCCTGAAGTCTGTGTTCAACACCAACCACCCGGGTCACCGGGAGCACACTGGGGAGCTCGAATGCCATACACACGTAGATCTTTCATGCGCAGTCTGGGAATCACCGGCGGTGCCGGCCTGGCACTCGGTGCTATGTCGTCCATCGGCCTGGCACCGGCGGTGGCGTCGACGCCGAGGCGATTTCAGGCACCTGCCGCGGGTGACCTGATCGGAAAGGTCAAGGGAAATCACTCCGTCGTGATCCTCGGCGGTGGACCGTCCGGTCTGTGCTCCGCCTACGAACTGCAGAAGGCCGGATACAAGGTCACTGTCCTCGAAGCGCGCAACCGGCCGGGTGGTCGGGTGTGGTCGATCCGCAACGGCACCGAAGAAACCGACCTGAACGGTGAGACACAGACCTGTACGTTCTCCGAGGGGCACTTCTACAACCTCGGTGCGACGCGTATTCCGCAAAGTCACAACACCATCGACTACTGCCGCGAACTGGGCGTCGAACTGCAGATGTTCGGAAACCAGAATGCGAACACCTTCGTCAACTACACCGGCAACAAGCCGCTGGCGAATCAGTCGATCACCTACCGAGCAGCCAAAGCCGACACCTACGGATACATGTCCGAGCTGCTGCAGAAGGCCACCAATCAGGGCGCTCTCGACCAGGTCTTGAGCAAGGAAGACAAAGAAGCACTCTCGTCCTTCCTCACCGACTTCGGTGATCTCTCCAGCGACGGCCGCTACGTCGGATCCTCGCGTCGAGGACACTCCGCCGAGCCGGGCGCCGGCCTCAACTTCGGAACCGAGATCGAACCATTCGGGATGAGCGATGTCATCCAGGGCGGCATCGGACGTGCATTCTCCTTCGAGTTCGGTTACGACCAGGCCATGACGATGATGACCCCCGTCGGCGGCATGGACCGGATCTACTACAAGTTCCAGGACGCGATCGGGATGGACAACATCGAGTTCGGCGCCGAGGTCAGCGGCATGAAGAACGTGCCGGAAGGCGTCACCGTCGACTACGTCGTCGACGGCAACACCAAGTCGATCACCGCCGACTACGCAATCTGCACGATCCCACCGCACCTGATCAAGCGGCTGAACAACAACCTGCCCTCCGACATCCTGCTCGCATTGGATGCAGCCAAGCCGTCGTCGTCGGGCAAGCTCGGTATCGAATACTCGCGTCGGTGGTGGGAGACGGAGGACCGCATCTACGGCGGCGCGTCGAACACCGACCGCGACATCTCCCAGATCATGTTCCCCTACGACCACTACAACTCCGACCGCGGCGTCGTGGTCGCGTACTACAGCTCGGGTAAGCGTCAACAGGCTTTCGAATCGCTCACCCACCGTCAGAGGCTGGCAAAGGCCATCGCCGAAGGTGCAGAAATCCACGGCGACAAATACACTCGCGACATCTCGTCGTCCTTCTCCGGAAGCTGGCGTCGCACCAAGTATTCGGAATCCGCCTGGGCATCATGGGCTGGCGCGGGAGATTCCCACGGCGGCATGGCAACTCCCGAGTACACCAAGCTGCTCGACCCCGTCGACCGGATCTACTTCGCCGGCGATCACCTCTCCAACGCCATCGCCTGGCAGCACGGGGCCTTCACGTCCGCGCAGGACGTCGTCACCCATCTGCATCAGCGTGTTGCGCAAACTGCCTGACGTGCTTCGTTTTCCATCACTTTCTCTGGAGGTCACATCATGAAATCTCGCAGCACCAAGGTTCTTGCAGCGGCATTTGCCGCCACCGCGCTACTGGGCTTCGCCACGGCCTGCTCGTCCGATGAGGCGGACGCCGAGACCACATCGAGTTCGTTCGTCTCCAAATCGATTCTCGAAGCGGGGCAGGCAAACCCGATGATCGCTCAGGGTGTCGCGATCGGCGGCGACACCGAGATCTACACGACCAGCGGCATCGGCCCGTCGGCAGGAAACAAGGCGGCGCCGGAAGGTTCGCCGGAGTCATACATCGACGGCCAGTTCTCCGGCGGAGTTCTGCCTGCCGGGGTCACCGTCACCGAGGCGCAGGGCATCAACGTACTCAAGAAGATCCGCGACAACCTCGAAGCCCAGGGATTGAGTCTCGAAGACGTCGTGACGATGCGCGTCTTCCTGGACAACGCGCCGGGGTCGGACAAGGCCGACTACACAGGATGGAATCGCGCGTACCGCCAGTTCTTCGCCAATACCAATCTCGACACCGGTGATACGGAGCTGGTGCCGATGGGCACTGCCGAGCCGATCGCTCCGATCGAGCGCAACAGCGCTCGGCCCACCCGCTTCGCCCTCGAGGTTGCCGGACTGCCCGTTGCCGGTTGGCTCGTCGAGGTAGAGGTCGACGCGGTGTACCCCGATGGCAAGGAACCCGCCTGATGGGCGCGCTCAGCCCGACCCACTGGGCAATCGTTGCAGTGGTGCTCGTGGTGCTGTTCGGTTCGAAGAAGCTGCCCGACGCGGCCCGCGGCCTTGGCAGGTCGATGCGGATCCTCAAGACCGAAGTCGGTGAACTGCACTCGGATACGGACCTCGCGTTGGAGAAGCGAGACTGACCCCTGTGCGCGGTTGAGGAGTCCCCACACTCCTCAACCGCGCACAGGTCTTCTAGATCAGACCTTCGGAACGCGCTACCGATGGTGGTGACGGCGGACCCTTCACGAAGACATCGATCAGCACGTCCTCGTCCTGGTACGACGCGAACTGCGCCAACCCCGGTGTCTGGCGCACAGCCGAATGAACGGCGTCACCGTTCTGCGGATACTCCGGTACGACGTGACGCCAATGGGCGCACAGCAGCGTTCCACCAGGCTCGAGATGCTCGACGACGCGCAGCATTGCCTCGATCAGCTTTTCGAAGGTCAGGTAATAGCCGACTTCGCTGATGACGACGAGGTCGAAGGTCTCGTCGGGCCAGTCGTCACCCAACGCCCAGAGACGAAATTCGGCATCACGTCCGGTAAGCCGCGCACGGGCGCTCTCGAGTGCGGCCGGGACGATGTCGGTGGCGAGAACGCTGTCGCAGCGCTCTGCCAACTTCTCGGTGAGAACCCCGATCGAGCATCCCGGTTCGAATGCGCGACGGTAGCGAGGTTTGGGGAGCATCGCGGCGCTGAGCGCGTACTTTCGCTGCTCGTACCACCGGGATTCGAAGTCCCACGGATCGGATTGCGCCGCATACATCTTGGCGAAGTAGTCCGCGGGAAGCTCACGATCGGTCATACGAACACCGTTTCGTACGGTCGCAGTAGTCGTTCCATCGCATGTCGGGGGAGGATGGGTGTATCCGCGGGATGGTCGGAAAGCGGGGCGATCTGTGAAGTGAACTCATTGGCAGCAGCGGATTTTGCAGCCTGAACGTCGGAGGGCAAGGCCACTCTTCTGGCCCTTTCCCACGGGACTGCTGCATGATCCGGCTCAGCCCAATGCCACGCCCAGATGGGGTACTCGATCAATCGTGATCCAGTGTCCGCGCAGGCCTTCGCCGCTGCCTCCCCGGTGGCTTCATGGTCGGGGTGGCCGTCCCCGCGCCACGTCGAGGCGCACCAGGTACCCGCCGAGGAATCACCGAGAATCGAGCTGAGACGGTCGGTCAACTCCTGTCGGTTCTCGCTGATCTTCCCGTCTGGAAGGCTCAATCGAACCGGTGCGGGAATTCCGAGTACACGCGCTGCTCGATCCGACTCGGACCGCCTGAGATGTTCCATCTCAGGCTGAGTCACTGTTGGTGAATCGGGATGTGAGGCTCCACCGTCGGTGACAGACACCACGTGAACGTCGATGCCGGAAAGCGTTGCGATAAGAGCAGTTCCACCCAGTCCGAGTATTTCGTCGTCGGGATGGGGAGCGACGACGATCAATCGCGAGCACCCGGTGAGATCCAGTTCCGGAAAGCTGCGTCCCCACTCCTGCCATGTCGATTCGGGAGTGCCGCCATCGTCGACAGGCTTCTGCGCGAACAGTTTCGAGTTCACCACGGCCGTTTCCCCTTGGCCGCAATCCGGCCCAGTTCGGCGAGATCCTTCTCGGCGTGGCTCTGCCGCAGGTAGACGGTGAGGTCGGCTACCCGCGCGGCATGCTCGGCGTCAATGCAGAGCGGTGCGGCGCCGAGAGCGCGTCCCACCCGATCCAGGGTCTCGGTGGCGGCGCGCTCGACAATTGCCCGCACACGGAGTGCCCGCTGCATGGCCTCGGCATTTTCGTCGAAAGGATCGGCGTCGATCTCCGCCGCCGCGACTGCGAGCGCGTTGCGCGCTGCGGCCAGCGCCGCATCGACCGCGCCGAGGTGGGCGAGTAGGTAGGGATCGTCGCTGCTTGCAGCCTTGTCGTACAACGGATCTGCAACGCCGCAGGCACCGCCGTACCAACATGCAGCCACGCCTATCGCGCCGTGCCAGAACCCCGGCCTGCTCAGGTAGTCGCCTGCCGTCCCGACCGGTATCGCCGGAACCATGTCGAAGTCGACCGCGCTGGAGTCGCTTTCGGCCATACCGACGGCCTTCCACGAATCGGGAACGGGATGCACCCCAGGTAGTCCGAGCTCAACTGCGAAGAGTGAGGGTACTCCGTCGACCAAGGCGGTGATCAGTGCATGCGTGCAGGTGTTGGCACCGGAACACCACAATTTGCGGCCGGTGAGCGTCCAGATCCCTACGTGCTCAGACGCATTCACCACCGGTTCGGGTGGCTCGGCCGCCCACACTCCCCACAGCTGCCCGGGTTCGGGATCCGGCCCGTCGAGTTCGGTGAGTATCGCGACGGCATCGGTGTGAGCCTCAGCCATCCGCCCGAGAACCACATTCTCGCGCGTGAGCTCTGCCAGGGAGGTCCACCGCGCGGCTGTCGCGCCGCCGCCGGGAAGCGGCAAGTACAGTCCACCTGCGTCCAGGAGTGTGTGTAGTCGTTTCATCGTGCCAGCTCCGCTTCTTCGTTATCGGCGGTCGTACAACCCAGGTTACGGATATGTCCGGCAAAGCCGCCCGGAGTTCGGCCGTCGAGACGCGCAGACGTGGTGACCGCAATGTCTTCTGCCCACGCGATACAGGCACCAGCCTCGCTCAACCGCCGGACGAGATCGACGTCCTCGTCTTCTTCGAGATCGGAGAATCCTCCGACGCTCCAGTACATATCCGCGCGGACACCGAGGTTGGCCCCGTGGACGTGACCGTGTCGACCATATGGATGTGCGTGGTACATACGTTCGTATCGTTCGCGAACGGAGTGTGGATGGCCTTCCCAATCCGCGATGCGTACGGTTCCCGCGACGACGTCCGCAGTACGCGCATACTCCAATTGGCGCGCAATCCAGGTGGGGCCGACCACCGAATCTGCATCGGTGGTGGTGAACCACGCCGAAGCTCCCAACTCTCGGCCGAACTCGGAAAAGCCCGTCGCTCGCGAACGTCCGACGTTCTGGTGCTCGACGCGGAGTACTTCGACCCCGTCGGGGATGACACCGGCGGTTCCGTCCGAACAGTTGTCGAGGACGGCAACCAGTCGGACGGGGACAACGCAAGCCGACGCCGCTGTTGCGAGTGCGCGAAGGCAATTGGGGAGGTCTTCGGCTTCGTTGTGGGCGGGAACTACGACAAGAACCTGGTCGATTGGCACAGTGACGATCCTTTCCTCACCCTGGTACGGTCGGGTCTTCTTTCGTCCCGGTTCTCAACAGATAACCACATTTCGGACGAGGGCCGCCGCTCGACCGCCAGCAGTCACGCAGGTCGAAAACTGTTTCGGTGAAACATCTCTGGATGCGTTTGAGAACTGTGACTTCGGGGTACAAGACGGGGTTTTGCGACTTGCTTTAAGGTGCAAAACGGGGTTTTGCGCCGAAGAATCTTCAGAGCCGGCGGTGGCGCACCGAATCGATGAGCATCCGGGCAACCTCGTGCAGTTTCACGTTGGTGTTCTGCGATTGCTGCACAAGACGGCTGAATGCTTCCTCGGCGTCGATGCCGTGGACGGCGATCAGGACACCTTTGGCTTGTTCGATCTCGGCCCGAGATTCCATGGCGCAGTGCAACTGTTCGATGTGCTCGTGTGCTTGACGCCAGCGTCGTGAATCTGCGATCGCCGCGCCCGCACCGGCGGTGAACAATTTCATCAACTCTTCGTCGAAGGCCTTGAACTCTGTCGAGGCGAATCCGTAGACGTTGAAAGCGCCGAGCAGTTCGGTGTTCCCTTCGCCCATGGTGATCGGCACGGACAAGTAGGACCGGACGCCTTGTTTGCGGGCTTCGTCGGTGAATTCCGGCCATTCGTCGACGTGATCACCCACCTTTGCCCGAACCGAGGACACCGTGCGCGCGGCGTCAACGCACGGACCACGATCAGCGGAGTGCTGGGCGTCATCTATCTCGGAAAGGTAGTCCGCGGTGGACGCAGCAGTTCGTGGGCCATCGGTGGACAACACAGTCACGCTGACAGCATCGGCGTCAGGCAGTGCTTTGACCGCGGTCTCGGCCAGACGTTGGAGCATGGAGTCGAGATGCTCGTCCGTGTTCAGATTGGACCGGAGTCCGGCAATCGCTTCGGCGAGTGTGTCGAGCGAATCTGCTGCGGAAGCAAACGCCGCGGCTACCTGAGGAGCGTCCGCATTGCCTGTCATGACTCAGGTCTACTCCGCAAACTGCGACGATGTAACCGTTCCGGGCAGTCGATGCTGCGATGTTCGCATGAAATCCGAGGTTCCTGGGTAGCCGCACGCAGCGATGTGCGATGTCGCCTGAAAAAGAGGAGCCGATGATGATCCTGCGTCTACCTGGTGTGTATCGACCGCAACACGACACGTCGTTACTGGCGGATGCGCTGCTGTTCGAGCACCTCACCGCTCGCAGCCGGGTCCTGGATCTGTGCACGGGGACCGGCGCCCTCGCCGTCGCGGCATCGGCGGCTGGTGCAGGCCACGTCGTCGCGGTCGACATATCTCGCCGAGCGTGCGCCAATGCTCGTCTCAACGGAATCCTCAACGGAACCTTGATCGATTCCCGTCGCGGCGACCTCACCGAGGCGGTACACGGCGAACTCTTCGATCTGGTGATCTCCAACCCGCCGTACGTCCCTGCACTGGCAGACGATCTACCTACCGCTGGAATCGAACGGGCTTGGGACGCAGGCAAGGACGGACGCGCCCTCATCGACAGGATCGCGGCCACCGTTCACGAAGTACTCGTCCCCGGCGGCACACTACTTCTTCTGCAGTCGGTACTGTGTGGGGTCGACAAGACCGAGGCGATACTCGAGGAACACGGTATGGCCGTGGAGATCTCGGCCCGGAAGTACATTCCCTTCGGGCCCGTGATGCGCGAGAGGCGCACCATGCTCGAGGCACGAGGGTTGATCACCACCGGTCAGGAAATCGAACAACTCGTGATCATTCGCGCAACGAAGTCTCGCCCTTCTCCCAACTCGATGTGAGGTGATCGCCGAGAAGGTCGTCGAACGCGAGGCACGTTGCAGCGCCGAACAAGATGTCATCAGTGCGGTGCGGCTGCGAAGAAGCAAGACCGCCGGCAAGTTCCCGAACGGCGATCTGTTCGTGAACGGAATCCGCTTCCACGTGCTCGTCGTAGAACAGTGTCGCGTCCGAACCGAATCCGAGTCGGCGCAAGCCGGCACTGTACCGTTTGCTCGGCAGCGCCGACGTGGTCTCGACGGCGCACAGGTGCCCGACCAGTGCTCCGAGATGTCGGCGATGAAAGCCGAAGAGCGAGAGAGCATTCAACGACGCCAAGGTTACCGCGGGAACGGCATCGATGTAGTGGCCGTAGCGGTCCGAAAGGCCGACGGCCCGCATGGTGTCGGCAAAAAGACGCGAGTGCATTCGCTCTGCGCTGCCCCCTCCGTACTCGTCGCTCTGCACTTCGACGAGGGCTGCTTTGACGGCACCGGAGAGGCGCGAAATTCCAAGGGTGTGCACATCCGCTTCGCGCAGCTGATTGAGCGAACGGTGAATCAGCACCTCCGCGAACTGATCGATTGTGGCGTCCTTCGCCATAAAGGACGCCAGACCGGGGCCTGCACTGGGAGCCGTCATCGCCCACAAATCGGCTACGACGTCACCGGACGACGGAACCTTTCCCACGAGTTCCACGATGGCGGCCTCGAAATGCGTCTCGAGACGCGACCTCGCCGCAAGCAGGTCCAGATTCCACTCCCACGCGTCCGCGACGTTCTCGATTCCCTGCAAATGAAGCTCGTAGAGGAGCGTCAGAGTCAACTGAGCGTCGTCGTCTCGAAGAATGTCGTAGGTGGGGTCGATGGACCGTGCAACCTCGTACGCGTCAGCGGCAGCCGTAAGCTCCCTCGGATCGGCCGAGGAGCGCAGAATGGAAACGAGAGTGGCGCTCAGTGGGCCGCGAGCCTGTGGAACAGGCATGGAAGTGGGCACGCCAGTGGCCGAATCGAGAAGTGAAGAGGACATATGACCGCGTTTCCCGAATCGTCATCTGCCGAAACACCGAGTGTTGCCGGTAACAACACCACCATAACCGCCTGCTCGGACGGCCCGCTGCTGGTGCGTGGTGACTTCGAGTTGCTCCGTGACGACGGCACTCCGATAGAGAACAAGCGCTCTACGGTTGCTTTGTGTCGATGCGGGCGGACCGGCATTGCGCCGTTCTGCGACAGCTCCCACAAGAAGAAGCGGGCGCGAGCGACGTAACCGGGGCCAACTCGCAACGAGCCCGACCTGTAAACCAAGACGGCCCTGAAACCAAGAAAAGGCTGGATGCCGGCACCGTGCGGTGCAGCGTCCAGCCTTTTCAGTCTGAAGTCAGACTGGGATCGAACTCAGATGGCGCGAACGTTCTGAGCCTGGGGGCCCTTCTGGCCCTGTCCGATCTCGAACTCGACCTTCTGGCCCTCGTCGAGGGACTTGTAGCCGCTGCCCTGGATCTCCGAGTAGTGAACGAACACATCCGGTCCGCCACCTTCCTGCTCGATGAATCCGAAGCCCTTTTCACCGTTGAACCACTTGACACTGCCCTGAGCCATAACCAAATTCTCCTGGATCCATCGAGCCGAGCCCTCCCATCGAGAGTCCGGTCTCACACCTGATCCTGCCATGCTCTTCTTTTTCTGTCTCCAATTACATGCATGGCGAGTTGCAGTATTTGACGGGTTTGTCCCGTTCCTGGACCACGTCGGAAGCAGGTGATTGTTCAACTATGCGCGTTTACCTGCTGTGATGTATTCGTCGCTTCGATGTAGCGCGAAATGACAACACCTGTGTTAAATCTGGATTCGCGGCGCAGAATGCCACCCCGATACCCAGGAGGGGACCAAATACCCAACTCGATCGGGGTCGAGATCAGTCCGAATCGTCGGGTTTGGTGTGCCCGTCGAACGTCACATGGATGTTCTCGTGGGGAACAGCGCGTTGGGCTTTTGCTTGATCGGCGAAGGTGCGCCGATCGCCTTCGATGAGTTCGGTGTTGTCGGTGAACGGAGCCAACAACGCCCGCGGATGGAGTTTGTCGACTCGCACGACGTTGATTTCCGCGCACATGACGATCGAGGCGGCAGCGAGGAACAAGAAGGCCAACAAACCCAGAACGATGGCAAAGACGCCATTGGTGGTGGAGGCACCCCGCACCACGGAGGTCACGTAGAGGGCACCGAAGGACTGAAGTGCTTGCCAGAGAACAGCAGCGGCGATCGCTCCAGGCGCCACGTCGGCTACCGAGAGCGGGCGGGCGCAGGTGAGCCGGAAAGCGACGATGAAGATGCCTGCATTCAAGACGACTACCGCAAGGGTCAACAGGAAGCTGAACGAACCGCCCAGATGAAGCGCACCGCCGATGTTGGAGACAGCGGTGGTCCCCAAGATCGCGAGACCGATGGTGCCCAGGAGCAGTAACCCTTGAAGACGCCCGCGGATGGGATCCGGTCGCATGTTTCGGGGCACCGACCACACCGTGTTCATCGCATTCTGGCAAGCCAGAGCGACACCGAGGCCACCGTAGAGACCACCGACGATTCCGATCACCAGCCCTGTGACACCGCCGCCGATCTGTTGCGCATTGCCCAGATCGTCACCGATCACCGGAAACTGATGCAGAGCGGAGTCCAAGATTTGTTGCTGAAGCTCGGGGTTGCCAGAGAGCACGAAGCCGAGAATGGTCGAGAGCAACAGAAGAAGAGGGAAGAGTGAGACGAAGCCGTAGTACGCGATCAGCGCGGCGAGATAAACACCTTGATCGTCGAGGAACTTGTAGAGGACCGCTATCGGGAACCCCAGGGCCGGATGCTTCTGTTGCAAGGCATCGAGGCGCTTGGCGATTGTCATTCTCGGTCTCTCTCAGCTCGTCGGACAGCCCGACGAACCTTAGTCGCTGCGAGCGCGCGGCGCTCGACGCCGGTGCAGGCTTGGCGTCAGGAGGCTTCGAGTGACTTTTCTGCTTCGGCGAGCGCGCGCATTGCTCCCTCGACAGAGTTGGTGACCGGAAATTCCTCTTCCGCCCGTGCGGCCCGAAGCAAGCGTCGAAGCGGGTGTGACCCGATGACGGACCACTGGAAGTCGTGCGCTCGTGAACGGGAGTTCAGTTCGGCGAACAGTTCGAGGCAGACCGCACCGACGAACAGTGAGTTGGACAGGTCGAGAATGACGCGGGACCACTCCGCAGCGTACGAGTTGAGAAGTTCTCTCAGTTCTGGGGCGGACAGTTTATCGAGGTCGACGTCGACCTGGATCAGGACTGTCGAGGGCGTTATCCGCCAGGCTGCGAAGCCTTGTGTGTCCACGATCGGACCCAATTGTGTTGAGGGATCGACGAAATCGATCGCTGTGTGGTCGAGTTCATTCAGATTCATGGCAGATCCGGTCTGTGTGCTTTTCGTCGAAAGGCTGACGACCGACCTGGCGGCACGGAAAGTGGAAGAGTCCAGGTGTGGAAAGCATTGAGCCCAATGGATGTACGCAGGAAGTTGTGACCTGAATCCAGAGTCCTGATGCGAACCGAGCGCCAGCGGCTTCAGCCCCGGCTGTATTCTCAACCTCGGTATCGCTCAGTGTAGCTCGAGGGCTTGGATCGGTCCAGGCTTGTAGTCGAACATTAAGCGGTGCAATGTTTTTGGCTCGAGACTTCGGTATGGTTGGGGATCGGTGCCACCTGACGAAGGGATTCAGATGAACGACCGCGATGCACTCACGGCCATCTCGACCAAGCTCGACACACTGATCGGTGCGGAGACCAACGGTCTGCAGGACGAGGTTCCGCCCGGTTCCAGTGTTCAGCGCACCGAGCAGGACGGCGAGCACGGCCGGTGGGGGCACGATTACCGTCTCGCCAACAAGTATCTCGAGGCTCTCGACATCGGCCAGCCCGGGCTCATTGACCGAGACGAGATGGAACGTCTTGCGCAGGAATACATCTGATCCTGGGGACCTACTTCAGAAGATTTCACCCATCTCGGTGCGCAGCTGCTTCAGTGTCTGAGTGAGGATTCTGGATACATGCATCTGAGAGATGCCGATCTTTTCGGCAATCTGGGACTGGGTGAGATGACCGAAGAATCTGAGAACCACGATCGTGCGCTCGCGCTCCGGTAGTGCAAGGAGCGCGGGTCGCAGGGTTTCGTGATTGTCGATCCGACTGATCGCTTCGTCGTACTGTCCCAAAGTATCGATCAGAGTCAGTCCGCTCCCGTCGCCGGCTGACGCGGTGTCGAGCGGTGTGGTTCGATACGAATTTCCGGCGGTCAACCCCTGTTCGACCTCGTCCGGCTCGATGTCGAGCTCCGTCGCAAGTTCCGCTACCGTCGGTGCACGGCCGAGCGTCTGCGACAACGACGTGAGCGCCCGGTTGAGGGCAAGATGTCGTTCCTGAAGGCTGCGAGGTACGCGTACGGACCAGCCGTGATCGCGAAAATGCTTGCGTACCTCGCCCATTACGGTGGGGACTGCGAACGACAGGAAATCCGATCCTTTGTCTACGTCGAATCGCTGCACAGCCTGTACCAACCCCACGCGCGCAACTTGTTCCAAGTCCTCGAAAGGCTGGCCGCGCCCCTGGTAGCGACGTGCAACGTGGGTGGCGAGCGGTAGGCACAGTTCGATGATCGAGTTGGTGATCTTTTCTCGGGTCGGATCATCCGGCGGAAGCGACGCCATCGAGACGAACAATTCGACAGCTAGTTCGTACTGGTCCTTCTTGTCCGGTGGTACAGCCTTGCCCGGTGGGACAGTATCGTCCGGTGGGACAGCGGTCACGCACGCTCCTGGAGCAAGCCCTTTTCAAGCGTCATCGTCAGGGTGATGTGACCGTCCGCGTCGATTTCCGATTGCTCCAAACGGACCGAGTCGACCAGTGCTTCGAGAACGAACCATCCGAAGCTGTGGGACTTGTCGGGTATTTCGGAGTGCGCGATCACCGACACGACGATCCGAAGAGTGCGACCGTAGGTCTCGAATCGGCAGGTCAAGTCGCTGGACGGTATCGCATGGCCGATGAGGATGCTCGCGACTTCGTCCATCGCCAGAGCAAGGTCGGCTGTCCCGTCGACGTCCAATCCGGTGTTGTTGGCAACCGTGCGGGTGATTCCGCGCAGAGTCGGCAGTTGGGAGTACGACGCTCGGACGCGGAGCGAGGCAATGGAGTCGTGAGTAAGTTCGGCTTCGGTCGGACTCGACAGAGGAATCAAGGGGCTTCCTGTAGGTAGATGTGGCGTAATTCCGGCGGACCGAGGCAAGGAACGGTACCGGCCATGCGTGCCAGCCATCTCTACCCCGGAAGTATTCATGGCCTTCGATTACCCTTCGCCCGGCGAAGTAATCCTCTTTACCCGAACTAGAGGATGAATTGTGAGACACATCACCTGTGGTGCGCTCGTACCGATTCCCATCTTTCATTTGTGACCCGTTCGGGTACGTCCATTTCATGGGCACTCAGGCGGACAGGCAGATCCCTGTACACACACGACCGGAAGGCGTCACGGACGACGAGGTGAAGGCAGCGGGGGTGTTGTCGAACGCCCTCGAAACGGTGGAGCGGGCGCGCGGCGCTCTGTACGACTTCCATCAGCTGATCGGACATGCGGATCTCATGCTCGACGAGGTCGTCGAGTTACTGCGATCCAGCGGTAACGACGAGCTGGCCGATCAGGTCGAGAAAGAGTTGATGGGCCGGAACGTGGTCGAAGGGCGCTGGACCTTCCAGCTGGTCGAGGAGTTCGACGAGAACTACTGGTCCTTCTTTCGGGAATGCGAACAGGTGGTGCGTGACAAGCTGGCCGGCGGAGTGCCGCACCTCTTCGAAGCCGAGATGAAGGAGCGACGCCGCACGCACGGTTTACGACATCACGAGGCCAGGCCGTGAGGTTGCCACCTACTCCGGTGAGTTCGCAGCGGCACTGATCAGTGGTTCAGTTCGACCTTTACGCAACGATTCTCGTTCGGTCGCGGTCATGCCGCCCCAGATACCGTGGGGTTCCCCGGTCTGGATGGCGTGCACGAGGCATCTCTGCACGACAGGACACCTGGCGCACACCAGCTTCGCCGAACTCTCGCGTTTCGCTCGCCTGGAGCCGCGCTCGTTCGTGTCGTCGTAGAACAGGGCGGGGTCGGTGTCGCGGCAGGTGCCGGACAGCTGCCAATCCCACTCGTCGGCAAGGGGCCTGGGAGATGTGTAGGAGCGCATGAACATGGACGTTCCCTTCGCTGCGTGACGAACTCGACTCGGATCGGGGATCCAGGTCGGGTGTTAAGGCAAAGCTCGGTCCCGCCGGCCTGAACCGGCGGGACCTTCGAGGCTCCTCCCTCGAGGGGAAGATTTCGGGGGTACCTCTGGTCGGTCATTACCCAGCCGTACAACCTTTGAATCCCGGTCGTCAGGAATTCTTTTGATCGACGGCACGTCTCTCTGCTGCGGCGACAAGACCACCGGCGATGTCGCGCACCTTGACGTTCCATTCCTGCGACATCTCGACCAGAAGGTCGAAGGCTTGGTCGGCCGAGCACTCGCGCTCGGCCATCAGTAATCCCTTGGCCTGCTCGATCACGGGCCGAGAATCCAAAGCTCTTCTCAGTTCGTCGTTTTCCGCGCGAAGGCGGGTTAGGACGTCTGACGCTGAACTGGACTGCGGAGCCTGGGGTCGTTGAACCTCGTACACACGATGAAGCACTCCGATCACCCTGCCGTCATCATCGGTGACGGCGGAATTGACCGTATTCCAATAGCGCGTGACAAACAGCCCACTACCTCGCTCATCGCGCACGTCGTAACGCTGAGTCGGCAGTGCGTCCCGAGTTCTGGAGTGCATCGTGCGCTCGAATGACGCTGTCAACGAGAAGATTCCGTCGGCAAACGAGTCGTCGGGATTGTCGGGGAAGGCTTCGAACACTTCCACTCCGTGCAACTGATCGAGGCTGCGGCCGGACACGGCAAGGTACTCGTCGTTTGCGCCCTGGATACGGAAATCGCTGTCCACGAGCAGAAGAGAAGAAGTGCTTGCCGCAAATCGATCGCTTCGAACGATCGAGCGGAGAGTGCTCGAACTCATGATTGTGTCGTTTCTGTCCTGTCTTCGACGGCTGCGGCCCCTGATATTTCAGAAGTAATTGATCGCGAGAACTCCAAGGGCGGTGCCTGCCACGATCGATCCGAACAACAAACGCTGCTGCAACACGAACATCTGATACTCGCGACGTGTTTGTGCCGACGTGCCGCGCGAGTCCGCAGACATGCTCTTGCCCTTTCCTGTTGTGGGGATCGCGATTTCGGCCGACCCCCGATCGGCCGAAATCGTGGACGGTGCGTCAGTTCTGACGCGCCTCATTTGCGGCATCCTGCTCGGTGGACGCGCCTTCGTGTACGAGGCTGCCGCCGGAGTTCTCGAGGTGCGCACGAACGAACCACTGGAACTTCTCCAACTGTGCCGTTTGGCCGATCAGCATGTCTTCTGTGATCGGATCGATCTTGCCGACGTTGTCGATTGCAGTGCGGCTGTCGGTGATGACCCCGGTGTAGACGAGGTCGAGCGCAGCCAGATGGGCGCGAGCGTCGTCGCGGCCGACGGAGTAGTCGTCCCAAGTCCGATCGCGCTCGATCGCTCCCGCTGTGCCCTTGGGGGAGTTGCCCAGTGCCGCGATACGTTCCGCCACATCATCGGCGTAGCCGCGAACCAGCTCTACCTGTGGGTCGATCATCTCGTGCACGCCAATGAAGTTGGGTCCGACGACGTTCCAGTGGACGTGCTTGAGCGTCAGATGAAGGTCGTTGTAGGCGCTGAGGCGTTCCTGCAGAATATCGGCGACGGACGAACCGTCTGCGCTGCTCAGTCCCGGTACGGTGAACTCGGACATATGTTTTCCTCTCGTCTTGATGGGGATCGCCCGCGAACGGGGCGGTCTCGCGCCATCGTCAATCGGATCGCGTGTCGGTCAGGTTCAGTGCGCGAGTGCTACTGGCTCCTCTGTCACCGGGTCGCCGTACATCATCGCGATTCGGCGCTTGACCTCTTCGGTTGTCAAAGTCGCGCTTGCAACAGTGATTCCGATGCCGGTGGTGCTCTCGCCCTGTGTGGGCGGGATGTCGATCGTCGTCATCTTGCTCCCGGTGAAGAGTGTGCCGTGAGGGAGTCGGCTGAACCACCGACTCCGACGTCTGGGTGTTCTACACCTTCGAGTGCCGGTTATGGCGCTTTCAAGTGCTACAAAATCTATATCAGCCGATGTAGATAATTGGCAAGGCTACTTCGATTCGATGGCTAAAGGAAGCTCCCTGTGCGATCTTGTCGAAATCGGCTTTGATCTGCCATTACATGCCTTCTCGGCTCGACGATTTTTGTCATGAGTGGCCCTGGACACGCTTGAATCTATGTCCTGGGCGTCAGATTCACTGCGTGATGATGCTAAGATCGGATGACGCCGATTGAGACAGCCGACACCGAACTAGGAGGTTCCAGTGACGTCGGAATCCCAGACCCGGGCGCTGCGCGGCGTATACGGGATCTCAGTGATGTCAGAACTGTCCGGGGTTGGACCTCAGACGCTGCGCCTTTACGAGCGAAGGGGCCTGCTCACACCAACCCGCACGGATGGCGGTACGCGCCGTTACAGCGAGGCCGACCTGGATACGCTCGGACGAATCACCGCGCTGATCGACGACGGAGTCAATCTGGTCGGTATCCGTCTGATTCTGTCCCTGGAGGCCGAAAATGCAGTCTTGGCGGCTCGAATCAGCCAGTTGACCGCCGAGGGTGACTAGTAGCGTTGCTCCATACGATGCCGTTCAGGATGGAGTTTCGGTGCGGGTAGGGTCGCCGAAGTCCGCGTCGGCGGAGATCTTGTTGCCTGCCGCTTCGATCTGTTCGAGCGCGGCGTCCAAAGCATCGACCAACCATTGATGCGACGCTTCCGCGAGGAGGCGATCCGGTGTGTCGGTGTTTTCGGATTGGAAGAACCGCACCAGCCACGATTCTCCGTTGTCGGGTCGATCGGAGAGTCCGGCCGCGGTATTGGTCGCCAGAAGATAACGGTTGTATTCGAGATCGACACGAATGGCGTACTCGCCGAACAGGTTCACCACATTGGCCGGCCGATGAGTAGCAGCAGCGAGCGCGATGAGAGCGTCGTTGTAGGTTTCGGAGTACTTCACCGTGAGGGGCATGGTCGGCCTGTCTTTCTGGGCCGATGCAGCATTGCACGGCTATGTTGAGGAGATCAGTTCGCAGCCGCTGCTTGACGATGAACTGAAACCAATCCTAGCTCGAGTCTCCGCTCACCCTTGACGCAAGCCCACGGGGTCAGTTGTTGCGTGCAAAGTCAGACTCGCGCTCCGTGACGAACTGATTGTCCGGGCGCGGTTCGGGCGGCGAAAGTGCAGTCAGGAACGACTCGGCCCACTGATGCACATCATGCGTCATGACCTGGCGATGCAGCGCAGCCATACGGCGACGGCCCTCTTTCGGATCCTGATGAACTGCGGTCAGGATTGTATTCTTCACGCCGTCCAAATCGTGCGGGTTGACCAGGTATGACTGTCGTAATTCCATTGCAGCACCGGTGAACTCGCTGAGAACGAGAGCGCCTCCGAGGTCGCCTCGGCAGGCCACGTACTCCTTGGCCACCAGATTCATCCCGTCACGCATCGGCGTCACGAGCATGACGTCGGCGGCGACGAACAGTGCGATCAGTTCTTCGCGGTCGACCGGCTGATACAGGTAGTGAACTACGGGGCGGCCGATCTGACTGTGGTCGCCGTTGATGCGGCCCACCTGTTCCTCGATGACACTGCGAAGGTCGATATAGTGTTGCACGCGTTCGCGACTGGGCGTGGCGAGCTGCACCATCGTGTACTTCTCCGGATCCAAGCGGCCCTCGTCGAGGAGTTCCTTGAGGGCTTGCAGTCGCAGGTCGATGCCCTTGGTGTAGTCCAGGCGGTCGACTCCCAGCAGGATTTTTTCGGGATTTCCGAGCTCTTCCTTCAATTCGCGTGCGCGGCGCAGGACCGATTCGCTCTTCGACTGGCGCTCCAGCTCGGCCGAATCGACGGAGATGGGAAATGCCCCCACCTTGACGACGCGAGAGTCGAAATCCACATGCCCGAGCGCACTTCGAACACCGACGCCCGCGGTCGTTGTCTTGAGTCCGAGTAGTTTTCGGGCCAGAAACAGGAAATTGTTTGCGCCACCAGGCAAGTGGAAGCCGATCAGATCGGCGCCCAGCATTCCCTTGACGATCTCCTTGCGCCACGGAAGCTGCATGAAGAGCTCGACCGGAGGAAACGGAATGTGAAGGAAGAACCCGATCGTCAGGTCCGGGCGCAGTTCGCGCAGCATTGCCGGCACGAGTTGCAATTGATAGTCCTGCACCCAGACGGTGGCTCCGTCCGCGGCGCAACGGGCGGTTTCCTCGGCGAACCGCTGGTTGACCGCGACGTACGTGTGCCACCACGACCGTTCGAACGTCGGTGCCACCAGGACGTCGTGGTAGAGCGGCCACAGCGTGTCGTTGGAGAACCCCTCGTAGTACTCGGCGAGGTCCTGAGAGGTCAGCTCGACGGGAAACAGACGAAGGCCGTCAACCACTATGGGATCTACCTTCTCGTCCGCGACGCCCGGCCAGCCGACCCAAGCGCCGTCTCGCTGTCGCAGGATGGGTTCGAGAGCAGTGACGAGTCCACCCGGACTTCGCTTCCAGTTCTTGCCACCGTCCTCGTCGGTTTCGAGATCGACGGGTAGTCGGTTTGCGACGACGACGAATTCGGAGAGCTTTTCGAGATCGGTACTCACGCCGACATCGGCTCCGCCAGGGTCTCGTCCAGCACGGTGGTCGAGGACAGGTATGTGACCGCCTCGGCTGTCGAGTCGGTGAACACGATGTCTGCGTCCATCTTCAGAAGAGACAGCGGGCGCCTGACGGGGTGCGCTGCGACGAGCGTCCAAGGAACGCCGAGCCTTCGTGCCTTGGCCGACAGAGTCTCGATGATGGAAAGACCTCCGACGGAGATGAACTGGACGTCCGAGCAGTCGAGTACGAACGGGTGACGCTCACCGATCAGGTCGTCGACGCAGGCAGCGAAATCAGCTCGGGACCGGACGTCGATCTCGCCGCTGACCACGAGCGATTGAATGTTTTCCGCACACGTCGTGGTGAATGTGGGGGGACTGTCCGTACGCTCATCTGTAGTTCTCGAAAACTCGTTCATCGAAACTCCTGACGGATTGCTCGAAACGGTTCGTTCGAACGGTCTGGTTCGAAACGGTTTCGTTCGAAACCGGGAAACGGCACGGGAAGCAACGCACGAACCGTGCTCGTCTTCAACGGCTGGGTACTCAACCGTGCTGAGTGCCTACCTTACCGCATCGCGAAAACCCAGGTGAAAAGCGTTAGATCCGTAAGGATTTCAAGGACCCGTGAGCGTCGGCCCACGGGACCTTGGTCCCGATGACTGAGCTCTTGCGCGATCAGTCGGTGTCGGTTGCCGGGCCGGTACTCGAGGCTCCACCCTCGTCGGCCCACGTACGCTCGCCCGACGGATCGGTCTGAACGTCCTTGTGTGCGGCATCGGCCCCGGTTCCGGGACCGTGGTCGGTGCCGGTGGTCTGCGGCTCGTCCGTCTGATCAGTGCGGTCGGTGGAATTTCGTTCACTCATGGTGGCTGCGTCTCTCTGAAGGTTGGTGTTCATGTACTTGTCGTTTCTTGCTCACCCGCGAGGGGTACTCAATAGGGGTAGTACGTCACGTCGAGTCAGTACGTCACGTCGAGCCATACCGGCAAAGTCAGCTGTCACCGAAGCAGGAGATTTCACGTGAACCATATGACCGTGACGACCGAACACCTGCGTGCACTGCTGGGCAGCGGGCCCCATTCGGAATTGGTAGCGGTTGGGGGTGAGATCGAGATCTACGTCCCCGATGAAGAAGGGTTCGGCCTCGATGGTATCTCGCTTGTCACTCGCGAGCAGTTGGCCGAGCGCCTACCGTCCTCGCCCGACAACCCCGACGAAGGTGAACTACGTATCGCCGCAGAATCGTTGAGCGAGATGATCGCCGAACTCGGCGGCTGAAGTCTGAAGTTCGGGGCAGCTGACTTCAGATCTGCGGGATCGGATCCGGGGGATACGGGTTCGGTGGCGTCGGAGTCGGTGGCACGGGCGGGGGATTCAGCGGATCGGGTGGTGCCGGCGCGGGTGGTGTCGGCGACCCCGGGTCGGGGACGGGGCCCGGATCCGGTGGTGGGGGCGTGGTCATGAGTGCCGGGTTCCCAAACACTTGCCGAACAAACACCTAGTGCTCGGAGTGGCTTTTGGTGTTCTCCTCGGCAGGTAGATCATCCACGATGTCGACTACGGCGATGTGGACGCTCTCTGCAGAGGCGGGTGGGTCCATGTCACCGAGGATCAGGTGAACGACATCGACGACGGTGAATCGAACCCGGTCCGACAGTTCGGCCAGATCCACTCCGTATGGCGCTGCCAGTTCGATACGTAGTGAACGTATTTCGTGGCCGTCGACGAAGAACTCGATACTGCTCGGCGAGCAGTGGTGTCGAGAACGTATCTCGGCGGCCAAATGGGTGCGGAGTACGTGATCGCTCACCGACACCGTGCCTAGACGTGGACCTTCGGACGCGTGTGCGTCGAGCGGCCAACCGGACGCCGAGGTCGACCGTAGCGCCCGGATCACCTTGTCGCTGATTCGATCCCAGCCTGGCTCGGGAGCGTTCCGCAGGACGTCGGATGCGTGCGCCATCAATGCGTCGGTTCGTGATTCAGTCATCGCCACCTCGTCATTCGTTCACTCAGGTTAGCCCGTGCACGATGGTGATGCCCTCGCACTGCATCCGGAGTGAGTCTCAGAATCTTGCCGATTTGAACGAACGTGAGCATCTCCACCTCTCGCAGCGTCCAGGCCGCACGCTGGCGATAAGGCAATTCACCCAACGCTTCTTCCAGTGCCTCCAGGAACGCGGCGTTCGAGGTCGTGTCGAACGGGCCGGCCTCGGGAGACGGCACGAGAGGATCCAGCAGCTTGTCGTCGATCGGTTGCGCTCTCTTGATTCGATAGCTGTCCACGATCTTTCGGGAACAGATCGCGAAAAGCCATGTTCGCATCGACGATTCGCCACGAAATGAATCGAGTCGGCGCCACGCGGCCACGAAGGTGTCCTGGACTACCTCGAGAATGTCGCCTTCATCTGCGAGCATTCGACGCGCATAGCGGTGAAGTGCAGGTCCGTAGTAGTGCACCAGTGACTCGAATGCTTCTCGGTCGCCGAGTATCGCAGCGTCCACCGTTGCGGTGTCCAAGCCGTCAGGTGCTTCGGTGAGCCCCTGTGTGTGCGGTAACGCCACAGTCGCTCCTCTCGCGGAAATGCGGAAAACTCGGCTGCGTTCGAAGATTGTTCGCCCGGCCGGGGCGTTGAATGTTACGGACAGTAACTAACAAGTGTCAGTGATGCACGTCACCTGACTGAGGCATTCGGTTTTGCCTTCGAGTGACGACTACACAGGTAGATCGATCAACAGGAGGAGATGACAATGGTCAGCACACAGGTTGCGACAGCATCTACGAAGGATGTTGCATCATCGAACGACTCGGCTCTCGTGAGCTCTCAAGGAAAGACGTCGATCGCCGACACCGTTGTCTCGAAGATTGCCGGCATCGCCACGCGAGAGGTGAGCGGTGTGTACGACGTCGGCGGCGGAGCGTCCCGGGTTGTCGGGGCACTGCGCGAGCGGATCCCCGGCGCGAGTGTCAACCACTCCCAGGGAGTATCGGTCGAGGTCGGCGAAAAGCAGGCAGCGGTCGACATCGACATCGTGGCCGAGTACGGCGTATCGCTCGCCGATCTGGCCACCGGCATTCGCCGCAACGTCATTGCGGCGCTCGAACGGATGACGGGTCTCGAAGTGACCGAGGTGAACATCACAGTTCACGACGTCCACCTCGACGAGGGCAGCGACGACGAAACCGGCGAGCCCAAGACTGCACGGGTGCAGTGAGTTCCGAAATCGCTGACACCATCGCGGCGGCTGTGACGGGGGTACCTGGGGTCGCCTCGCTTCATGCCGGAATGTTCGGCGAGGTTGGCACGTACCTCCCCGGTCGCCGCGTCGTCGGCGTGCGGGTGACGGAGTCGTCGACAGACATCCATGTGTGCATCTTCGCCGACGCCGCCGTTCGAGACACGGCTTTACGTATCCGCCAAGCGGTTTCAGGACTCGTTACAGGCCCCGTGAACGTGACAGTGGAAGACGTAGTCGGTCGTGGACGCGATGCCTGAGCACTCTCGGGGTTCAGCTCCCGATCGACGATCCGCACGCCGAGAGGCGATCAGGAACTACCACCCCGACGTGGGCGGATCTGCCGACGCGCTCAATCGAGCACTCGAACGCGTCGACCGGGACTTCGCATCCCCGATCGGTGTGGTTGTGCGCACGTCGCTGCGCGGCACGATGCGACAGATAGCCAAACCCGTTCGGGCCCAGTACACGCGGGTGCGCGCTCGGTTTCCGGGTGCAAAGACCTACACCGAGATCTGACAGGCACCATCGAACATCATCCACAACGGAGGATTCACATGACCACCTCGACTGTCGGCCTACTGGCAGGACTACTTCTCGGAGTCGCAGCTGCTGCAGGCGGTTTCACCGGATTCCTCATCGCTCTGGTTCTCGGTGTGATCGGATACCTCGTCGGTGGTCAGCGTGACGGCGAGTTCGATCTCGGTGTGATGCTGAAGGGTCGCGGACGTGGCTGAGACAGCTCGACCGGAGTCGTCTGTGCTTGGTGAGCCGGGCGATCGCGGAACGCTGACGATTCGAGACAGAGTCGCGCAGAAGTTGGTTCTCGAGGCGACGCGCGGAACCCCGGGGGTGCGCCATCACGCCGCCGGCATGGACAAACTGACCGGGCGCGAATTGCCGAGGGCGCGAGTGCTGGTATCCGGCAAGCGGGTACGGGCCAAGGTGGACATCGCGATCGAGTGGCCCGGATCCTTGTCGGTCATCGGTACCGCGGTGCGAGAGAACGTGACAACCCAGTTGCAGTCTGTATCGGGCCTGGACGTAGACGGCGTGGACGTGGCGATCGTGAGCGTTCTCCCGGCATCGGCCAAGCGTGACGCGGGAAGGAAAGTGCGATGACCGCCGACAAGGTCGCACCACCCACTGCCTCGAGGGCTGCTGCTCCTGTTCCCCTTGCGGCGCCCGGATCGGCCGTCACGGGATTCCTCATCGCCGCGGCGCTACTTGCGCTCGGCGTGGTCGGTGTCCGCGACGCGCTGGTGGATACCGGCGTGATCACCGGGTCGCAGTGGATACCAAGTGCTGCCGCATATGTGGACGGGCTCGCGTACCAGGGTTGGATGTTGCCGGCGGGGATCGCAGCCGTCGTTCTCGGCCTGTGGTTCGTCATCCTCGGACTCAAACCGCGACGAAAGACTGCCAATGCCTTGGTCGGAGTCGCGAATACGTGGATCGATCCCGCCGATGTAGCGGCGATAGCGTCTGTTCGCGTCGAGTCACTGGCCCAGGTTCGATCCGCTTCGTCACACGCGACCCGGCGCAAGCTGGAAGTGAAGGCCTCGGTCACGCCCGATGGAGCCGCGACCGCTGAATCGGAGATCCGTGCGGTGCTGGGGGACTTGGCCGGGTCGCTGTCACCATCGCCGCGAATCAAGGTTCGTATCCAGACGGGATCGCTGTCATGACTCGGACGGCGACGGCGATGGATCGCGTGGCGACATGCGTCGTGGGGATGTTCGCGATAGCGCTGGGAGTTGCAGCGATCCTGTGGAATCGCGACGTGATCAAGGATTTCCCGGCGCGTATCGAGATCCCGTGGGCTGAAGATCTTGTCGATCACTCGTGGTGGCCATGGGCTGTCGGAGTTGGGGGAGTACTGCTAGTCCTCCTCGCGTTGCGGTGGTTGATCGCGCATGTGCCGCTGCGTCGGGTGAAGGAGATCACGGTCCCTGGGTCGAACTCGCACAATTCCATCACCGCGGATCTGGGTGCGGTGGCGGAAGGGGCGAGCGCATCACTGGAGGACTTCGACGAAGTGTCGCGTGTCCGAGGAAAAGCGTTGCTCGATCGTGGAGTTCGCACGATCGATTTGCGAGTGACATTGAGACGTAGCGTCGTATCCGGATCGGAAACGTTGTCCGAGTTGATTTCTCGCGTCACTGACATGGGGGATCAAGTCGAGTCGATGGTCGGTGATCCATCCGTCGCGACCAGAACTCACATCGCCGTGGAAAGCGCGAAACGCGATGAGCCGAGAACTCTCTGATCAATCGAGGTTTGAGCCTCCCGGTGACCGGGTATTGGTAGACCTCCCGATCGTGCACAGAGTCATGGATGTTGCTGTGGCACTGTGTGTCACGGTGCTCCTTGCGACCGTCACTTCGATGGCGATCGCGATCGTAGTGACGCTGATCATGTGCGCGTCGGTGAGTGTCGTTTCTCGTATGTGGTGAATCGCCAGTCATTTTGGTTCTGTCGTGAACACCTGATAGAAAGGTAAGCAGACAATGTGGCTGCTACTGAGTGCACGATCCCCCGCGTCGTGCGGCGGAGAGTCCGGTTGTGTGCAAACACAACCCGCGATCACGGTCTAGTTGCGCGGGCCGATCGCTCGGAACTCTCCCTTCACCGGCAGTCACTCATTGCGCCGTCCCTCTTTACTCTAAGGAGTTCAAATGCTTCCTCTCGGTATCATCGCCTGGATCATCATCGGTGGGCTGGCGGGTTGGATCGGCAGTAAGATCATGAAAACCGATGCGCAGCAGGGGATCTTCCTCAACATCGTTGTCGGTGTGATCGGCGGCCTGATCGGTGGTTTCCTGCTTCGAGTCTTCGGCGTCGATGTCGAGGGTGCAGGCTGGATCTTCAGCTTCCTCACTTGCCTTCTCGGTGCAGTCATCTTGCTGTTCCTGGTCAAGGCAGTCACCGGAAAGCGCTGACACATTTGTCCACGCAGTTCGAGTTCGACTGAATCCCACGGCCGAACGCACGACCGAATCCACACCGAATTCAAGAAGGAGAAACACATGTCTGACTTCATCGACAAGGCAAAGCACCGCGCTGAGGATCTCATCGGCGAAGCCAAGGAAAAGATCGGAAATGCCACGGGCAATGACGATCTGGCTGCCGAAGGTGTTGCCGATCAGGGCGAGGCAAAGGTCAAGAAGGCCGGAGACACTGTCAGTGACAAGGTCTCGGATATCAAGGACAAGTTCACAAGCTGAATGAGTTTCGGCGCGGTTGACCGGCATGTCCGGTCAACCGCGCTTTTGTGTGTCTCCTCGGCCGTCGCGGCTACCGCGATACGCTAGCTTCCGCGTTTCCGCGAGCCACTCCGGAAGCATGCGCATGTGTGCCGGCCTGTTCAGGATCGGATCGAAGGACGGCTGGAGGCAATCCGGGTGGTCCTCGACTTCGTCGAGACAGAGATGTCCGATCGGTATCAACTGAAGTTGAATTCTCGCGAGGTACACGGAGAAGTGCAGCGGGGAATGATCGACCGCAGCTTTTAACGCAGACAAAGAAGTGCCGGCCGGGTGGACGCCGCGCGGTGTCACGATCAGCCACGCCGCGGCCCCGCCCGCGCGTGAGTAAGGGACCAGTGTGCTGTATCTCGCGCCGTTCCACGAGAAAGCCGGAGCTGGAAACATTTTCGAGAAGGTAGAAAGTCCTGATGTTGCGAGAAGAATGTCCCACGGGTTTTCATCTGCGCCGACATCGTGCAACCGAAGCGCCAGGCCAAGTATGTCGGGTAGGTCTCCCGGAATTCCGAGTGCTTTCGACATTCGAGCGGTGACGGTAATCGTCGACGACTCCGTTACCGGCCACCACGGGGTGGCCGGCTTCAATGTTCCCTTCAGTTCGATCCCGTGCGGGTGAAAAACCCTGGCCATGCGCAGCGATGATGCGAAGTGGAACGGTGCGCCGACCAGCTTTCCGATCGCGCTCTTGCCGGCGGGGATGATCGAATTGAGCGTCACAGCTTCCTTATCTGAGAATTCTCCGCCCCCGAAGCGCCCAGACTGGACGGACGTTCAGGCGTGTTGACGGGCTTGCGGACGGTTTCTTTCGGCTTCCCAGCGGCAGCGATTGCTAATCATGTGACGCGCCGTAACAAAAGTCTCGCCGGTCGGGATAATTAGCCAAACGCACAAATTGGTCGTTATGGTTCGTTTGTCCGTAACGGTGCGATCGGACCTGCGACCGTCGCGAACTGGCGAGATTGCTACTCGTGATTTGTGTTTGGTGATTGCGCGGAAACAAGAAATGTCGAGGAGACACGCTGATGGGCCACTCTCGAACCTGGCTGACGCGCGCGCTGGCAATGCCGGTGGCTGTCGCGGTGACTTTGTTGCTTCCTCTCGGCAGTGTCGCCTCGGCCCAGGATTTCGAGGACGACGCAGATACTTCGGTGGTCGCCGCAGCCACAACTCCGATCTCCTTCACCGAACTCGGCCGAGGAACGGACATCGTGTTCTCTTCCGATGACGCACCAGTGTTGGTGACCGTGCCGGTGCCGGACGGACTCACCGCAACAGCCGTGACCGGAATCCTGACCGCCCCGACCGACTTCAGTAGGGGCTGGCTCGAAGTGACTGCGGACGGCAGATTGGTGAGCCGCGTCGACTTCGACGCCGGGCAGGCCGGGACCGGGTTACCGATTTCGGTTCCCTTGCAAGGTCTCGAAGTGGTCGACCGTAGTGTGACCGTGTCGATGATCGCTCACCTCGTTCCCGTCGACGACCGCTGCTACGACCGAACGAGATACCAGCCCCTCGCGCTCCGGGATGCCTTTGTCGCCTACGACGGTGCTGAGCGGCAACCCACAACTGTTGCAACCTTCTTCCCGCCGATTTTGAGGAAGGCAACCATCTACGTCACGGATGGTTCGTCAGGGGCGCAGCAGAGTGCGGCTTTGCAACTGAGTGCAGCGATTGTCAACAAGTACGGAAGTCAGCCTGATGCCGTGGTGGTGGAGCAGCTGCCGAACGGCCAGAGTCTGCCCTCCGCTGAGCCGGGACTGTTCGAGAGAGCTGTAGTGCTCGGTAACAGCGGGGACGCCGGCATCGATCTCGCGACGGCGCCGACTGCTTCACCCGTGCTGCGGATTTCAGGAGATGACAAGACTCTCGTTCCTCAGGTCAGTCTCTTGGCGGCGAACTTCGACGGCTACTGGGCGGCGAGCAGAGCGCTGGCGTCACCGGACAACACGGTTGCCCAGATTTCCCAGGACGCCATCACCGTCGGTGAGCTCAAGCTCGGAACGCTGACGGCTTCCGGTCTCAATCACATCGAGGTCGACGTCCCGTTCAGTCAGTCGCAACTGGGGCGTCCTATGAAGGATGTCTCGGTGCGAATGATCGGTTCCTATGTCCCGCTACCGAATTCGCGTAACGGAGAACTGTCGATCTCACTCGGGGATAGACGACTCGCCTCGCAGACGGTTAACGAGACAGGGCGCTTCGACATCGGCGTCGATGTTCCGAACGAACTCCTGCGTCGCGACTTGACGTTCGAGGTCTCGATGGATGTGACCGGCGACTTCCAGTGCGGCACCAGTAGCCCTTCTTCGCTCACAGTCGATCCGGCCAGCACCATCACGTCCACTACCGGATTCCCGCCGACGCCTGGAGGATTCCAGTCATTGCCCCAGTCGATGCTGCCCACACTCGATGTCGGTTTGAGTCACGGTGATTTCGCAGATCTCGTTCGAGCCCAGCGCCTCGTTGTCGCGATGCAGCGGTTGAGCTATCTGCCGCTGCAACCGCGCGTGCTCCCGTTCGGCGACGCGGCGACCAGTTCGCTGCCTGCGTTGTTGATCGCGGCGGACGGGACGCTGCCCACTCCGGTGGCTCTACCCATGGACACGGCAGATCAAGGACTCCTGCGCTTGCAGGGTCTGGAATTCGGTGGACAATACGGTGCCTTGCAGGTGGTTTCGGGTTCGCACAACGAAGTATTGGCGCTGACGTCTGAGGGTGATGCGGCCGATGCCGACGGTCTGCTCAACTGGTTGGAAGGTGGGAAAGACCGGTTCGCAGAACTGACCGGCGATCTACTGGTCGCACCTCGCGGAGGTGAGCCGTTCGACGTCGGAGTCGACGTCGCCCCGTTGGGCACTGCGACCTCGGCCGAAGAAGAGACCGGACTGAGCGCGGTCACGATCGGCTGGATCGGATTCGGGACCGTGGTTCTGATCGCTGTTGCCGTCGGTGGTGTGCTCGTGGCTCGGCGTCGCGGACAGTGACCGTCACCGATCGCCCGGCCCTGTCCGTCGCGGTCCACGACCTACCGGGCCGGAAGCCATGGCGGATGTTCGTCGTGCTCTTCGCGATCTACACCGCGTTGGGCGTATGGATGAACGCGGGTATCGGGTTCATCTTCACCGATTCGCTCAGTCGTGTCGCCGCGGTGTCGGCGATGCTGCTCAGCCGTGATCCGCACTTCGCGGCGATCGGATTCGTGTTCACCCCGTTGACGGCGGCAGTCCAGATTCCGATGGGCCTGATGGGTCATTGGTGGCCGGATCTGCTGCGGTGGAACATCACTGCGGTCGTGATGTCCGCGGCCTTCATGGCTGGCGCGGTGATTCAGATACGCGGGATCAGCCGCGACCGTGGGTGTCCGCGATGGGTCACCGTCGTCCTTACCGTGCTGTTCGCTGTCAATCCGATGATCGTCATGTACGCGGCGAGCGGAATGAGCGAAGCTCCGTTCCTCTTCTTCGTTCTGTGGGCGACACGTCGACTGATTCGGTGGATGCGCAGCGACGACGTACACGACCTCATCGGTGCGGGCCTCGCGTTCGCTCTGGCGTACCTCACTCGATACGACGCATTGGCACCCCTGTTTGTCGCGGTGGTGCTGGTGACCGTGGTGAGTTGGCTTCGTTTTCAACCGACAGCGGAGGAGCGGGGCGAGGGCGCAGGACCTGGCTTGCGGCTCTGGGCAGCAGCGCTCGACGGCGCCGTCGTGCTGATGCCGGGTTTCCTGGCCTTCGCCTTGTGGTCGTTTGCCAGTTGGCTCATCACGGGTCAAGCGTTCCAACAGTTCTCGTCGGTGTACGGGAACAGTTCCATCCTGGAACAGGCTGGTGCCGGAACCGACTCACCGGTTGCCCGCCTTGCGTTCTCGATCACCGAAATGGCGGTACTCGGGCCGGCGCTCCCGGTGTTCGTGGTCCTGGCAGTCATCTACGCACTTCGGCGGCGCGACACCGAAGTGGTGGTGCCTCTTGTGCTGTTCGGCGCCATCCTCGGAGCGCAGACGTTGCTCTACCTGATGGGATCGACGTTTCCTCTTCTGCGCTTCTACATTTCGATCATTCCGCTGTGTTTCGTATTGGTCGTCCTGATCGCTCCTCGCGGAGCGCCGGTCATCACGCGTCGACCAGGGGCTGCTGCGTCGCGCTCGGTGTCGACGTACCCCGAGCAGGCGGGACCGTCTCTACCTCTTGTGATCTCCCTGTGCTTGCTGGTCGGTTCGACGCTGGTCACGTTTGTCGCGATGGGTAGTGCGCGGATCGCAGTGCTCGAGCATTCCATTGCCAGCGCGATCATTCCGGGCCGCCAGAACCTGGAGGAGCAGACGAATCTACGCACGTTTGCGGCCGAGCGTCGCATCGCCAGGTACCTGGACGACTTGGCTCTGCCGGAGGGGTCGGTTCTGCTCGACACCGTGCAGAGCTATGCCGTCGTGGCGTCGTCGAACAACCCTCGGCAATTCGTCGTGCCTTCCGATGCGGACTTCGTGCGCGTACTGAACAACCCGGCCGAACATCACGTCGAGTACATCCTGTCGGTTCCGAACACCGGTCGCGGTGTGTCGGACGCGGTCAATCGGCGTTATCCGACGATGTACGACACCGGTGCCGGCGGTGTGGGAGCACTGGTGCTCGAGGTGCCCAACGACGGCGGCATGGACCCTTCGGCCTGGCGTTTGTATCGCGTGACCGGTGAACGTCAAACGGGTCGATGAGGGAATTCGTGTGGGAGGATTGTCCGTATGACGTGGATGGTTGTAGATGTCTTCTGAAGAAGCGCGTCCGCGTGTGCGTGGCACAGTGCGTCGCCGTATCGCTGCCGCTGTAGTCAGCTTTGCAACCGTCGCGGTCGTGACAGGAATGTTCACGACGCCGGTGGTTGCCGATTCGCCCAAGACGGTTCGGGTCGGAGCGTCGTCGAGCGGACTGACACTCGACGGACAGCCGTGGTGGCCCACCGGGCTCAATGCTTATCAACTGGCCACTGATTGGTCGGTGAACTTCGGCTGTGGCGCGATGGTCGATCTCGATGCCTACTTCGGTTCTCTGCCACCGAATTCCGTCACGCGTTTCAACGCCTTCCAAGCGCTCGCGGTGAACAAGGTGTCCGGGGAGATGGATTTCGGACCGATGGACGCGGTGTTCGACGCTGCGGCGCGACACAACCAGTTCACGATTCCGGTGCTCTCACCACAGGACAGCGGGTGTGATGACGGGCTGTTCAAATCCAGGGACTGGTACACCGACGACTGGAAGGTTGCGAACCTGATCCCAGGTCGAGCCACCATGAGCTTTCAGGACTGGATGCACACCGCCGTCGACCGTTGGAAGAACGAGCCTTCCGTCGCGGCGTGGGAATTGGTGGGGGAGCCGGAACCGAGCCTGTGTACCGACGCCGCCTGCAATTGGTGGACAAGAACGTGCCCGTCTGATTCCGCGCAGGTGTTGCGGGAGTTCTTCGACACGGCAGGCGCCGAACTTCGGGCGATCGATCCGAACACCCTGATCACGGCGGGATACGTCGGGGGCGGTCAGTGCGGCACTGCTGGTGACGACTACCAATACGTGAGCGAGTCCGACTTCGTCGACATTCTGCAGTATCACGACTACGGAGCAGACGGGGTTCCGCTTCCGGGCGACCAGTGGAACGGACTGGCGCGTCGCATCGAACAGGCCACGAACGTCTCGAAGCCGTTGTTGGTCGCTGAGACAGGCGAATTGGCGGGCAGTTGTGAATCATTGGCAACCCGAGCCACGAATATCGAGACGAAGCTGACGGGGCAGAAGGCGGCCGGCACGGCCGGAGCTCTCCTGTGGGCCTTCGTACCGGATCCGCGGCCGAACGAGTGCACAATGGACATCGGGCCCGACGATCCACTCTTCGACGTGATCGCTTCACTGGCAAGTTAGGACACTGCTGGTAGTCCACTAGGAGTTCCGCCCAGTGGGAGTATGGTCACGATCTGATAACAACCTGAACCTGGCGTTGTGACGTGATGACCGTATTTCGTTTGCATCCAATGGTATTCAGTGGCATTCACCTGCGGATAACCGAACTTGAAGGCCCGCGGGACCAAGCAGGACTATCGACGTGGCACCCGCAGGACCTACGTCCGGTTGTGCGAGGACGGTCCAATCGAGACGCCGGCAACGGAAGTTGCGCTGTACCTGCCCCTTTGGTTGACAGAGCAGTCCCTTTCCGATTGACGTCGAAATGCGGGCACGACCGTTCGCCGCGGTAACGGGTAGTGAGCGGAGTTCGGTGCGGCCCTCGCGGAAGTGACAATGTGGGGTGGTGTGTAGCTCTCGCGCGCAACGAATTCCGAGTTCGAGTCGACTTGCGACGGCATCGGCTGCCCGGTAGACCTTGTGCGCAGGCTGTACATGCGATGTGAGCTTTCGGTCGTCGAAATGAGGGGACGACCGCTGCATGCGCGTAACGGTAAGTGTGTGGAGCATCGCGTGAGCGGAGAGGTGAACGATGACTGGATACTCTGAACGGCCTTTCAGGACTGCGGTGGTACCGGCTGCCGGGATGGGGACCCGCTTCCTTCCGGCCACCAAGACGATCCCGAAAGAGCTACTCCCCGTCGTGGATACGCCCGGGATAGAACTGGTTGCCAGCGAAGCGGCTCAGGCCGGTGCAGAACGCTTGGTGATCGTCACCGCGCCAGGCAAGGCATCGGTGATCGGTCACTTCGTCGAGGACCTGGTGCTCGAGGGCAAGCTCGCCGCGAGTGGAAAGCACCATCTGCTCGAGCGTGTGCGTCGAGCACCTGGCCTCATATCGGTGAAGCCTGTCGTCCAAGAAACCCCGCTCGGCTTGGGTCATGCCGTCGGTCTTGTCGAGTCGGTGTTGGATGCCGACGAGGACTCGTTCGCGGTGCTGCTTCCCGACGACCTGGTTCACCCCTGCGGCGTTCTCGATGCTATGGCGAAGGTCCGTGCCGAGCGTGGTGGTTCTGTGCTGTGCGCGTTCGACGTCGCGCCCGATCGTGTGGGTGCGTACGGAGTATTCGACGTCCAAGCGCCTGAGGAAGGCGATGACCCCGATGTGCTCGCGGTCGTCGGCATGGTGGAGAAGCCGGACCCGGCGGATGCTCCGTCCACCCTCGCCGCAGCCGGACGCTATCTGCTCGATCGCGCCGTGTTCGATGCGCTCCGGCGAATCTTGCCTGGGCAAGGTGGTGAGCTGCAGCTGACGGATGCGATAGCGCTGTTGATCGCGGAGGGGCATCCGGTTCACGTCGTCGTCCATCACGGAACCCGCCACGATCTGGGTAACCCGGGAGGCTTTCTGCGAGCATCTCTCGACCATGCGCTCAGTCGCACCGAGTACGGTCCGGAGTTGCGAGTCTGGCTCAAGGAACGATTGGATCAGCCGGATCCGCAGTTGACGTACTGAAGAATGCCGTCCTTGACAGCTGAGATCGGAATATGTTTTGGTGCAAGAGAATCCGCACCATTTTCGGTTAGTGCGTATGTGAATGTCGGTAGCCCGGATTCATTCGCTGCGTTTGTCGATACCGCGTCGGGTGAGTTCGTCCACCAGGGACTGTGTCGCAATCGTCGCGACGACCGACGGTGGAGTCGTTCCAGGCTCCGCCTCCTCAGAGGTCAGATAACCGGCGGCTACGAGGACCTCCATGATCGGAGCGTCGAAGACCTGACATGCCGTCCGCATCGTGTCCTGCGTGGGAGGGCGCTTGGCCGACAGCCATCGACTCAGCTCGGAAGGTCGAATCTTCAGCGCACGCGCAGCTTCCTGGATGTCGCCGAACGAGCGAAGTTCCAGTTGATTCTCGACCCATGCGGAGAAACCACTCATAGCGGTCATATTGCCTGAGCCGAGAGGTATATGCCACTTCCTTTCGGCCACGAGTCGAGGACAATTGGATATCTGCCATGTCGTGGCAAAGTTTTACGTCGACGATTCGCTTATTTGCAGTTACGCGACGTCGCCGACTGAGGCTGACTTCTGCGCTGAGCGGGGATTATTCAGCCCGGCGTTGGCGAAGGGTGAAATTGAGGGTGAAATGCATAAAATTCGATTGTCGGAAGCAGGAACTCAATGACAACGCCGAGTCAAATCAGACCTGAAGGCCTTCGGGATGATGCCGCTCCGACGGCAGGGCGAACAGGCAGAATTCCTTTGTCGCCGACTACCGCCGTCTGGATGGCGATCGCGGTCGTAGTTCCGATATACCGCTCGTTGCCCGGCGCCGTCACGCAGTTGTGGGCGATGGCAGTGCTTGCGGTCATCGTGGCGTCAGTAGCACTGGGACGAGTTGCTCGGCCGCAGTTTGTCGGCGTCTGGTTGATCGCCGGCTACGCCGCTCTTGTCGCCACGGTAACAGCAACGCGTGGCAGTGACGTCACCGGAAATCTCTACGTTGGAATCCAACTCTTCATTGTTCTCGGGCTCGGAATATTTGTGATGGTCGCCAATGTCCGGCGCGATCCGGAATTTGTCAGGCGTGTATGTATTGCGTTCATAGCAAGCCAATCGGTTTCTGCTCTGGTCGCCGCTATCCAATTGGCAGGTTCATCCGTCTTCGGTTTCGGTGTTGTGAACGGTCGTGCTCCAGGTCTGGCAGGTCACCCGAACGTTCTGGGCATCATGTCCTCACTTGCGCTGATTCTGTGCCTGGGGGCTGCAGTGCAAAAGGTCGGAAATCGGGTCGTTCTGGTGCTGATCTCGATTGTGAACGCGGTGGGACTGCTGGCAACCGGTAGCTTGAGTTCGTTGTCGGCGTGCGCGATCGGATTGATCGTGGTGGCGATTTCTTCGCGAGTGAAGATCGCCACCATCGTCAAGAGTTTTGTCGGTGCCTCCGTCCTCTTCTGGATCGCAATCACCTACACCGAGTTCGGAAAGCACCTGGAGACGCCGGCCGATCGATACCTTCAGGTCACAGGGCAGACCAAGGCCGTCAGCACTCTAGAGATCCGTAACGATACTTACGGATTCGCTTGGGACGCTATTCGTGCGCATCCGCTGTCCGGGGTGGGTTTGAACGCGGCCAATGCGGCCTCGTTCGACAACGTCACAGTCGTCCACAATGTGTTTCTACGATCCTGGTACCAAGGCGGGGTGGTGCTTGCCCTGGCTGTGGCACTGATCATCTGCGCGTCGGCATTGGTTGCGTTCAGATCGATGAAGTCCGGCAAGAACGCCGCCGCGGCCGGCGTTCTGGTCTCGATGATGACGTTCGCTCTGACATCGGCATTTTTCGAGCAGGCATACTACTGGCTACCGGTCGTACTCGCGTTTGCGTGTCTTTCGACCGACAGCGATCGGACCGCGAGCTCCAAAGCTCAACCGGCGCAACAATCTCCGATCGGGAACTGAGGCTACGTGTTCAGTCCGTGGAAGGTTTTCTCCCAGTACGACGGATTGCGTATCAACTGATAGGTGCCTTTTATGGCTGCGATGCTCATCAGTACCCAGTAGAGCGGAGCGGTGAGGCAGGCAATCAGCAGCATGGGATTCCGCGTCTCGCGGCACGCCACCAAGTTCATGTAAAGGACTGCAGCGTTACCGAAGACGAGTGACACGAGTGCCGGAAAGTAGACGTAGTTGGGAAATACGTCGTGGATGACCTCAGGCTGGCCGAGGATCCATCCGAGACTGATCAGCCAGAATGCCATGTTCAGCGTCGCCACGACGGGTGTACCCGCCATCAAGATCGTGAAGCGTAGAAATCCGACCGTGCCGAGTCCGCGCCACAGTTTCACGGGTTGACGCATGTGAACCAGCCAAGTCTGCAGGTAGCCCTTGTACCAGCGTGAGCGTTGTCGGATCCAGTTGATCGTGTCGCTGTTGGCCTCCTCCAGCGTCGTCGAGTTCAGAACAGCGGTCCGGTAGCCGCTCTCGGCGATGCGAACTCCGAGATCTGCGTCCTCCGTGACGTTGAAGGGATCCCAGGCGCCGATCTCGTCGAGCACACTTCGCCGAAGGTGATTGGACGTGCCCCCCAAAGGAATCGGTGACTGACTGCGCATCAGCCCAGGGAGGATGAAATTGAACCAGAGGGCGTAGTCGGCCGTGAACCATGCGGTCAACAAATTCTGAGTTCCGTTGTGAAATGCGAGTTTCGCCTGAACGCACGCAGTATTCGATGGAAGTTTTGCGAAAGTTGCTACCACACGACGTAACTGGAGCGGATCCGGAGAGTCCTCGGCGTCGTAGATGGTGATTATCTCGCCCGTAGAGAAGTGCAATCCGTAGTTACAGGCTTTGGGTTTGGTGCGCGGATCTGCAGCAGGGACCTTCAAGATACTCACCACAGCATCGACTCCGGCGGCAGTCGCAGCTTCGATAGTGACAGTGTCATCCTCTTCGAGGAGCAAGAGCACCTGCAATTTGTCCGAGGGGTAGTCGATCGCGCGCATAGCGGAAATCAGGTCTCCGACTACTTCCGGCTCGTTGTATGCCGGAACAAGGATTGTGTAGTGCGGGAGTTCTTCGTCCGAAAGCGAGCTTGCCTCTTGATCGCTGATCGTCATGATCGAGGAAGCATCCAAACCTCTTGTGAACAGCACGAGTCGATCAACCATCGCCCACACGTAACCGAGAGTGCACGCCAATGTGAGAACGATCAGCGTGGGAGTAAGGAAGAAGACCAGACACACCATGGTGATCACGAGAATCAGGAGCAGGATGTTGCGCTGCCACGGATAGAACGCAACTGATGCCGATGAAATCGGTTTGCGTTCACGCAGTCCGTTCACAGCGTCGTGGAGTGCGGCTCGTTTGAATTCTTCGGAGCTTTCGCCCTCAACCGAGAGATCGGGATCTACCACTTCTGTGCCTCCACGACGAGCCTTCCGAGTGACTGGAGCATACCTAGATCCTTGTACTGAGATTCGCTGTCCACAGTCGATATCCGGCCTCTGAGTAGAACGGCCAAGGTGTTGCTTCCATTCGAAGCCATTGATGGTTTCGGTTCGGGGAACAAGGCATTCGGTTCATGATTGTCCACTGTCAAGAGTGTGACGCGTTGTGCGGCACCGTCGCCGCGTGTCCACACGAAATTGAGGTTGCTCCAGGTGAGTAGGAGGGAGTCGTCGACAACTGTGTACATTTCCGCGACGACTCCACGACTCAACTCGACTCGTACGGTGGGGCTGACACGTGCGTTCTGGAGATCATAAGTTGTATTGCTCGGATAGACAGACAGAGTAGACGGGCGACGCACTTGAACAACGTCCATTTGGACAGTGCGTGGGCGCATCTGGGTGTCCCAGGCAGGATTGGGCGTATCAGCACGAATCGTCTGGCGAGTGAGTGCCGAAGTGGAACCGAAGTATTTTCTCGGCCAATCGTATTCGTTGGTCGAGATTTCACGCCAACCAGCGGGGACGATGAGGCGTGGATCAGCAGTCGCCGGCGGGCCTACCGAGACCGGAACGCCCTGAGCGGTGGGCACCGGCGTAAAGAACATCACGATCGCCGCGGCGAACACCACCAGGATCGTCCAGTTGCTGGTCGACGTCGAAGGATTCCGGAGCGGACGCTCGAACGGCTTCCATGACCTTCCACGTCGCTCGTACAGGTAGAAGAACCCGCCTACCAGTAAAGCGCTACCTAGTGCTGGTAGCAGCTGGATGCTGAACAAGGGTGCAGTCGGGTACTGACGGGAGAGATAGTAGACCAAGGCGGCACCCAGGACGGACGAGCCGACGAACCCGGCGAATCCTCGTCTCCAGGTCCTACTGACGGCGATCGTCGTTGCGGCCGAAGCGACCAGCACCATGATGATGCTGTAGTCGAATCGAGTGCCGCCGAGTTCAGTCGCCAGCGTGCGGTAGATGAGCGGCGCCAGGACGATCGGAACAACCCAGATTGCCCAGTAGCGGTTCACCGGACGCAGCCCGAACATGAGAACCGCTGCGCTCCAGACGAATACCCAAGCCGCGATTACATCGATATGCATCAGTTCATAGTTCTCGGCAAAACGTGGCATGAGGAGTGCCTGTAAACCCAGAGAGACAAGTAAGCCGATACCGCCGACAATCTTGTCCGTCTCGCGGTCGTGGATCGGAAGGTCCGGGCCTCGCCGCAAATCTGTTCCGACGGCGGCTATCAGGCAGAGCAAGGGGAGGACAAAAACGTATCCGATGGCGGTACCGCTCGCGGTGCTCCTCCACAAATTGGTCCAGGTAGGCCAGAAAGCAAAGATTGTCGCGGCTGCAATCATCAGCCAACGTACTGTGAGGCGGGGGATAATTCCCGACTGCGTGCGTAGGTCGCGAATCTTCAAGATATGTAGTCCTATTCGAACTGGTCGTCTACTCCGGCCGTGTCGGCTGCAGCGAGGTTGTGTCAGCGAACCCGACTTTTGTCGACCTTACGTGATCGATCGCAAGGTGCGAATCCGCACACCGGCCGATGCGGAATGGCCGAAGCCGGGTAAGAATCTCACATATTGAGACGAAGGAAAAATTTCTTTTCGGGGCCGGTTAGTTGCGAACTGGACGAGCGACCTGTTCTTGTTCTGATGTTGATGCCTGTATCAGCAAGGGCTGTAGTGCTATTCGCCTTCGAATTGCACATCGAATCGGCAATAGGGACCAAGATCCCTGTCGGGGACGTAGGTCCCCAACGGCGCAGGCACCTTCTGTCGGCGAAAGTCATAGCGTTGGTTACCAATGGAAATGATCCTCTGTTCAGGCGGTATCTCTAATGCGGTGCCCTGTGGCAACCGCCTACTGACGAGTAAGGTCCTCCCGTTTGCCACACTTTCGTTGAAGTAACGCGATAGTTGCTTCTGAATCGATCTCTCGTCCAGTTGTTCCAGTCGATCCGCCTCCGAAGGGCGATAGGCAAAGCGCTTGCGCTGCGGCCATATTGGAATAGGTGGGGGTGTGGGCGGCTACAGGCCTGAACTGGGATGACTTTGCGTTTGATCCTGCGCTCGGACAGTGCTGCAATGTAATCCAATCGGAGCGTGAGAGCGTTCCGATTCTCGAACAATTGCACTCTTCGGATCGAAGCGAGCAATTTGCTGTTCCAGTGGATTGCTCAAATCTGGTGAATCACGCTCAACACCTGTCAACGACACACGGATTCAACGACACACGGATTCCACGAATGAGGAAGGGACTGATCACGTGACGGCGCTCGACGTGTCCACACTGGGCAAGACCAAGCACACGCTTCCCCGCGCAGTGCCCGACCTCCGCCGCGGATCGACTTCTCGGAGGGAATGGGAAACGGCATACCGCAGAAGGCTGTTCCTGGGCGATTCGGTGATCATCGTGGCGACGGTTTTTCTGGCTCAATGGCTACGATTCGGCGGAGACGGCCGTGCGGTAAGCCCCGGAATCCTCGGGCAACTCAGCTACACCGGTGTGTCAATTGCATTGGCGGCGATGTGGTTATCGTCTTTGGGGATCTTCCGCACTCGCTCGATTCGTGTGATCGGCAGCGGCCCCGAGGAGTACAGACGAATCTTCGTCGCGACAGTTCGCCTCTTCGGTCTCATTGCGATTGTCAGCTTGCTGTTGCAGTTGGACATCGCACGGCTCTATCTGGCCTTCGCATTTCCGGTCGGTCTGACCGCACTGATGGCGAGCCGCTGGATCTGGCGAAAGGTGATCGCGCGGAAGCGGTCTCGCGGCGATTTTCAGACGTCCGTCTTGGTCGTGGGAAGCCCGGTTGCAGTCAAGAAAATGGCCCAGACCTTCGAACGAGCTCCCGGTGACGGGTACCGGGTAGTGGGTGTCTGCCAACCCAGTCAACTAGGACGTCGCGACAGAGTCATAGTGGTCGACGGCAACGAAATACCGGTCCTAGGCGACGAGCACGACGTGACCGACGCACTCGATTTGGTCGGTGCCGATGCGGTGGCGGTTACGGCGACGGAACACCTCGGCTACGACGGTATGCGGAAACTGGCCTGGGATCTGGAGTGTAAGGACGTCGATCTTGTTGTGGCACCGGGAATCCTGGATGTTTCCGGTCCGCGACTGTCGATGCGGCCGGTGGCGGGCCTTCCACTGATTCACGTCGAACGTCCGCGATACCATGGTGCTCAACGGTTCGCCAAGACAGCCTTCGACGTCGTTTTCGCATCTGTCATTCTCATTTTGATCAGTCCCGTTTTGATCGTGACGGCCTTGGCAGTCAAGTTCACCAGTCGGGGTCCTGTGCTCTATCGGTCGGAGCGAATGGGATTGGACGGGGTTCCCTTTCCGATGCTGAAGTTCCGATCGATGGTTCAGAACGCAGATACGCAGGTCGACAGCCTGCTGTCGGATAACGAGGGCGCCGGCGTCCTGTTCAAGATGCGTGACGATCCTCGGGTTACCAAGGTGGGGCGCGTCATTCGAAAGTTTTCGATTGACGAGTTGCCTCAGTTCGTCAATGTGCTCCGTCGCGAGATGAGCGTAGTTGGCCCGAGACCGCCGTTGAGGCGTGAGGTAGAGGCATACGACGGGGCCGTCAAAAGGCGACTGCTGGTCAAACCGGGTATCACCGGTTTGTGGCAGGTGAGCGGGCGCTCGGATCTTTCGTGGGAAGAAACCGTTCGGCTGGATCTGTCCTATGTCGACAACTGGTCGATGGTCGGGGACGTGATGATCGTCGTGAAGACGCTCAAAGCCGTAATGGCTAGTGACGGCGCATACTGATCCGTTCAGTCAGTCAGTCTTTCGTATTCGTATCGCGAATCCGATTCGCCATTCCCGGCGAACTCTGCCTGGGATCCGAAGTAAGGGAACTGCGCAATGCACACTGGCCAATCGGTGGTGCTCGATGAGAACTTTGGGGGAGCAGGCTCGATGTCGTCAACAAAATACTCGATGTATTTGGCGGTGATTCCAACCTATCGGAATCCGTGCATCGAGGTGTTGCGTGAGATGGAAGAAGGAAATCTCGATATTCTCGCTTCGGACTACGGGCTGGATTCCACGGTGCGAACTGGCATCGACAAGGATTTCTACGACCGCGTTCGACGGATCGGAATCTTCGGTGACAAGGTTCTTCTTCAGGTGGGTTCTTGGAAAAATCCGCTTTCCGCGTCCGTGACTATCCTGGATTTGAATCCCCGTAGTCTCACATCGTGGAGTATTTTGGTCCTTCGGCGAATAGCGCGTCGCCGTACTCTTCTTTGGGGCCATTTGCATCCCAGGCAAGGTTCTTCGTCGAAGACGGCTTTCCTTCGGCGAACGATGCGCCGCTTGTCTCAGGGGACCATTCTTTACGGGTACGCCAGTGTGGTCCCAGCCAAGCTCGAGGTTCCAGGCCAACCAGTTTGGGTTGCACCCAATTCTTTGTACAAACGCGCTGACATCAACGCTGGTAACATCGGCGAATCGCGTAGATCAATTGTCTATGTCGGCCGATTGGTTGCCGAGAAGAACGTCGATCAATTGGTTCCAGCTTTCCACCGATCGGGCCTCGTAGACGAGGGTGCCGTGTTGGAAATCGTGGGTTTCGGCAATGCGGTGGAAACGATAGAACGGCAAATTCTCGAATTAGGTCTGGAAGAGTCCGTTGTGGTACACGGTCGCATTGAAAGTCCGATCGAACTTGCTGAAATCTACGCACGCTCAATCATGTCGATCTCTCCCGGATACGTCGGGTTGAGTGTCACTCAGAGTTTGGGATTCGGAGTCCCGATGCTGTACCCCGAGGACGCCCCGCACGCCCCCGAGATCGAACTTGCTGCTGTCGGTCCTATGCAGAGTTACTCACCGACGACCGAGGAGTCGCTGGCTGCGGCGCTGCGAGACTACTTCCTGCATCTTGTCTCCAATCCCGTTCCAGCGGAGGAAGTTTCAGCGAAGGTCGGGGATCTCTATTCCGCCGAAACCATGGCATCGGGGATCTCTGCTGCGTTGCGAGGTCAGGTCGTCGAATTCGACAATGAGGGATGGCCCAAGGAGATGGTCGTACGATGAGCAACCGATCACGCCTACCGTCAGGTGTCAGGCGAGCCCTTCGCGGAATTATGAATGGACTCGCAATATCGAACGGGAATGTTTCAGTAGGGCGCGACTTCAACGCCGGCCGTGGAGCTATCGTCAGTGCGCCTCACCGACTGAATATCGGCGATAATGTCAGTGTCGGACCCCGAACCGTTATTCAGGTAGATGGCTCCATCGGATCCCACGTCATGATCGGAATGAACGTCTACATCGTGGGGCGCGAAGACCACGCGATCGACGAGGTGGGTATTCCGATGCTCGCGTCGACGTGGGTGGGGGACCGTCAGCCTGGTGCCCGCGATTCTGTCGAAATTGGAACAGACGTATGGATAGGCGCCTGTTCGGTGATATTGAGCGGTGTGAAGATCGGTGACGGTGCGGTTATCGGAGCCGGTTCGGTCGTGACGAACGACGTCGAGAGTTTCTCGGTGAATGTCGGAGTTCCGGCACGGAAAGTCGCCGAACGATTCGAGAGTGACACGCAGAGAAGTGCACACCTGCAAGCTGTGCACGGACTGCCGTCCTGGGTTAGCTGAAAAGGGAAATGAGCACGATGGATAATCAGGGAAATAAAATCCTGATCGTGGGAATAAACTATTCTCCTGAGCCAACCGGTATCGCTCCGTACACGGAGGGTTTGGCAAATGCGATAGCGGATGCCGGTGCTGACGTCAGGGTAGTGACAGGCTATCCGCACTATCCATTCTGGCGAAAGATGGATGGCTTCTCAGGTCTGTCTTCCGTAGAGCAGTCGGAAAATCTGACGGTTCAAAGACTTCGTCATTACATCCCTCGGAATCCCAGCTTCCTGCGAAGAATTCTGATGGAGGCAAGTTTCGCTTTGAGAGCGACCTGGGCGACTCTTTTCCATCGAGCAGACCTCATACTGTGTTTAAGTCCTACACTTTTGTCCTCGGCGGCATTTGTCATCAGGACCAGGCTCCTTCGGTCGCGCACACCCGTGGTGCTGTGGGTGCAGGACTTCTACGGACTGGGCGCGTCCGAGACCGGTCAGCTGAGCGGAGGCCTGTCGTCTCTCGTTGATCGAGCCGAATCCTGGATCTTGCGAAAGTCCGATCACGTCGTCGTGATCCATCCGCGGTTCGCGAAGCATGCTCAGGACAACCTCGGAGTCGACTCGAGCAGCGTCACAGTCATCAGGAACTGGACCCACCTGGATCTCTCCCAGTCTGCCTGCACCCGAGAAGATTCGCGAAAGCGATTGGGCTGGGGGCCGGAACAGAAGATAGTTCTGCATGCCGGCAATATGGGTGCCAAGCAAGGGCTCGAGAACGTGGTGGACGCCGCGCGTTTACTTGGGCCGCGGCAGTCCGACATCAAATTCGTGCTGATGGGGGATGGGAATCAGCGGGCCCATCTCGAAGAGCTGTCCGAGGGATGCACCGGGATCGAATTCATGGATCCTGTTGGCGGCGAGGACTTCACCGATGTGCTGCGAGCAGCGGACGCATTACTTCTCAACGAGTTGGCCGATCTTCGCAGTATGGCCGTTCCGAGCAAACTCACATCGTATTTCGCTTCAGGGGTACCCGTCGTCGCGGCTACGTCTTCGGACAGTGCCTCCGGCGAGGAGATCGCCCTGTCCGGGGCGGGAGTACGTGTTGACGCCGGAAATCCGGAAGCATTGGTACGTGAAATAGAGATGCTGGTATCCGACCCCGTCCGTGCCGCTCAACTCGCGCGAAGCGGGGGGGAGTACGTGCACGAAACCTTGTCTCCCGGCTCTGCCACCACGGCGTTCGGTGACCTCTTCGACGGACTCATCAATCGAGACAGTTTGCCGACTCGACCGACGCAAGCCCGAGCGCGATGACACACCCGCAGCTCTCCCTCGGTGAATTCACCGGGGCAGGATACGACAAGGGACGTCCGGCATCAGTGCAGGTCGCCTGGCTCGCGGTGGCACCACTGTTCCGGGCCTGGTTCGTGCCGGCACGCATACGAGTTGCCATTCTCAGACTGTTCGGCGCTCAGATCGGTGATGCAGTCCTGATTCGGCACGGCGTGAAGATCCATTGGCCGTGGAAACTGTCGATCGGTGATAACACTTGGGTGGGTGAGGGAGCATGGATCCTCAATCTCGAACCGGTGAGTATCGGGTCGAACAGTTGTGTCTCGCAGGACGTCTTTCTGTGCGCGGGCAGTCACAGCAGAAAGTCACGGACTTTCGAGTTCGACAACGGACCGATCGTCATCGGCGACGGAGTGTGGATTGCGGCCAGGTCCACAATTCTCCGTGGCACGTCGGTCGGTGACCACTCGGTTATCGGCGCAAATTGCCTTGTTACATCTGATGTTCCGGCGAGTTCGATCGTCCGCGCCCCGGCTTCGTCGATCGGACGACCATGAAGGACGCACGACCGCGCTGCGCCGGGGTTCCGCACTCGTTCGAGTGCCCGGGTGGTGGAACATGAAGGTGATGACGAACCCCCTGGTGGTTCAGTTCACGGGAATCGCCGGCGGACGTCTTGTCGGTGCGTTGATTCAGGCACTGAGTATGGTCCTACTCGCGCGTATCTCCGGTCCGTCCGGCTTTGGAATCTTCGCTGCGGCTTATGGTGTCGGACTGGTGCTTCAGACCATTCTGAACTTCGGGTTCACCCCATTTCTGGTTCGGATCCGTGCGTTGGGTGACCAGGACCCCCTCATCGCGTCGACCTTGGAGTTCTCGCGCCGCGCCAACCTGGCCGTTGGTGCATTGCTGGCATTTACCGCGGCGGTAGCCGCGGTCTTCGAGCCGAAGCTTTGGTTCGTAGTGCCGTTGACAGCTTGGGTTGTTCTGGACAATTACGTCGAGACGCTGCTCTCGCTACCACTCGCTGACGGGAATACCTGGCAGAACGCGGTGTCGTTGCTCCTCCGGCGAGCACTTGCTCTCGTTTTTGTTGCGGCGGCTTGGCTCGCAGGAGTCGACGCAGTGTTCTGGTATTCCGTGGGCCTCGCGTTCTCTTCGATGATCGCTGTCTTCGTGGCCATTCGGCTCGGACCGGCGATCACTCGTGTCAGATCGAGACGCTCGTACAAGTCGATCATCGGCAGGTCTTCGCACTTCTGGTTGAATTCCGTTGCTACTCAGACGCGCAACTTCGACGTACTGCTGGTTGGACTTGTCACGTCGCCGGCCGTCTCCGGAATCTACGGCGTGACGAGTCGTATCACCACGCCGTTGCGGCTGATTCCCACATCATTTGCGGCAGTTCTCATGCCGGCGGCGGCGCGCTCGACGACCGGGCGAATCACCCAGGGCATTCTGCGACCCGCGATGTACGTATGCATCGCAAGCGCGGTGATCTTCGGTGTGATCGCAGCTGCCATACCTGTGCTCGTTCCACCGATTTTGGGCGATGCGTACGTAGACGCGGTACCGGTAATGCAGGTCGTCTGCTTCAGTTTGATCTTCGCAGCGATCTCGTCCCAATTGAATGCGATTCTGCAAGGTACGGGCAGAGTTGAAATTGTCTCCTACATAACGGTTGTGAGCACCTTGATCTGCCTCGTCGGAATCGTGCTTGCTGCCCCCCGTTACGGGGCGCTCGGAGCGGGGTGGTCGCTCTCGCTCAGCTATGTACTTCAAACCGCATTGCTGACCTGTGTCGTTGTCGTTGCAATGAGGAGGGATCCCCATGCGTAGGTTCTTCATGAGTATTGCAGCAGCTCAGGGCAATCTGGGTGACATCGAGATACGGCGAACAGCAGTCGACTACATGCGTGAACTGGGGTTCAAACCCGTTGTCTTTTCCGGCAGTATGAGCGCGGAGTACGTCGATGCCTTCGATTGGGAACCAACCGACGAGGTCATGGATTCGGGTATCAGCTTCTGGCGAGCGATTTTGTCCGATACGGTGCGCCGAAAGCGGGCAGTGATCGTGATGGCACCTGGGCCGGCGGTTCTGGGGGCTTCAGCAGCAAGCGTCGTCAAGCACTCGTTGTTGGTGACAGTCTTTGCGGTGCTGCGCATTTTCGGTACACGAGTCCTCGTTTTGGGACGGTCGATCGAGGTGCGAAGCTCGATGGCGGCAGTACCCGAGAAGATCCTCGTCGGCGTAGCCGACGTCTACGCGGCACGTGACAAAAAGACGTGTGAGTACCTGCGAGGCAAGAGTCGGTTCTATCCCGATCTCGCGTTCCGGGCCGGCGTATCCGACGGAGCGAAGTCTGCAGGCCGAGAATCTGCGAGCCGAGAAATAGCCTTGCTTTCACTTCGGCATGACCGACCGGTGAACTACGCGGTTCTTCGGTCGATCCACAGTCAGGTCGAGGCAATCGGCTTGAATCTGGTGGCCTGCTGCCAAGTTGCCGAGGACGACAACCACAATCGTGAAGTTGCTGCAACGCTGGGTATTCAGTACGTGGGATGGGACGATGACGTGACCCATCGGCAACAGGAGTCCGCTGTCCGCGCCCTGTACGAGCGCGCTGCCGTAACCATCAGTGACCGCCTCCATGTTTTGATCCTGAGCGCTCGAGGCGGATCGATACCGGTGATGGCGGGCAGCAGTTCGGTACCGAAGCTGAGGGATTCGCTGGAACCGATCCTCGCGCCGCAGGCCTCCTGGATGGACGATGCGACGGGTGGCAGCTTGAATCTCGGGCACGACGAATCTACCCGTATCTCTCGCGGAATGGATTCCGCTGCCGCGGAACTGGAGGATTTGAGATCGCGGATCAAGGGGGCAGTAATGCCGTGAGGGTTTCTCAGTTCTGGTTGTGGGTTCGTTACTCCCACACAACACAATTCGGCCGATGACTACTCGCAGACAAGTATCTGCTTCGAGGACGGAGTTTCAAGTGAAACGTGCACTGATTACCGGAATTACAGGCCAAGACGGTTCATACCTGGCCGAGCTGTTGTTGAGCAAGGGATACGAGGTCCACGGACTTATTCGTAGGTCGTCCACGTTCAATACAGCTCGAATCGATCACATGTATGTGGATCCCCACACGCCGGATGCAAAACTGTTCCTTCACTACGGAGATCTCAGCGACGGGGCGCGTTTGGTCACTCTTCTCGCACAGATACGCCCGGACGAGGTCTACAACCTCGCAGCGCAGTCCCACGTGCGGGTGAGCTTCGACGAGCCAGAACATACCGGTGACACCACGGGAATCGGGTCGATCAGGTTGCTCGAAGCAGTCCGGATGGCTGGTCTCGAATGCAGGTTCTACCAGGCGTCCAGTTCCGAGATGTTCGGTGCGACACCGCCTCCGCAAGACGAGCAGACTCCCTTCTACCCGCGATCGCCGTACGGTGCGGCGAAGGTGTACTCGTACTGGATCACCAAGAACTACCGCGAGGCGTACGGGATCTTTGCCGTGAACGGAATTCTGTTCAACCACGAATCTCCCCGGCGAGGCGAAACATTCGTCACTCGCAAGATCACGCGAGCGGTGGCGCGGATCAAGGCCGGTCTGGAAAGCCATTTGTACATGGGCAATCTCGATGCAATCCGCGACTGGGGCTATGCGCCGGAGTACGTGGAGGGAATGTGGAGAATGCTTCAGGCCGACGAACCGGACGATTACGTGCTCGCGACAGGCGGTAACTACTCGGTCAAGGATTTCCTGACGGTGGCCTTCGAGCACGCCGGCCTGAACTGGGAAGATCACGTGCGCTTCGACGAGCGCTATCTGCGGCCGACGGAAGTAGATGCGTTGATCGGAGATGCCGGTAAGGCGGAGCAGAAGCTCGGTTGGAAGGCGACTGTGCATACCCCGGAGCTGGCTCGAATCATGGTCGATGCGGACATCGAGGCTCTGACGTGTGAGGGCAAGCCCTGGATCGACCGTCCGAATCTGGTGGATTGGGAGCACGCTCGATGACGGGGGAGTACACGCAGAAGTCCCTCGATCGGAGCGACGCGGTATACGTTGCGGGCCATCGTGGACTCGTTGGTTCAGCGATTTGGCGTCGGTTGGAAGCCGACGGCTTCAATCGCCTTGTCGGTCGCACGTCCGCCGAACTCGATCTTCGCGATCGCGGTGCCGTGTTCGAATTCTTCGCCGCTGAGAGGCCGAAGAACGTGGTCCTCGCGGCGGCCAGAGTGGGCGGGATACTGGCGAACAGCACACTGCCGGTGGACTTCATCTCCGACAACCTTCGCATCCAGGTGAACGTGATGGACGCGGCGGCCGAATTCGACGTAGATCGCCTTCTATTCCTCGGATCATCCTGCATCTACCCGAAATTCGCGCCTCAACCGATTCGCGAAGAGTATCTACTGACCGGTCATCTGGAACCGACGAACGATGCATATGCCATCGCAAAGATCGCGGGAATCCTGCAGGTACAGGCTGTTCGCAAGCAGTTCGGGCGACCGTGGATCTCCGCGATGCCGACGAACCTCTACGGCCCGGGTGACAACTTCTCTGCCAAGGGCTCTCATGTGCTGCCGGCCCTCATCAGGCGCTTCGACGACGCGCGCCGTGATGGAGCTGCGTCAGTCGTGAACTGGGGCAGCGGGACGCCGAGGCGCGAGTTTCTCCACGTCGACGACATGGCGGATGCCTGCCTTCATTTGCTCGACCACTATGACGGAGCAGAACACGTCAATGTTGGTACGGGCGAGGACCAGAGTATCGCGGAGATTTCCGCGATCGTGGCGGACGAGATCGGGTTCGACGGCGAGATCGAATGGGATCACTCGAAACCTGACGGGACGCCGCGGAAGTTGCTTGACATCGGGAAGCTTCGAGATTTGGGGTGGCAGCCCAGGATTGATCTTCGTGCGGGGATCGCATCGACCGTGGAGTGGTATCGACAGAATGTCGATTCGATCAGGACATGAAGTACTACAGCATTATTCGACGTAAACCCGACTTCGACAGGCAGACATCGTTATGACTTCTCGTATTGCGGTATTCGGCACCGGCTACCTCGGGGCGACACATGCAGCTTGCATGGCCGAGTTGGGTCACGAGGTTCTCGGGGTGGATGTTGATCCGAACAAGCTCGCTATGCTCGAAGCTGGGGAGGTTCCCTTCTACGAACCGGGCCTCGAGGAAGTGCTGCGCCGCAACATAGCCGCGGGACGTCTTCGATTCACGGCTTCCTACGAGGAGGCCGCAGAGTTCGCCGACATCCATTTCCTCGGCGTCGGTACGCCGCAGAAGAAGGGGGAGTTCGCGGCCGACATGCGTTTTGTCGATTCGGTGATCGAGACGCTTGCACCCCTCTTGACCAGGCCGACCGTCATTTTCGGGAAATCAACTGTGCCAGTGGGTACAGCAGAGCGATTGGGTTCGCGGGCACGGGAACTGGCCCCTGCCGGACAAGACGTCGAGGTGGCGTGGAACCCGGAATTTCTCCGGGAAGGCTACGCGGTGAAAGACACGCTTCACCCGGACCGGCTTGTGCTCGGGGTCGACCGTAATCGACCCGGACGTGCGGAATCGGTTGCGCGTGAAGTGTACGAGCAGCTCTTGAACGAAGGTATTCCCTTCGTTGTGACCGACCTTGCGACTTCGGAGTTGGTCAAAGCGTCAGCCAATGCATTTCTGGCGACGAAGATCTCGTTCATCAATGCGATCTCGGAGGTGTGCGAGGCGTCGGGCGCGGATGTGACCGTTCTTGCCGATGCCATCGGCCACGACGAGAGAATTGGTAGGCGATTCCTCAACGCCGGAATCGGTTTCGGTGGTGGCTGCCTACCTAAGGACATCCGTGCTTTCATGGCACGTGCGGGTGAGCTGGGAGCAGACCAAGCACTCACTTTCCTACGCGAAGTCGACAATATCAACATGCGTCGTCGTACTCGGATGGTCGAACTGGCTCGAGAAGCGTGTGGTTCTCTACTCGGAGCCAATGTGGCGGTTCTCGGTGCAGCCTTCAAGCCTGACTCCGACGACGTGCGCGACTCACCTGCGCTGAACGTTGCCGGCCAGATTCAGCTCCAAGGCGCTGCCGTCAATGTCTATGACCCGAAGGCCATGGGAAACTCGAAGGCGTTGTTCCCCACCCTCACTTACACTTCGAGTGCACTTGACGCGTGTGCAGGGGCTGATGTCGTCTTGGTTCTGACCGAGTGGACCGAGTTTCGAAAGTTGTTGCCGTCGGATCTCGAAGCGGTCGTCCGCAAGAAGGTCATCATCGACGGACGTAACTGCCTGGAACCGACCACCTGGCGCGACGCAGGGTGGACCTATCGAGGTCTTGGAAGGCCGTAGATCGGTGAAACCATCAGTGAGGGATGGTTATTGCACGGCGTCGAGGGGAGTGCCCGCGTGTCTGGGACGAAGGTCCGTCAGTAGATGAACTGTTCCGGTGTGGAAACTTCGCTCGCCGCCCGTCGATTTCGGGGCGAGTGGTGTTTGCCCTGTTCGATTGGTGTGCACCAGCTTCCGGTGGCGGCGGGCGTTGTTAAATGTTCGCGGACTTTGGTCCTACGGCCGGCTGAGGGTGTGTGATCTTCGCGTGGTCAGCACATTCGGCTGGCGAAATCGAGGGGTTTCGATGCTGCGTTGCGGTGGTGAAAAGAACCACGACACAGTAGAGTTCAGCCTGGCTGCACGTTACGTCCGCTCTCTTCGATGTGCAGTGAACTCCAGGTGGCGGTGTCGGCCGATGAGGCTGACGAAGAGAACTGGACCCGATGTCCGTGTCGCAGGTTCGCCGCTGCGTCAACATGTAGTCGTGCCGTCAAGTGTGGACCACGAACTGAGATGCGTGAGATGCCACGAAGGTTTCTTGTCCCTGCCTGTTTCGGGATCGACCTCTCTGTGACGCAGGGACGCGCGATAAAAAGATTGGCTGCCTCGTTCAGCCTGGATTGAGTGCAGCGGCTCGACAAGCGGCTGTCGATTACTACTCGAATACGTACTACGTGCTCGAGCCGAAGGAGATTCGACGATGGATGTACGGGACTACCTGAAGATCTTGCAGGCACGGTGGAAAATAGTCGTTGTCGTCACCGTGGTTGTGATCTTGGGCGCTTTGGGTGCCTCGTTGATTGCGACACCGGTCTACCAGGCTTCCACGCGCCTGTTCGTGTCGACTTCCACTGGAACGACCGTGAACGAGGCTTACCAAGGCAACCAGCTTTCACAGCAGTTGGTCACCTCCTATGCCAAGCTCCTCACTGGGGAGACGCTCGCGCAGCGAACAATCGATGCAGTGGGGTCAGATCGATTGGGTGGGCTGTCCGCGGCGGAGATCTCGTCGAAGGTGACCGCCACATCGGCGCCGGATACTGTACTTCTCGATTTGAGCGTGCAAGATGCGTCGCCTGAACTGGCACGCGAAATCGCAAATGCGCTGTCGGACGAGTTTGTCGTGATGGTCAAAGATCTGGGTACGCCCGCGAATGGTGGCACAGCGCCGGCGCGCGTCGTTGTCGAGCAGCGAGCACAAACTCCCGCGGAACCGGTGTCGCCGAAGACTTCGCGGAACGTGGCGCTCGGTGCCGCGATCGGGCTTCTGCTGGGGATCGGATTGGCTGTCGTGCGTGATCGCCTGGACAACACCGTCAAAGAGCGCAAGGTGGTCGAAGACATCGCCGGCGCGGCGATGGTGGGAACAATTCCGTTCGACAAGGAACGCGAAGTTCATCAAGCGATCAACTTCCACGAGGGCAACTCCGCAAGTGCCGAGGCGTACCGCGAACTGCGAACCAATCTGCAGTTCCTGGCCGTGGATCGTCCACCGAGTGTCATCGTCGTCACGAGTTCTCTTCCCTCCGAGGGAAAGACCACGACCGCGGTGAACATCGCACTCGTGCTGGCCGAGGCAGGCAAGAAGGTGTGTCTCGTCGAAGGTGACCTCCGTAAGCCTCGCGTTTCGAAGTACCTTGGACTTATCGGAAGCGTCGGTCTGAGTTCGGTCTTGGCTGGGCAAGCAGATCTCGACGACGTACTTCAAGTCACGAGCAACGCTGACCTGACGGTTCTTGCTTCAGGTCCGATTCCCCCGAACCCGAGCGAACTGCTGGGGACTGACACTGCCCATGCAGTCTTTACCGATCTCCGCAGAAGGTTCGACTACGTCATCATCGACGCCTCGCCGTTGCTTCCGGTTACGGATGCTGCAGTGCTTTCAGCGCTGGCGGACGGTGCGCTCGTGATTGCTCGTCACGGCTCGACGAAGAGGGATCAGCTGAGCAGGGCGGTCGGCAATCTCCACAGTGTGGGCGCGACAATTCTCGGCACTGTCATCACGATGACCCCGCTGAACGGTCGTGGTGTCTACGAGTACAAGTACTACTACGATTCCGATCCGGTTGTCGCAGACGTGGCCGTGGGAGGTTCCGTGGACAGCAATCCAGTCGGCGAACGAAGGGTAACGTCGACAGTCAACTGATCTGGTCGTACGTTAAATCCGACGCCTCACAGGGCCCTCGAGCAATGCTCGAGGGCCCTTCTCTATGTGGTGAATCGGACGCAATTCACTAGTCGGGTCCTCTGAGTCTGCGACGCTGCGGTCTGACCTGTCCTACTTGACCGGTGCCGCTGTGGCTTTCATCTGGTTGCGCCTGACGAGCCGTTGTGGGCTTCCTGTTGGAGTCGTGTGACGAGTATGGCGGACCGCAGGCGGACCAGCACGGTTCGGCGATTGGAGTTGCGCAACGTCTAGATCTCGGTTTGGCATCCCGTGCTGGATTCAGGCAGTGGGTGCAGTAGCTGTTGGCGCAGCCAGAGTCGTGGACGGGGCCCGACATTGTCCCGGCAACCAACTGGTGGATCGCTCGCGGCGGCCGGTATCTCGGTGCTATCCAGATGCGGCACAGCATGAACGAGATCTTGGCCGATTTCGGTGGTCATATCGGCTATGGAGTCCGGCCGCCGGAACGCCGGCAAGGTATCGCGTCGACGGCTCTGCAGGAGATGCTCACGTATGCCACACAACCGGTGGGCCTCGGTCGAGTCCTGATTGCCCGCAACGAGATGAACGTGGGTTCACGCAAGGCCATCGAGGTTTGCGGGGGTCTACTCGCGAGCGTGCGCCCAGCTGATCAGTCGACCGCAACCTCGGCTGTTCGAGAGACACGCTCCGCTACTGCGCCAACGAGCATGTCGAGCGTCAGTTGACCTATACGTGGCCGCGCACACTTGCCATGGCCGCGCACACTTGCCATGGCCGCGCACGCTTGCCATGGACATAGCCGTCGGTAGCGGTCGCCCCGCTTTGTAGTCGAACGGCTGCACAATTCCCCCTTCTCGAATTGGATTGTGCTGCAAATCTTTCTGCACCGCATAGACGGTCAGTGGCGGTCCAGGCTCCTCCTTTCGCATGTCTAAATTCTCGGTGTCGCCCGATCGTAGGTTCGCGCATTGCCGGCCAGTCGAAAGTCAAGCGCGCAGAGGCCAAGTGCCGGACAATCGTCCAGGTCTGAGGCGACGCCGAACGCATCAAAGTATGGTTTGCAGAGCGATTACCAACTGCGTGCTGGTTTCCGTCCAAACGTGGAGTCCAATTGATCAAGGCGATGAAAACTATAGGTACGCAATGGTAATGGTGAGGAATGTTCGCACCCTCCTGCTTAGAGGGTGAATAACTGACCTCAATGCTGGCGTTCGGAAGAAGTTCGGAAAGCGCTATTGCCACACTGTCCGGAATGTGGCAAACTCCTCACTGGTACTGACCAGCTAGCCGAAGAATTGCCAAGGCGTGAGTCCTGACAATATCGAGGCTGGCGACGTCAGCGGGCGAGGAGAAATCGCCGATCGTCCTGTGTTTGGGTCGTTAATGGACTCTGCTTCAATCATGGGGTGTGAGCTGCGGCAATGCCGCAATAATCGACAGTTGGGCCGAGGCCTGACAACAGTCGCCGGGTTAACTGCAAGGCGCACGTAATGCGACCATTCGCACTGAACGCAGCAATGCGGAGCAGTTGCTTCGCTGTCGAAGTTTCGGGATTCGGCAAGGCGGTCCGATGGACCTCGGCCGGCGAACAGCTTCAGGCCGAATTTTGTGCATGGGGAAAGGTTTCTGAACACATGACGGTTCTCGAGATGGCCGCGCCCACGAAAGAACGGCCACAACAACACCGACGAGTAGCGCCGGAGAGGGCTGGTGGAGTTTCCGCACGCAGGAAATGGCAATCTGCGTATCTTCGTCGTCTGGCGATCACCGACACGATCATTGTTGCGGCAGTTGTGTTTCTGGCTCAATGGTGGCGATTCGGTAGCGACGCGGACGTCGTCGACGGTGAAGCATTCGGCCATTTCAGCTACACCGCACTGTCTTTCGCCCTGATTATCGGCTGGTTCGCCGTATTGAGAGTATTTCGCACCAGATCTCCTCGCGTGATCGGAAGCGGCCCTGAAGAGTACCGATTGATCGCTGTCGGAACGCTCCGCCTGTTCGGACTGATTGCGATTGCCAGCCTTCTCCTTCACCTGGAGATCGCGCGCCTGTACCTCGCCGTGGCGTTTCCGATGGGATTGACCGCCTTGATCGCGAGTCGTTGGATCTGGCGACGGGTGATTGCTCGTGAGCGAGCCCGAGGTGAATTTCGAACTGCCGTACTTGTGGTCGGTGTGCGAGGGGCGGTTGTCGATCTTGCACGCAACCTCGAGCGCGACGATGCCCATGGATACCGAGTCGTCGGAGTCTGCGTACCTGGCTACGGAGGAGACGTGGGCGAAGTTGTCACAGTGAACGGTCGGGACATTCCGGTGCTCGGAGACGAGCACAGTGTCGCGGACGCAATCGATCAGGTCGGTGCCGACACGGTGGCAGTGACGGCGTCGGAGCGATTCGGACCGGAAAGGCTGCGCACGTTGGCCTGGGATCTCGAGCGCGATCATGTGGACCTTGTTGTTGCACCAGGGATTCTGGATGTGTCCGGACCGAGGTTGTCGATGCGCCCGGTCGCTGGATTTCCGCTGATCCATGTCGAGCGTCCGCGCTATCACGGCGCGCAGAAGTTCACGAAGACGACCTTCGACATCGTCTTCTCGACCGTGGTACTCGCCGTGATCAGTCCGGTGCTTCTGGCGGCTGCGATCGCAGTCAAGCTCACGAGCAAGGGGCCGGTTCTGTACAAGTCCGAGCGGATGGGGTTGGACGGGCAGCCGTTCCCCATGCTCAAGTTCCGCTCGATGGTCCAGAACGCGGATTCTCAAGTCACGGCGCTGATGAAGGAGAACGAAGGCGCCGGAGTGCTTTTCAAGATGCGAGATGATCCGCGTGTGACGACGGTCGGTCGCTTCATGCGTCGGTACTCGATCGACGAGTTGCCCCAGTTCGTCAATGTTCTTCGGCGCGAGATGAGCGTCGTCGGACCGCGGCCACCGCTTCGGCGCGAGGTCGAGATGTACGACGATGCGGTCAGTCGCCGGCTACTGGTCAAGCCCGGTGTCACCGGGCTGTGGCAAGTCAGCGGACGTTCTGATCTGTCGTGGGAAGACACTGTCCGCCTTGATCTTTCCTACGTCGACAACTGGTCGATGATGGGTGACGTCATGATCGTCGCGAAGACGCTCAAGGCGGTGGTGGGAAGTGATGGCGCCTACTGACAAGAATGCGACACCGGCGCCTTGCGAAAATGAGGCACCGAACAATCCGCTGATCTTGCGAACGGCATTGGTGATCGCGGTCATCGGCGCGAGCGGAGCCTTTCAGGCCTACACGCAGAAGACAGCGCTCGGATCGTTGCTCGTACACGGTTCGGCTGTTCTCTCGGCGACACTCGCGTTGGTCTACTTCCTCGACCGGCGATACTCACGCAACGCGTCCTGGCCTGTCTTCACGCTTCTGATCGCGGCCGGCGTTCCGGCAACCAGCTGGTACTGGTCGACGTTGCCCCGGAACTCCGTCGTCGCCGGCATCGTCATCGTGTGCCTGGCGATCACGGGAATCATGGTCGCCCGCGAGTTGACCTTCCCGGTGCGAGTGCGGACTGTGGCCGTCACCTTGCTGGTACTACTCGTGCTGTCGCTGATGGTCGTGGTCCTCGATCCTTCGACCGGCATCGATGTGGACACCCGCACTGTTGCCTATCGCGGAATCTTCACGCACAAGAATACTTTGGGCCGAATGGCTGCGATCGAAGTTGTCCTTGTTGCTGTCATGCTCATGCTTCCCGACGTCAAGCGTATTCCGTGGGTGGCGGCGTTGGCTGTTGCCGGCATCGTGTTGTTCGAAGCCCGGAGCCAGACCAGTCTCGTCGCTGCAGGGATTGCGCTGGCGACAGTGCTTGCTCTGAAGTGCCTTCGACGGACACCTAACGTTCGCCTCGCCTCGACGGTGATCATCGGGCTGTACATCGGGGTGTCCGGCGCGATGAAGGTGCTCGGACCCGATGTCGCAGCGCTACTCTCGCGAGATGTCACGTTGACCGGCCGGCTGCATCTCTGGACGGTGTCCGAGTACTACGCCGAACAGCGGCCCCTGCTCGGTTGGGGCTTCGGCTCGGTCTGGGCACCTGACAGCGTTGTCGGACAAATGATCCGGTCCAAGCTGTCCTTTCCGGCGACCAGCGCGCACAACGGAATGCTCGACATTCGTCTCCAGATCGGTTGGATCGGATTCCTGCTGCTGTTGGCCGGCTACTACCTGCTTCTGAACACGGCGCTCGGGCGAGCTCGCAGCAGAACGGAGTACATCGCCGTCGTCGCGATCATGGTTCTCGTCTTCTCGATGGACTTGACGGAGTCGACGCTCTTCTTCGGCGCCATGTGGCTGATCGCATGGGTCTTCCTGGCGCCGTACGGACCCTCGACGCACCGCTCTCACAGTGCAGGCAACGCCGAATTGTCGATCCGTAGGGGTCGTGCGTACGGGTTCGCTCCGGAGCGAAGAGGAGGTCAGTGAGATGTACAAGTCGTTCGATGTGGCGCGTTCGAAGCCTGAAGTGAACCCGACGTCCGCCGGTGGATCCACGCCGCCGAAAGCCTTGATGTTCCATGCGATCTATCGGAATCCGGGTGGTGAGGAGCAGAGCTTCGCGAACGAATCCAAGCTCCTCGAGTCGATCGGATACGAGACGGTTCAGTGCACCACCGAGAATTCCAAGATCTCCCGGGGACCGTGGGCGGCAGTCACCGCAGTGTTCAGTCCTCGAGTACTCGTCGATGCGTTGCGCATCATTCGTTCGGAGCGACCGGACATCGTCTACGTGAACAATCTCTGGCCGGCGTTCTCGGCTTCGTTGCTCGTGGCCGCACGAGCCGCCGCAATTCCTACGTTGCAGGCGGTTCGGAACTATCGCCTGGCCACACCGTCAGCCAAGTTGCGCGCAGATGGCACGTGCACCGAATGCGGTTCCACCAATTACTTCACGAGTTGTGTCCGCAACGGATGCTACGGAAACAGCCGACTGCAGAGCCTTGTCTGCTACCTGAGCGCTGCGGCGGTCAAGCTGAGCGTCTTGGGGTGGAAGCAGCACAGGTTCGTCGCAACGAGCGCAATGACAGCACGTCTGGTCGAGGGACGACTGATCGATTCTGGTCGCGTCGTGGTTCGTCCGAACTTCGGATTCGAAGAAAATGAACCCGAGTTCCGGAGCACTGATTCGGTTGTGTGCGTCAGCCGACTGACACCGGAGAAGGGCGTCCTGGACTTGGTGCGCAACTGGCCGCAGGGCGCTGGAAGTCCCTCGCTCACAGTTCTCGGTGACGGACCGCAGTACGGCGAGATCTCCAGCATAAGCGCAGCTCTCGACAACGTCACGCTGGCCGGATTCACTTCACACGAAGATGTGATCGAGATACTCCGCGACAGTGCGGCGTCCGTGGTGCCGTCTCAATGGGCAGAACCGTTCGGGCGGGTTGCGATCGAGTCGATGTCGGTTGGCACCCCGGTCATCTACGCAACCAGCGGTGCACTCGCGGACATCGTCGGACCGGGCGGAACGCCTCTCCATACCTTGGAAGAGTCGTCGATACGCGAGGCCCTCGACCGAATCTTCGGAGCGGACGACCGATCGGCGATACGCAGATCCGCTTATCGTCACTACTCGAATCGCTTCACATCGCGCAAAGCGGCGACGTCGATGCGTGAGCTCATCAACGAGGTGAGATCGTGAACGATCGCACTCGGCATGTGACATTCATGGCCGATCAAGGGCTTTCGAGCGTCCTCACTTTTGTCGTTCTCACCTCGGTGGCACGACTCGGTGGTCCGATCGAAGTCGGCCAGGTTGCCGTGATTCAATCGGCGGGTCTGTTGGCACTGGCACTGGGGAGAGCGATCGGCGTCGACGTCTGGCTGTCGCGAGGGGCGGGGTCCGACGAGCGTGGACCGGCGTTGGCACCTACGATCGTGCTGGCGGCGGTATCGGTGACATTGGTGTGGGCACTGTTCGTGATCGCCGGCTCGGACTCGATGAATCTCACGGTATACGCCTTGGCTGCAGCTGGTTTCGTGGTTTTGGACGTGATACGCACGATGCTGATGCACGACGGAGCGAGTTGGATCTCTGCGTCGATACAGATCGTGACACTCTCGTTCGTCCTTATTGCAGCTTTCCTGGTCGAGAATCTGACACTTGCACTCGTGACCTATACGGTCGGTGTCTTCGTCGCGCTCGCGCTCGGTCACGCATCCATGCGTCTGGTACCGCCGGTGCCGTCGGTCAGGTACTCGCGCACTCACCGATATAGATCCGTGCCGTTTGCGATCGAGATATTGATGGGATCAGCTGCGCAGCAGGCGATGTTCTTGATACTCACCGTGGTGGCGTCGATATCGATGATCGGTGAGATCAGAACTGCCCAGACACTGCTCGGTCCACTGTCCTTGATGTTCGCGGGCATCTCGCCGATTCTGATGCGTAAGTTCGGCAGTGGTGTCGAAGCGATGAGCCCGAGCGAGTGCATGGCACTCGGCCGCCGAGTGGGCTTGCAGATCTTCTGGGTTTCGATCATCTGCGTTTCGCTGATCTGTCTCATGCTCGAGATTCGACTCTCGGGAGTGCGATTGATGGATCATCTGGTCGGACCGCACTTTCCGAACTTGATACCGGTCATTCTGCTCTGCGGGTTGGCGGTGGCGTTCAACGGGATTCTGCTGGGAGTCGGCACGTCGATCCGCGTCGTGGACAAGACGGGAAACCTCAACAGATTTCGCGCCTTGCTGTTGCCTCTGCAGTTTCTGATCGTTCTCGGGGCAGGACTGACCGACAGCGCCGTCCACGTCGCAGGAGCATTGGCCGCGTCGGCGTGCGTCAGCGCGAGCGTCGCACTCCTGGTCTCGATGAACCGTGGCGCCCGACCGAAAGTTGACCTCTCATGAAGAATCCCAGCGGCGTCATAGTGGCGATTCTGACCTTCCGTCGCGAATCGGAACTGGCTGTATGCATCGACAGCGTCCGGGAATCGATCCAGGCTTCCGGTGTCTCCGCCCAGGTCGTAGTAGGCGACAATGATCCGGAATCCACCACACCGACGTATGTTGCCGACGGGATCGAACGACTGCATCTCGGATTCGGCGGGGTATCTCCGGCGCGACGTGCGCTGGTCGATCTCGCCCGTGCAGGAGATCGTCGTTACATCGTCTTCGTCGACGACGACGAGTACGTCGATGTCGACTGGCTGTCGAATCTCCTCACCTGCGCCGCAGATTTCGACGCAGGTGCTGTGGCCGGTCCTGTGATTCCGGTGGGTCTGCCTGCCTCAGAACTTCCATTGCACACTCGCGTTCGCCATTCGACCGGCACCCCGGTTGCGTCTGCAGGCGCTGGAAATCTGTTGTTGGACCTGAAGGCTTTGAACGGCTTGAACTTCAGTGACGACTGGGATCTACCTGGCGGCGAGGACACCGAGTTCACGCTCAGGATGAGCGCCGGCGGTGTCCGGTTGTTGTGGTGCGACGAGGCGCTTGCGTACGAACCCGTCGACGAGAATCGGCGTCGGGACTCCTGGCTCTTCGCCCGGTATGTCAACAACGGACGAATCCTCGCGGTCTGTCAGGGACAGCTCGACCTGCCACTGTTGACGGCTCAGAGTGCCAAACGCGCTCTGCTCGTACTCGCGTCGGCGACGTTGATCCCCGTTGCCCTGATCAGTCCACGGATCAAACGCGTGGTTCTCGACCACGGTGCACGCAACATCGGTTGGTTCTCAGAGCGATTCAGCCGCCGCGATTCTCGGAAGCCGCGCGCACAGAGGCTGGTGGTAGCGCGATGACACGGTTGTTGATGACGGCATACGCCTGCGATCCGAATCAGGGGAGTGAATCCGGTGCGGGTTGGGCGCTTCTCTCGGCGGCTTCCGAACTGTGTGAGTCGATCACGGTGGTGACTCGCTCCGGTGAGGCTCCTGCTTTGGAATCGGAGTGTGAAAAGCTCGGTTGCGAAGTTCGTGTCGTGCGAATAGCGACTTTGACCGCGGAAGAAGCCGGATCGTACGGTCGATACCTCCGATGGCTCTGGCACACTTCACTGTTCGTTCGGCGTGAAGCGGCAAACTTCGACGTCCTGCACCATGCAACTTTCGCCTCCGACTGGCTGCCACCACCGGTGCTGTTCGGTGGAGCCGGCGGCGCACGACTCGTATGGGGGCCTGCCGGGGGCAACACCTACCCGCCGATGCCGCTCGCCAAGCGCATCGGTATGCGGTATCTGGCAACCACGGCAGTTCGAACCTGCTCGACGAAAGCCGTTCGGTCACTGACACATGTCTTCATGGCCGGACGAGTCGACACTTTCATCGCGATGAACTCCGACAGCGGGCGTGGCGCACCGCGGGCACGCAACGTCGTCATCCAACCCAATTGTGTTCTGGACTACGACGGAATCGAGAAGCAAGCGGTACCCAGGCCGAAACGAAGGCTCTTGTTCGTAGGAAGACTGTTGCAGTACAAAGGAATCGACCTGATTCTGGACGCGCTCGAGCATTTGGGCGCCGAGTGGTCCATGACCTTTGTCGGGGAGGGACCCGCCCGCGGGCGGATCGAGAAGTCGCTTCCGTATCGGCGCGGTCAGGTCACGCTTCGCGGGTGGCTCGACAGATCGGAAGTGGTGGGCGAGATGGGGGCCTCCTCCGTTCTGCTCTTCCCGAGCATGCACGATTCGGGCGGCTGGGTGGCGGCCGAAGCGGCTGCGGTGGGCCTCCCGGTGGTCTGTTTGGATCTCGGCGGTGTGCCGACACTGGCCGGTAGTAACGCCGTGGCGATCCCGGTTGCTCCGGCCTCGACTCTCGCCTCTCGTATCGCTCGATCGGTTGTCGAGACAGAACTTTCTTTCTTTGAACCGCAGCGTGATTGGACTCGATCTCGGTTGAAATCGGTCTTGTCGCGCAGCTACGGCCAGTGCAATGAACGTCAACAAACGAACTCGAAGAAGTGGTGAGACAGATGAGCAGTCCGTTCGAGGTCATCGAGGTGGGTGGCATTCCGTTTGCCGCGACCAATCTCGAGGGAGCAACCGATTGGGTAGTCAACGACAGGCGAGAGGGAGCGGGAACCGGAGTCTCCGTGAGGTTGTCGAATTCCTACTGCGTGTCGGCGGCGCACAGCGATCGCGACTACTCCGCGGTTTTGAAGGGTCCCGGTGTGAACTTCGCAGACGGAACCCCGGTCAACTGGGTGATGCGCCTGATCGGCGGCACCGCTTCCGATCACGTCGGTGTTCGACCAGTCCGGGGTCCGTCGTTCTTCGAGGCCACCCTGGACAAGGGGCGCCGCTACGGCCTTCGTCACCATTTTGTCGGCACGACAGAAGAGACGTTGAGCCTCTTGACGGATCGAGTCGAGGAGTTATACCCGGGCATCGAGGTGGCTGGCACTTATGCCCCGCCGTTTGCCGCGTTCAGCATGGAGTTCGTCGATGACATCATCACGAAGGTCGGTCCGTCGGCCCCGGACATCATTTGGGTCGGCTTGGGAGCTCCGAAGCAGGATTTTGTCACGAAGGCGATAGCGGATCGAACCGACTACGTGGCCGTCGGTGTCGGCGCGGCCTTCGACTTCTTGGCCGGAACTGTCTCGGAGGCGCCATCTTTCGTCCAGAACTCGGGTTTCGAGTGGCTGTATCGACTTGCATCGGAACCCAAACGTCTGTGGCGGCGCTACCTGTTCGGTAACTCGACATTCGTTCGGTTGGCATCGCGCGACATTCGAAAGTTCCTCGGCCGTTCGGGGGGACGCACATGAGCGAGATCAAGTCTGCCGGGCGATTCGGAGGAATACGGACCACAACCGTGGTTTCGCAACTATCAGGCGGGCTGTCCCGCAACGGAAGGAACGCAGGATGAAACGCGCACTGATTACCGGAATCACGGGACAGGACGGCTCTTACCTCGCCGAGTTGCTGCTCTCCAAAGGCTACGAGGTGCACGGACTGATCCGTCGATCGTCGACGTTCAATACTTCGAGGATCAACCACATCTATGTGGACCCCCACCATGCGGATGCACGGCTTTTCCTTCACTACGGTGACCTCAGTGACGGAGCGCGCCTGGTGACGCTGCTCGCGCAGATCAAACCGGACGAGGTCTACAACCTCGCTGCGCAGTCTCACGTCAGAGTCAGCTTCGACGAACCCGAACACACGGGGAACACGACAGGTGTCGGGTCGATCCGACTACTGGAGGCGGTTCGGATGGCCGGACTCGACTGCCGGTTCTACCAGGCGTCGAGCTCTGAGATGTTCGGTGCCACACCACCGCCGCAGAACGAGGAGACGCCCTTCTATCCACGCTCGCCCTACGGTGCGGCGAAGGTGTACTCGTACTGGATCACCAAGAACTACCGTGAGGCGTACGGAATCTTCGCGGTGAACGGAATTCTGTTCAATCACGAGTCCCCCAGGCGCGGTGAGACGTTCGTGACGCGCAAGATCACGCGGGCGGTCGCACGTATCAAGGCAGGGATCGAGGATCATCTGTACATGGGTAATCTCGATGCGATACGCGATTGGGGGTACGCGCCGGAGTATGTCGAGGGAATGTGGCGCATGCTGCAGGTCGACGAGCCTGAGGATTTTGTGCTGGCCACCGGTGGCAACTACTCGGTGCGCGACTTCCTCACAGTCGCTTTCGAACACGCAGGTCTGAACTGGGAGAACCACGTTCGATTCGACGAACGGTATCTTCGGCCGACCGAGGTGGACGCACTGATCGGTGATCCGAGCTATGCCGAGCGCAAACTCGGTTGGAAGGCCGGCGTGCACACACCCGAACTGGCCCGGATCATGGTCGAGGCAGACATCGAAGCGCTCGAACATGAAGGGCGCCCGTGGATCGACACTCCGGCACTTCCCGACTGGTTGGCGACGCGATGAGTGATTCATTCGCAGCGCGGCCACTCGATCGAGGCGCACCGTTCTACGTGGCTGGACACCGAGGTCTGGTCGGCTCTTCGGTGTGGCGAAAACTGGAATCTGCCGGCTTCTCCCGGTTGCTCGGACAGACCTCCGCCGAACTCGATCTGCGTGACCGGGAAGCTGTTTTCGATTTTTTCGCCCGCGAAAAGCCGACCAACGTGATCCTTGCAGCAGCAAAAGTTGGTGGGATTGCGGCGAACAGCACGTTCCTCGTCGACTTCCTGTCGGAGAATCTCCGTATCCAGGTGAACGTGCTCGACGCTGCCCTTGCGCACGGCGTCGAGCGTCTCCTGTTCCTCGGATCATCGTGCATCTACCCGAAATTGGCGCCGCAGCCGATCAAGGAGGAATACCTGCTCACCGGGCATCTCGAGCCGACCAACGACGCCTATGCAATAGCAAAGATTGCGGGAATACTCCATGTTCAAGCTGCCAGGCGGCAGCATGGTCGATCGTGGATCTCGGCGATGCCCACCAACCTGTACGGTCCGGGAGACAATTTCTCGCCGCGTGGATCGCATGTACTTCCCGCCCTCGTTCGGCGCTACGACGAGGCGCAGTCGTCCGCAGCGCCGTTGGTTGTCAACTGGGGGAGTGGTAATCCTCGCCGTGAATTTCTGCATGTCGACGATCTGGCGTCGGCGTGTCTGCATCTGCTCGACAACTACGACGGTGCATCGCACGTCAACGTGGGAACCGGCGAGGACCACACAATTCGTGAGATCGCTTCGATGGTCGCCGACGAGGTCGGATACACCGGCGAGACGCAGTGGGACACCTCGAAGCCTGACGGAACGATGCAGAAACTTCTGGACGTGAGCATGATTCGTGAACTCGGATGGCGGCCGACAATCGGATTGCGCGAAGGAATCGCGTCGACGGTCTCGTGGTACCGAGACAACATCGGTGCCGTGCGCACCTGAATTACCCATCCCATCAACACTTCACACACTGTCGAGAAAGCAGATCGAGCAACATGAGCACTCGCATAGCAGTTTTCGGCACGGGATACCTGGGCGCGACACACGCGGCGTGTATGGCCGAACTCGGTCACGAGGTCCTCGGAGTGGATGTCGACGCGGCAAAGCTTGAGAAACTGGCAGCAGGGGAAGTTCCTTTCTACGAGCCAGGTTTGGGCGAGGTCCTACGACGAAACATCGATCGAGGAAGGCTGAAGTTCACGTCGTCTTACGAGGAAGCCGCTGAATTTGCGGACGTGTTCTTCCTCGGGGTCGGTACGCCGCAGAAGAAGGGTGAGTTCGCCGCTGACATGGTCTACGTGGATGCCGTGATCGAAACTCTGGCACCGCTGCTCACCAAACCCGCGGTCATCTTCGGGAAGTCCACGGTGCCGGTGGGAACCGCGGAACGGCTCGGTAAGCGCGCGCGGGAACTGGCACCGGTTGGTGACGGCGTCGAAGTCGCATGGAATCCCGAGTTTCTGCGCGAGGGGTTTGCCGTCCAGGACACATTGCATCCAGATCGTCTGGTGCTCGGGGTCGACCGCGGTCGACACGGTCGCGCGGAATCTGCTGCGCGCGAGGTTTATGCAGACCTCCTCGATGAGGGAATTCCCTTTCTCGTCACGGACCTCGCTACGGCCGAGTTGGTCAAAGCGTCAGCGAATGCATTCCTGGCCACGAAAATCTCGTTCATCAACGCGATTTCCGAAGTGTGCGAGGCTGCCGGCGCCGACGTCACAGTGCTCGCCGACGCGATCGGGTACGACGTTCGGATCGGACGTCGATTCCTCAACGCGGGAATTGGTTTCGGCGGCGGTTGCCTACCCAAGGACATCCGTGCCTTCATGGCTCGCGCCGGTGAACTCGGTGCCGACCAAGCACTGACGTTCCTACGCGAAGTCGACAACATCAACATGCGCAGACGGACACGCATGGTCGAACTGGCGCGGGAGGCATGCGGATCGCTTCTCGGTGCGAGAGTCGCAGTTCTGGGTGCCGCGTTCAAACCGGACTCGGACGACGTTCGTGATTCGCCGGCGCTCAACGTCGCGGGTCAGATTCAGCTTCAAGGCGCAGCAGTGAACGTGTACGACCCGAAGGCCATGGACAATTCGCGTGCGCTGTTCCCGACGTTGACCTATTCGGCAAATGCGTTGGAGGCGTGCGAAGGCGCCGATGTCGTCCTGGTGTTGACCGAGTGGCCCGAATTTTTGAAGTTGCAGCCGTCCGATCTCGATGCAGTCGTTCGCAAGAAGGTGATCGTCGACGGGCGCAATTGCCTTTCCCCCGACGAGTGGCGAGGCGCAGGTTGGAACTACCGCGGACTGGGACGCCCGTGAGCACAGGACGTTTCGTCCGTCGCAGCTGATCGATATCGAAATTGAGAAAGCCCGGTTCGCCCTCGCGGTCTGACCGGCAAAGACCGCTCAGACCCGCAGTGGACATGCGTGAGCCGAAGGAGACATCAAGATGGAAATTGTCGACTACCTGAAGATATTGCAAGCCAGATGGCGAATAGTCGCTGCTGTAACCGTGCTCGGAATCCTGGGAGCCCTTTGCGCTTCTCTTCTTTCGACGCCCGCTTACCAGGCCTCGACGAGGCTGTTCGTTTCGACGTCGGCGGGTACCTCGGTCAACGAGGCACTGCAGGGCAGTCAACTTTCACAGCAGCGAGTTCTGTCCTATACAAAACTCCTGACCGGCCGGACACTTGCGCAGCGGACGATCGACGAACTGGGACCGAGGGTGGTCGGCGGGATGTCGGCTGAAGAGTTGGCCTCCAAGGTCACTGCGACGTCGGCGCCCGACACTGTGTTGATCGACCTCGGAGTCAAGGATCCTTCACCGGAGCTCGCGCGAGAGATCGCAAATACTCTGTCGTCCGAATTCGTCGCACTGGCAAAGGAACTGGAGACGCCCGAGAACGGCGGAACGCCGCCTGCACGTGTGGTCGTCGAGCAACAGGCCCAAGAGCCGTCTGTTCCCGTTTCGCCCAAGACTTCGCGCAATCTCGCTCTCGGAGCAGTGGTGGGACTGGTGTCGGGAATCGCGCTTGCGTTGATTCGCGATCGACTCGACAACACGGTGAAGGATCGTCGAACGGTGGAAGAGATTGCGGGTTCGGCGATGGTGGGCACGATCCCGTTCGACAAAGTCGTCGAAGTCAACCATGCGATCACTTTCAGTGACGGAAATTCCGTGAGTGCCGAAGCCTTCCGTGAATTGCGCACCAACCTTCAGTTCCTCGAGGTGGATCATCCACCGCGTGTCATCGTCGTCACGAGTTCGCTTCCCTCCGAGGGTAAGACGACGACCGCCGTGAACATCGCTCTTGTCTTGGCGGAGGCCGGTAAGTCAGTGTGCCTGATGGAAGGCGACCTCCGGAAGCCGCGAGTGTCGAAGTATCTGGGGTTGATCGGAAGCGTCGGCGTCAGTTCGGTGCTCTCCGGTCAAGCGACGCTGGACGATGTGCTTCAGCCGACCGAATTCGACGGGCTGACAGTGCTCGCCTCCGGACCGATCCCGCCGAACCCGAGCGAACTACTCGGCACGGACACGGCCAAACATGTTCTCGATGAACTGCGGGCGCGATACGACTACGTCATCATCGACGCCTCGCCGTTGCTACCCGTCACGGATGCCGCGGTCCTGGCCGCGATGTCGGACGGTGCTCTGGTGATCGCCCGACACGGCTCCACGAAGCGCGATCAACTGGCGCGCGCGGTCGGAAACCTACAGAGTGTGGGTGCACACGTCCTGGGCACTGTCATCACGATGACGCCGTCTCGCGGACGCAATGCGTACGAGTACAGCTACTACTACGAGTCGGACAAGTCGCTACCGCAGTTGACCGCGGTGCCCGCGCTCAGCGCTCACCGAAGCGAAGTCGGCTGAGCAGCGGGCCGAGGAGATCGGCGATCTCAAGTCCGATCTCGTGAAACACGTTCTCTTCCTTACCCATCGGATCCATGACATTCTCGGGTTCGGCGGCACGAAATCGGGGCCTGGCGGCGGCGAGGTCCTCGACAGTTCGTGCATCTGCGAGCGAGCTCAACCGTGCGGCTTCTCGAAGTGTGAACGTGCGCTTGAGCCGCGCCGGAGCCATCGCCAGGACTTTGTCTCGCTGACTTTCGGTCATCGTGAGAATGAGGTCGGCGTCCGAGGCCAGCGCTGTTGTCATGCGTCGGGCTTGAAACTCCGTGGGGTCGCCGCCGAGCCCCGCGAGAACCCTCGCAGCAGTCGGCTCGATCGGGTGTCCGACCATCGCCCGGGTTCCGGCACTCGACGCGGTGAATCCGGAAACTCCGGCTTCGGCGGCATAAGCACGTGCAAGGCGTTCGCCAGTGGGTGATCGGCAGATGTTTCCCGTACAAACGAAGAGAACGTGCATGCCAGAAGCATAGGTTGCACGCGCGACGCACTCGTCGTACGCCCGATGTTGGTTTCGCGCCCACCTGGCGTACGCGTTTCGGAAAGTTCGGACGCATACCAACAACACATGAAGATGACCGTGTTCGGAACGGGATACCTGGGGGCGACCCACGCAGTGTGTATGGCCGAACTTGGTCACGACGTGCTGGGAGTCGACATCGACCAGTCCAAGGTCGACAAGTTGTCTCGTGGGGAGGTCCCGTTCTTCGAGCCGGGTCTGACCGACATGCTCGAGAAGAATCTGGCGTCGGGTCGGCTGCAGTTCACGACTTCCTACGCCGATGCCGCGGATTTTGCCGACATCCATTTTGTCGGTGTGGGGACGCCCCAGAAGAAGGGGGAGTACGCCGCAGATCTCAGTCATGTTCATTCGGTGATCGACATGTTGGCGCCGTTGTTGCGAAAGCCTTCGCTGATAGTCGGGAAGTCGACGGTGCCGGTAGGCACGGCAGCGGCGCTCGGCGAGCGACTCCGAGCGAATTCGCCGGCGGGTGGCTCGGTAGAGGTGGCCTGGAATCCGGAGTTCCTGCGTGAAGGACACGCGATCGCGGATACCTTGAGCCCTGACCGGTTGGTTCTGGGGATCGATCGTGACCGGCCGGGAAACGCCGAAGGCGTTCTTCGCGAGGTGTATGCCGAGATACTGGGCGCGGGGGTGCCGTTCCTCGTGACCGATCTGGCGACGTCCGAGTTGGTCAAGGGATCTGCGAACGCGTTTCTCGCGACCAAGGTGTCCTTCATCAATGCGATTGCGGAGGTGTGCGAGGCGACCGGCGCCGACGTCACGATGTTGGCCGACGCTCTCGGGTACGACGCTCGGATCGGTAGACGGTTCCTCAATGCGGGCTTGGGGTTCGGCGGTGGTTGCCTGCCGAAGGACATTCGGGCGTTCATGGCACGCGCCGGGGAATTGGGTGTCGACCAGGCTCTGTACTTCCTCCGCGAGGTAGACAGCATCAACATGCGACGACGCACAAAAGCTGTGGAACTGGTGACGGCAGCCTGCGATGGCAGTTTGCTGGGAGCTAACGTCTCGGTTCTGGGGGCCGCGTTCAAGCCCGAATCCGACGATGTGCGCGATTCGCCTGCGCTCAACGTTGCCGGAATGATGCAGTTGCACGGGGCAGCGGTCACCGTTTTCGATCCGAAGGCCATGGACAATTCTCGCCGACTGTTTCCCACCCTTCACTATGCAACCTCCACGTCAGAAGCTTGCAGAAATGCTGATGTGGTCTTGATCGCCACGGAATGGGACGAGTTCGCCTCACTCGTGCCCGGCGATTTGGAACCACTCGTTCGGCGGCGGGTGATCGTTGACGCCAGAAATTGCCTCGATCCGGACCTGTGGCGCGGCGCCGGTTGGAACTACCGCGGATTGGGGCGGTAGGTCGACCGTCCAGGTTGCGAAAAAATAGCTGCGAGAAGGCCTTAGGTGAGATGCGCGAACCTCGCAGACCATGCCCAGTGGGTAGACTTCCGGCCGGGGAATGACGGGGTCTGCTGACGGAACCCGTCGCCGGTCGACGAAGGTGGATCATGAACTTGGTTTTGGGTGTGACGGTGGGAGCCAGCGCTGTGCGTTTGGCGCGCCCGGGGACGCCCGACCACAGTGGTCCGGTGTTCCGATCCAGAGCGGTCGATCGCGGTCGTGAGATTCCGGAGGAAGTCGCAGCGGAGGCAACCGGCGTGGCCTTGACCGAGAATGCCGATCTCGGCAGCAATACGGTCGTCGCCTACCGGGATCAAGCGCAGGCCGGAGCACTCCAAACAGCGTTCGAACAGAAAGGCATCGACAACTTCGAGCTGGTTCCCGAAGTAGTCGCGACGCTTCGAATGCTCGAGGAGTCCGGTGCGCTGACCGACCAGAGCACACTCGTCGTCGTCGACATCGGTAGTTCTGGATCGACGATCAGCATTGTGGACAGGCAGATGCGGTCTACCGTCGTCACCGCCCGGTCGACGCGGGTCAGCGGAGATCACTTCGACGAGCTCGTCTACTCGGATCAGACCGTGCGTCGCCGTATAGCTACGCCGGCCGACCCGGGTGGCGATGCCGAACTGCAGGCGCGATGCCAACTCGCGAAGGAACAGCTGTCCTCACGAAGTGCGGTGTGCCTGCCCGGGCCCGGCGGGCTTCTCCTGCTGTCGCGGGAAGTTTTCGATTCGTTGGTCGTCACGTCGGTGGAGGCCTTCGCACGCGAGATACGAGAGGTCATCGCAACGTCCGGCCGTAACCCCGACGCGATTCTCCTGATCGGTGGCGGTGCACGCATTCCGATCGTGCGGGCGACCCTCGCCGCTTGGCTGGAGTGCCCCCTCATCGCGCCCGAGCAGCCGGAACTCGTGACTGCGCAAGGCGCTGCGCTGATCGCGGAGTCGTCGATGACGCCATCGGCGCGCGCGGTATCTGCCCCGGTTCAGGTTCCGGCTGTAGCGCCGATCTTTGCGCCGTATCCGATCCACACCCCGGCGGAGGTACCCGTTCCGGTTCAGGCGTTCAGCCACGGAGGGGTCGCAACGCTCGCGGAATCGGAGCGGCCGAATGCCTTGTCCGAAGCCGCTTCCGGCACGAAGTCCGTTCCGCAGGAACAGGTGCCGAGCCCTTACGCGGCGGAACTGCCTCAGCCGCGACCGAACCGACACGAGCAACGATTCGATCCGGCCGCAGATCTCGCGGTCGCCGACAGTGACCAGGCCACGGACGGATTCGGCACAGAACATGACGCCGACACCGAGGCTGTGATGGTTGACGCCCAGGCGTACTCGGCGATGTACGAAGGCGAGGCACCCGGGGCAGGAACCGCACACCCGTCCTGGCTCGCCGGGACACAACCCGTCGAATCGACATCCAAAGAGCCGAGAAACCCGCTACGGTTCGCGGGCCTCGGCGCCGGTGTGATCGCGGCGATCGTGATCGTGGGGTTGGGATTGGGCTACGGAGGAAAGGTCTTCGATTCCGAGGATGCCGGACCTGTGGCAACCGAGGTGACTACGCCGCCGCCGACGACCACGACTACCCCGCCGCCTACGACCACAACGACCCCGCCCCCGACGACGACGGAGGAAGCCCCTCCGGTCGTCGAGGCTCCGCCAGTCGTGCAGGACACTTACGTGCCGCCCGCGCCCGCTCCCGCGCCGCCACCGCCCGCGATCTACATTCCGGGGCTTCCGCCGATTCTGTTACCGGTTCTCCCACCGATTCCCGGACTCTGAGGCTCGCTTTCAGCGTTTGGAGTGTCGGCCGCCTGACGTGGGGCCGGCCTTGACCGCACTACCGGGTGGGCGAGCCAGAATCACGGCGATAGCAGTAGTGAGCGGAACAGATAGCGCCAGAGCAATCCCGCCGACCGCGGACCGTACGATTTCGATCGCTACAGCGTCACCGACCAGGACGTCCTGAAGAGGGCGACCGCTGACGCTGAAAAGCAGAAGCAGTGGCAACGCCCCGCCGGCGTACGCGAGAACCAAGGTGTAGACCGTGCTGGCGATGTGATCGCGTCCGACCCGCATCGCCCCGCTGAACACCTTTCGGCGGGGTGCGTGCTTGTCGAGTTCGGCCAACTCGAACGCCGAAGATGCCTGGGTGATGGTGACGTCGTTGAGAACACCGAGCGATCCGATGATGAAGCCCGCCAGCAGCAGGCCCGTGATGTCGATGTGCTCGATGTATGTCTGCACATTGGTGTTCTGCTCTTCGGACAGCCCGGTGAGGTGCGTCAGTTCGATACAGAGGTAGGAGAGAACGGCAGCGAGCACCATCGCGGCAAGGGTGCCGAGCAAAGCCGAACTGGTCTTGAGTGAGACACCGTGCGCCAGATAGAGAACCGCGTACAAGATCACCGCGCCGGCGACCAGTGCGACCGGTATCGCAGGCTTACCGTCGAGCAATGCGGGCAGGAGAAACCCGACGACGACGCCGAAGGCGATCACCAGACCGACGAGTGCGCGCAGTCCGCGCCACCGCGCAACGGCGATGATGACGACGGCGAACGCGATGACGATCAGCGCCAGTGGGAGACCACGCGAATAGTCTTCGAAGGAGTACTGCGTGTTTCCGTTCGGGTCGGTCTGACGCACCAGGCGAATGTGGTCACCGACCCGTAGATCCGGTTGTCCGGCACCCGGGATGATCTCGAGGAGTGTCTTCGTTCCGGCATTCGGCCCGGACTCGATATCGACGATACTGCGCTGGCACTGATAGGCGGAGGTGGGTGGCGGTTGCGGTGCACCGACGAATACCCTTCCGGCGGAGGAACTTCCGCAGTCGCCGAGATCCTGCATCGTGACGGTGCCCGCCTCGGTCTCCACCGAACTGCCGTCGGCATTCTGAAAGGGGAGCGGGACGGGAATGGTGTTCTTGTCCGGCCACAGCGCGACAGCTGCCGCGACGACAACCATGCCGATGACGACGAGCAAGCCTATGACGACGCGTGATGCGGTGGGGCCGATCTGAATGGGGCCACCGTGGCCGTGGCCGTGACTCATCGGAAACTGAGTGTCGGACTGGGGATTTGCACCGGTGCAATGTTATCGGCTCCGAAGCGAATGGTCAGCTTCTGCGGATAGTGTCGATCGACGACAGCGTCGGCACAGGTGATTTCCGGGGAAGAGGCGAAACTGGGATTGGTCGAGCTGGGTGGCGGGGAACAGGGGGGGTTGTCCCCGCCACCAACCTGGTATCCACAGGGGGGGGAGGGATACCAGGTGCTCGCGGCACCGAAGTGCTGATAACCAATGTACCCAATTTCAATCGGGTTTGGCGCGTTGTCCAACTACCAATTTCACGACGAATCACGTACCGGTTGGACCGTTTTCGCATCAGGGCAGGTCACTAAATAGTTAAAGTGTCAATCAAACCGCCTGGTATGCGAATGTTGTGACGAAGGTCTCACAAATACCCCGCACTTTTACGTTTACGGGGTATTTGTACAACGAATTGTTTACCTGATTTTGCCCGATTCGACGGGCCGAAATCACTGCTTGTAACTGGTGAGGAAGTTGCCGAATCGCTCGATGGCCACGGCGAGATCCCGGGCCCACGGAAGGGTGACGATCCGAAGGTGATCGTGGTTCGGCCAGTTGAATCCGGTGCCTTGAACCATCAGGATCTTCTCCTGGAGAAGCAGGTCCTGAACCAACTTCTCGTCGTCGTGGATCTCGTAGACGTTCGGATCCAGACGAGGGAACGCGTAGAGCGCACCGCGGGGTTTCACACACGAAACACCCGGAATCATGTTCAATCGCTCCCACGCGACGTCGCGCTGCTCGAGCAGGCGACCGCCGGGCAGGATCAGGTCTTCGATGCTCTGGTGTCCGCCGAGGGCGACCTGAATGGCGTGCTGTCCGGGGACGTTGGGGCACAGGCGGGTCGACGCCAAGAGGTCGAGTCCCTCGAGGAAGCCGGCGGCGTGATCCTTCGGGCCCGTGATCGCCACCCAGCCGGAGCGGTAGCCGGCGACGCGGTAGGCCTTCGAGAGGCCGTTGAACGTCAGGCACAGCAGATCAGGGGCAAGCGTTGCCAGCGAGATGTGCTTTGCGTCGTCGTAGAGGATCTTGTCGTAGATCTCGTCGGCGAGCAGCAGAAGCTGATGCTTGCGTGCCAGATCGACCAACTGCTGCAGAACCTCCATGGAGTACACCGCACCCGTGGGGTTGTTCGGGTTGATGACGAGGAGAGCCTTGGTCTTGTCGGTGATCTTGGATTCGATATCGGCGATATCGGGATTCCAGTCGTTGGCCTCGTCGCAGAGATAGTGGACGGGCGTGCCTCCGGACAGGCTCGTCATCGCAGTCCACAGCGGGTAGTCCGGCGCTGGGATCAGAACCTCGTCCCCGTTGTTGAGGAGGGCCTGCATGGTCATCGTGATCAGCTCGGAAACACCGTTACCGAGGTAGATGTTGTCGACGTCGAGCTCGGGGAAGCCGGGAACCAGCTCGTAACGCGTCACGATTGCGCGCCGCGCCGACAGAATTCCCTTCGACTCCGAATAGCCCTGCGCATAGGGCAGGGCGGCGATCATGTCGCGCATGATCACATCGGGAGCATCGAATCCGAACGGTGCCGGGTTGCCGATGTTGAGCTTGAGGATCCGGTGTCCTTCCGCCTCCAACCGGGCGGCATGCGCGTGCACCGGCCCACGGATTTCGTACAGGACGTTCTGGAGCTTCGACGACTGCTCCAGCTCGCGCTGCGGCTGACGATGGCGGACGGGTTCTGGTGTGCTCACGAGTTACATGATTCCACCACTGTGCAAGTGCATTGTCGGGGACCGTGTCGCGCGACCAGTTGGCTATTGTCGAGCGATGACCCCCATCGAGCAGATCGCAGCCCCGTACGGATCGTGGACTTCTCCGATCGGAGCAGCGGATCTGGCTGCAGGTGGCCACCCTGTCGAGGGTGGACGATACGTCGGTGACGAGATCTGGTGGGCTGAACTTCGTCCGACCGAGGGTGGTCGGACATCGATCCGTCGATCCGGTCTCGACAACCAACCCGTCGACATCCTCCCTGCGCCGTGGAACGCGCGGACCAGGGTTCACGAGTACGGCGGTGGCGCCTGGACCGTCACCGAGTCCGGAAAACTGGTCTTCAGTGAATTCTCCGATCAACGGGTGTACATCCTCGAAGGAGTCACTCCGCGGGCTCTGACGCCTGAACCCGCGTCGCCGGCCGCGTTGCGATACGCAGACCTGCAGATCGTGAACGGTGAGGTGTGGGCGGTTCGGGAAGCGCACGCGGAGGACGGGGCGATCACTCGCGATATCTGCGCGATTCCGCTCGACGGTTCCGGCAAGGTTCGCTCGATCGTCGGCGGCTCGGACTTCCTCTCGTCACCGAGGCTTTCGCCGAGTGGAACCAAAATAGCCTGGATCGCGTGGAACCATCCGCAAATGCCCTGGGACGGTACCGAACTGCGGGTAGCTCCACTCGTCGACGGCGTCGCTCAGAACTACTCCGTGCTGATCGGCGGACTTGAAGAGTCCGTCCTGCAACCGGAGTGGATCACCGACGACGAACTCTACGCAATCAGTGATCGCAGCGGCTGGTGGAACATCTATCGAGTCGGCGGCAAGATCACCCCGATCTGCCCGGTGAATGCGGATTTCGGTGGCCCACAGTGGCGCTTCGGTGCACGCTGGTTCGTCGAACTCGACAACGGGCACCTTCTCACCGCACGCACGGTGGGAACCGACACGCTGGCGGTACTCGATCCGGCGTCGGGGGAACTGCGCGACATCGCGATCCCGGGTGTCACCAGCATCGGCCTCATGCAGGTTCGCGGCGATCGGTTGCTGCTCACCTCGGGAGGCGCGAAACTGGCGGGCGCGCTACGCGAGTTCGACCTCGGTACCGGCGAACTCACCGAAATCCGTTCGTCGGTCGAAGAATTGCCCGAGTCTGCATACCTTCCGGAAGCGAGAGCTGTCGTGGCTCACGGACACGGGCGAGAAGTTCACGCCGTTGCGTATCCGCCGCGCAGTCCGCGATACAAAGGACTCGACGGCGAACTGCCGCCATACGTTGCGTTTGTTCACGGTGGGCCGACGGCGCACGTCGCCCCGGCCCTCAACCTCGTCTACGCCTTCTTCACCAGCCGCGGAATCGGCGTCGTCGATGTGAATTACGGCGGGTCGACCGGTTACGGACGTGAGTACCGCAACCGGCTGCGCGGACAGTGGGGTGTCGTCGACGTGCAGGACGTAGTCACCGCCGTCACCGGGTTGGCCGAGCAAGGGCTTGCCGATCCGGCCCGCCTTGCCATCGAAGGCGGATCTGCCGGTGGATGGACCGTTCTGGCCGCACTGACGACGTCCGACGTGTTCGCTTGTGGTGCTTCCTATTTCGGCGTGGCCGAACTGGACTTGTTCGTGCAGGAAACTCACGATTTCGAATCGCGCTATGTCGACGGTTTGATCGGCCCGCTGCCGGAATCTGCCGACCTGTACGCGGAACGTGCTCCGCTCAACAACGTCGACGGGTTGAACTGCCCGGTGTTGTTGCTCCAGGGTCTCGACGATCCGATCGTGCCACCCTCCCAGGCGGAGCGATTCCGGGATGCTCTGGTGGCCAAGGGCATTCCGCATGCCTACCTGGCCTACGAGGGTGAATCTCACGGATTCCGCAAGCAGTCGACCATCATCAGCTCACGCAACGCCGAGCTGTCCTTCTACGGGCAGGTGCTCGGATTCACCCCACCCGGCATTCCGACGCTCGAGCTGTGGAAGCCTGCGATCAGTAGCTGACGGCCCCGCGGCTGCGCGCGAAGGCCGCGAGGATCCGGCCTACCACCAGTGACGGGGTCGACAGGTCGGCCCACGTCCACCTCGCGACTTCCCACCCCGCGTCACGGAGTCGGTCTTCGCGGAGCTTCTCGTCCCAGAGCACGTCCGCGGCGCTGCGCCCGGCGGGCACCAGTCGGCCGTATTTGATGCGGCCGTCGAACTCTCCGATGGTGCGCTGCTCACGCCACAGGAAGTCGACGCGGCCGGCCAACCCTCGGGCGTCGTGGATTTCGACCTGGGGTTCGGGGAGTGGTAAGTGCTCCTGCAGGAACAATGCGAGGCTCCGTGATTCAGCGACGCTTTCGATGCGCGAGTCCATCGCGGTGAGCGCGTGGAGCGCATGTCGATGGCGCGGATGGTTCGGGCTGAGTGCAAGCGAGGCCGCAACTGCATCTTTGGTCAACGCTGAACGGTGCATTGCTGAATTGCCCACCACGAGAGCCGGTTCGAAAGGGAGCGTCCTCGCGAGATCCGCAACAGTTCGTGCCGGAGTCGTGACGCGCAGGCCGTCGACGTGGGTGACCTCGTCGTCGGTGAACGATACCGAGTGCACGTGTCGTCGAGCGGATTTACGGCCACCGCCTCGTCGGTCCCGAGAGAGGTGCACAACTTCGAGTGGAGTGTTCCAGAGTTCGAAGCCGTGCACCACCGCTGCCGAGATGTGGCTGACCGCTGCATGTGCCGAAGCGGTACCGGCCACAGCCTCGACGCGCAATCGATGTAGCCCGTAGGCGTCGAGGCGAGACAGGTGGTCGCTGGGTACGTAGGCACCGCGATGGATTCTGGACCAGTTTCCACTCGCGCAGGCCTGCCGGATCTCGGAATCGGTACGACCTGTCGACAGTTGCTCTGGCCGACGGATGCGTATTTGTTCCCCCATACCGATCGATCTTGCTGCGCCCGGCGCTGGAAAGGAAGCCGTGAACCCGGGGCTGTGGATAGCCGTGAGTGAACACCACTTGTCCACAGTTCGAACCGGTTTCGCGTCGCTGGAGAGGGTGTTGGGTGTGGGGAAACGGTGGCAGGTTCTCGGTGTCGCACTCTAGGCAACCCTTGCGTCCGGAGCGTTTGCGTGCCAGGCTGTTGAACTATGACTACAGGAAAGGCGGACCCCGCCACCGTCGCGTGAGCGCCGCACCGTTTCGCTCGTCGACGTCACGTCGAGCGACATCGACCGAGAACATCGATATCTTCGATGAAGACAATCAGGCCTTGGAAGCAGTCCGCGACGTATGGCTCGAACGCGGTCTGTGTACACGTCCGGCCGATCGATCCACGGCAGAATCTGCTGTCGCGCAACTATACCGACGATCCGGGCTCCCGAAACCGGAGTTCGTCTGGGTTCAGTCGCCCTCTGCTGGATCGGATCTGATCGCCGCCGAAGGTCTGTCGAACAAGATGTCCTTCGACGGCACTGGACTCGACTGCGCTTGCGGGCACATCGCGAGCATGTTTTCGGCGTCGCGCCGACGTATGAACGCGCGTATCGAACGTCGGAGCATTGACTGGCAGATAGAACGCTGGAAGATGGAACGTCGCGCGTTCGGGGGCGTTGGTGCCAGCGTGTCCGAGGGGTCGGATCAGCGGGGGTCGACTCAGCGGGGTTCGACTCAGCGCCGCGTCAATCCAGCGCGGATCATCAGATCCGCAATCTGGGAATCGTTGCACACCACACTGTTCGACGGCGTCGCAGCTGCGATACGAACGATGTCGACCCCGGTGGCGGGTGGAGTGACCTGGTACGGGCAGCAGGACGCCCATCGAATCGCGTACTACGACACATGCCATCGATACGGTCTTGCGACCTTCCGCTCGGAAGACCGTGAACTTCTCGATGTGCAGACCGCACTGGCTGACTCGACCGGGTGGTGGTGGGCGTTCGACGACGTGTGCATCATGGCGGAACGACCCAGGGTCTTGCACTCGGAGCGGATACCGGGCAGTGCGCGGGGAGAACGCCGACTCCACCACTCTGATTCCCCGGCACTCGAATTCGCAGACGGAACAAAGGCGTTCGTTCTGCACGGAGCGATCGTTCCCGACTGGGTAGTGCTCGACCCGACCGCCGAACGCATCGCACACGAGCGCAATGTAGAGATCCGTCGATGTGCAATCGAGCGGATCGGGTGGGATTCCTACATCGAGCTGGCCGGCCTGACACTGGTCGACCAAGCCGACGATCCCGGTAATGCCGGTTGCCTGCTGCAGCTCTACGCGTCCCCGGAGGGCTGGGGCCGAAGTGGACGCATTCTCCTCGCGGTCAACGGTTCTTTCGAACGCGACGGGCATCGGCGTCGATACGGCCTTCACGTACCCGGATGGTTTACCTCCGCGTTGGATGCCGCCGGTTGGACTTACGGCATCACCGGCGCCGATTACTCCCGTCTCGTTCGTCGAACCTGAATCTCGACCCCTCAAGCCCCAATCCTCAAACCCTCAATCCTCAAACCCTTGGTGATACTTATGAACTCGAACATGACCTTGTCCGCTCTCACCACCCTCACCGGCCTCGATGTCTTCGACTACCTGGACCAGGAAGTGTCCATTCCTGTGATCGACGGACTTCAGGCGCAGGGCGATCTCATCGTGATCCCGTTTTCGCTGCTCGCAAATATCGTGGCGCCTCTGCCGTGGACACGCTCTGTGAGAGTGCCGCTCTCGGGAGTGGAGCTGCTGCGAAGCGCGGCGGGCGGTAACCCCCACAGTCTGGTTGCAGACGAAGGGGAGTGCACGTGGTCGACGCCGGTGAAAGATGCTCGGGGCCTTGCGCTCGGCATGCTCGACACCCGAGTGACCGCATACCTCATCCATCTGGAGCACGGCGCGACCGGAATCGCTCCGGGGCGATACGTCATCGGACGGCAGCAGGAAAGGGGCGTCGGGCGTGCGCGCGGTGCGGTGATGCTTGTCGCAGATTGACAGGGCGACCTCGATTTGGCAGCGGGGGAGTGAGCATCACTTGTCCACGGCGAGCACCACTTTCCGCGTAGAGCAAGGGTTGTTGAGTCGAGGGAAAGGGTGCTCGGTCGGGAGTGGCTCCCCATACAAACACGAATGCCCTCACCGTGACGGTGAGGGCATTCGCGTGTGGAGCGGTTACTTCTTGCGGCCGGGAGCCTTTGCGCCGGCCTTGAATCCGAGCCCACCTGCCTTGGGGGCGGGCGGCGCGGCAGCAGGCGCCGGAGCTTCCGCGGGTGCGGACGCTTCAGCAGGTGCTTCGGCGGCGGGTTCTGCCTTCACAGGTTCGGCGGCGGGTTCTACCTTCACAGGTTCGGCCTCGGGAGCCGGTGCCGCAGCTGGCGCCGGGGCTGCCTTCCGAGCGCCGGGAGCCTTTGCGCCCGACTTGAATCCGAGTCCGCCGGCCTTGGCGACCGGTGGAGCCTTCGGGGCTTCCGCCTCGGCGGCCGGAGCCTCTGCGGGAGCCTCGGCGGGTGCAGCCGGAGCAGCGGCAGGTGCTTCAGCAGCAGGTGCAGCCTTCGCGCCAGGAGCCTTGGCCCCGCCCTTCATCTGCAGTCCCTTGCCGCCGGGAGCCTTGGCGCCGGACGCCAGGCCCAGACCCTTCGGCTTGGCGACGGGTGCAGCAGCTTCGGGTGCAGCAGCCTCAGCTGCCGGTGCTTCCGCTGCCGGTGCGGCAGCGGCCTTTGCTCCGGGTGCCTTGGCGGCGCCCTTCATCTGCAGTCCCTTGCCGCCGGGAGCCTTGGCTCCGCCCGCAAGACCGAGCCCCTTGGGCTTTGCCGCGGGTGCGGCCGGTGCAGCAGCTTCGGCGGCGGGAGCTTCCGCGCTTGCAGCGGGAGCTGCCTTCTTGGCGCCGGGAGCCTTTGCCCCGCCGGCCATTCCGAGGCCCTTGCCTGGTGCCTTGGCTCCGGGAGCTTTTGCACCTGGTGCTTTGGCGAGGCCCTTCATGGCCAGACCCTTGCCTGCCGGTGCAGCCTTGGCTTCCGGAGTCGCGGCGGCTTCCTCGACTTCGGCGACCCGATCCTGCTCGACGGTCTCAGCCTTTGCCTCAGCAGCGACCGGTGCCTTCTCACGCGGGATCACCTTGATGTTCTCGCCGAGCTGGGCGGGATCGAGGCGGGTGACGGAGTTCAGCATCAACTGCGCGACGTCGACGACCTCGACGCCTTCGCCCTGGCCTTGCTCCTGGCGGGCAGTGACGCCGTCGGTGAGCATGACGCGGCAGAACGGGCAACCCGTGGCGATCTTCTTGGGGTTGGTGGAGAGCGCTTCGTCGACGCGGTCGACGTTGATGCGCTTGCCGATGTTCTCTTCCATCCACATGCGAGCACCACCGGCACCACAGCACATGGAACGTTCGCCGTGACGCGGCATTTCGACGAGCTTGGAGCCTGAGGCTTCCATGAGTTCACGGGGAGCGTCGTAAACCTTGTTGTGGCGTCCGAGGAAGCACGGGTCGTGGTAGGTGACGTCCTCGCTCACGGACGCAACCGGGATCAGCTTCTTCTGGCGCACCAGACGGTTGAGCAGCTGAGTGTGGTGCACGACCTCGTAGTCGCCGCCCACCTCCGGGTACTCGTTGCCGAGGGCGTTGAAGCAGTGCGCACAGGTGACGACGATCTTGCGCTTCTTCTGCTCGATACCGTCGAAGACCGAGTTGAGCATCTCGATGTTCTGCATTGCGAGCTGCTGGAACAAGAACTCGTTGCCGGCACGACGTGCGGAGTCGCCGGTGCAGGTTTCGTCGGCGCCGAGGACCATGAACTTCACTCCCGCGGTGGCGAGGAGTTCGGCGACGGCCTTGGTGGTCTTCTTGGCACGGTCTTCGTAGGCGCCGGCGCAGCCGACCCAGAAGAGGTACTCGTAGTCCTCGAAGCTGTCGGCGTCCTTGCCGAAGACGGGGATCTCGAAGTCCATCTCGTTGATCCAGTTGAGGCGATCCTTGGAGTTCTGGCCCCAGGGGTTGCCCTTGTTCTCGAGGTTCTTGAACAGGCCGGCGAGCTCGGAGGGGAACTCCGATTCGATCAGGACCTGGTAGCGACGCATGTCGATGATGTGGTCGACGTGTTCGATGTCGACGGGGCACTGTTCGACGCAGGCGCCGCAGTTGGTGCAGCTCCACAAGGTTTCGGCGTCGATGACCGGGGCCATCTCACCTTCGACGGTTTCACCGACGAGCTTGCGGTCGGCCTCGAGGCGTGCGGCCTCGGGGATGGCTGCGAGTGCGGCTTCCTTGACGTTGCCTTCGCTGTCGACGAGTCCGATCTCGTCGCCGCCCATGTCCTTGCGTCCACCAGCGAGCAGGTACGGGGCCTTGGCGTAGCCGTGGTCACGCAGCGACATGATGAGCAGCTTGGGGGAGAGCGGCTTTCCGGTGTTCCAAGCAGGGCACTGGGACTGGCAACGCCCGCACTCGGTGCAGGTGGTGAAGTCCAGCCAGCCCTTCCAGGAGAAGTCTTCGATGTTTCCGGCGCCGAGAGTGTCGGTGTCGGGGTCGACGTTCTCCATCGTCAGGACTTTGCCCTTGGACATCATGGGCTTTGCCGCGCCGAGCGCGACGGTGCCGTCGTCTTCACGCTTGAAGTAGATGTTGAAGAACGCGGAGAAGCGGTGCCAGGCGACGCCCCAGGTGATGTTGCGGCCCACGATCGCGAGCCAGATCATGCCGGTCATCAGCTTGACGAACGCGAACACCGAGATCATGACGGGGCTGGCGGGAAGCAGTTTGGCGACCTGCATGGTGAAGAAGTCGGTCCACGGGTTGGCGTGACCGTAGGTCGCGATCTTGCCGGCCTTGACCATGATCATGCCCAGGCCCTCGAGCAGGACGATGCCCTCGATGACGTAGGCGGCCTTGAAGTTGGAGCCGCCGAACCGGGACAGGCGTGCAGGCAGACGCGGGTGGTTGAGCTGACGGATCACGATCAGCGTGGTGATACCGATGACGGTGCCGAGGCCCAGGATCTCGTCCCACAGGTGCCACGCCCACGTGTTACCGAAGATGGGCCAGTGGAACTCGGGGTTGAACGTCTGGCCGTAAGCCTCGAACCAGAGCAGGAATCCGCCGAGGAAGCCGACCATGACGAGCCAGTGGGCCCAGCCGACGCTGCGGAACTTGTTCATGCGCGTGTGCGCGATGAACTCGATGATCATCTGCTTGAAGCGAGGGAAGAACGGGCGCCATCGATCGGGTGCCGACTGGCCGATGCGCACGGTGTTGAACATCCTCAGCGCGCCTGAGAGGAAGATGTACCAACACACCAAGCTCAGCAGAGCACCAATCGTGCCCAACGTAATCGTCAGGGCATTCATGTCGCGGCCTTTCGTTTCAGGGCGACGCGTCGGCCACCTCGGGACAGCCCACTGATACTAACCTGCGTTATGTTACCCGCCAGTAACTAGGATTACCAGCCTGTAGATACCGACTGGTAACCGCTCGTGGCCTGGAGAGATCAATCTTCTGCGTCGGACGGGCTTGGTCAAACGCAGACATGTCTGGTCGTCACGTTAGGCGGTGGCCGTCGGGCTCCTTTCTGTCAGGCAGCCCTAACTCGGTTTCCGGGCAGGTGAGGACAACCGACCGGCTGTTATCGTTACGCCCGTCACGCACAGGGGAAACGGGTGGTGTGAGTCATCGACTTGCGCCCGCTCGCTCCCGGGGAGGATCAAAAATGTTCATTCGTAAAGCTGCGGCCATCGCAGCGATGACCATTGCCGCTACGGGCATCGCTGCAGGTACTTCTTACGCAGCTCCGGAGACGTCTCCCGACGTTTCGTACACCGCCGAGGTCGTCGACCAGGCTGTTGTCACCACCATCGATGCCGGGGCATTCCGGGTATCGGGTGACGGCACACACGTCGACTTGCAGAACAGCCAGGGCGCAACTCTCGTGAGCCTGCCGCTCGCGTTCAACCTCGGGGACGTTCAGTTCCCGTTCGACGAGACCGTCAGTGAGAACGGCAAGACCCTCACCCTCAAGCCGAATCTGGACCCGGCCAGCTCCAAGCCGAAGCCGGTCGCTGCCGAGTTCACCCCGGTTGCTTCGCCTGACGAGGATCAGAAGGCAATCGAGAAGTTCCAGTCACAGCTCGGGCTTGCCACGCAGATCGGTAGCCTCACCGGCACGATCGTCGGTGCAGTCATCGGTTGCATCGTGGGTCTGCCCGGCCTGGTTATCGGCTGCCTCCCCGGCATGGTCACCGGTGCCGGTATCGGTGGAGTCGCCGGTACGATCCTCGCCGGCGGCGGAACCGCAATCGTCGCGGGCATGGACCTGATCAAGGTCCTGAACGCTCCGGCCGGAACAACTCTCTTCCAGTAAGCAGCTCTACCGGTTAGACGTCACGAACGCCGAAACGGGCGCCACATCTTCGAAAGGTGTGGCGCCCGTTTTGCTGTCTCGGGGAATGCGTGCGATCAGTAGTCGCGAACCTTCAGGCCTGGATTGGCTGCGAGGATGTCGTTGATCGGCGTCGCGTACTGCGTCGGTGCTTCTTGTCCGAACAACGTCTCGGCCTGTGCGATCTCGCACAGGGGAGAGGTGGCGACGTTGGACGCACTCGTGATGCCCACTGCCAACGTTCCGGAGACGATGGGGCCACCGCTGTCACCCTGCAGGACGCAGATGTTGGTGGTGAAGCCGTTGTCGAGGGTGTGATCCAAGACCTTGGCGACGCGGTTGACGCCGGTGACGACGCCGCAGCTGAAGCCGGTGGTCGATCCCGCCTTGCATACCGGGGCGCCCACAACGGGATCGGCGGTACCGGTGATGTTGACCGAACGGTTGAACGGGACCCGCACGCTGTTGTTCTCGAAGCGGTACTTCGCGTTGTCGTCGATGTTGATGATCGAGTAGTCACGCCCGTCGAAGCTGCTCTTGGCGAAGTATCCGACGCGGGGCCCGGTCTGGTTGTTCACCATCGGGAAGACCTGGCTGGAGTTCGAGGTGCCGGCAGCGGCACGGTTGGGATCGCAGTGACCGGCGCTGATGTTGACCGTGCGTCCTGAACCGTCGGTGCCGTTGAAGCCGAATGAACAACGCAGTCCGGTGTTACCGGAGGTTGCGCCGAAGGCGTCTCCGCCCAGTGCAGCGTCGCCGGTTGCGGATCCGGTTGCGGGAATGAGGTCCGCGACGATCGGGGGAACCAGTAGCGGAGCAGCGGTGTGGACGACGGTCCGCTTCAGGAACTCAGGCAATTCGATGCCGGCGGCAGGATCGGCGGTGAGGGCGACCCCGTTGCCGACCACGTCGACGGCGATGCCACGCACGAGGTCTGCGACCTCGGCAGGCTGCGAATCGAGCCAGGTGTTGAGTGCCGAGAGTTGACCTTGCAGAGCCTGCTCGCTCTGCGCGACGTCCTTGACCTCGAAGCCGGCCTTCTCGGCGGCCTCGCGGGCAGCATCCTTGTCGCGACCGTCAGCGAGAGCGACGATGCCCTTGCCGAGGTCGTCGAGCCACACGCCGGCAAAAGAGTCGGGAAACTGGACGCGCGCGATGGCGGCGAACTCTGCGAGCTTCTGCGCGAGTTCGGAACGCGAGACGAACTGGTCGGGCGTCAGCGCCAAGTCGTGCTGTAGGGCTTCGGCGAGTTCGACGGGCAGATGGGCTGCCTGATCGGATACCCCGGATTCATTCGGTTCTGCGTTCGCGACCGCGGTAATCGGTCCGAGGAGCAGCAGCGCGGCCGAACCGAACACTGCGGCGCGACGTGCGATGGAGCTTCGCATGTGGGCCTTTCCACTTCGTTGACCGCGTACCACCCCCCTGGGAGCACACGGATACGGCTCACGGACTTGTGGTGAGCCGATCACAGTCGACCATGACTATATGGGTTCGAACGCGCTATTCCCACCCGTTACATGAGCAAACAGCGCTGACCCCGACCGACAACAGCACTGTGCCCGCCGATCAGAACAGATCGGCGGGCACAGTGCTGTGAATCAGGCGTTGGTCAACCCGCAGTGCGAACGCGGATTCCGGAACCGATACCGCCACCGGATGCACGATCTGCAGCGTCGAGGATGTCTCCGACCGGGATACCCAGATTCGAGGTTCCACCGGAGGTCGCGAGTACCAGGTTCGCTTCGTTGCAACTGGGTGCGCCGCTGCTGTTGGAACCGCTGGTGATGCCCAGCGCCAGGGTTCCGGAGACGATGGCGCCGCCACTGTCCCCGGCGAGGGTGCACGCGGTACCAGCGAACCCGCGGACGGTTCGTGAATCGCCGTCAGCCATGACCAGTTGTGTTTCGACGCGATCGGCTGCCACGACGCCACAGGTGAAGGACGACGTCTGACCCGACTTGCAGATGGGAGCGCCGATCACGGGACGCGCTGTTCCGGTGATCGCGAGGGTGGTCCCGTTGGCACCGCGGACGGCAGCGCGGTCGAGGCCCGCGTCGATGCCCGACTGGTCGAACTTGATGACCGAGTAATCGAGATCACCGGCGTTGTTGCCGACGGAAGACTGTGAGAAGGCGCCGATCAACTGACTGTCGTCGACGTTCGCGTGATTCGGCAGGTAGACCGGCGACTTCGAGCCCTCGGCCGGATTGCAGTGTCCGGCACTGATATTGAGTGCATTGTTCTGATCGTCGACGGCGTTGAACCCGAACGAGCAGACCGAGATGTTCTCGGTCGGCGTCTCGCGAATGGGTCCCGTCGACGTGATGTAGGTGTCGCCGCCGAGCGCTCCGGGATCAACCGATCCGCCACCGTCCGGGCTGAGAACGATCTTGGTGTTCTCGAGCAGGGTCGGAAGATTGAGTGCCTGCCCGACGGGGCTGTTCGCAACGTCGATGACGACCTGATTGTTCAAGACGTCGATAGTCGCCGAATTGACTGCGCGTGATATTTCCTTGGGCAGCCCGGCGATCCATCCGTTGACGTCGGCCAGCGTCTTCTCGAGGGTGTCGGCGGAGACGGGGGCGACGTGGGTGCGGTATCCGTCGTCGGCCGCGATTCGAGCAGCTTCGGTGGTGGTGACGGCTACGACGGGTTGACCGTCGAGTCCCATCCACGATCCGGCGTAGTCGCCGGGGCGCTCGGACTTGAATTCCTGGGCGTACGCGCCGAGTTCCTGAGCTTTGGCAGCGCGGTCGAGATACTCCTGTGGGGAGATCTTCAGATCGCGTGTGATCGCCTCGACCAGCTCAGCCGGAAGCTGGTCGGCTTCGAGCTGTTCGACATGCGTGTCGGAGGCGGGCTCTGCCGATGCCGTCGTGGTGAATGGAGCTGCGAGCAGTAGTGCCGAGGCGCCGACCACAGCGGTGCGGATCGCCAACGAGTTACGCATGAAATCCCTTCAAGTCCCCGGCACCGAGCCGGTAGGTACCGCACCCACCATAGGGGAAAAGTTTCGACGAGGAATATGCGCCTCCTCTCTGGCCGTTCAATCTTTCTGTCTAACTTGGCATTCCGGGTCTCGGGGCCAATGGCATGACGGGCATGTCGGGATTCGGCACCACCGGATCGGTTGTGTCGGTCGGGTTGGAGGGCTGCGTCGGCGTTGTCTGTGTATCAGTGGGGTCGGTCACGGCGGGAGTGTCCGGGGTAGCCGGATCGACCGGATTCAGCGGTCCGACGACCGGCGGCAGGTTCTCGATCCGAAGGGGGTCGAGCTGGATGGTGATCGGCGATCCCTGTTGCGCGGGGACGTTCGCCGTAGTGGATTTCTCGGTACCGGTGCCCGGACTCGCCGGGATGGGCTGGGATTCGGGTGAGGTCGATTCCGCTTCGGATGACCACGACTGCGCCGTCGGCTGCGTGCCGAGAGCGGGTACTTCCGACGGGAGCGAGGTCGCTGAGTGCGAAACCGTGCCGGACGGACTCGCCGCAGTGGCGGGCGTGGTGCCGGTGGGCAGGGGAGATTGTGCGTCGAGAATCCCGGGCGCTGAAATGGTCGGAGTGTGTCCGATGATGACCGCGGCCGCGCACCCCGACACCGTCAGAAAGACTGCGGCGGCGGCTGCGGCGATGATCGGTCGGCGCTCCGATCGCCACTGACGATTCAGCCAACCGTCGACGCTCGGTGCTTTCGTGCCCGGTACTTCCACGCCGGATTCCGGCTCCGGTTCGATCAGGACGAACGGAGGAAACTCCTCGAGGGTGTCCTCTGGCTCGGCAAGATCGGTTGGCTCGGGTTCGGAACAGGTAGAGGTGATCGAGTAAGGCGCGGCCAACGCTGCGGCTCCGCGGGCTGCACTGTCGTCGGCATCCGGATCCGCGAGCCAGGCCGCGGAGGCTTTCTCTTCCGGAATCAGTTCGACGCCGTCGAGATCCATGCTGTCGAGTGCGCCGCGCAGTGCGTCGACGGAATCGTTCGACCAACCTGCCGGGATCACCGCAGAGATGTTCAGGTTCTGATCAGTGAGTGTTCGGACCTCCTTGACCAGGCAATACATTGCTGTCGCTACGAGTTCCTCTCCTCGCGTCATGTGCTCGGAGAAGTTGTCGGTATCGTCAGTTCCGACCCTGTCGAGGAACCCGCGCAAGCCGGTTGACCCCAACGCGGTTTCACCTAGCTGCACGGTGCCGTCAGGAGCGTGGTGCAGCACCGATTCGCGTTCGAGGATCACTGGTTCCGAGTCGGGTTTCGCGATCGCAGCAATGCTTCGTTTATTGCCGACGGCGAGTTCGACTCCCCACTTCATAGCGATCCCCGTTTCACAGTTACCGAACTTTGCTCGGCATGCATGTCCTGATTCCTGTGAAAACTATCACTTAAACGGATATACGCAACCCTCCGGACAATATGCAGCTAACTATTTTTTCGGCGGTGTCATGCTGCGAAGGATGGTGAGCAGTTCCGAACGAGACTGCGCCCCGACGCGCCGCTTGATGCGTGCGACATGGTGCTCGACGGTTTTAGCGGAGATGTAGAGGCGTTCGCCGATTTCCCGATAGGTCAGGCCGACGACGACGAGTTCGGCAACTTCTTGTTCGCGCTCGGTCAGTACCGACGGTGGTGCCACGCTGTCGGTCGGATCGGTTGCATTAGTCTCGGCCGTCGACGTTGTGCGTAGCGAGCGCGCAACGTGGAGCAATGCGGTGGCCGATTTGGTGTCCGGTGTGCGCAATGCTGCTTCGCCCGCCAAGCGGGCCGCGTCCCAGGGCAGCCCGATGCGGTTGAGTGTTCGCGCTGCAGCTTCTACGTCGTCTGCGTCGACGCTGCCCTGCATGAGTAGGAGCCATTGGCGTCCGGCGGTCGCCAAACCGGCTGCGTAAGTGTGGGTTTTGGCTGATTCCGCGAGTGTATGGGCGTGTGGAAGGAGATCGGCCGGTGACTGCGAGAGGATCGACGCCTGGACGCCGTACCAATGCAGCGGCGAAGACCACAGTGGAGGCTCGCCGAGTGCTCGGAGGAGCGTGCGTGCGTCGTCGACCAGATGCTCGACCTGCTCGGCCTCGTCGAGTCGTACTGCCGCAAGCCACAGTTCGCCGATGGGAAGCAAATTGAAGAGATCCACGCTGCAGGACGATAGGGTGCCGGCTGCGCCCGACCAGGCTCGCCGCAGCTGGGCGAGATCGCCGGAGCGTCGAGCGAGACCCACGATCATGGCATGCAGAAACAGTGCGTCACGCTCACGGAGGGCGCCGCGGACTACCTCCTCCGGTAGATCTTCGACAGCAGTGTCGTGCCCACGGGTCATCGCGATCCACGCGTCGAGAAGGTGAAGCCGCGCCCACGTGTGACTGCTTGCGTCGTCGGCGGCGATCGCGGCCGCGACGACAGCGGCGGCCCGTTCATGGGCGCCGTTGTGCAGGAGTGCAAGAGCTACCAGCGCCGGGGCGGAATCAGGCTGGAATTCAGATGTGCCGGAGCCGCCGGGGAGCGAAAGTGCGCGCGACATCGTGTTGAGCGCACTCGGTGCACTCCCCGTGACCGATTGCATCAGTCCATTGGCCAGTGTGGCAGCGCCGACCGTGGAGCTCGACGGTGATCCAGTATGCCCGGCGAGCGCCGCGTTCGCGTCATCGACGTTGCCGATGCCGAGGAAGGTGATTGCGGCGAAGGGGGATTCGGTTTCGGTGCGCCCTGGCCCGAGCCAGGTGTAGAGATCTGCGGCGGCGCGGAGTTGGCCGCATGCTGCGGACGAAGCTGCGCGGATTCGCACCGCCGCAGCCAGTCTCGCGTTGTCGAGATCGGGTTCGGCGATGACGGAATCGGCCAGGCGGCAGGCAGTGTCGAGGTCACCACTCCGAGCCGAAACCTGGGCGTACAGCAGCGTGTCCGCCACGCCGAGAGGCTCGATCGAATTCACACGACGAAAAAGATCTGCCGCGACCGCCGGCGTGCTCGCGTCGACTGCGTCTCGTAGTACAGCCGTGAGATCGCGGTGGCGGATGCCGGAGTCGAAAAGTCTTCGTGCTGTATCGATATCGAGGGTTCTGGCGTTCGCGCGTGATTCGACGATTCTGATCAGCTCGCTGCGGATACGTCCTGTGCTGGTCGACTCTGCCACAACGCTCGCGACGAGAGGTGATCGCGAACCGAACAGTCCGGTGGCCAGTGCTCGGTCGAATGCCGCTGTGAGACTGAACTTCTCCTGTCCCAGATCGAGCTCGAAAGCGTCGATGTCCGGGACGGCGAATGAAACCTCGAGGATCTCACGCTCGATCGGATGCAGAGCGGTGACCTGATGGAGGATGTGTGTGCGTACGGCTGTCGCCATTTCCGGGCGGCCCGCCGAGGCGGCGGCGAAATACGCTTCGACGGCCCCGAAGGAACCACCGGCCAGATGCTCGAGCGTCAGCACGGCACGATCGTCGAGCGGAACTCTTCGCTCCGCGGCGATCTTGCGAATATCTGACCGGTTCAACGGGTTCAGATGTAGGACGGTACCGAAACTCGAGATGTTCGAGTAGATCGGTGCGAGTGGAGGATCGATCCGATCGGAGGCGATGACAACTCCGAGGTCGTCACGTTGAACCAGCTCGTTCAGAGCACGGATTTCGTCGGAGGTCAGAGCATGCGCGTCCGCGATCACCACAATCGCATCGGCCGGGGCGTCATGCGTGACGACGGTGACCACGGGTCTGTCACCAGATTCGATCCTCTTGCGCACCGCCCTCGTCACTTGGGGCCGAGCGCTGGCATCGGTCCCGGTGACGAACAGGCGCAGTGGCGATGCAGTCAGGTCGATGCCGCGCAAAAGTCCTGCAATGTAAGACGATTCGGTGCCGCTGTCACGGTTCATCGAAAGCCCGCCGGTCAGCGGATCGGCGCGGTGACGCCGCCGACGACACCACCGACCACGTTTCCGACACCACCGACGACGTTACCGAGACCTCCGACCACGCCGCCGACACCGTCCCCGACGCCGTCGACCAAACCGCCGACACCGTTGCCGATGCCGGTCGCAGCATCACCGATACCGGTTCCGACGCCTGCCCCGGGCGCGGGCGCTGGTGCCGGTGCCGGGGCGGGAGCCGGTGCGGGCGCCGGGGCGCCAGGTGCGGCAGGTGCAGGCGCCGACTGGGCGGTCTCACCTGGTGCGGGAGCAGATCCAGCTGGTGCGCCGGCAACCGGAACTGCCCCTGGTACCGTCGTCGAACCGCCTGCGGCAGCAGGAGAGCCGGGCTGATTGTTCTGAGTAACGTTGTTCGCAGTCGTGGATCCGGTGCCTGCTGCTTCGGCTGCCGTGGTGCTGCCGGGGGTAGAGCCCGGCGTGGTCGAAGCGGTGGACGAGGTGGACTCACTGGTGGTGTCCGCCGAACTGGACGGAACGTTGATCTTGTCCATGGCCGTTCCGATTCCGAGTCCGCCTGCGGCGAGCACGATGAACGCTCCTACCACCGCAGCAACGACGCCCACCCTCGACGAGCGTCGAGTCGCCGTGTTCTCTTCCTCTGTCGGCTCGGCAAGCAACGGAGTCGAGAAGGCAGGAACCGGTGCGGGCTTGCGCGACGGCTCGGCGGGAATCACTGCAGTGGCGGCGGCCGGCACTTGCGAGTCTCGGGCGTCGAGGGCGAGTGTCGCGGCGCCGGACGCCGCGCACGACGCGGGATCGGCGTCGGCGATCACCGGAACACGAAGCTCCGCGGACAGTAGTTCGGCGACAAGGGGAATGGACGAGCTTCCGCCGGCCAGAACAACCTGATTGACATCACTGGACTCGACGCCGGCAGATCGCAGGCTTTCGCGCACCAAGGCCACCGATTCGGTGAGGGCGGGCCTGATCAGATCCTCGAGCTCGGAACGAACCAGTCGAATGTCGCTGACGGCGCCGGGAAGCGTCACGCGAGCAACGGTTTCCGTCTCGGTGGAAAGTTCCTCCTTGGCTGCGCGGGCTTGCTCGCGCAGAGTTTCCAGCGCTGCAATCGTCTCGGGAGCAAAGGGATCAAGGGCTGCGAAGTGGTCGGAAACCGCATCGAGCAGGTGCACGGTGACGAGGTGATCGAATTCGTCGCCGCCGATGTCCTCGCTGCGCAGTGGCTTTCCGAAGATCTCGCTTCGTCCGCCGGTCGTGGACATCATCGTGACGTCGAGCGAGCGAGCGCCGAGGTCGTAGACGACGGTCAGACCGTCGTTGGCAGCGTTTCCGGAAGCGGCGAGCCACGCCATGACGGCCGCGGGTTCGGCGACGAGAGTAGCCCCGTGAACCCCGGCGTCGTCCAGCGCGGACTCCATGGTGCGTGCTGTGTGACGATTCCACCCCACCGGGTGAGCCAGGACTACAGTTGGACCTTCTTCGCCGCCAGCCTGGCCGACGAGCGCGCCTACCGCTGTCGCTGCGAGAGCCTCGCCGCGGTACTCGGTACCGTCGGCGGCAAGTATCGGGATCGGGTCTCCGACGCGCTCGACAAATCCGGTGATGACGGATCCGTCGTCCAATTGCAGCGCACTGGGTAAGCGGACCTGTTGCGTTTCACCGGTCGAGCCGTCGGTGACAGCTACGAGAGTGGCCGAACCGATGCTGATGCCGAGCCCTGCCGCCATGAACGAACTCCCCTGGTCGTGGGCGACAGAAGGACTGTCGCGGTTGTCTGCGATGTCGGTTTCAGGACCTGGATCGTTACCGGATCGGAGGCGTCGCGGCGAAGTAGGGGACCGATCCCCTAATCGGAGCAAATCCCCCTATTCCGAGCGGGCGTACCCCGTAGGGGGCTTCCCCGTCTGTCCACGCAGAAGAGGGGGGTGCTCCCCGTTGGCCCCAGTCGCAAAAGTTCTTAGCGTTGATTCCACTCGCTACCTCTGGCAGCGCACCAGTTTCCGGATCACCGGCAACAACCCACCGGCAACAACCCGGTCAACGAACTTCAGGAGAACCCGCCATGGCAACGAACGCCGTACTCGAATTCATCCTCGGGCTACTTCGTGACGACGAGGCAGCTGCCAACTACTGCGCCAACCCGACCGCGGCACTCAATGCTGCCGGTCTGTGCGACGTCAGCCCCGCCGACATCGTCGCCGTCGCTCCGCTGGTTGCCGAGTCCGGACTGTTTGCCGGTGGCGGCGCCGACCTGTCCGCGATCGTCAACGCCGGCGCGTCCGCTGCGGGTGCCATCGGCGGCGGTCTCGGAATCGGTGGTGGTCTCACCGGTGGACTAGGTGGCGGCCTCGGCGGCAGCCTGGGTCTCGGTGCCGGTGCAGGCCTCGGAGTCGGAGGCGCCCTCGGCGGCCAGTTCGACCTGGTCGGCGACTTCGCAGCAGCCCTCAGCGCTGCGCTTGCCATCGGCGGCGAGATCAGTGCCGACCTCGGCGCAGCCTTCGGCGCCGTCATCGAAGCCGGCCTGGGCCTCGGCGGTGCACTCGATCTCGAAGGAGCTCTCGATCTGGGCGCACAGCTCAGCGCGGCTCTGGGCGGCGCCCTCGGAGTGACCGGCGGTCTGACCGCGGAACTGGGCGCAGCCCTCGACGCCGCCATCGGCGCGGTCGGCGGACTCGACCTGACGGCGGGGCTCAGCGGAGCCCTCGCACCCGTCTTTGCCATCGGTGGCGACCTCGGAGCCGACCTCGGACTGGCTCTCGGTGGACTCCTCGGCGGCGCAGCAGACCTCAGCGGTCTCCTCGACATCGGCGGCGAACTGGGCGCGAGCCTGACCGGCGCACTGGAATCCGCCCTTGCACTGGGCGGCGGCCTCGATCTGGCCGGCGCTCTGACGGGCGACCTCAGCGCGGCGTTGTCCGGCGCGCTCTCCGGTGTCCTGGGAGCCGGCGGCACGATCGGCGCCGATCTGGGTGCATCACTCGGCGGCGTCCTCGGAGCGATCACGGATGTCAGCGTTCTCACCGATATCGCGGGCGGCCTCGATCTCGGTACTGCACTGAGCGGCGCACTCGGCGGAGCTCTCGGAGTCGGCGGCGGCTTGGAAACTGCACTCGGCGGCGCACTCGACGCAGCACTGGGCCTCGGCGGAGGACTCGACCTCGACGCCGTACTCGGCGGGGGTGCAGACCTGGGCGCGCAGCTCAGCGCGGCACTCTCCGGCGCCCTCGGTGCCGGCGGAACGGTCGGAGCCGACCTGGGCGGCGCACTCGGTGGACTGCTCGGGGGAGCACTCGACCTCGAAGGCGGTCTCGGCGCAGACCTCGCAGCGGCTCTGGGCGGCGGTGCGAATCTGTCGACGGCTCTCGAAGGTGTCCTCGGTTCGGCACTCGGCGTCGATGCCGGGCTGGCGGGCGGTCTCGGCGGCGCACTCGACGCAGCGCTGGGCGCAGGCGGACTTACCGGAATCGACCTCGGTGGTGCACTCGGGCTGGGCGGCGAAGCAGGCTTGGCAGCCGGTGTGGCTGCGGCTCTCGACACCGCTCTCGCAGGTGCAGGCGGCTTGGGTGCTGTCGGTTCCGTGGGCACGGACCTCACCGGCGCGCTGGATGGTGCGCTGGGCGCCGGCCTCGGGCTGGGGGGCTCTCTCGACAGCGTTCTCGGTGCCGAAGGCGCACTCGGTGGAGCGCTGGACACGGCACTGAACCTCGGCGGAATCGACACCGGTTCGATCGGCGCCGACCTGCCCTCCGTCGACCTCGGCGCAGTGAACCTTGGCCCGATCTCCGCTGAACTGCCTTCCGTCGACCTCGGAAGCATCGCGGCAGACGGCCTGAACCTCGGTGGTGTGACCGGCGACCTCGGAGCAACGGTGGGCGGTGCTCTGGACGCAACAGCAGGTCTCGACGCAACAGCAGGTCTCGACGCCGCCACGAACGCTGCGGCTGGTTTGGGTGGGTCGCTCGGCGGAGCACTGAACGGCGTCACCGATCTCGGTGGATCGCTCGGCGGGGCTGTCGGAGCAGTCACCGACGTGACAGGTTCGATCGGTGCCGACGCAGCCGCGGCTGCCGGTGGCACCGTCGACGGTGGCGGTACCGTTGGCGGCGGCGGAGTCGCTGACCTGGGTGGATCCCTCGGTGGAGCAGTCAGCGGCGTGTCCGACCTGACAAGTTCCTTGACCGGTGCGCTGAACCCGTGGTCGTCGATCGATGCGACCGACGCTTTCGGTGCGGGCTCCGATTCGGGACTGAGCGCCGATACCGGACACTCGCTCTTCGCCGAGGATTCGGTTGCAGCGCCGGTCGATCACATCGACCCGGTTGCGGTTGTCGATCACCTGCATCCCTGATCTGCTGACGCAGGAACTGAAATCGGTCAAAATGACCTGATGTAACAAATCCGGCCCTGCGTGCGCTATGCGTTCGCAGGGCCGGATATTCGAGTCGGGAAGAATTGCGGGTCAACGTAGCTCATGAGTGATTCAGCGAGTCAGGTAAGCAGTCGGAAGGCGCGCGTCGCGTCGTCGACGGCGTCGTTGCTCGAACGAACAGCCGTCGTGGCGAAGGATTTCGGGCGCACGGATCTGGTGCGCCGACTCGAGAATGCTCAGGTCAGAGTCAATGATCCACGTATTCGTATCGTGGTGGTCGGTCCCCTCAAACAGGGCAAGAGCCAGTTCGTCAATTCTCTGCTCGGCATTGACGTGTGTTCGGTCGGTGACGACGAGACCACTGCCGTGGCGACGGTCGTGCAGTACGCGGAGACCGCGGTCGCCGAATTGATTCTCGCCGATCCGGGTGCGGCGCCCATCCGGGTGCCCCTCCCGCTCGAAGAACTGATGGGGATCACCCCGGCCACGCCTCGCGCCGAAGGGCGTGAAGTTCTGCGTGTGGAAGTGGGTGTTCCCAGTCCGCTGTTGGCCGACGGTTTGGTTCTGATCGACACCCCCGGTGTCGGTGGTCATGGAAATCCGCATGCTGCAGGAACATTGGGATTGATCACTGCGGCCGATGCCGTGTTGGTTCTGTCGGACTCCAGTCAGGAGTTCACCGAACCCGAGCTGGGATTCATCCGCCAGGTCGTCAATCTGTGTCCTGCGGTGGCCGGTCTGATCAGCAAGACCGATCTGTACCCGCACTGGCGACAGATCCTCGACGCCGATCGCGGACATCTCCAGCGCGCCGGGTTGGACCTGCCGCTCATTCCGATCTCCTCGGTACTGCGGTCGCACGCACTGAGGCTGGGGGACAAGGAACTCGAGGCGGAATCCGGATTTCTGGACCTCTATCAGTTCCTGCGGGACAACGTGGTTGCGCGTGCCGAGTCGAACACGCGACGCGCAGTTGCGATGGACGTGCGTTCCTCGGCAGCACATCTGACGTTGGAGATGGGCAGTGAGCTTGCGGCGCTGAAGGATCCGTCCACCGCTCAAGCGGCGGTCGCCGGCCTGCAGCGTGCCCGGGCAGCGGCCGAGGAACTGCACAAGAAGACCTCGCTCTGGCAACAGAGCCTCGGCGACGGCATTGCAGACCTCGCCGCCGACATCGATCACGACCTCCGGGACCGGTTGCGCCGAGTCACCCGCCAGGCCGAAGAGACGGTCGACGAAGGCGATCCAGGTAAGGACTGGGACGTAGTGGGGGAGTGGCTCGAACAGGAGATCGCCACCGCTATCGGTGACAACTTCGTGTGGGCTCACGATCGAGCTCAATGGTTGGCAGAATTTGTGGCGCAGCACTTTGCGGAGACCGGCGACGTCGCGCTCCCGCATCTCGACGTCGCCGACACCGACGGTTTCCTGGAACCGGTTGGCGCGTTGTCGGACCTCGAATCCGGCCGTATCGGCATCACTCAGAAGGTCCTGGTCGGCATGCGCGGCTCGTACGGCGGCGTCTTGATGTTCGGCTTGATCACCACGATGATGGGCATGGCACTGGTCAACCCGATCTCCATCGGAGCCGGGGTTCTGCTGGGCACCAAGGCTTATCGCGAAGACAAACAAGCACAGGTGCTCAAGCGTCGGGCCGAGGCGAAAGCGGCTATCCGACGGTTCGCCGACGACGTCAGCTTCCAGGTGGGCAAGGAGTCGAAGGACCGCCTCCGCCTGGTGCAGCGGCTCCTGCGGGATCACTTCACCGACATCGCCGAGCAGGCGCTGCGCTCGATCAACGAATCCCTCCGCGCCACACAAGAAGCTGCGCAGTTGGAGTCGAGCGAACACGCCGCTCGTATCAAGCGTCTGGAGACCGACATGCGCGTCGTCGCAGAGCTTGACGCCGTTGCCGGAACGCTGATCGGCGAAACTCCCGCTCCTGCTTCGGCAAAGGTGAGCAACGCATGAGTGCCACGACCGCCGTGACCGCTGTGGAGTCGGCACATGCTCTGATCGACCAGGCCAGACGGGTCTACGCGGACCAGCCGCAGACGCGAGCCCAGTTGGACGAATGCGCTGCCCGACTCGGCGAGCCACTCCGAGTGGCGCTCGCCGGCTCCCTCAAGGCGGGGAAGTCGACGCTGCTCAATTCGCTTGTCGGACAGGACATAGCGCCTACCGACGCGACGGAGTGCACGCGCGTCGTCACCTGGTATCGGAACGGGACAACGCCCCAGGTGACTGCGACGGCCGAGAACGGTGCCGAGTTCAACGTGCCGGTGACGCGCCGCGACGGCAGGCTCACGTTCGATCTGGGGGAGTACACCGCAGACTCGGTGGACCGCATCGACGTCGACTGGCCGTCTTCGGCATTGGCTCGTACGACGATCATCGACACCCCAGGTACGTCGTCGCTCTCGACCGAGGTTTCGGCCCGAACCTGGGACATGCTGGTTCCCGATGGTGGTGCGCCCGGCGCGGACGCGGTGGTCTACCTGCTGCGCGCCCTGAACGCCAGTGACATGCAGTTCCTCGGGAAGATCGCTGATCATGTCGGCGGAGAATCCGGCCCACTCGGAGTGATCGGTGTCCTCTCGCGTGCCGACGAGGTCGGCGCAGGCAGGCTCGATGCGTTGTCTTCGGCGAAGGACGTCGCGGCACGATTTGCCGAGGAATTGGAGCGAACCGGCCTGTGCCAGTCGGTGGTTCCCGTGGCAGGTCTGCTGGCACTCGCCGCACGGACGATGCGGCAGAGCGAGTTCGCTGCCTTCTCGGCGCTCTCGCAGGTTTCATCCGAGGATCTGAGCCTGGCACTGCTCTCCGCGGATCGTTTTGCCAGGCCGGACAGTCCGCTCCCGGTCGACGCGGCGATGCGGGCGCAATTGGCCGATCGGTTCGGGCTCTTCGGAATTCGCCTCGCCGTGACGTCGATCAAGCTGGGGGCCACTGATTCACCGTCTCTGGCCGCGGTATTGCTGGAGCGAAGCGGACTGGACGAACTTCGTCAGGTGATCGACGTTCAGTTCGGGCAGCGCGCGGATCAACTGAAATCGCACACCGCGCTGGTGACGTTGGGCCGAATCCTCGAAGCTGATCCGAGTGAGGAAGGCGATCTGATCGCGGCGGAGGCACAACGGTTGCTTGCCGATGTTCACGGTTTCCACGAACTTCGCCTGCTCGGGCGACTTCGTTCGGTACACACAGATCTGCCACCCGACGACCTGGCACAACTACAAAGGCTGATCGGTGGCTACGGAATCCGGGCCAGTGACCGGTTGGGCTGCGAACCGGAAGAATCGCCGGAGGTGCAGCGTGCGCGGGCTACCGCGGCTGTCCGGCGATGGCGCGAGTTGTCCAGGCATCCGCTCTTCGACAGGTTCACCTCCCGCGCCTGCCTGGTTGCTGCCCGCAGCGCCGAGGGCGTCTTGGCTGAAATTGTGCCCGAATAGGGACCCGTTCACTGTGCGAGCGCTTGGAGAGGGTTCTATCTTGAGTTCGGGATGACCCGGACATAACTCCCAGGTTCGGGTCCCACCTCGATGGGAGCACGCGCATGGCGAGTGACATCAAGTCCGCTTCACCGGATCGAGCCACCCTCGTCCTGGGGACGCTCATCCTGGTCGCTGCGGTCGCGAATCTCAATCTCTCGGTCGCGAATGTCGCGCTGCCGGACATCGGGCGGGCCTTCGATGCCAGCCAGACGCAACTGAACCTGATCGCGGTCGGGTACTCGTTGGGCCTGGCCGGAACGGTGCTCTACCTTGGGGCGTTGGGAGACCGATACGGCCGCAAGATGCTGCTGGTCACCGGCATGGCGCTGTCTATTCCGGCGTCGATCGTGGCTGGATTCGCCGGGAACTTCGAAGTGCTGTTCCTTGCTCGGATAGTCGGAGGCGTCTCGGCAGGTCTTGCATTCCCGACCACGCTGGCGATCATCACGGCGCTGTGGGCCGGACCGGCACGGACCAAGGCGATTGCCATGTGGTCCGCAATCGGTGGCGCGATTTCAGCACTCGGTCCGATCGTCTCGGGGGCGCTGCTCGAGCAGTTTCACTGGGGTTCGGTCTTCTTCGTCACCCTTCCGTTGGCTCTCGTGGCACTGATCTGTTCGCTGGTGTTGGTGCCCGCGCACGTCAACGAGACGACCGAGCGAGTTGATCACCTCGGCGGCATAGTGTCGATCGTCTTCATCGGGGCGCTGGTGCTGTCCATCAACTTTGCGCCGGTGAAGGGTTCGGGCACGTTGGCTCTGGTGCTCGGGGCGATAGCGGTCGTCGCGGGTATCGGGTTCTTCCTGCAACAGCGACGCGCGGTCAATCCGCTGTTCGATCTTCACGTAGCTGCGCGCCCGACCTTCTGGGTCGCGGCGGTGGGCGGGTTGGTCGTGTTCGGTTCGCTCATGGGCGCGATGTTCATCGGCCAGCAGTTCCTGCAGAACGTCCTCGGCTACTCGACGCTGGCAGCCGGTGCGGCCATCATTCCGGCTGCGCTGGCGATGGTGATCGTTGCGCCGCGCTCGGCGACCATGATCGAAAGGTACGGCGCCCGCGTCACGCTGCTCTCCGGCTACCTGTTCGTGGTTCTCGGGTTGTTTGTCGCGCTTTTCCTGTGGAACGAAAGCACACAGTATTGGCAGGTCGCGCTGGCCTATGCGCTTGTCGGGATCGGGGTCGGCCTGGCAGGCACACCGGCATCGCGTTCGCTGACCGGATCCGTTCCCGTGCACCGCGCTGGTATGGCGTCGGGAACCTCGGACCTGCAACGCGACCTGGGCGGCGCCATCATGCAGTCGATTCTCGGCGGAATACTCACGGCCGGGTACGCAAAATCGTTGGGGAATGCGATATCGTCCTCGCCGAACGCATCCGAGGTGACTCCCGAAACTCAGGCCGCGCTCACCAAATCTTTCTCCAGCGCCGAAGTTCTCGCGGAACGCTACCCGCAATACGCGGACCAAATCATGACCGCCGCCAAAAGCGCCTTCCTGGACGGGGATACAAACGCCTACATCGCGGCGATCATCATCGTGTGTGCCGGTGCCGCGGTGGTGACGTTCTTCTATCCGCGCCGCGAGCGCGAACGTGTCCTGCTGGCGCAGTACGCGGCAGAATCCGATCTCGCCGCGGAGAAGAGTTGAGCGCGCTCTGGTACTGATGAAGGATGCCACAGCTACTTCACATTGATTCGTCTGCCGAACTCCACAACTCGACCTCTCGTGATCTCACCGCCCTGTTCGCTCAGCAGTGGTCGAACAACAGTCCGGATCACACGACGGTGACGGTGGACCTGCACCGGGATCCCTTGCCGCACCTCGCGGACGCGGCTCTGCACTATGCACCACGTTTGCGGGTCGAGGGAGAGATTCCGGATCCCGCCGCGGAAGCACTACAGGCTCGGGTCCTCGAGCAACTTACCGCTGCAGACGTAGTCGTGATCGGCGCGCCGATGTACAACTGGTCGATCCCGTCCACGTTGAAGGCGTGGATAGATTACGTGCACGTCCTGGGGACTACGGTGCCTTTCGACACGCGCACTCAGCCGCTCGCAGGTAAGCCCGTGGTGATCGTGTCCAGCCGTGGGAACACCTATGCGCCGGGCTCGGGGAACGAGGCCAACGATCACACCGTCCCGCCACTCGTTCAGGTGCTCGGGGTGTCGATGGGAATGGATGTCTCCGTAATCACCGCGGAACTGACTTTGGCGCAGCGTATTCCGGCGATGGCACCGCTGATCGAGCAGGGTGACGCGAGCCTGCGTGCTGCCCGGGAGTCGTTGACCGAGCTGGCCCGTACCTTGGGGGCCTGATCAGGAAGTTCGACCAGGTTCAGGTGAGAAGCGAGATCATCGACGCCACGTCAGCCGGCTCTACGTCGTAACCCGGGAAGTAGCAGCACACTTCGTCGGCATGCTCGCCGAACCGGCGCCGAATCTCGGCGGCACACTCTTCGGGGGTGCCGACGACGGCGAGTGTTGTCAGCATCGGATCGGTGATCAGTGATGCCATGTCGGCGTAACCACCTCGCTTCGACAGGGCATTGAGTTCCGGTTGGACCTCGCCCCACCCTTCGACGTCGAGCACCGGACGGTATGCGGGCGTCGAACCGTAGAACGAGAGCAGGGCTCTGACGCCTCGGGCGGCCGCGGCAAGTTGATCGTCGCCGCGGCCGACGCCGACGATGACCTGCGGGATGATCGTGAATTCGTCTCGGGTGCGGCCGGATTCACGGAGGCCGGCATCGACGGCCGGAAGTGTTCGTTCGAGGAAATGGCGTTGCGTGTGGAACGGCATGACCAGGAGTCCGTCGGCCACCTCCGCCGCCGTCCGGGTCATCACCGGTCCGAGCGCACCCATCAGGATGGGCGGCGGTCCATAGGGATTGGGGCCTGGATCGAACGTCGGGGGCATCAGAGTGTGGGTGAAGAACTCGCCGCGGAAGTTCAGCGTCGAGGTGTTCTCCCACGCCGTGAAGATCGCCTTGACCGCTGCGACCGTCTCCTTCATGCGGGCCGCTGGACGCGACCACGTTGCGCTGTAGCGTTTTTCGATGTGCGGTTTGATCTGCGATCCGAGACCGAGGCGAAAGTGGCCGCGACTGAGCAACTGTAGGTCGTTGGCCGAATGCGCCAGATGCATGGGACTGCGGGGGAATGCGATGGCGACGTTGGTCATCAGGTCGAGGTCGACGGCCGATGCCGCTTCGACGAGCGGGAAGAACACGTCGTGTGGTCCCTCGAAGGTGAACAGGCCACCGGCGCCGGTGTCCGCGAGTTCACGGCTGCGAGCAGCGCCCGCGCCCGGCGCGGAGTCGAGTTGTACGTGAACCTTCATCGGCGTACTCGCAGCCAGGTGCTGACACCGGGAGCAAACGGAGCGATCGCCGCCACTGCTACAAGGACGCAGTAGAGAATCGGACCCCATCTCAGAACTCCGGCGCCGATATCCGCGGCGCCGTCGACCAGAGACATGAAGCCGAGTCCGGCCGCGATGCTGAGGGCTCCGACGATCGCCGTCATCACCCGCCCGGCGTTCTTGCGGGCACGGAGGAGTTGAAGGCTCATGAGTGCGAGCAGGATCAGGACGAGAGCGCCGCCGCCACTGCCGGCCAGGACGACCGTCACGGCATCGGAGATGTCGGTGGACGAGTATCCGGGATTGTCGCGCGCAGTCGATTCTTCGAGGGCTGACCGGACGTCGTCGAGGCTGGTGACTAACACTCCGGCGATACCGGCCAGGACGACGAACGAGCCGATCCAGGCAGAGGTGGACAAGGTCACGGCCTTGGGTATCTCGTCGTTCGCTGCAGGTCGGAGCGGCCGAACCGAGACGTCGGGTCGCTCGGGTGCCGGGCGCGCCGGCGCCGGTCGAGCAGGTCGAACGGGAGAATTGTCGGGATCGGTCACCGGTCGATCGTAGCCATTCGGAGAGATTCGGAAGTGATGTGGCGCACTTTTTCGGCTTTTCGGGGAAGGCGGGAACAAATCTACGTGGGCTGTAGTTGACCATTTCGACAAGCTTGAGCGCCCTCGGCTCAACTTCGAGTTGACTCCCGGCCACGGTCGGAGGCAAACTTGAGCGGAGGACGCTCACCAAGCGAAAAACTCGCGGTCATGTTCGAGATCAACCACTCGGGCAGAGAACCGCAGAACGAAAGGTAGGAACACTATGGCTCGTGCAGTCGGTATCGATCTCGGTACGACCAACTCGGTAGTTGCAGTGCTGGAGGGCGGCGAGCCCGTAGTGGTCGCCAACGCCGAAGGCTCACGTACCACCCCCTCGGTGGTCGCATTTGCCAAGAACGGCGAGGTTCTCGTCGGTCAGCCCGCGAAGAACCAGGCAGTCACGAACGTCGACCGCACCCTCCGCTCCGTCAAGCGCCACATCGGCACTGACTGGAACGTGGAAATCGACGGCAAGAAGTACACGCCGCAGGAAATCAGCGCCCGCACGCTCATGAAGCTCAAGCGTGACGCGGAGGCTTACCTCGGCGAAGACATCACCGACGCCGTCATCACCGTCCCCGCATACTTCGAGGACGCACAGCGTCAGGCAACCAAGGAAGCCGGCCAGATCGCCGGCCTCAACGTCCTTCGTATCGTCAACGAGCCCACCGCGGCTGCACTGGCATACGGACTGGACAAGGGTGACACCGAGCAGACCATTCTGGTCTTCGACCTCGGTGGCGGCACCTTCGACGTCTCCCTGCTCGAAATCGGCGACGGCGTCGTCGAGGTTCGCGCAACCTCCGGTGACAACCACCTCGGTGGCGACGACTGGGACGAGCGCGTCGTCGCTTGGCTGGTCGACAAGTTCAAGGCTCAGAACGGCATCGATCTGACCAAGGACAAGATGGCCCTGCAGCGTCTGCGTGAGGCTGCGGAGAAGGCGAAGATCGAGCTCTCCAGCTCGCAGAGCACCTCCATCAACCTCCCGTACATCACGGTCGACGCGGACAAGAACCCGCTCTTCCTGGACGAGCAGCTCTCCCGCAGCGAGTTCCAGAAGATCACCTCGGACCTGCTCGATCGCACCCGTGCGCCGTTCCAGGCAGTGATCAAGGACAGCGGAATCGCTGTCAAGGACATCGACCATGTCGTGCTCGTCGGTGGTTCCACCCGTATGCCGGCAGTCTCCGATCTGGTTCGTGAACTGACAGGTGGCCGTGAGCCCAACAAGGGTGTCAACCCGGACGAGGTCGTCGCAGTCGGCGCCGCACTCCAGGCCGGCGTGCTCAAGGGCGAGGTCAAGGACGTTCTGCTCCTCGACGTCACGCCGCTTTCCCTCGGTATCGAAACCAAGGGTGGCGTGATGACCAAGCTCATCGAGCGCAACACCACCATCCCCACGAAGCGTTCCGAGACCTTCACCACCGCTGACGACAATCAGCCTTCGGTGCAGATCCAGGTCTTCCAGGGTGAGCGCGAAATCGCTTCGCACAACAAGCTGCTCGGCTCCTTCGAGCTCACCGATCTGCCGCCCGCCCCGCGTGGCGTTCCGCAGATCGAGGTCACCTTCGACATCGACGCCAACGGCATCGTGCACGTGACGGCGAAGGACAAGGGCACCGGCAAGGAAAACACGATCAAGATCCAGGACGGCTCCGGTCTGTCCAAGGAAGAGATCGAGCGCATGGTCAAGGACGCCGAGGCTCACGCCGAGGAAGACAAGGCCCGTCGCGAAGAGGCAGAGGTCCGCAACCAGGCCGAGTCGCTGGTCCACCAGACGGAGAAGTTCGTCAAGGAGCAGCGTGAAGGTGAGAACGCGGGCAAGGTCTCCGAGGAGATCCTGACCAAGGTCGAGGCAGCGGTCAAGGACGTCAACGACGCCCTGGCAGGCACCGACATCGCTGCAGTGAAGACCGCAGTGGAGAAGCTGGGCACCGAGTCGCAGGCTCTGGGCCAGGCCATCTACGAGGCTTCCGCTGCAAACGAGGCCGGAAACACCGACGGCGCAGGCAATGACGACGACGTCGTCGACGCCGAGGTTGTCGACGAGCCCACCGACTCGGACAAGAAGTGACCTCGGACAACTCCGAGAACAACCCGGTCGACCCCGAGACCGGTGCACAGGGAGAGGCGGCGGGGGAATCCCTGCCGCCGCTCGACTCGGAAGACACAGGGGTAGTTCAGGAAGCAGAGTCGATCGTGGAGGAAGCATCCGCCACCGATCAGCTCGCCGAACGAACTGCGGATCTGCAGCGACTTCAGGCGGAGTTCACCAACTACCGTCGTCGCGTCGAGCGTGACAAGCAGGTCATCAAGGAAACCGCGCGAGCTTCGGTCATCACCGAACTCATCGGAATCCTCGACGACCTGGATCGCGCTCGGGCACACGGTGACCTCGAATCAGGTCCACTGCGTGCACTCGCGGACAAGCTCAACACGACCCTGACGGGTCTGGGTTTGACCGACTTCGGTAACGAGGGCGACGATTTCGATCCCGCACTCCACGAAGCGGTGCAGCATGAAGGCGAAGGCCACGACCCCGTACTCGGGACGGTCATGCGCAAGGGTTACAAGCTCGGCGACCGGGTCCTTCGGACCGCAATGGTGGCCGTGACGGACCGGGTAGGCGACAAGCCTGCAGACGGTTCAGAACAAGAAGCGAAGTAAGAGTGAGAGGAGGAGACGCCCAGTGAGTCAACGGGAGTGGATCGAGAAGGACTTCTACAAGGAGCTGGGCGTCTCGTCCACCGCGACGGCCGACGAAATCAAGAAGGCGTATCGCAAGCTGGCCCGGGATCTTCATCCCGACGCCAACCCTGACGATGCGAAGGCCGAAGAGCGTTTCAAGTCCGTCAGTGAAGCTCATGCCGTTCTGTCTGATCCGGACAAGCGCAAGGAGTACGACGAGGCCAGGCGTCTCTTTGCCAGCGGAGGCTTCGGTCCCCGTGCGCAAGGTGGCGGTGGATTCAACCCCGGCGCTGGTGGTTTCGACATCAACGACCTGTTCGGCGGCGGTGCCGGCGGGCAGGACTCGGGTCTCGGAGACATCTTCGGCGGATTGTTCAATCGCGGGGGAGCGGGCCAGCGCACCGCTGCGCCCAACCGCCCGCGTCGAGGCAAGGACCTCGAGACCGAGACGACGCTCGCCTTCCGCGAAGCGGCGCTCGGTGTCACCGTCCCACTTCGTCTGACCAGCCCGACGTCGTGCACCACGTGTCACGGCAGCGGCGCAAAGCCGGGCACCAGCCCGCGAGTGTGCCCGCATTGCAACGGAACCGGCGTTGTCAGCCGCAACCAGGGCGCATTCGGATTCAGTGAGCCGTGTGACGACTGCCGGGGAACCGGCTCGATCATCGACTCGCCTTGCGAGGACTGCCACGGTAGCGGCGTCACCAACCGGACACGGACCATCACGGTTCGCGTGCCGGCAGGCGTGAGCGACGGTCAGAAAATCAGACTCAAGGGCAAGGGCGAAGCGGGTCTCCGCGGAGCTCCGGCGGGTGACCTGTTCGTCAACATCCGCGTCAAGCCGGACAATGTCTTCGGCCGTAACGGCGACGATCTGACGCTGACGGTTCCGGTGAGCTACGGCGAACTGGTGCTCGGGACGACGCTGTCCGTGCCGACCCTGGACGGCCGCGTCGGAGTGAAGGTTCCGGCCGGAACGGTGGACGGACGCATTCTGCGAGTTCGCGGACGCGGCATCCCCAAGCGTCCCGAGGGGGCAGGCGACCTTCTGGTCACCGTCAAGGTATCCGTCCCGCAGAAGTTGGACGACCCGGCGATCGAAGCGCTGAAGACCTATCTCGAAGCCGAGAAGGCGAGCGGGTTCGATCCACGGGCCGGGTGGGCCGGTGCATGATGACCGAACGACCGCAGAATCAATGGGATGCGACGGTCGATCCTGACGCCCAGATCTTCGTGATCTCGGTGGCAGCCGAGTTGGCCGGAATGCATGCGCAGACCTTGCGTAACTACGATCGACTCGGTTTGGTCACCCCTCACCGAACCACTGGTGGCGGACGACGCTACTCCCCGCGTGATGTTGCGCTTCTGCGTGAAGTGCAACGGCTTTCGCAGGACGAGGGCGTCAACCTCGCCGGAATCAAACGGATCATCGAACTGACCAACCAGGTCGAGGCTCTGCAGCATCGCGTCCGCGAACTGGCCGAGGAAATCGCGAAAGTCCATGCGGGCTATCGCCGGGACCTCGTTCCGATTCCACGCAACAACGCGTTGGTGGTTTGGAAACCACGAAACCAGCGATAGTTCAGACTTTTACGCAAACGGCTCCACGCCCTGCTCGGATTCACCTCATCGAATCCCGCAGGGCGTGGGGCCGTTTTGGCGTTTCCACCCAGCGGGAATCGGTCTGTCGAGGCCGCCCGAATATGCATAGCGTCCGCTTCCATGTCTCCTCTTTTGTGCGTTTGACGTTATCCAGATCACATTCTATGCTCCAACCCAAGCAACTGCTTGCTAGATCATCAAGCGGGTGCTTGGTTGGCTGGTGCTCGAAATCAGGCGTTCCCACCGGCCGATCCTTCTTTCGTCAGGTATTCGCCTGACGTTCGGTGCATACATGTGTTCTAGGAGTGCAGACATGAATCGTCGGCCCATTCTTGTTGCGGCAGTTGCCGTGACGGCTCTGGCTCTCGCGGGGTGTAGTGGTTCTTCGGAGTCCGAAGGTGGCGCGGATTCGCCGTACCGCGTCCTGCTGACCGGCGGGATCAGTGCGCAGGGTGTTCTCGCGGCGAACTCGCAGACTTCCCTGCTGGCCACGAAGGCCGGCGTTCAGGTCCAGAACGAGGCCGGGGGCATCGGCGGCCGTCAGATCGAGCTCACCACTGTGGACGACGCGGGTGATGCAACCATCGCCGTCACCAAGCTGCGCGAAGCCATCAACTCGGGGAACAAGCCTGACCTCTACCTCAACTCGGGTCCTTCGTCGATCGCGGCTGCGGTTCTCCCGATCCTCAAGCAGAACAACATCCTCTCGCTGAGCATGGCGCCTTCTCCCGATTCCACGGACCCATCGAAGTTCCCGCTGAACTTCGACCTGGCTCCGGGCGCGACCGACACCGCTCGCGGCATCTCCGAGTATGCAAAGACCAAGGGCTACAGCAGCGTCGGAGTCCTGCACGGTAGTACCGCTTACGGTGAACTCTTCGGCGAGGAGATGACCAGTGCGCTCGAGAAGGTCGGTCTGAAGGCTGCCGGCAACGAAGAATACGACGCCGCTGCTCTGGACATGACGGCGCAGTTGCAGTCGCTCAAGAATGCCGGTGCAACGGCAATCGCGTTGGACGCGTACGGCGCCCCGCTCGGATACGTGTTGCAGAGCCTGGAGCGACTCGGCTGGGACGTGCCGTTGATCGGCAACACGTCGGTCTCTGCCACCAACCTCATCGCCAATGATCCGCCCGCCGGCGTGCTCGGCACCCCGCAGGTGAAGAACCTGGTGACGCAGGTGTTCACCAGCACGGTGTTCGATCCGAACAACGCGCTCGTCAACACGATGGTGGACACGATGGCGTCGCTGGGCTCGATCCCGTCGACGCTGATCCTCGCGGACAACTACGACGCATTCCCCCTCGTCGCGGCAGCAGCGGAGAAGGTCGGCAGTTCGACCGATCCGAAGAAGCTCGCCGAAGCACTGGAAACCGCAGAGGTTCAGGAGAATGCCAAGACCGCATTCCTCTCGCGCTACAACTTCAGCTCTGACAACCACGGCCCGAACCCGGATACCAGTGAGCTGAAGTTCATCAGCCCGACGAAGATCCTCAACGGTCAGTTCGGAAACCCGGCTGCGTCATGACCATTCTGTGGTCCGGATTGGCGCTCGGCGCGGTCTACGTGCTGGTTGCCATCGGGTACAACATCGTTTTCGTTTCCTCCAACACGTTCAACTTCGCTCAAGCTCAGCTGATGATGGTGGGCACTTTCGTCGCCTACACGGGTCTCGTGACCCTGAAACTTCCCGTTCTCGTGGTGGCCGTCATGGCAACCGTGACCGTGATGCTCCTCGCCTCGGTCGAGGAGATCGTCGCGATCAGACCGGTGGCCGATCACCAGAACCAGCTGGTCACCACGCTTGGCGTTGCCACTCTGCTCAATGGTGCAACTCAATTGATCTGGGGTAGTGAACCTCTCACGGTTCCGTTCTTCGGATCGAACGAACCGATCACCCTACTCGGCGGCCGTACCTACCCGGTCGAGATCGCTCTGCTTGTTGCGGCGATCGCACTGGTCATCGGGTTGAGTTACGTCTCGAAGAAGACCATGACGGGTCTGGCTCTGATCGGCATCTCCGAGGATCGTGAAGCGGCGATGCTGCGAGGAGTCAATGTACGACGGTTGGCGCTGGGTGCGTTTGCCTTCTCGGGTGCATTGGCCGGTGTCCTCGGACTCCTTGTCGGACCCAAGACGTTTGCAGTTGCGACGTTGGGTGCCGCGCTGGCCCTCAAGGGATTCGTGGCGTTGGCGATCGGCGGGTTCGGCTCTCTGCCAGGCGCTTTGATCGGCGGCCTGACCGTCGGCCTGGTGGAATCGTTCACCGCCCTGTGGGCGGGAAGTCAGTACAGCAATATCGCCGTCTTCACGGTGCTGATCGTCATCTTGATGGTCAAACCTGCCGGCTTGTTCGGCAACGTCCGAGAACGGGTGGTGTGAAATGGTAAGCGCGTGGCGGACTTTCCGTTCCCTTCCGAGCTGGATCATCCCGCTGGTCCTGGCGGTAGTGATCTTGCTGCTGCCCGTGATGGGGCTCGACCTGTCGACATCACGGCAGATTCAATTGGCCTGCATCCTGGCACTTGTGGTCAGCGGCCTGAACCTGAGCCTCGGCTTTGCCGGTGAACTGGCGCTCGGCCAGGCCGCGATGTACGCGGCGGGTGCATACACCGCGGGTCTGATGTCCCAGGCCGGTCACACCGACATCCTGGTCCAGCTCGCTGCGGCCGGTGCCGTGGCATTGGGCGTCGGCATCTTGACCGGCGTTCCCGGTCTGCGACTGGGCAACTGGTCCCTGGCGATGACGTCGTTCTTCCTGGTGCTGCTCGTGCCGGACGTACTGGCGATCTTCGGCGGCAAGACCGGCGGCCGAAACGGCCTCACCGGTATGGAGCCGCCGACGCTCTTCGGCTCCGAACTCGACACCCAGCAGTACTACATGGTGGTTGTCGTGGTCACCGTCCTCTGGTTCGCGGTGATGCGCAACCTGGTGGTCTCGCGCCACGGCATCGCGTTCCGCACGCTCAAGCAGTCGCCGGTGCTGGCGTCGTCGCAGGGTGTGTCGGTGTTCCGGATGAAACTGCTCGGCTATGCGATCGGTGCGTTCCCGGCCGGTCTGGCGGGTGCGTTGTTCGCCAATACCGACCTGTTCATCTCGCCGGAAGCCTTCGGGTTCACCTTTGCGACAGCGGTTCTGGCGGCATCCATTCTGGGCGGTGCGGCAAGTGTGTACGGCGCCGTAGTCGGTGCCGCGATCATGCAGCTCGGTCCCAACCAGTCGACGGCATTTCAGGAATACTCGCTGATCTTCTACGGAGGCTTCCTGATCATCGGCGGTGTGCTGCTCTCCGGTGGGCTGACCAAGGTCGGGCGAGCGATCGTCTCGAAACTCGATCGCAGGGCCGGCCTGGGCGTAGTCACCGCAAAGGAGAACAGCGGCGGAACACCGGAACTGGCGCCGATCAACGGCGCACGGTTGGTGGTCGACGGAGTGTCCAAGGCATTCGGTGGCAACCAGGCTCTCAATGCGGCAACCCTGACCGCAGAGGCCGGTAAGGTCACCGCGTTGATCGGGCCCAACGGTTCGGGTAAGACGACCATGCTCAACATGATCTGCGGGTTCTACACCGCGGACGCCGGCGTGATCACAATCGGTGACACGGTGGTCTCGCAGTCGTCGCCGCACAAGGTGGCGCGCGTGGGTGTGGCGCGGACGTTCCAAACTCCGACGATTCCGGAGAACATCACGGTTCTGGAAGCTGTTGCATCCGGACGGTATTCGGTGCACCGCGCGTCGATGGCGTCGGCTGTGCTTCGCCTGCCCAGCTTCCGCAGGATCGCGAAGGCCGACATCGTCGAGGCCGAGCGTGTTCTCGAGCTCGTGGGGATGTCGCACCTGCGCAACGAGATCGCGACGTCGCTGCCCCTGGGGATGCGTCGCATGCTCGAAGTTGCTCGCGCCGTCATCGCCGAGCCGAGGGTCGTACTCTTCGACGAGGTTGCGTCCGGCCTCGACGAGGACGAACTCGAACGCCTGGCAGATTTGATCCGGGTACTGCGAGATGCCGGGGCCACAGTGGTGTTGGTGGAGCACAACTTCCGCCTCGTGCTCTCGCTGGCCGACGAGATCGTGGTACTGGCGCAGGGGCAGGTGATCGCCACCGGCGATGCGGCAACGATCGAACATCACCCGCGCGTGTTGAGCGAATACCTCGGAGTCAAGTCCGGTGATGAGGATGCGCTGCTCGAAGAAATCGGCGCGGTAGACCATCAGACCAGCGAGGTGAAGTGATGGAACCGATTCTGAAGGTCCGTAACCTGCAGACCGGGTACGGCGATCTGCGCGTCGTCTGGGATGTCTCGTTCGACGTCTATCCCGGTCAGGTGACAGCCCTGCTCGGGCGCAACGGTGCAGGCAAGACGAGCACGCTCCGTGCTCTGTCCGGCCTCAACAAGGTGGCCTCTGGAACCGTCGAAATGGACGGTGCCGACATCACCGGAGTTCCCGCGCACAAGCGGGTGCGGCAGGGTATGGCGTACGTGCAGGAGGGTAAGCGGGTCTTTCACAAGCAGACCGTCGAGCAGAACCTTCTGCTGGGCGGGTACACCCGCAAGGCAAAGCGCGGCGAGCTGATGGAATCCGTCGAGTCCATGTACGAGATGTTCCCGATCCTGGGGGATAAGCGTGCGCTTCCCGCCGGTTCCATGTCGGGCGGTCAGCAGCAGATGCTCGCGATCGGCGCAGCGCTGATGGCGCAGCCGCGGTTGCTCCTTCTCGACGAACCGTCGGGCGGGCTGGCTCCGGTGATCGTCGGTGAGGTGATGGACCGCGTCCAGCAGCTCAAGGAAACCGGCCTGGCTGTTCTGCTGGTGGAGCAGGCAGTGGAGGCCGCGATGAGCGTCGCCGATCACGTGACGGTCCTCGACATCGGCAAGGTGGTCCTCGACGCCGACGCCAAGGACATCGACGACCTGGCAGTGCTCAAGGACGCGTACTTCGGACGCATCTGATCTGCAGCGATGTCACTTCAGCCCGGCCACCTCGGCCGGGCTGAAGTTGTTTTCCCGCTCCGTGGCACGGGGGCTGGCCAGCTCTGGACCATCGATCTACCGTCCAGCAAACAACCCCTGTGAGAGGCAAACTTGATGACTGCTCCCGACGTGCTCGCCCCGGCAAAGCTGGGCCCGGTGACCTTGCGAAATCGAATCATCAAGTCCGCGACATTCGAAGGCAAAACTCCCGACGCCCTGGTCACCGACGAGCTGATCGAGTTCCATCGCCGCCCGGCAGCCGGCGGAGTCGGGATGTCCACCGTCGCGTATTGCGCCGTCGCACCGGAAGGGCGCACCGAATACGGCCAGCTGTGGATGCGGCCCGATGCCCTCCCCGGACTGCGACGACTCACCGATGCCATTCACGCCGAAGGGGCAGCAGCATCGGCGCAGCTCGGGCACGCCGGCCCCGTCGCGAATCAGAAGTCGACCGGACTGCCTGCGCTGGCACCGTCGAGTTCGTTCAATCCGTTGAGCATGAGGATGATTCGCACTGCCACCACAGCGGACATCACCAGAATTGCGGCGGCGCACGGGAGCGCTGCGCGACTTGCCGTCGAGGCAGGATTCGACGCCGTCGAGATCCACTTCGGCCACAACTATTTCGCGAGCTCGTTCCTGAGTCCGAAATTGAACCGTCGTAAGGATTCTTACGGCGGATCGCTCGAGAATCGGGCTCGCGTCGTACTCGAAACTGCGCGCAGTGTGCGCGACGCCGTCGGCGACAAGATCGCGATCTTGGCCAAGCTGAACATGGACGACGGTGTGCCAGGCGGATTCTGGGTGGACGAAGCAATCCAGGTGGCGCAGTGGCTCGAGGCATCCGGAAGTGTCGATGCGCTCGAGTTGACGATGGGTAGCTCACTGCTCAACCCGATGTACCTGTTCAAGGGCGATGCGCCGATCCGCGAGTTTGCCGCCGCGATGCCCCAGCCTGTTCGACTCGGTGTGCAGTTGGTGGGCAAGAGCATGTTGCATGCCTATCCGTACAAGCCGCTGTTCATGCTGGAAGAGGCTCGCCAGATCCGTGCTGCGGTGAAGCTGCCGCTCGTGCTGCTCGGCGGTGTCACGGACAAAGCGGGCATGGATACCGCAATGGCGGAAGGGTTCGAGTTCGTCGCCATGGCACGGGCACTGCTCAGAGAACCGGATCTGATCAATCGGATCGCAGCCGAATCCGATACCCAATCACTGTGCATCCACTGCAACAAGTGCATGCCTACGATCTTCAGTGGTGCCCGCTGCGTGTTGGTCGAACGCGTCTGAGCTGGTCAGCGCACACCACGTCCCGACATCCATGCGGATACCGGGTCGTGGGCCGTAGCGGATCAAGTTCGTGGTTGCTTCAACGCTCGGTTCAGTTCTGCGTGAAGACGTCGTAGGAGGCGTTCATCGTGGGGTAGCCGGTGGCCATGTAGTCGGTGAGGATGACGTGCGTCGGGTCACCGATGATGCGGGTCCCGTCGAGGGTGGGGTTGCCGGCGTAGTTGTTGGCTGCCATGACGGTCTGGACTCCGTCGGCCACGTTGTAGGTGACGTCGACACCGATGCCGCGGGGATCGCTGCTGTAGGCGGTGACGATTTCGGTCGTGTGCGGAGCCAGGTAGGAGCGGGGGCCGTTGATCCACTGTCCGTAGGGGTTGGACGCGCTGTCCAGCAGCATCGGGTTGTCGGTGTTGTTGGTGATGGTCATGGCAACCGTCGGGCCGTCCGTCGGCATGGTGCCGGCGTTGGCGACCGCCGCGGTTCCCAGTGCGGTTCCGCCGAGAGCGAGGGCGATCGCGGTGACTGCTACGAAGCGAGTGGTGTTGGTACGCATGATGTCTGCTCCTGGGCTGGTGTGTGGTTGCCGTTCTCGGCGATGAATCAATCTTGTCGCGAATCAGGGCTGCTGTATGTCCGCCGACGGGGCCGTGGCGGGGTTGAATCGCGTGTCCCCCGATCGGGGGAGGCGCAAGTGCTCGCATTGCTGGTACGGGCGTGAGAAAGTGAGCAATGCGAGAAGGCACGAAGCCGGTGGTCGGCAAGGTTTCCGTGGTGGTCGGCGACGATCACCCGTTGTTTCGTGAGGGCGTGGTTCGGGCCCTGACCGGCAGTGACCGCATCGACGTTCTGGGCGAGGCCGACGACGGCGCAGCTGCGCTCGCAATGATTCGGGAATTACGCCCGAAGGTGGCGCTGATCGATTTCCGGATGCCGCACCTGGACGGGACCCAGGTGGCAGCAGCAGTGGTTCGAGACGAGTTGCCGACCAGGGTGCTCCTGCTCAGTGCTCACGACGAATCGTCCGTCGTGTATCAGGCTCTGCAGGCGGGTGCTGCCGGATTCCTGCCGAAGGAATCCACCCGGGCCGAGATCGTGAGCGCCGTGCTCGACTGCGCCGCGGGCCGAGATGTGTTGCCGCCCAGCATCGCTGCCGGACTGGTGGGGGAGGTGCGTCGCCGTAGCGAGCCGTCCGGCCCGACTCTCAGCGCCCGTGAGCGTGAAGTTCTCGGATTGATCGCACAGGGCGCCAGTATCCCCACCATCGCCTCCCAGCTCTTTCTTGCGCCTTCGACCGTCAAAACCCACGTGCAGCGCCTCTACGAGAAACTCGGAGTCAACGATCGAGGCGCCGCCGTCGCCGCCGCGATGCGGCAGGGTCTGTTGGAGTGAACGGGAGTCACCGCAGTACGTACGTGACGTTCATGGCCGGGTAACCCGAGGTCATCGTCACCGTGACGTCGTGGCCGTCGGGGGCGTACGTTCCGCCGGCATCTGCCCTGGTCTTCGAGTTGGTGGCGCTGAAGACAAACACTCCACCGTCGTCGGAGCGGTACGTCAGCACGACGGGGAAGTCGTTCTGATTCTTGCTCGTGGCGACCACGTTGACGTTCATGTTCGGCAGGATGTAGTCGGCCGGCGGGACGATCCAGTCGCCGTTCGGGTTGGATGCGTCGACCAGATACAGGGCCCCGAAGCCCGAATTGCTGATCATCGCCGTCGTGACGGAAGTGTCGGTTATCGACTTCACAGCGTTCGCCCCGGCGGCGCGGGCGACCAGAGCTGCCATGCTGAGGCCGGAGAAGGAAATTGCTTCGGGTCGAATTGTGTTGGTAGCCATGATGTTTCTCCTCGATTTGTCGGTCTCGGTGACCGTGTGTTTCGGTGATGAGACAACTATGGCCCCGAAATCCCTTCGGGTCTGTCCACCTACGGGTCCGAGTGCTGGATGACATCGGTGTCCCCCGATCGGTGGACACCAACGCTCTCCACTGCCGTAGCCCACCCAGCGGGAGAACCCGTTCCTCTACCAACCAGTCCACTCGTAGCGTGACCACCATGACCGATCCTGACTTCTCCACCGCACCACTCGACGTCGTAGTCATCGGCGCCGGCGTCGCTGGCATGTACGCCATGCACCGACTTCGCGAGCAGGGGCTGCGTGTCCACGGCTTCGAGGCGGGCTCCGGAGTGGGCGGCACGTGGTATTTCAACCGCTACCCCGGCGCACGCTGTGACGTCGAGAGTTTCGACTACTCCTACTCGTTCTCCGAAGAGCTGCAACAGGATTGGGACTGGAGTGAGAAGTACGCCGCGCAACCGGAGATCCTCTCGTACCTCGATCACGTGGCTGATCGCTTCGACCTTCGCACTGGCTTCACCTTCGACACACGCGTTCTGAGCGCACAGTTCGACGAGGGTACTGCGACGTGGCGAGTACAGACCGACGGCGGTCACGACGTCACCTCACGCTTCGTCGTGTGCGCTACCGGTAGCCTCTCGACCGCGAACGTTCCGAACATTGCGGGCCGTGAGACCTTCGGTGGCGAGGTGTTCCACACCGGTTTCTGGCCGCACGAGGGCGTCGACTTCACCGGCAAACGCGTCGGCGTGATCGGCACCGGATCCTCGGGCATCCAGTCCATTCCGCTGATCGCCGAGCAGGCCGATCATCTCTACGTGTTCCAGCGGTCCGCGAATTACAGTGTGCCGGCAGGAAACACGCCTCTCGATGACAAGCGCCGCGCCGAGATCAAGGCCGGCTATGCAGAGCGTCGAGCGCTGTCCAAGCGCAGTGGCGGTGGATCGCCGTTCGTTTCGGATCCTCGCAGCGCCCTCGAGGTCTCGGAGGCCGAGAGAAACGCGGCATACGAGGAGCGGTGGAAGCTCGGCGGTGTCCTGTTCGCCAAGACCTTCGCAGACCAGACGAGCAACATCGAGGCCAACGGGACAGCGGCAGCGTTTGCCGAACGCAAGATCCGCTCGGAGGTCCAGGATCAGGCGATCGCCGACCTGCTCATTCCGAACGACCACCCCATCGGAACCAAGCGGATAGTCACGGACACGAACTACTACCAGAGCTACAACCGTGACAACGTCAGCCTGGTGGATCTCAAGTCCGCACCGATCGAGGCGATCGACGAGACTGGAATCAAGACGGCCGATGCGCACTACGAACTGGATGCGCTGGTGTTCGCCACCGGGTTCGACGCGATGACGGGAGCGCTCGATCGCATCGAGATCCGCGGCCGCAATGGCGAGACGTTGCGCGAGAACTGGCATGCGGGTCCAAGGACGTATCTAGGCCTCGGAGTACACGGGTTCCCCAACCTGTTCATCGTCACCGGGCCGGGTAGCCCGAGTGTGCTGTCCAACATGATTCTCGCTGCCGAGCAGCACGTGGACTGGATCGCGGGCGCAATCAACCACCTCGATTCGGCGGGCATCGACACCATCGAACCGAGTGCCGAAGCCGTGGACAACTGGCTCGACGAATGCTCACGCCGGGCGTCGGCGACGCTGTTTCCATCCGCGAACTCCTGGTATATGGGAGCCAACATTCCGGGAAAGCCGAGGATATTCATGCCATTCATCGGAGGATTCGGTGTCTACTCCGACATCTGTGCAGACGTGGCAGCAGCGGGATACCGAGGCTTCGAACTGAACAGTGCGGTGCACGCATGAGTCGCCTCGAGGGTCTTCGTGTACTCGTGACAGGTGCGGCCGGCGGGATGGGCCGCTCACACTGCGAGCGTCTCGCCGACGAAGGCGCGTCCGTGATCGCGTTGGATGTCGTGCAGGCAAAGTCCGAGCTGGAGGAGACCGCCCAGGCGGTACGCGAGCGTGGAGGCGTGGCGGTCACCGGCGTCGCGGACATTCGTGACTTCGAAGATCTCGCCGCGGTAGTCGCCGATTGTGTCGCCGAAGTCGGCGGGTTGGACGTCGTCGTCGCGAATGCAGGCGTGTACGACACGCCGGGACCGTCGTGGACCGTCGATCCTGCAGTGTGGAACCGCTCGCTCGACGTCAATCTGACCGGGGCGTGGCACACCGTCAAGGCCTGTGTTCCGCACTTCGGTGACGGTGGTTCCGTCGTTCTGGTCAGCTCGACAGCGGGAATCAAAGGTATTGCCGGAGCGAGTCATTACAGCGCCGCCAAGCACGCCGTGGTGGGTCTGGCCAGAACGCTGGCCAACGAGTTGGGCGCGGAGGGCATTCGCGTCAACTCCGTGCATCCAGGTTCCGTACGTACCCCGATGATCATCAACGAGCGAGTGTTCGCGAACCTGTGCCCGGACATCGAGAATCCCACGGAAGCAGACGCCGCTGCAGTACTGAGCGCGCGCAACCTGTTACCTGTTCCCTGGGTCGATCCGGTGGATGTCAGCAATGCCGTCTTGTTTCTCGCATCCGCGGAGTCCCGCTACATGACCGGCTGTCAGTTGGTGGTCGACGCCGGCCTGACCCAGAAAGTGTGAATTGATGACTTCTCGATTGGAAGGCAAGATCGCGCTGATCACGGGTGCGGCTCGAGGAATCGGCCGGGCTCAGGCCGTGCGATTCGCCGAAGAGGGTGCGGACATCATCGCGATCGACGTGTGCGCGTCGGTGGAAACGACAGTCACCCCGCCCGCGTCGGAATCCGATCTCGCCGAGACGGTAGCCCAGATCGAGGCACTGGGGCGAAAGGTCGAATCTGCGGTAGTGGACGTTCGGGATCTCGAGGCGCTACGCAGCGCGGTGGACTCGGGGGTCGAAGCGCTCGGCGGACTCGACATCGTGTGCGCTACAGCCGGTATCACGTCTTCCGACGGGGCTCTGACGATGTCGGAAACGATGTGGCAGACCATGCTGGACGTGAACCTGACCGGGGTGTGGCACACCACGACGGTTGCGGCGCCGCACTTGATCGCGCGAGGTGGGGGATCGATGACACTCACCAGTTCCATCGCCGGACTGCGGGGGCTGGTCGGAGTTGCGCACTACACCGCAGCCAAGCATGGAGTCGTTGGTCTGATGCGTTCGCTGGCAAAGGAATTGGCGCCGCACAACGTGCGGGTCAACACCGTTCATCCCACCAACGTCGACACTCCGATGATTCAGAACCCGTTGGTGCGCGGCAAGTTCCGCCCCGATCTCGAGAACCCGTCGCGGGAGGAATTCGCTGCGGCCGCGATGACGATGAACATGCTTGCCATTCCGTGGATCGAACCGGTGGACGTAGCGAATGCGGCACTGTTCCTGTCCTCCGACGAGGCCCGCTACATCACGTCGGTCGCCCTGCCGGTGGATGCGGGGAGTTCGTCCCGCTGAAGTTTTGAATAGCTGAGGTTTGTCGCGCTGGGTTCCGCCACGGTGTGTAGCGTCGGTTTCACCTAACCGAAAGGCGCACACCGTGGCGGAACGACGCTATCTGGAAGTCACCGTCGGGACCAACATCGTCATGGTCCTCGACCACCGCACGGTGGAGGTCTTCGACCGCACCGCCGCGAGCACGAGCGAAGTGGCTCGCTGGCATGTCGAACACATTGCGGTGAAGGCGAAACCGTCGAAATCGGGATTGAAGCTCACCATTGGAAACCGGCTCGCCGACGACTCCATCGCGGTAGCGGGTCCACGGGCATCGCTCACCGTTCCGCCGGAGAACGAAGCCGCCGTCGTCGCGTTCTTCGACGAGGTCAAGGCCGCTCGTACGTGACTCAGTCGCCCGCTGTCGCGCGCGCGGCAGCATGGGCGCCGGCAACACGACCGAACGCGAAGGCGTCGGCAATATGGAATCCACCGTCCTTCGCCGCGCTGTAGGTGGAACTCACTGCGCCCGCCGCATACAGCCCCGGAATCGGGCTACCGGCGGTGTCGAGGACGCGGGAATGACCGTCGCGGCGCGGCCCACCGCTACTCCATCCCAGCAGCGGTGGCCCGGAGACGGCGTAGAACGGAGCGGTTGCCACCGGAGCCAAAGTTTCCGGATTGCGGCCGAAGGAATGGTCTACGCCGTCCGCGCACGCCTCGTTGTAGCGGTGCACACTTGTTTCCACGACGGCGGGGTCCAAGCCGAGCTTCCCGGCGAGTTCGGCAAGCGTGTCCGCTTTGACGATCCAACCCTTGTCGATCTCGGCTTGATTGTCCGAACTCCACTCGTACCCTTCGTCGAGGACCATGTGTCCGACGGGCAGTGCGTCGCGACCGGGGCTCAGCTGCCCGGCCAACCTCATCGTCTCGTCGAACACAATGTTCATCGGTTGCACCGGAAAGTGTTGGTAGGAACCCTCTCTGAACACATGACCGTGCCGCATTTCGGTTGACTCGTCGGTGAAGCGTCGACCTTCCCGGCTGAGGAACACATAGTTGTGCGCGTTCCACAGTGCGAGGAAGAATCCAGTCGGATTTTCGAGGTCGCCGGGGATTCCCGTAATGGTCATCATGTTGTTCATGTGCCACAGATCTGCGCCCACTGCCTGTGCCATCCGGTGGCCGTCGCCTGTTGCCGAAGGTGAGCCCCAGATCTTCGGATTCTCCAGGCGTAGGTAATCGCGCACCATGGCCGGATTTGCTTCGAAACCTCCGGTGGCAAGGATGACACCTCGGCGCGCATGGATCTGCGAAGTTTGTTCACCCGAACGGATCTCGACTCCGGTCACCGCTCCGGATTCATCCGTCAAGAGTCTGGTGGCCTCGGTGTCGAAAAGGGTTGTGATGTCGCGTTCAGCGAGGGCGGAAACGAGGAAGCGGTAGAGAAGTTCATTGCCCATCTTCCCTTCGATGGTATCCATCCCTGCGTAACAAGAACTTCCGTCGAGTTCGCCGTACTCCGCCGTGGAATGGAAATCGCCGGTCATCGCTACAGTTGCACCCAGACTGCGGAGCCAGTCGGACAGTCCTTGCGTATTCTCTGCCCAGGCGTCGATGACGTCGTCGGCAACGGTGAACGATCCGTTCAACGAACGCAGGAAGGTGCGGGCGGCAGCAGGGTCCTGGTTGACGAACCATCCACTGCCGGACAGTCGAGTGTTGCCACCCGCGGCATCGCGTCCACTCTTCTCCAGAATCACCACCGACGCGCCGTCAGCGTGTGCTTGGAGTGCTGCGGCGGATCCGGCAGCGCCCGATCCGATGACAATGACATCGACGTTGTTGTCCATGTCACAAAGCTATGGTCGGATGGTGGCGCCTCATACGTGCCTTCCCGGTGAGCGAGAGAAGGCCTGTTCCGGACATTCGCCTGAGGATCAGTGGGTGCACATCAGGTACTCAGCTGTTGGGTCTCGACTTGAATAGCTGGACCGCACTGAGTGTTGCGACAATCGGCCAACACACAACGGCGATCCATACACTCGTTGAACGCTCGCCTTGAACGAGATCGTAAATTGCGAGGGCAGTCAGCAGAATCCCGATCCCGAATGCGATCCAGTTCAGAGTTCTGATGCGGGAGGCGGTTGGTGACGTCATTGAGAGACCCTACTCGACTTCTCGCGACCGTTCGGGAGAATTCCCAGGCCGGGAGGGATGGCGGAATACGAGTATCGCTCGCGATCTCGACGCGATATCAGGAGTGGATGCGCGGCATGCCCGGGTCGGAGTTGTCGATGACGCAGTCGGCTCGGATCCAGGGTTTTGCAGCGGCGAAGTAAAGCCGTTGCCCGCCCACATATCTGTTCATCGAAGGATGATCCGGATCCGCGTTCGTTCCGTCGCGAAGGTTCATGCGCCGCGCGGTCTCCTCGAAGGGCGCATCGAGGAAGACCGAATAGTCCCATCGTTCGGCGAGTTCGTCTCGATGCAGGAAGAGTCCTTCGACAAGGACTATCGCTCCATCGGCTGCATGCAGGTACGGGTCGCTGTCCCGCCGTTGTCGGTACCTTCTGCTCCCGCCCGGCCCCAACGGATCGAGAACATGTCGTTCGAGCGCGTCGTAGTCGTAGCTGTCGAGCCAGAAGCCTTCCGGTGATTGCCGACCTCTACGATGACGAATCTCCGGCGGATTCAGAAAGTCATCGACGTGAATCACGATGGCTGTGCGTGCATTCAGCTGCGCTGTAAGGCTTTTCGCGAATGTCGTCTTGCCGCTCCCATCGACACCGTCGATCGCGACGAGAGGCGAGCCGCGCAACGCGGATATTTCGGCGGCTAAGGTTTCGAAGACCGACGCGGTGCTCATCGATCAATTCCTACAGCACTCGCAGCGACACGAAGAGGCCCCGTGTCGTACAGGATTCGGTGTCCGTCTTCGAGAACACGTCGAGTGCCCGCGTCGAGCGGAACGTCCGCCCAGCTCTCGCTCGCGAAATTCAGCTCGACGAGGAGGCCGGACCGTAGGCGGAAGCGTCGTTCTCGAACTGGCCCCCAGTTCGCGGCTCTGATGAATCGCGCGTCGGGGCGGAGCCGCACGAACCAGTCTTCATTTGCGAGCGCGTTCGCGTCGTCGGCCAGGATCATCAGGTCAAGATCACTCGCCATACGCTCCGCGCCGCGCGCGTAGGACCCGACCAGCGCTAGAGCCTTGACTCCGTCGTATTCATCGGCCCATTGTTCGACGTCGACGAGCAAAGCGTTGACCGCGCGCCTACGTCCTTTCAATCGTGCTGACATACCGGCATCATTCCCCACCGTCACCGCTGTCCGTAGCTTCGCTGGTACCTCTATCCTGGAACTGTCAGTGATGAACCAGGGGAGGGATGCGAATGTCCAAGGAAGTATCGGCAGGTCTGGCTGTTGGTGCGATGGTCCTTGTTGCAGGCTTGATCTGGACTGGGTTTCCGCTCGACGCATATTCGGTTGTCGCCGTGATTTTTGCAATCTGCGGTGGATTCATCACCTGGATCTACCTGCGCGAGAACGTAGATGGCGTCCGACACACAGCGACGAAAGAAGGCAGTCGATGAAGGCAATCATCGTGTGTACCTCTGTCTCCCATGGCAATACGAAGCGTATCGCCGACGTCATCGGAGAAGTTCTCGATGCTCGCGTGGTCGAGCCCGGTGACATCGACGCCGCGCAGCTCGCTGACTACGACCTCGTGGGCTTCGGCTCCGGCATCTACCTACGCTCGTACCACGAAGATCTACGCTCGTTCATCGAGGCACTCCCCGAAGAACGGCGATCCAAGGCTTTTGTCTTCGCCACCAGTGGTTTTCCCGACAAGGGGATTCATCGCTTCTCGCGTCCACTGGTTCAGCTGCTCGAGCAGAAGGGCTTCGATGTGGTCGCAGCCTTCTCGTCCCGCGCGTGGGATACGTATTTTCCGTTCAAGCCGTTCGGAGGTATCCGGAAGGGGCGGCCGAACGCCGACGACTTGGAATCGGCGCGCACGTTCGCCGAAGTCCTACGCGGTAGCGTTCAGGACAGCTTGCCCGGCACCGGGTAGCTGCGCAGGCTCATCTCCAGCTCACCGGCGTCGGCAAGGTCGTTGATCGTCTGACGCAGAGCGCCACACGTCCGCTGAGCGTTGGCTCGACCGTTCTCACGCCCCAGTTCCGGGCACACCACTTGCGACTCTTCGAGCCATTGAACGCTGGTGTGCGCTTCGCTGTATTTCTCGACCAGAACGCGGTTTCCGCAGTTCCGACAGCTGACCTGACGCATCAGCGTGCAATCAGATCGGCCGGTGACCAGAACGCGCGCATGCTCGTGATCTTGGCGTCCGCGTCGAAAGTCATGACGTCGATCGGTTCGACCTCGTAGACCTGATCGCCCACCGGTGTGACGACGCGGAAGTGGAAGGCCGCGCTGGATCCGCTCACCCGCAAGGTGAGAAGCTCCGTCTCTTGCGAACCGCCCTCGAGAGCGCCGTAGAACTCGGTGATCGCCGCTTTGCCGACACGGGGTTCGCTGCCGACCGGGTCTTCGAGTGTCGCGTTCTCGGCGTAGAGGGCGGCGATGTCCGCTGACGATCCGCGAGCCACGGCGTCGAGGTAGGTGGTAACCGTCGCCGTGATCGCGGCCGTGGTGTCTGGTTCGAGAGTGGTCATCGAGTTAGTCCGATCAGTCGAGAAGTTCAGGGTCTGACAACTACTTCGGACGCTATCGGTGCCGTCTCGATTCGGCGTCGCAATCTCCCACGCAGCGGGACGGCCCGCAAGAAATTCAGGCGTCGAAGCGTCCGAAGCCGCCGCGGTAGAACAGAAGCGGACCGTCGTGGCGCAGCACGTTCAGATCGGTGATGCGTGCGACGACGATGGTGTGATCACCGGCGTCGTGCTCCTGCTCGACGGTGGCCTCGATGCGAGCGAGTGCGCCGCTGAGCGCCGGAGCGCCGTTGCCGGCCGCGTCCCACTCGACGCCGAGGAACTTGTCGGTCCCGCCGCGAGCGAACGCCGAACACATGTCCTGCTGATCGTGGGCGAGAACATTGATGCAGAGAGTTCCGGATTCGCGAAGCTTCGGCCAACTTGTCGACGTCTTCGCCGGGCAGAACGAGAGCAACGGGGGATCGAGCGATACCGAGACCAGAGACTGGCAGGTGAAGCCGAGGGGTGAGTCTCCATCGTGAGCGGTGATGACGGTGACGCCAGTGCAGAAATTGCTCATCACGTTGCGAAGTGTGCGTCCGTCCAGAACTGGCGGCTCGGCGTTTTCCACGGTCATGTCGTCTCCTTGTTCAAATCTCTGTTCAAAACTCTGCAAACAGCTTCAGAAGCAACGATGTGTGGCGCCGCGGTCGTAATCCAGCGGCAGTCCCACTCAATGGCAGCAATGGCTTCTCGCCACGGGTTCGGACCGACCGAGTGTCAGGTGGAGGGGTCTCGGGCAAATTTGATCCCGCTCAGCGGTCCGTTCGGATTCTACGAAACCAGCAAATCACCAGTGATTGTTAGACTTCGGGCATGTCCGAACCTGATGACGTGTCCCGAGGACTTCCCGCTACCAGCTGGGCAGTGCTCGGGATGCTGACGTTCGGGGAGGAACTGACCGGAAACGATTTGAAGAAGTGGGCCGACTGGAGTGTCGGCTTCTTCTACTGGAGCCCGTCCATCAGCCAGGTCTACGCAGAGCTGAAGAAGCTCGAAAGCATCGGATTCGTGGAGTCCCGGGTCGTCTCCGAGCCCGGGGTGCGGGGCAAGCGCCTCTACTCGATCACCCAATCAGGAACCGACGCCGTCCGGACGTGGTCACGGGAGGCGCCGGTGGAAGTCCCGGTGCTCAAGCACGGCGTCATGTTGCGTCTGTGGATGGGACACCTCAACGAACCCGAGCGACTGAAGGCACTGGTCGAAGCCCATATCGCCAACGTCGAAGAGCAGATTCGACGCGCGAAACTCCACGCAGATCATGCCGAGAACGAGCCGGCCTGGTCGTTCCCGGTCATGACGTTGCGATGGTCGGAACGGTACTTCCGAGCCGAGATCGAACTTGCTCGCGAACTACTCGAAGACATCGATCGTGCGTCCGCCGAGTTCGCGAACGTCGCCGAGCACGACCGACTGGGATCGCCGTTGCCCTCGACGCCTGGCAGATGGAAGAACGTCGAGGAGTACGTGTTGGCGCTCGAGCAAGCCGGTCTCACCGGCAACGGCTCGAATATCTGAGTCAGGCCCCGGCTGCGGTCGGCATGTTGCGCAGCAGGTGACGACGCTGCAACGTCGGAGTGACGCTCAGCGATCCGCCGTCGATGCCACGCCAAATGGCAGCGGCCGCCATCCGAACCGGCGCTGCGCTGACGTGGTCGAGTCGGAGAGCCTTCGACGGCGCGCAGATGGATACCGCGGCAACAGCGCGGCCGATGGGGCCGATCGGTGCCGCAAGACAGCTGAATCCCGGTAGGCCGTTTCCGGTTTCGAATGCAACCCCTGATTCGCGAATCCTGGCGAGGTGGGGCAGTGCGTAGCCCGAGGACTTCGGCGAACCGAATGCAAGCAGTGCCTGACCGATCGCGGTGGTCTCGGCCCGGCGTCGACCACCCACACGCGTCGGCACCGCGGCAGCGAGGCGTCCGCCGATCTTCTCCATGTAGACCACATCGGGCCCGTCGAGGATGCCGAGGTGAACCACGAAGCCGGTGACGCGGTAGAGCTCGTGGAGGAGCGGCATGGCTGCAGCGTGGAGGCGGTCTTGATGAACCGCGAGCGATCCCAGTTCGACGAGGCGCATACCGAGTTCGTAATCGCGGCCGTCGCGGCGCAGCCAACGCATCGAGACGAGACGTTCGAGCATGCGGTGGGCAGACGAGCGTGGCAGGCCCGTGCTCCGAACGACCTGAGCGAGCGTCAACCTGCCGGGACCGTCGAAGGCGTCGAGAACCAGCGAGACGCGATCGAGAATTGCTGTCGGGGCCGAATCGGCGCCTAAAGCATCCACAGCCTGCAGTGTCATCGTGTACCTCACTTCTCTTAGAGCTCCACAACCAGTGAACTGGCTATTTCAATTAGAAATAGTGTCATAGAGTTCTGGATTTGTGAAGTGGATCACCGGTCTGTTTTCGGGCGCGTCACGGTGGAAACGACGAAGGGGCTTGCGCGAATGCTCGCGCAAGCCCCTTCGTCGGTTCACTACCGGCGGGTACTACATCGTCACCGGCAGGTACTACATCGTCGCCGACAGGTACTACATAGCTGCCAGCGGTTCGCTTCCGGACCAGTCGTGGCCCCAGTAGCTGTCAGCGGTGATCTCCTCGGAGGAGTACGAGTCCTGATCCACCTTCGCGCCCTCGGTGCCGAACTCGATGTCCCAGCCGCCGGGTGCGCGGACGTAGAAGGAGATCATCTTGTCGTTGGTGTGGCGACCCAGGGTCGACGACACGGAGAATCCGTCCTTCATCACGCGGTCGAGAGCCTGGCCGACAGCGTCGAGGGTGTCGACCTCGACCATGATGTGAATCAGGCCGGGTGCGCCGCCGTGCGGTGCCGGGCACAGGGCCAAGCTGTGGTGACGCTCGTTGACGCCCATGAAACGGATTCGCAGCGGCCCGAATTCGGGCGGGGCCGGCAGGCGGAAGGCGCCGCGCGGGTAGAAGCCGAGCACCTCGGTGTAGAAGTCGAAGCTCGCAGCACTGTCCATCACCGGGAGCACGACGTGGCCGAGACCCTGTGCGCCGGTGACGAATCGAGCGCCGAAGGGCGTCACCACGGGGCTGTGGTCGAGGATCGCGCCGTGGAAGACCTCGATGGCTGCTCCACCGGGATCGGTGAAGGCGATGACCTCTTCGACCCGTCGAGCATCCGCTTCGGCGAGCGAAAGCTGCTCCACCTCGGTGCCGTTCTTTTCGAGGGCCTCCTGAACGCGGCGCAGTGCGGCGTGATCGGCGACCTCCCAACCGATGTTGACGATCTCGTCGCGCTCACCCTCGACGACGACGATGCGAGCAGCACGCTCGTCGAGCCGTAGGTAGAGAGCGTTCTCGTCCGGCCCACTGCCCTTGGCGAATCCGAGAACATCGAAAGCGAAAGTGCGCCAACGTGCCATGTCGTTGGTCGAGATCTTGACGTAGCCAAGTCCCTTGATGTCAGTGTGTGTCATCGTGTTCTGTTCCTGTCGATTTCTTGTGTCGAAGTCTGATCAGATCATCGCCCGCAGCGGACCCTGCGGATCTGCGCCGAGACGGCTCAGCGAGGCGGCGTGGAATACGGTGCCCGGCACGTGAATTGCGTGGTGCTGTCCCGCGTGAGCGTCGCGCCAGAATCGCTGAAGCGGCTTGTCCATCCGCAGTGCGTTGCCGCCGCAGCGCGGGTAGACCTGATCGATTGCATTGATTGCGCGCCAGGCGGCCTGCACCTGAGTCTGACGTCCCTCGGCCCGCTGCTCGAAGGTCACTTCCTTGCCGGCATCCACTCGATCCCACATGCGGTCGACGTTGGCCAGCAGGGTGTCGCGGGCTGCCCGGATGTCGGCAGTTGCCTGACCGATGGCGAACAAGGTGTACGGGTCGTCCTTGACTGCCGTGCCCTGTGCGTTGATGCGATCGGCCTGGTACTCGTTGGCGTGGAAGAGCATTCCCTCGCAGATGCCGATGGTGGCGGCGGTGATACCGAGGGGGAACATGTTCGACCACGGCATCAGGTACAGCGTCTCGGTGCGCCCGTACTTGCGCACCGCCGTTCCGTCGATGACCTCGTCGCAGTCCATGACGCGGTATTCGGGGACGTACGCATCCTTGACCACGAGGTCCTTGGAGCCGGTGCCGCGAAGTCCCATGACATCCCACGAGTCTTCGATGATTTCGTAGTCGGTGCGCGGAATGATCACATGGAGCATGCGCGGCGGCATCTCCATGTTGCCGTCCTTGTCGCACGCCATCGCACCGAGGAAAGCCCAGTCGCAATGGTCGGTGCCGGAAGAGAACTGCCAGCGGCCGGAGAACTTGTAGCCGCCGTCGGTGGGGATACACATTCCGCCGGGCATGTACGGCGATGCCATCCAGGTGTCGGGATCCGATCCCCAGATCTCCTGCTGCACCTTGGGATCCGCGAACGCGAGCTGCCACGGGTGAACTCCGACGATCCCGTGTACCCAGCCGGCCGAGGGATTGAGCGAAGCCATGCGCATCACGGTCTCGGCGAACTCGCGAGGATGCGCCTCCATTCCGCCGTGTTCCTTGGGTTGGAGCATGCGGATGGAACCGATTGCCTTCATCTTCTTGGCGGTGTCGTCGGCCACCCGGCCGATCCGCTCGGCCTCGATGCCTTCGGCGAAGATGTCGTCGGCCATCGCGTTGATCTGTTCGAGCACTTCGTACGTCATGTTGTTCCTTGCGTTCAGTCAGGTTGTCTCAGCAGTGTTTTCGACTGCGAATCAGGAGGTTGTCTCGAGCGCCTGGGCGTCACGTGCGGCAACGTTTTCGGCGACTTCCCGCTTCCAGCTCTCCACTGCGCGGGTAGTGTCGATCTCGAATTCGAAGCGCTTCGTCATGTCTTCCGTGACGTTCTCGACATCGGTGTAGAACTGGTTGTACCAGCGCCGCAACTGGTAAACCGGGCCGTCCTCCTCCGAGAGCAGCGGGTTGTCGATCGGGGCCTTGTTCTTCCAGATCTCCACGTCCTGAAGGAATCCCATCTCGACGCCCTCGGTGAACTGCGCGGCCATCGCGGCAGTGGACTCGTCGTCCATACCGGGAAGCTTCTTGACCATCGCGCCGTACTGCAACACGAAGGCATTGTTCGAGATGGGGTAGTGGCAGTTGATCAATACAGTTTCGATGATCTGCCCGTTGGCTTCGCTCTTGATCCAGTCGATCATGTACGACGGCCCGAAATACGAAGCATCCGAACGAAGAACAGCGTTGGGATCGCCGTAGTTGGTGCCGCTGATGATGTCCTCGCGTCCCACCGATTCCATGTACTGGCTCGCGACGTGACCTTCGAAGATGTTCTTGAAGTACTTGGGGAACGAGTAGTGAACGTAGAAGAAGTGGGCCATGTCCACGACGTTGTCCACGATCTCGCGGCAATGAGAGCCTTCGATGGTGAGCGTGTTCCAGCTCCAGTCGCTCCACTCATCGCTTCCGAAGCCCTCGATGTCGGGAATCGTGACCTCGGCGGGCGGGGGATTTCCCTGGGGATCGTGCCAGACGAACAGCTGACCGTTCTTCTCGAGTGTGGTCCACGCCCGCGTCTTGGCCAGCGGCGGAACGCGTCGTGCGTAGGGGATCGCCGTACATTTTCCGTTACCGCCCCAACGCCAGTCGTGGAACGGGCAGGCGATCGAATCGCCCTTGACGGTTCCGTGAGCGAGGTTGCCACCCATGTGGCGGCAGTAGGCGTCGAGAATCTTGATGTCGCCCTTGCTGTCGGCGAAGACGACAAGGCTGGTGCCGAATGCCTCGATCTGGTGGGGCTGACCGTCGCGATAGGTATTGCTCAGTCCGAGGCAGTGCCATCCACGCGCGAACCGCGCCGGGGGCGCTGCCGCTTCGATTTCTCGAATTTCCTCGCCGGCGCCCGACTGCGTCGAGGCGTCCGTAGTGGTGAGTGGGCCGGTTCCGAGTGCCATGTCTTCCTCCGAGCCGCGTCTTGCGACGCTCCAGTGATGTGATCCGTCTCATACAACGACGAAGCGTCCTCTGGAGATACGGCAGTTCCCGCTGGATGGAACACCCGCTCGGTGACCTGCAGAGATTCAGCTCGCGAGTGTCGCCACATCGTCGATCGCGTAAGTCGCCCAGGCCCGAGCGGTGACGACCCCGGTGGGATCGGTGGCGACCAGAGCTACGTCGGCGACGCTCTCGTGGTCCTTCTCGTACGTAGCGAGCACCGTCACGGAGCAGTTCAGATCTGCTCCCGCGGAAGTTGCGGTGCAACGTCCGCGGAACCGTCGTAGCGACGCCGAACCGTAACGACGAGCGGCGAAATCGGCAAGGGCAGCAACGGAATCGGTTCCGGTGGCCGCTGTCGGGGCTTCCCGGACGAAGACCTCGGCAACCAGATGCCCGGTCTGGTCGTGGTATTCGGTGATTCGCTCGAGAGTCGAGCCCAGCGGCCTCACGGATCCGGTGAGCAGCGCGCCCGGATCAGGGCGCCCGAAGAACACGACGTCCTGTTCGACGACGGACCCGTCGGGTGCCGAGCGCACGGTGCCGTACAGCGAGTCGAAATCCGAGAGGAGCGTGGTGGACGTACGGGGAGCAGATGCCGTGAAGTGGGCGGTACCGAGGTTGGTAGTCATGACACTCTCCGTTGGACGCGACCGAGACGCTGTCGTCTCGGTGGGTACATCGACGCTAACCACCGCTCTCGCGGGTGACGACGGGCTTCCCGCTGATCGGGAGCATTCTCGGATTCGTTCGAAGAGGTGGAACCTGTTCCAGTTTTGTGCAATTCTGGATATCGTATCCGTGACCGGGAGCACATCTCGATGACTGCACGCGCCGAGCAGAAGGAAGACCAGATGACAGACGAGTTCGCTGACCTGCACCGACCGGTATACGGTCCGGACCTGCTCATCACCGCTCTGGAACGCAATCACGACAAGCCTGCGCTGTACCTCGGAGACGTGATCCTCACCGGAGGGCAGATGCGCGATCAGATCAGCTGCTTCGCCCAGGCTCTCGCGTCGCTGGGAATCACTCAGGGCACCAGCACCGCGATGCTGTCGAAGAACCGCCCCGAGGTGCTGATCAGCATGGGCGCGACCATGATCACCGGCTGCCGGGCGAGTGCCCTGAACCCGATGGGATCGCTCGACGACCACAAGTACATCGTCGACGACGCCGAGATCGAGACCCTCATCTTCGATCCCAATGCCTTCGAAGAGCGTGCCGCCGAGTTGAAGGCGTCGTCGCCTTCGCTGACCAACGTGCTCTCGATGGGCCCGTCCGAAGTGGGGATCGACATCCTTGCTCTGGCCGCGACATTCGAGCCTGCGCCGCTGAAGGCAGCGCACGTCGATGCCGAAGACGCCAGCAGCATGGTCTACACCGGTGGAACGACCGGTAAGCCCAAAGGTGTTGTGGGATCGTTCCGTTCGGGTGCAGCGCTCAATCAGATCCAGATGTCGGAGTGGCAGTGGCCCGAGGACAACCGCTTTCTCATCTGCACGCCACTCTCACATGCAGGCGCGGCGTTCTTCATCCCGACTTTGCTGCGCGGCGGCGCTCTGATCGTCCTGCCCGCCTTCGAACCGGGGGCCGTGCTCGAGGCGATCGAGAAGCACAAGATCACGGCAACCATGTTGGTGCCCACCATGATCTACATGCTCATGGACCACCCCGATCTGCCCAAGCGTGACGTATCGAGTTTGCAGACGCTGTTCTACGGAGCGTCCGCGATGTCCCCGGCCAGATTGCAAGAGGGCATCAAGAAGTTCGGGCAGATCTTCTTCCAGTTCTACGGTCAGACCGAGTGCGGCATGACAATCTCGGTGCTGCGCAAGGAAGAACACGTCGCCGACGATCCGGCCCGCCTCGCTACCTGTGGGCGGCCCGTGCCATGGCTCGACGTCCGGTTGCTCGACGACGACCTCAATGAGGTGCCGCAGGGAGAGCTCGGTGAGATCTGCGTGCGCGGCCCGCTGATCATGAAGGGCTACTGGAAGAAGCCGGCCGAAACCGCCGAGGCGTTCCGCGGGGGTTGGCTGCACACCGGCGACATCGCACGTAAGGACAAGGACGGGTTCATGTCCATCGTCGATCGCAAGAAGGACATGATCGTGACCGGTGGTTTCAACGTGTTCCCGCGCGAGATCGAAGACGTGATCTCGGCGCACCCGTCCGTCGCATCGGTGGCGGTAGTCGGTGTACCGGACGACAAGTGGGGCGAAGCCGTCAAGGCCTGCGTGGTGCTTCGTGCCGGACTGACCGTGGACACCGAGGAACTGGTCGACAAGGTGAAGGCAGCCAAGGGTTCGGTTCACGCTCCCAAGAGCATCGACTTCGTGGATTCACTCCCGTTGACACCGCTGGGCAAGCTGGACAAGAAGGCACTGCGCGCGCGGTACTGGGAGACCAGCGCCCGCGCAGTCTAGGAACCAGCGTCGTGTAGCGAAGGGTCAGCGTTTCCAGACGTAACGACGCTCCGGGCGGCCCACCACTCCGTATTTCAGCGAGGTGGTGGACCGCCCGGACTCGTAGAGGTACTCGAGGTAGCGCCTCGCGCTCGCGCGCGAGATACCGACTCTCTCGGAAATGTCTGTTGCCGAGGCGGGTTCGGTGTCGTCTCGCAGAGCTGTCTCGACCAACAGAAGAGTCTCGGGACTGAGTCCCTTGGGCAAACCTTTGTGGGACGACGCCCCGGGCGCGCCACCTGCCACACCGAAGGCCTCGTCCACTGCTGTCTGTTCTGCTTCGCCGGAGCTGTCGAGATTCGCGTATGTCGATCGGTAACGCTCGAGACGCTCACGGAGAACCTCGAACGTGAATGGCTTCATCAGGTAATGCACGACGCCGCTGCGCAGCGCCTTCTTGACCGAGCCGGCCTCGCGCTCACTCGTGATGACAAGAACATCCAGCTCCGGTGCCAGCTCGCGAAACGGGGCGATCAGATCGAGTCCGGTGGTGCCCGGCAGGTGGACGTCGAGAAGCACCAGGTCGGGTTGGAACTCACCGACTGCGGCCAGCGCGGCCTCGGCCGAATGGGCGACGCCACACACTTCGAAACCGTCTATCCGCGAGACGAATCCGCTGTGCACCTTCGCCACCATGAAGTCGTCGTCGACCACCAGTACCCGGATCATGCGCCCTCTCCGTCGTGTAGGACTGCGGTGAAGACAGTCCATTCGATGCCCTCTGTCGAACGACTGCTCACGGTGACGTCGCCACCGCGTCGACGACACGTCAGGCGTACCAGTGCCAAGCCGAAACCGTGTCCGTCGCTCGATTGTCCCTTGGTGCTCCAGCCCTGGCCGAAAACCCTGTCGCGATTCTCCGGCGCGATACCGGGGCCGGCGTCCTCGACCCGTACTTCGACGGCGGTGCCACGGCCCCGAATCGACAATCGAACCTTGCGGCGCGACGCTTCCGGCATCTCACCGACAGCGTCGACGGCATTGTCGACGAGGTTTCCGACCACCGTCACGAGGTCTCGGCCGAGTCGGCGATCAACCGAGTCCAGGTGCGTGTCCGAGGTCAGTTCCACGGTGACCAATCCCTGTGCAGCGGCACCTATCTTGGCGATCACGAGTGCGGCAGTGCCGACGTCGGCGATCTTGTCGGTCACGGCCGCACTGACCTGTGCGCGCTCCATGGTCAGGCCCTCGACGTAGCCGACCACCTCGTCGTACTCGCCGAGCTGGATGAGGCCGGAAATGGTGTGCAACTGATTGTCGAACTCGTGGATGTGGGCGCGTAGCGCGTCCGTGCTGGTTTTGGTCACGTCGAGTTCTTCTTCCACGGAGCGCAATTCGGTGCGGTCGCGGAAGGTGGTGACCGACCCGATGGTGCGGCCTTTCGATTCGATCAAGACGGTGTTGAGGACGAGTAGTCGATCTCCGACAAGAACCAACTGATCGGATTCGGTTGTGCCGGAGGTCAGTACACTCTGGAGTCGGTCGTCGAGACCGAGGTCCCGCACAGATCTACCGGCACTCCCGCGTGGGATGTCGAGGAGTTGGTGGGCACTGTCGCTCATCAGCACCACCTTTCCCTGCGCGTCGAATGCGATGACACCTTCCTTGAGGCCACGCAGCATCGCCTCACGTTGGCGAACCAGGTCCAGGATCTCGCGGGCCTCCATGCCGAGGGTCTGCCGTTTGACCCTGCGGGCCAACAGGATCGAACCGACGCCCCCGAGAAGCGAGGCCACCGCGAGGTATACCAGGAGGTTCGGTGCAGATTGCAGCAGTCGCGTCCAGATCGAGGGGTACTCGATGCCGACGATCGCGGTTCCGGTGATCCCTCCTTCACTGCCGAGAATCGGAACGTGCGCTTCCACTGCCTTGCCGGAGGACGTGTCGACCAAACCCGTCCATGACCGATCCTGTGTCTGACGTGCGTCGACGCCGACATCGCCGGGACGCGTCGAAATGACGACACTGCCGTCGGCGTCGGCAAGCGAGACGTAGGTGACGCCCGAGATGGCGCGTACCGAGTCGACCGAACCTTGTAGTCCGGAGCGGAGACGAGTCTGTGCCTGGGGGAGTAGTTCACGTACCGCTGGATTGGCTGCTAGTGATTCCGCTGCCGAGAGTGCGCGACGTCCCTCCTCGCGTTGGAAACTCGCAGACGACTGAGCGAGAGAGAGGGCGGTGACACACACGAGAACTGCGACGACGATCAGAAGTTGCAGTTCGAGAAGTTGGGTCGCCAGAGTGTGCCGGCGCCGAAACAGGCGCTCACGCAGAGGCGACTTGCGCTCTCGCTCGGCCTGCTCGTTTCCTGAGGACACCAGCCAGACCCTAGCCTTCGGTTCGATGCCGGGAAAGCAGTTGTTCGTGAGCACAATGAGCACAAATCAATTTGCTTTCCCAATGGTGACCCCAGTCACAAAGTGCGTCAGTATGAAACCTGTTCACACAGCGGTACCAGCAGACAGCCAGTAGACAGCCAGCAGACAAGGACAAGGCCATGAGGACATCGAAGCGACTGAGCAGGCATATCGCCCTGCTCGGTGCTTGCGCGATGGCTCTCGTGCTCTCGACCGGATGCACTCCGGTCGAGTCCTTCTTCGCCGGTGGTCGAGCGGGTGAGACTTCCGAAGAACTGCGTGTACTGGTGCCCTCGGTGGCCGGTGGTGGTTACGACCTGACCGCCCGGACCATGGTGCAGGCACTGGCCGACGAAGGGACCGTCGACGCCGACGTCGTAGTTCTGCCCGGATCGGGTGGCATCGTCGGACTCAACCGGTTGGCTCTCGAACGCGGAAATCCCGATCTACTCATGGTCATGGGACTCGGCGTTCTCGGTTCGCTCGAGATACTGCCGTCCGAGCACACCCTTTCCGACGTGACACCGATCGCGAGACTGGTCGAAGAACCGGAAGCTGTACTGGTGCCGGCAGATTCGCCGTACAAAACTCTGGCAGATCTGACGCAGGCCTGGGTGGCGGATCCGTCGTCGATCTCGATCGGTGGTGGTTCGAGTGAAGGCGGACCGGACGGGCTGTTCCGCCTTCTGTTCGCACGGGCGGTCGGCGTCGATCCGTCGCTGTCCCCTTACCGAATCTACGACGGCGGCGGAGAACTACTTCCGGCGCTGCTGACCAGGCAGGTCGACGTCGCCGCCACCGGTATCGGGGAGTACCTGGATCAGATTGCGGCAGGCACGGTTCGGGTCCTTGCGGTCAGTTCGCCGGAGCGCACTCCGGCGGTGGATGCACCGACCATGGCGGAGTCGGGCGTCGACGTCACGTTCACCAACTGGCGGGGTCTCATGGCGCCCCCCGGATTGACGGACGACCAGCGTCAGCATTTACAGAATTTAGTGCGGAATCTTGCGGCAAGTCCACGGTGGAACGAGCTGTCCGACCGAAATGGTTGGAACAGCGCAGTTCTCACCGAACCCGAGTTCTCTGCCTTCCTCGCCGAACAATCCCGGTTCGTCGACGCGACACTCGATCCGCCCGGAACCAACTGAGCACAACCGAAGTTTCGTTTCACCTCCACGAAGGTCACCGGCTCGATTTGCCGTGCCGTTTTTCTCGGCAACTCAGCACAAAAGGAGTTCATCATGCTCGTCACACTCGGCTTCCTCATGGTTGCGGTGTTCATGTTCCTGATCCTCACCAAACGCGCGACCCCGGTGGTGGGACTGACCCTGGTGCCGGTGGCCTTCGGACTACTCGCCGGAGCGGGCCTCGGCATCGGCGACATGATCACCGACGGCATCAAGTCGCTCGCACCCACCGCGGCGCTGTTGTTCTTCGCGATCATCTTCTTCGGAATCATGATCGACGTCGGCCTCTTCGATCCGCTGGTCAAACTCATCTTGCGGATGGTGCGAGACGATCCGATGCGGCTCGTGGTCGGCACCGCGGTGCTCGCGATGGTGGTTTCGCTGGACGGAGACGGTTCGACGACCTTCATCATCGTGACCTCCGCGCTGCTGCCGCTCTACCTCAAACTCGGTGTCAGTCCCGTTGTACTGACGGTGATCGCCGGCTTGTCCAACGCGACGATGAACATCATTCCGTGGGGTGGCCCGACCGTGCGGGCGGCTAGCGCGCTGGGACTCTCGCCCTCCGACGTGTTCGTCCCGATGGTGCCGTCGTTGATCGTCGGCCTGATCATGGTGCTCGGATTCGCGATTCACCTCGGGATCATGGAGCGTCGCAGGATCGGGACTTTGGTCCTGACTTCTGAGCGCATCCTCGAAAAGGTCGGAAACGGTGGAAGTTCCAGCACCGGTAGCGCCGGCACCGGCGGCTCGAACGACTCCGAAGACGACGGCGGCGACACCGGACGATTCATCGACGGCCTCGACCCCAAGCGGGACACCTTGCGACCGAAGCTGCTCTGGTTCAACGCCGCGCTGACGACGATCCTTCTCGTCGTGCTCGTGATGGACATCCTGCCCATCCCGGTGCTGTTCATGATTGCGTCGTCGATCGCTCTCGCGGTCAACTTCCCGGCGGTCAAGGATCAGGGCGAAGCAATCGCACGCCATTCGTCGAGCATCGTCTCCGTTGTCGCGATGGTGCTGGCAGCAGCGGTGCTGACCGGCGTTTTCCAGGGAACCGGCATGGTCGAGGCGATGGCAGAGTGGCTGCTCCAGGTCATTCCCGACGCGATGGGCCCGCATCTGGCCGTCATCACGGGCGTCCTGAGTATCCCGCTCACATTCTTCATGACCAACGACGCGTTCTACTTCGGTGTGCTGCCGGTGCTGTCCGAGACGGCAGCCCAGTACGGCATCGAGCCGGTGGAGATGGCGCGCGCTTCGATCACCGGGCAGGCCGTGCACATGCAGAGTCCGCTGGTCCCGGCGATCCTGCTGCTGGTCACGCTCGCCGGTGTTTCTCTGGCGGATCACCACAAGAAGGTCCTGTGGCGAGCAGGCCTGATCTCGATCACGATGCTCGTGGTCGGTGTCGGATTGGGGCAGATCCCCTTCTGAGTGCGATCAGTTGTGGAAGGGGCACCGGCCTTGGTCGGTGCCCTTCTTCTTCTTAGTCACGAAGTTGGGCCGGATGTCGAGATCGGGCTCGTCGTACAGGCGGTGGAACGTCGGCGTGAGCGAGCTGGACATGGGCGGGTTCACCCATGACCAGTCGGTCGGGCACTTGCGCCCGGCCTTGTCCTCACGCGCGATGTGATCGATGAATTGCTTTGCGACAGTGTGATGGTCGACCATGATGACGCCGGCCTTGCGGTAGCTGTGGATAACTGCACGGTTCAGTTCGACCAGTGCACGGTCCTTCCAGAGCGTGCGGTCGTGGCTCATGTCGAGCTCCATCATCGCCCCGATGGTCGGCAACATGTTGTAGCGATCGGTGTCGCTGAAGTTGCGTGCACCGACCTCGGTGCTGACGTACCAACCGCTGAACGGTGTGCAGGGATAAACGATTCCGCCGATGTCGAGGTTCATGTCCGAGACCGCGGGAACGGCATGCCATTTAAGCCCCAGATCAGCGAACCAGCTGTATTCGGGATGCTCGATCTCGACCTCGAGAACGAGGTCGGTCGGGACGTCGAAGTACTGCAGGGGTTCGTCGGGAACCGAAATCAGCACGGGGAGAACGTCGAACGCCGTGCCGGCGCCCTTCCATCCCATCGCGGTGACCTGAGCGGTGAGATCGACGTGCCACGGGTCGCCCAGGATGGTGCCGTCCGGTTGCCGGTAGCCGGCGTAGCGGATCAGTTGCGGGCTGAGGATGCGGTACTCCTGGCCGTCCTCGCGGGGAAGCGGCCCGACCGTCACGACGGACTGCAGAGCGCCGCCGTTGGTCGACAGTCGCAGGTGCTCCCAGCACGCTTCTGCGAGAGCGGAAGCCGTGACGGCGTCGCGCGCGTCGATGAGTTTGAGGGTCCGCCAATGCGCGCGACCGACGCACCTGGCGTGGTTTCGCCAGGCGAGTTTGGCGCCGACGAGCAATTCCTCCGCTGTGTGCGTGTAGGTACCGGTCCGGTGGAGCTCACGCAAGGCCTCGCGCCGCCGAGACGTCGGGAGGTGGCCCAGTTCCGGAGAGTCGAAAAATTCGACGCACTCGAGTTCCCGACGTTGAAGCTCGGTCAGCGTCGGGGTGGTGGAGGCGATCTGGGACGTAAGCCCGCTATCGGTGGGCAATTCGTCCTGTCGAACAAAATCCACGGCACGACTCCTGTTTGGCTGGTTGAGATTTCGCTGAACGTTAGCTCGGCGATTGAGAGTGTCGAAGCTCTTGTTTATCTTGCACGCAAGAATAAGAAAGGGACGGTCACACCGCGAAATGGGGTCGCATTGTGACACTTGTCCAGAATGATTTACGAGTCAGACATTTGTGACATAAGCTGCAGACGAAATTCCGCGGCGGGTCTTGCCGCGTCTAGTCGGGACGAGGATGAGCGTGGATTCGCAAGCAATCTCTCTGGTCCGGTCGAGCTTCAAATCCGTCGCTGCGGTAGAAGATGGTCCGGAACGGCTCGCCCGTACCTTCTATTCGATCCTGTTCGCTCGATCGCCCGAAACCCGGGAGTTCTTTCCGGCAGCGATGGATGTGCAGCGGGACCGGCTTGTCGGCGCTATCGCTCACGTCGTCGAACGCCTCGACGAGTCCGACGCGATACTCGAGTACCTCGCGCAGCTCGGCCGCGATCACCGCAAGTACGGCGTCACCGACGAGCACTACACGGCAGTCGGCAATGCCCTGATCGAAGCACTCGAGACTTTCGGTGGCGCCGAAATGTGGACCGACGAGGTCGACAGCGCATGGCGCAACGCGCTCGCGATCATCTCGGCAGCGATGATGGACGCCGCCAACGCGGAGGACGGCCCGCCCGCCTGGAGTGCCACCGTCATCGAATGCCGCCCGGTCATCAAGGGCGTCGCCGTCGTCAGGCTGCAACTCGACCAGACTATGCAATACCGCGCCGGTCAGTACGTCAGCGTGCAGGTCGCCGCGAGGCCGCGGATGTGGCGCTACCTCTCACCGGCCACGCCGTACGACGGGACTGGAGTCCTCGAGTTCCACGTTCGTCAGGTCACCGGCGGGTGGGTCAGCCCGGTCATGGTGAACCAAACCGCTGTCGGTGACACCTGGGTGGTCGGTTCGCCCATCGGCGCCCTGGGGATTCCGGAGAACTCCAAGGACCTTTTGATGATCGCGTCGGGAACAGGTGTCGCGCCTCTTCGCGCTCAGATCCTCGAACTGATCCGACGCGGCAACACTCGCAAGGTCCAACTGTTCTACTCCGGACAGCATCCGTGCGATCTCTACGACCTTCCGCATCTGTGGAAGCTGGCCGAGAAGCACCCGTGGCTCACGATCATCCCGGTCTCGGAAGAAGACGAGAATCCGTGGTGGCACACCGAGCCGGAACCGCTGCCGCCGATCGGCATGGCAAGGCGCATCGTCGGCAAGGTCGGTAAGGTCGTGACCTCGTTCGGGGACTGGGCGGGCTACGACATCCAGGTCGTCGGCAGTGAATCCATGGTCAACAGCACCAAATTCAGGCTTCGCGCGGTGGGCATCGACGTCGACACCGTTCGCAATGATCCGACGTACTGACCGTCAGTACGGATCGAACTGAATGACCTCGGCCGGCGTTCCGGCCTCGATCAATCGATCACGCGTCGATCGAACCATGGCCGCTGATCCGCACACCAAGACCTGATGTTCGGTGAACGCACCGTACGACGCGACGACGTCGGCGAGCGTGCCTTCGATGAGATGATCGTCGCCGAATCCGATGTCGACGTTCAAACGGTCGAACCATCCGTCGGGCGGGCCGCCGTCGGAGAGATCTTCGACGACGGGAATGGGCTGCAACCACGGAAACTGATCGGCGAGTAGCCACAACATGTCCGCCGCATAGAGATCGCGAAGCGTTCGGCCGCCGAAGAAGAGGTACACCTGCGGCGGGTTCGGGGTCTGAGCCAGATCGAGAATGATCGACCGGAGTGGGGCCAAGCCGGTTCCGCCCGCGACCATGATGACGGTGGGGCCGTTCTCGTCGACGGACAGGTTGCCGCGCGGGTCGAGGATCTGCCAGACGTCACCGGGTTGGGTGTCCTTGACTATCGAACCGCTGACCCAACCGCCGGGAACCGTCTTGACGTGAAACTCCAACTTCCCGTCGTGTGAGGGAGGCAGGGCGGGGGAGAGTCGGCGGAGCAACCGCGAATTCTGCGGGACGCTGACATCGACGTACTGGCCGGGGCGGAAGGGGACGACATCGCCGACCAAGCGGACAACCGCCAGATCCTCACGGAGACGGTGATGTTCGACGACTGTGCTCGACCAGGTTCGCTGGGCCATGAAAGTTCTCCTGTAGTCAGTAGAGCGGGTCGTGCCGGATCTGGTCGAGCGGAGTTCCGCCGGCACGCAAGGCGTAGACGGTGGTCTTGATCATCGACGGTGACCCCGAGATCTGCACCTGACGGTCGGCCCACGAGCCGAACTGCGAGACCACTTTTCCGATCGGTCCGATCAGTCGGCTGTGCATTCCGAAGGGTGGCTCCAACACCGGTCCGTTGTGCCACCAAGGGTTTTCGGGTTCTTCGGACACCGGTACGACGGTCAACCACGGATTACTGAGCGAGATGTGCCAGAGCGTTTCGAGGTCGTAGAGGTCGCACGGATACCGGCCGCCGACGAACAGGTGCACGCGCGGATTGTGCGCACGTTGGGACATTTCCATCACCTGTGCCCGCAGTGGGGCGATGCCGGTGCCGGATCCGATCATGAGAACGTCACGGTCGCTGGTGAAGTCGACCTCGAGACCGCCGAGGGGAGTGGACATGACCCAGCGGTCACCGACGTTGGTCTCGCTGACGATCGCGGGGCTGACCCATCCTCCCGACACCTTGCGGATGTGGAACTCGAGCTGACCGAAAGGGTTGGTCGGAATCGCCGGTGAGTAGTACCGCCACATTTTCGGGCGCTGGGGAATCTGAACGCCGACGTACTGTCCCGCCCCGTACGGAATGGGGGGGTCGGCTTCGAGGCGCACTATCGCCAGATCGTCGAGGACTCGTTCGTGGCTGACCACGGTTGCGCCCCAGAGCGCCGGGGTCGTATCGGATTCGGCGCCGTCGGCCATCGTGCTCACGACGAGGTCGGTGAACTGAGACCAGGCGTCCTCCAGTTCCGGCGTCCACTTGTAGCGACTGTGCGCGCTGGTTCCGTACATCGACCGAACCGCGCGCTCGAGTGCAACACCGGCAGCCTCGTAGTGCTCACGCTCGACGCCGTAGCGGCGATGATCGCGGCCGAGTTGGGTGAGGAACTTGCGGATCCGACGATGCTGGGGAAGGTTCTTGACGACGAACTCGATCGCTCTGAAGAAACGGTGCCCCTGCGATTCCATCCCGGCCGGGAACAATGAGCGGTACAGAGGATGTTCCGCGAAGAGGCCGGTGTAGAACACTGCCGAGAAGTGCGCACGGCTCTCTTCGTCGTCGGTCAGAGAATCGAGGCTGGATTGCAGACGGGCGATCACTGTCGGATCCAATCCATCCCCCTTTCGCACCAGCTGCAACTCTCGCCACAATTCTAGTACGGCTGAAAATGTGACCTACGAAACCAACTCGGCCTGGCGAAAACAAACTTGAGCGGAATAGACTCAAGTTTGTCCGCGTTGAGCATATTGACACAGTCGCAATACCAACCGGTCGCGGCTCTTCCCGTTCGACTTCGCCAGAAAGGTGACAAGTGGACTCGTTCACACCAACAACCAAGACCCAGGCTGCGATGACGGCTGCACTGCAGTCGGCGTCGTCGGCGGGTAATCCCGATATCCGGCCTGCCCATCTGCTGGTCGCATTGCTCGACCAGACCGACGGCATCGCTGCCCCACTACTCAAAGCTGTAGGCGTCGACCCCACGGTCGTACACCGTGAAGCACAGGCAATCGTCGATCGCCTGCCCAAGACAACCGGCGCAAGCTCCACCCCGCAACTCGGGCGTGAGGCACTCGCGGCACTCACTGCTGCTCAGCACCTCGCCACCGAGATGGACGACGAATACGTCTCCACCGAGCACGTCCTCTACGGACTGGCCGGCGGCGACTCCGACGTCGCGCAGTTGCTCGTACGTCATGGCGCTACCCAGGACGCATTGCGTGAAGCCTTCACCACCGTCCGCGGCAGCGCTCGCGTCACCAGCCCGGAGCCCGAAGGCACCTACCAAGCGCTGGAAAAGTACTCCACCGACCTCACCGAAGCTGCACGTAGCGGCAAGCTCGACCCGGTGATCGGTCGCGACACCGAGATTCGCCGTGTCGTGCAGGTGCTCTCGCGTCGTACCAAGAACAACCCGGTACTCATCGGTGAGCCCGGCGTCGGCAAGACCGCGATCGTGGAGGGCCTTGCCCAACGCATCGTCGCGGGTGACGTCCCGGAATCGCTTCGAGGCAAGACCGTCGTGTCCCTGGACCTCGGGTCCATGGTCGCCGGTGCCAAGTTCCGCGGTGAATTCGAGGAACGCCTCAAGGCAGTTCTCGACGACATCAAGAACAGTGCCGGACAGGTCATCACCTTCATCGACGAGTTGCACACCATCGTCGGCGCCGGCGCCACCGGTGAATCCGCGATGGACGCAGGCAACATGATCAAGCCGATGCTCGCCCGCGGTGAGCTGCGGCTGGTCGGTGCCACCACGCTCGAGGAGTACCGCAAGTACATCGAGAAGGACGCAGCACTCGAGCGTCGTTTCCAGCAGGTGCTGGTCGGTGAGCCCTCGGTCGAGGACACCATCGGCATCCTGCGCGGTCTCAAGGAGCGCTACGAGGTGCACCACGGCGTACGCATCACCGACTCCGCGTTGGTGGCTGCTGCCGCGCTGTCGGACCGGTACATCACCTCGCGGTTCCTGCCGGACAAGGCCATCGACCTCGTGGACGAAGCCGCATCGCGACTTCGTATGGAGATCGACTCGCGACCCGTCGAGATCGACGAGGTGGAACGCACTGTTCGCCGACTCGAAATCGAAGAAGTGGCACTCGAGAAGGAGACAGACGACGCGTCCAAGGCTCGGCTCGAGAAGCTGCGTCAGGAACTCGCAGACGATCGCGAAAAGCTCAATCAGCTCAGCACCCGCTGGCAGAACGAAAAGCAGGCCATCGACTCGGTGCGCGTGCTGAAGGAACAGCTCGAAACCCTGCGAGGAGAGTCCGAACGCGCTGAGCGTGACGGCGATCTGGGCAAGGCAGCCGAGTTGCGCTACGGCCGCATCCCGGCGCTGGAGAAGGAACTGGAAGAGGCAGCAGTCGCTTCCGGAGCCGCCTCCGACGGTGACGTGATGCTCAAGGAAGAGGTCGGGCCGGACGACGTCGCAGACGTGGTCGCAGCCTGGACCGGCATTCCGGCCGGCCGGATGATGGAAGGCGAGACCGAGAAGCTGCTCCGCATGGAGTCCGAACTCGGCAAGCGCGTCGTCGGCCAGACCGACGCCGTCGTCGCTGTCTCGGATGCGGTTCGCCGCGCCCGAGCAGGTGTCGCCGACCCCAATCGGCCCACCGGTTCCTTCCTGTTCCTCGGCCCGACCGGCGTCGGTAAGACGGAACTCGCCAAAGCCTTGGCGGACTTCCTCTTCGACGACGAGCGCGCGATGATCCGTATCGACATGAGCGAATACGGTGAGAAGCACTCGGTGGCCCGACTCGTCGGTGCCCCTCCGGGATACGTCGGTTACGAAGCCGGCGGCCAGCTCACCGAAGCAGTTCGGCGACGCCCGTACTCGGTGGTCCTCTTCGACGAGGTCGAGAAGGCACACCCCGACGTGTTCGACGTCCTGCTCGCAGTGCTCGACGAAGGCCGACTCACCGACGGTCAAGGCCGCACGGTGGACTTCCGCAACACCATCCTGATCCTGACCTCCAACCTGGGATCCGGTGGCACGCGGGAGCAGGTCATGGACGCGGTACGCCACGCGTTCAAACCGGAGTTCATCAACCGTCTCGACGACGTGGTCGTCTTCGACTCGCTCTCCGAAGAGCAGTTGGAGCACATCGTGGACATCCAGCTCGAGCAGCTGCAGAAGCGTCTGGCTGCGCGTCGTCTCACTCTCGAGGTGAACGGTGCGGCCCGGATGTGGCTCGCGGTGCGCGGCTACGACCCGCTGTACGGCGCTCGGCCATTGCGTCGACTCGTTCAGCAGTCGATCGGCGACCAGCTCGCCAAGCTGCTCCTGGCCGGCAAGGTCCAGGACGGCGACACCGTGCACGTCGGTGTCAGTGAGGACGCGGATCAGTTGGTTCTGTCCTGATTCGGTAAGTGGAATGCCCCGTCGATCCAAGTGGATCGGCGGGGCATTCGCATTTTGTTCTACCCTGGATGGCTGGATGCTCGAACTGGGGATGTCTGCACCCGCGCCTCTCCGAACGACTTCGACGCTCTTTCGTCCCAACCGAAGGTGAGCCAGGCATGACCGATCAGAACGATCCGCGTAACTCGGGTGGGCCGCGCCGTGAGGATCCCGAGGCCACCGAGGTGTGGGGGCGTACGCCCGACCAGCCGACAGAGCAGTACGGGACGGTGTCCGGCCAGAATCCGAACCAGCCGACGGAGTACTTCGGTCAGCAGCCGGGGGCAGGGCAGTTTCCGGGAGCGCAGCAGTATCCCTACGGTGGCCCGGATCAGAACACGGAGTACTTGGGGCAGCAGGGGCAGCAGCCGAATCCCACGCAGGCCTTCCCCGCCTACAACCCGCAGTTCGATCCGCAGGCCCCGCCGCCAGGTGCGACGCAGGCCTATCCGCCGTACACGGCCCAGCAGTACGGGAACCCGGATCAGTACGGGAATACACAGCAGTACGGAAATACACAGCAATATCCGGTTGCAGGTGGTGGCGGGGGAGTTCCGCCGGAACAGCCGTTCGTCGAAGACGGGTCGTCGGGCGGCGGCAAGAAGCGCAAGCTCGCGACGTGGGTGGCTGCCGGTGTGGTCGGGATCCTGGTCGCCGTGATCGCGATCGTCGCGTTCTCGGCGTTCGGTTCGAACGACAAGGGAACCCAGACCGCTTTCGTTCCGCCGACCACTACGACGCAGGCGCCGACCACCACACCGCCGAAGGCGAGCACCACGGCACCGACTCCGACGACGGATTCCCCGCTCAGCCAGCTCCCGGGCGGGCTCGGCGAAATCATCGGCGACGCCGGGGGAGCCGTCGGCACCGTCAAGTCGAACGACGGCGGCACGTTGGTCATCGATTCGATCGGTGGATCGCAGGTGACGGTTCTGACCACAGCCGACACCACCCTCATCGCGCTCAATCGCGCCACGATCGCCGATCTGCAACCGGGAGACAACATCGTCGTCGACGGAACTCCGGTGGAGAACGGCACGATGACCGCCAACACGATTCTGAGTACGTCGTTGCCGAAGTTCGGCAACTGAGTCGTTCACGACACATCAGGCGAGTCCACCAGGGTGTCGCGGGAGGTTGAGGCCGCGAGTCGCTACCCTGGAGGGTGATGACTGGAATGTGGTTCGGACTGGCAGCAATTGCACTCGCAGGCGCGGGTGCGCTCCTGTACGTCGACAGGACGAGGCGAGATCAATCCGGGCGAGTGCGTCAGATCTGGGCCAAGGCGCAGGGATACACGTACACGGCCACTGACGATCAGCTCGCAGGCGAATGGCATCGCGCGGTCATGGCGAAGCAGGACTACCTCACTGCCACCGACGTCGTCCGCGGCCGTCGTCGCGGAGAGCAGTTCGTGCTGTTCGACCTGGAAGAGACCGCAACCATCGTCGCCGTTCGCCGCGAGATCGGGTCGGACGTCGACATCGATCTTCGGTTGAAATCGACGGCTCCGCCCAAGGACGGCGACCTGAACCTGCTGGGTGCGATCGGTTCACGAGTAGTCTTCGCGACCGATCTCGAGATCGCACGTCGTGTCTGTGATCAGCGCATGGTGGCGTTCACCGAATCGGTTCCGCCGTCGATCAGCATGCTGTGGAGCGAAGGGCAGTGGACGCTCGGTTCGCTTCCGGTGACCAGTAACGGCCGGGATTGGGACGCTGCAATCGAGTCGGTTGCGCGCCTGTCCGGCATTCTGCATGTCCTGCCTCCCGTCACCGATCCCAACGAACTCGAGGTCGATCACGATCCGAGCCGCCCGCAGCCGGGCGCCGAGAAGTCTCGCCCAACTCCGGATCCGGTAGAACAGCCCCGTTCGCGTCAAGAGCCGCCGCCCCGTGAAGCTCCGCCGCGTGAATTTGCCCCGCGTGAGTCCGCACCGCGGGAATCTGCGCCACGTCCGGATCAATCGCTGCGCAAGCCCGAGGCGGCTGACAAGCCGGCTCAGCGTCCGGCGTCGCAGCGCTCGGGCACAATTCGCCCGGTCGACTGACCTTTAAGGTTCCCGTCCAGCCGCGATAACCACTAGCGTGGCCGGTATGTCGACTTCCCACTCGGATCGCCCTGTGCGTCCCGTTGCCCTGGTGACCGGACCTACCTCTGGTCTCGGCGCCGGTTTCGCCAAGAAATACGCCTCCCTCGGATACGACCTGGTTCTCGTCGCACGTGACGAGGTCAGATTGCACGACCTCGCGTCCGAGTTGAAGACGATGTTCGGCACCGAGTCGGAGATTCTGGTTGCCGATCTCGCATCGGAGGCTGGACGCGACACCGTCGCGCTTCGTCTGGAGAAGGGCGTCGAGGTGTTGGTGAACAACGCCGGATTCGGTACCTCCGGCGAGTTCTGGACTGCAGATCCGGCGCTTCTTCAATCTCAACTCGACGTCAACGTCACCGCCGTGATGCGGCTGACCCGCGCGGCGCTGCCCAGCATGATCGCGTCGGCGCACGGAACGATTGTCAATGTGGCGAGCGTCGCGGGCCTGCTGTCCGGGCGGGGTTCGACGTATTCGGCAAGCAAGGCCTATGTCATCTCGTTCACCGAAGGGCTTTCCGGCGGGTTGGCCGGGACGGGAGTGCGCGTTCAGGCGCTGTGCCCGGGCTTCATCCGCACCGAGTTCCACGAGCGTGCTGGCATCGAGATGTCCACGATCCCCAAGCCGATGTGGCTGAGCGTCGACCAGGTGGTTGCGGCGTCGATGAAGGATCTCGGTGACGACAAGGTCATCAGCATTCCGGGAATTCAGTACAAGGTCCTCACGACGGCTGGGCGTCTGGTTCCCAAGGGGCTGGTTCGCCGGTTGACCAACATCGTTGGACGAGGCCGCGGGCGAACGTAGCCCAGAGGCAGAAGCCGAGCATAAGCCGGTGGTCGGTAGGCTGAGCACTCATGAGCGATCGTGAGGATTTGGCTGCGCTGGTGCGCGAATTGGCTGTTGTACACGGAAAGGTGACGTTGTCCTCGGGCAAGGAAGCCGACTACTACGTCGACCTTCGCCGCGCGACACTTCACCACAAGGCGGCGCCGCTGATCGGCTCGCTGCTGCGTGAACTGGTCGCGGACTGGGATTTCGACGCCGTCGGAGGTTTGACGATGGGCGCCGATCCGGTTGCGATGGCGGTGATGCACGCTCCCGGACGCCCGATCGACGCGTTTGTCGTTCGCAAGGCTGCGAAGGCTCATGGGATGCAGCGTCAGATCGAGGGCCCGGACATCGTGGGCAAGCGTGTCCTGGTTGTCGAGGACACGACCACGACGGGCAATTCTCCGTTGACAGCAGTGAAGGCTCTGCGCGAGGCAGGGGCCACAGTGGTCGGAGTCGCTACCGTCGTCGATCGCGCGACGGGTGCGGACGCGATTATCGGTGCCGAGGGCGTCGAGTACCGATCGCTGCTGGGCCTGGAAGATCTGAACCTGAGCTGACGCCCCGTGAGTGGTTAAGGAGTCCCTGCACTCCTCAACCACTCACAGGGGTCAGTCGCCGACGGTGACGGCGAGTGCTTCGTCGACGCTGTGCGGCGCGGGATCGTGGTCGTCGACGTGTGCGAGGACCTTGCGTCCGCTCGACAGGACGAACACGGCGGCGAGGGTGAGCACCGCGCCGACCCAGAACGGCATGTGGACGTTGGACTCACCGAGCTTGCCGGCTACCCACGGAGCTGCGGCGCCGCCGACGAATCGAACGAAGCTGTAAGCAGCCGAGGCGGTCGACCGTTCCACGGGAGCCGAGATCATGACGGTTTCGGTGATGAGTGTGTTGTTCACGCCGAGGAACAAGCCGGCGAGGACGACACCCACGATCAAGACGATCTTGTTCTCGGTGAAGAGCGCCATCATGCCGAGGTCGAGTGCGAACAGTGTCAGCGCCAGCATCATCATCGGTAGTGTGCCGAAGCGTCGTTGCAGGCGAGGGGCGAGGAAGACCGACGAGATCGCCAGCATCAGGCCCCATCCGAAGAAGATGAATCCGATCGGGTACGCCCCCATGTCGAGGGGGAACGGTGTGTACGCGAGCAGTGTGAAGAATCCGTAGTTGTAGAGCAGCGCGGTGATGGCAACGGTGAGTAGCCCGCGGTGTCGCAGCGCCTGGAACGGTGCAGCGATGGACGTGTGGTGTTCGGGCTTGGGTGCGCTCGGAAGCATCACGACGATGAGAATGAAAGCAACCGCCATCAGGGCTGCGACGCCGAAGAACGGTGCGCGCCAGCTGATGTCACCGAGAACGCCGCCGACCAGCGGTCCGACCGCGATACCGATGCCCAGTGCAGCCTCGTAGAGGATGATTGCCCGTGCGACGCCGCCGCTGGCCGCGCCGACGATGGCCGCCAATGCCGTTGCGATGAAGAGTGCATTGCCCAGTCCCCAGCCGGCACGGAATCCGACGATCTGGCCGATGGTGCTGGAAGCGCCTGCCAGAGAGGCGAACACGATGATGATGGCAAGGCCTACAAGAAGCGTTTTCTTGGCGCCGATGCGGCTGGACACCACACCGGTGATGAGCATGGCCACGCCGGTGACGAGCATGTAGCTGGTGAACAGGAGCGAAACCTGCGACGGTGTGGCGTCGAGTTGTTCGCCGATCGGCTTGAGGATCGGATCGACCAATCCGATGCCCATGAAGGCGATGACGCTGGCAAAGGCTACCGCCCACACCGCTTTCGGTTGTTTCAGGAGGCTCGGCGGAGCCTCGTTCTGGTGCGTTGATGTCGCGGTCGTGTTGCTCACGGCCACCTCCTTTTTCAGTGGTGGGTATTTCAGCTGGGGTCGGAAGTCTTGATGATGGACCGCAATTCGGCCAATCCGTCGGCCAGTTTCTTGATCTGCTCGGGCCCGAGTTCGACGAAGTGGGGGACTAGAGCGTCGGCGATCTCGTTTCGGCCGTCGTTCAGGATCTTTCGACCCTTCTCGGTCATAGCGACGCGCACTGCGCGGGCGTCCTCCGGGTCGGCGCGGCGTTCGACGTAACCGTTCTCGCCGAGTTTGCGCAGTAGGGCAGTGGCAGAGGGCTGCGAGCTTCTGTCGAGTCGAGCGAAATCGCTGATCCGCATTTCGCCGTATTCCTCGAGGAGTGAGAGCGCGCGCAGCCAGGCGCGTGGGTACTGATCGGACGCGAAAGAACCTGCCAGCTTCGCGAAGCGGTGCGTGTTGCTCACGAGGTCGACGAGTAGTTCGTGCAGTTGCTGCTCTTCATCTGTCACGAAAAATATTATTGCATAGGGTAACTATGTAAATCAACGAGTCCGTAAAAGGTGGTCCGTCACACTTGTGGTGACCAGTGCCGCGATGTCGAGGCCGGGTGCAACGAGCGCGAGGCTTCGATTTGCCGCCAGCACTGCGATGCCGTGGGTTCCGGTCCAGATGTTCACCGCAGAAGTGGTGGGATCGGACGCGTCGGCCTCTTCGGTCAAGGCTTGCAGGGCGGCGAAGAGCGGGAGTGACGACTCTCGGAGGTTGCTGCCGGCGGCTTCGAGGAGGTCGTGGCGAAATATCAACTCGAACATCGCCGGCCGCTCCTGGGCGAATGACACGTATTCGATTGCTGCCGAGATCAATCGGCTACGAGCGGGTTGTTTGCCGACAAGTGCCGGTTGGAGTCTTTCGGTGAGATCGCGCAGGCCGTGTGAGGCAATTGCGGCAAGCAGGCTGTTGTGGGTCGGAAAGTATCTCCGCGGGGCGCCGTGCGACACGCCCGCCCGACGCGCGATCTCCCGTAGCGTCAGTTCTGTGGCGCCGTCGGCATCGAGAATCTCGACGCCGGTGGCGACGAGTGTTTCGCGAAGGCTGCTGACAGTCATGGAAGACAGTGTCTATTATTCTGGACGTAGACACTGTCTACTAGACGGAAAAGGTGATGCCCTGTGCTCTATTGGCTGTTCAAATACGTTCTGATCGGCCCGGTCCTCTGGCTGTTCGGGCGGCCGACGATCGAGGGGCAGCACCACATCCCCAAGAAAGGGCCGGTGATTCTCGCCGGAAACCATCGGGCAGTCGTCGACTCGTTCTTCCTGGTCCTCATGGTGCGCCGGCGCATCACCTTCGTCGCGAAGAGTGAATATTTCACGGGGACCGGTGTGAAGGGCGCGATGCAGCGCTGGTTCTTCGGTGGGGCGGGTCAGGTGCCGATCGACCGTAGTGGCGCCGATGCCTCCCGTGCGGCATTGGACACGGCCATCGGAATTCTCGACAAAGGCGGCGTCTGGGGGATCTATCCCGAGGGAACGCGATCGCCCGACGGATGCCTGTACAAGGGAAAGACCGGAGCGATTCGTGTCGCCTTGGAAACCGGGGCGCCGGTCATTCCCGTCGTCGTGCACGGCGGCGACGCAGTCAACCCGCCGGGTACGCGGATGTGGCGCTTCAGCAAGGTCCGGATCACGGTAGGGGAGCCGATCGACTTCTCTCGGTACCGCGAACTTCGTGGCTACCAGGCCGTCGTGCGCGCGGCGACGGACGAATTGATGTCAGTGCTCTGTGACCAGTCGGGGCAGGAATACGTCGATGTCTACGGCGCGGACGTCAAATCCGGCGATGCTGCCTGAGTGACCCAGTACGGTCGCTGTTGGACGTGTAACCAACAGGAGGATTGTGATGGCGGGCAAGTGGGGCATCGAGCACGCAGTTTTTGCGGCGGCGACGGCAGCGACGGTGGTCGGGGCAGTGGTCGGTAACGAGCGGGTTCAGCAGATCGCGAAGCCGCTGATTGCACCTGCCTTGGCGGCCCGAGTGCTGCGCAAGCGCTCGGAGACGGAAACAGCCGATACCGCACTGCTTCTCGCCGGCCTCGCCGCTGCGACCGTCGGCGACGTGTTCATGATCGACCCGGACAACGATGCTCGTCTGATCAAGGGCGCGTCGTCGTTCGCGGTGATGCAGGCCAGTTACTCGGCTCTTCTCCTGCGCCGCGGGGCACGGCCGACCCGTGCTGCCCTCAAACCCCGCATCAGCGGTTGGTCGACGGCGTCCGGTCTGCTCCGTGCCAAGGCACCGAGCGTGTCGACGCCGCTCACCGGATACGGATTGATGTTGGGAACCACCTCGACGTTGTCGGCAGACCCCGCTCTGGCACCGCAATCGAAGGCCGTGCTCGACGTTGTCGTCCCGAACAAGGATCGACGCTCCTGGCTCGGATTGGGCGGAGTGCTCTTCACCGCGTCCGACGGGCTGATCGTGGTGCGTCGACTGTTCATTCGAGGGACCGCCGGCCGCGCCGCTGCCGAGGGTGTGATCCTGGCGTCGTACGCGGGAGCGCAACTGATGCTGGTGGAGGGCATGTTGGCGCTGGGACGCAAGAAGAGCGTCTAGTTTTTCACGGGCACAGCATGATTCGGTCTCGGTTCTTCGGGTCCACCATGACGGTGACCGTGGATCCGGGAGTGATCTTGTCTTTGAACTCGGGTCGGATCTCGTACTCGATCCGGCCCGAGTACGAATCGGAACCTGGAACCGTGAGGCGGAGTGCGAGCTTGGCCAACTCGCCGTCGACGGTTCGGCGCAGGGGTGTGACCTTGTCGATTCGTGCCCACCCTTCGAGGCCGTGCTTTTCGAGCTTGCGCTCGGCGCGGGTCGGTCGATTGGCCCAGGCCATTCCGAATCCGAGTACCGAGCCGAAAGCGGCGAGTAGCCCGCCGATCTGATAGGGCAGAGTGCCAGGTGGGGTGTGCTCGACCAGCCATCCGAGCCACACCGCGAGCACGATCAGATATCCCACCGCGATGAAACACACGGTGTGTACGACGCGACGGTGATTCATCAGATTTCCTCCACATCCAGGATAGCCTGACCGGATGAGCGAACCGAACGTCTTCATCACCGGTGCCGCGGCTGGAATCGGGCGGGAGACGTCGCTGTTGTTCGCGCGCAACGGATACCGCGTCGGCGCGTTCGACATCGACGACGCCGGCCTTGCCTCCTTGAAGGCCGAGATCGACGGTTTCGGTGGGAGCGTCGTGACGGGTGTCCTGGACGTCACCGATCCGGTGGGATGGGCGCAGTGTCTGGCCGATTTTGCCGGGGAGTCCGGGCGTCTGGACATCCTGATCAACAATGCGGGCGTGCTCTCCTCGGGACGGTTCGAGGATATTTCTCTTGCGGCGCATCGCCGAATGGTCGACATCAACATCACCGGCACCCTCAACGGCACGCACACGGCTTTCCCGTACCTCCGCGATACCGTCGGCGCTCAGGTGGTCAATCTGTGCTCCGCTTCGGCGATCTACGGCCAGCCCGAACTGGCGACGTACGGTGCAACCAAGTTCGCGATCCGCGGCCTGACCGAGGCGCTCGATCTGGAATGGGCACAGCACGACATCCGTGTTCTCGCGCTCTGGCCGTTGTTCGTCCAGACCGCGATGGTCACTGGAATGGACACCGGAGCCACCAGATCGTTGGGTATCAAGCTGACTGCCACCGACGTCGCGAAGGAACTGTGGGCGGCCACACGCGGCGCCGGACGCGTACACAAGGTTCACTACCCGGTCGGAACGCAGGCGAAGCTCTTTCTCAGTGCGTCGCGGTTCTCGCCCGCGTGGCTCTCACGGCTGATGAACAAGCGCGTCACCAGCACTTAGTCGACCACACGATAGAGTGCACTGTCGGCTGTTGCTGGGCCAAGATGACGTGTGTGGAGGTAGTCGGGTGGTTCGTGTTCGGGTGGGGTTCGTCTTGTTGGGCGTCGGGTCGGCGCTCGTGCTCGCAGGGTGCGGCGGGGAGGCGGATTCAGCGCCGACCGTAGCGGCGCAGCCAAGTTCGACCACCACTACCGCAGTGCCGACGACAACCACCACCGTCGCGCCCGTCGTCCCCACGACCACCGAACCACCGACCACGACGCTGCCACCGACGACGACGCTCACGGACGTGCAGTTCGAGCGCAACGAGTCGTACTACTTCACCACTCCCGACGGGAACTTCCAGTGCGGCATCATCAAGTTGCCCACCAGAATCGAAGCCGGGTGCGAGGGAACGACCACTCCGGTTCCGCCGCGGCCGGAGAGCTGCATGGTCAACTGGGGCAACGGTATTCGCGTCACCGACGAGGGTGAGGGTGCTTTCATGTGTTCGGGCGGAGAGGTGTACACCTCGGGCGGTCCCGACGCCGATCCGGTGTTGGCGGCCGGTCAACCGCTGAGCAAACTGGGTTTCACCTGTACGACCACCGCGACAGACGTCTCGTGTGTCAACGATCAGACCACGCACGGCTTCACGGTGGCTGCAGATTCCAACGAGGTGTACTGATGACCGAAGTCGCAGCTGACGACGTCTCCGGTGGGGCCGGTGAACCGGGACCCACCGAGTGGGGCGAGAACCCCAACGGCGTCGGGCCGTGGGCCGAGGGGCACGACACGGAACCGCCGACAGACGAGCGCTACGACCCCGTACTCCTCGCCGAGGGTGATCGTCGAAACGTCTTGGACGAGTACCGGTACTGGACGCGGGAAGCGATAGTCGAGGACATCGACTCGCGCCGTCACACGATGCATGTCGCCATCGAGAACTTCGCGCACGACGCCAATATCGGCACGGTGGTCCGCACGGCAAACGCGTTTGCTGCGGCCGCGGTCCACATCGTGGGGCGTCGGCGCTGGAATCGGCGGGGCGCCATGGTGACCGATCGATACCAACACATCGTTCACCACGCCGATATCAGCGAGCTCGTCGAGTACGCCCGTGAGAATTCACTCACGATCGTTGCCGTCGACAACACCCCGGGGTCGGTGCCGCTGGAAACGGCAAGCCTGCCGCGAGAGTGCATCCTGCTGTTCGGTCAAGAAGGGCCCGGAGTGACCGAACATGCGAAAGAGGTTGCGTCCATGACGGTCTCGATCGCGCAATTCGGGTCGACTCGCAGCATCAACGCCGGCGTCGCGGCCGGCATTGCGATGCACGCGTGGGTACGTGAGCATGCCGATCTCGCCGATTCCCGCTGATCTCGCTCGCGAATTCCGGCTAGCGCGTAGCGCCTCGACCAGACAGGATAGGTAGTTATGCAGGAAGTGTGGGCAGAGCGAGCCGATGCGGCTGAGGGCGCGATAGTCAGTCGTCACCTTCGGCGCCTGTGGGGACTGCCCCGGACAGCACTCGGCGTGGTTGCCTGGCCTGCTGTTCGGCGCGAGCGGATGTTCAAGCCGTGGCACTACTGGTGGCAAGCACACCTGCTCGACACTGCAATCGACGCGCTCGAACGTGACCCGACGCCCAAGCGTCGTCGCCGGGTGGCGAAGGTTGCCCGCAGTGTGCGGGTCCGCAACGTCTCGGCGTGGACCAACAACTATTACGACGACATGGCGTGGCTGGGCCTCTCGCTCGAACGTGCTCAACGTATGTTCTCGGTCGATCACCGGACCGCGGTCCAGGCGCTCGAATCGCAACTCTTCGATTCGTGGTCCCCGGCCGACGGCGGCGGTATTCCGTGGTGCAAAGGTTCCGATTTCTACAACACACCGGCAAACGGACCCGCCGGAATCATGCTGGCGCGCACCGGAAAACTCTGGCGCGCGCAGGCAACGGCCGACTGGATCGACGAGACGCTGCGGGATCCGGACTCCGGACTGATCTTCGACGGTATCCGCCGCGACGGCACCCTCGAGCGCGCGATTTATTCGTACTGCCAGGGCGTCACGCTGGGGTTGGAAACCGAGTTGTCGACGCGATTGGGCGAACCGCGCCACCGCGAGCGAGTCCACAAACTCGTCGACGCGGTGTACGACGGAATGACCGAGTACGGAGTCATCACGGGCGGTGGCGGAGGCGACGGCGGACTGTTCAACGCAATCCTGGCTCGCTACCTCGCGTTCGTGGTGGTGAACTTGTCCTGGGAGACTCACGAGGACCTGCGAGCGCGCGAACTCGCAGCGCAGATCGTTCTGTCCTCCGCGGAAGCGGCCTGGAACAACAGACTGCAGATCGAAGGTCTGCCGCTGTTCGGGCATGACTGGACCAAGGATGCTCAGTTGCCGAGTCTGTCCGGCGACATCGCCACCTTCGCCGCCGGAACGGTGCGCTCGTCGAGCGTGCCCGAGCGAGACCTCTCGGTGCAGGTGGGTGGGTGGATGCTCATGGAGGCGGCATTTGTCGTCTCGGCGGCTGGATACCCGCGTAAGCGTTAGGCTTTTCCCTCATGGAATCCCGGCACGTGGTCGACGCGGACGGCGTACGTCTTCACATCGATGTCGGTGGGGCAGGGGCGGACGTTCTGGTTCTCTCCGGCGGCCCGGGATGCGTTCACTATCTTGCTCACGACGAGCTGGTTCCGGAAGGAATGCGCGCGTGGTGCCCTGGGCCACGCGGAGTCGGCCGGTCCGGTGGCGGCGCTCATACTATGGCGCAGGCGGTTGCGGACCTCGAACTGGTCCGACGCACGTTCGAGATCGACAGCTGGGTCGTGCTGGGGCACTCGTGGGGATCCGACTTGGCGGTGCGGTACGCACTCGACTGTCCGGAATCGGTGTCCGGCGTCGTCGGCATCGCGGGGCACGGCCTCCACAAGGACCGGACCTGGTCGAAGCAGTACGAAGCGGGAATCGAGCCGGACCCGCAGATACCTTGGGAACCTGTTGTCTGGCAATCGCTTCAAGAATCGTTCATCGAATGGATCCATGAACCACAGCTGTTTCGGCAGTTGGCCGACTCACCCGTGCCCATGACATTTCTCGCGGCGGCCGACGATATTCGCCCGTCGTGGCCGTTGCAGCAACTGGCCGAGCTCGTGCCTAACGGTAGTTTCGAGGTCGTCGACGGTGTCGCGCACAACTTCTGGCAGTCTCACCCGCTCCTGTGGAGGAAGATCGTCACCGAGGCTTGTGCAACGCACTCTCGACTCTCCTGATCTCCACCAGGATCCGCTCCGCAACGGTCTGGTATCCCAGGCTCCGATTGACGGTCAGCATCGGGTGGTTTTCCGCGTTCACCGTTGTGTAAATTCTTCGCAGCGAGGGAAATTCAGCTGCCAACACAGACGCTTGTTGCTCCTTGACCCACCGAGCGAGACCGTGTCCGCGGTGCTGGGGAAGTACCACGGTGTCATGCTGCGATGCGTGGGTGCTGTCATGTTCGTCCACCGTCACCACTGTCGCTGCGGCTACTTCGCCGACGCTGTCGTCGACCGCGCAGCACACCAGGAGTACCTGAGAGCCACCCGTCATCTTCTGTTCCCACGATCTGACCTCGTCGGCTCCCCAATTACGTTCGGGCATCTGCAGTTCGGCGCCCGGCGCGTCGAGGAGTCGGTTCAATGCCTCCGAGAAGGAGTGGACCAGCTCGTCCGGGGTTCGGTTGCGCCAACTGACGATTCGATAGCCGGGGCGGGCGCTGTGTGCGGTGGGAGGGCTGAGGTGCTGAACCTGGTTGGCCAACCGAAGCAGCACGCGGTGGCCGTCGAACGATCCCAGGAAATGCTCGGCTGAGCTTCCGACGAGCGCCGTCACTCTGATTCTTCGCACGCCGAACCCGGCGATGTCGACTTCGGCGAGTTCGGCAAGCGCTCGTCCTACCCCTCGTCGCTGCGCGTGGGGTGTCACGTACATCCGAAACTCTGCGAGATCAGGTTCCGCCGAGTTGCGTCGCGCCTGGGCGATGCCGAGGACTTCGTCCGTTCCGCCGTCGCGTGCGATCCAACGCCACACATCGACTGAACCGTCCTCGGCCTCGATCATTTCCATCAGGGCCGTCGCTGTCGGCGCAGTTCCGGACAGGTGACGCTGGCCTTCGGCGAAGACCTCACACCACTGGTGAAGAACCGATGCTGTCGATCCGGACGGTACGAACTCGGCTACGACTACGCGGCTCACCCATGTGACGATACCGAGCTGCCAACCCCGAGTTGGAATCACGCGAACCCTAACCCTGTCGGACTGCGGCGGCAGTTGCCAGCATTCAGGCATGTCTGATTCTCCGCGCCAACTGAGCCTCAACGCGTTCATCCACCCCGCCGGTCATCACGAAGCGGCGTGGCGTCATCCGTGGACAACACCGGAACGTCTGTTCGACGTCACGTATTTCCAGGAGATCGCTCGCACTGCTGAGGCGGCGAAGTTCGACGGAATCTTCTTCGCCGACGGTCCCGCGTTGCGCAGCGACGTCGAGCACGGTCCCGCAGGAACGTTGGAGCCGATCACCTTGTTGACGGCCATTGCAGTGGCAACCGAGCGGATCGGATTGATCGCGACGGCGTCGACCACGTACTACGAGCCGTACAACCTGGCTCGGCTGTTCGCCTCGCTCGACCACATCTCGAACGGACGTGCTGGGTGGAACATCGTCACCACGGGTACGGATCTGGCTGCCGCCAACTTCGGGCTGGCCAAGCATCCGGACCACGGCGACCGGTATTCGCGTGCAAGGGAATTCGTCGACGCGGTGGTGCGGTTGTGGGACAGCTGGGAGGACGACGCGATCAGTCTGGACCGGGAGAACGGAATCTACGCGGACAGAAACAAGATTCACGAGATCAACTACGTCGGCCGGCATCTTCGGGTGCGGGGACCGTTCAACGCACCGCGAACGCCGCAGGGATACCCGGTGCTGGTGCAGGCCGGGGCGTCCAACGACGGTCGCGCGTTTGCCGGTCAGTATGCGGAGGCGATTTTCACAGCGCACCAGAGACTTTCCGATGCGCAGGCGTTCTACACCGACATCAAGTCGAGGGCTGCTCAGTTCGGGCGCAACCCCGATCATGTCAAGATTCTGCCCGGAATCAGCCCGTTCATCGGTGACACCGAGGAACAAGCCAAGGCGCTCGAGCGAGAATTTAACGAGTTGACCTCGCCGGAGTACGGGCTCGCGCAGCTCGGTGCACTCACCGGGACCGATGTTCGGAATCTGGAACTGGATGCACCGGTTCCTGTCGAATTGTTCGCGGCGGCAGGTGATGTCACCGACAACAAGCAAAGCAGATTGCAGGTGATCGCCGGCATAGTCGAGCGTGAGCGTCCGACGGTTCGGGGCCTGCTTCATCGTTTGGCGGGTGCGCGCGGACACCGGGTGTTCGCCGGAACCGCCGAGCAGGTGGCTGACACGATCGAGGAATGGTTCACCAGCGGTGCTGCTGACGGATTCAACGTCATGCCGCCGTACTACCCGGGTGGACTCGAAATCTTCACCGAGCGTGTGGTCCCGATCCTGCAGGATCGCGGTCTGTTCCGCACCGAATACACGGGTACGACGCTTCGTGATCATTTCGGGTTGCCGAGGCCCGAGAGCCAGTTCTCGGGTAGTGCGTCTGCAGTGCAGTAGGCCCGCCTCCCGTTGTCGATAATGACAATGGTTACCATTAAGGAATGAAGCAGCTACCGGTAACCGTGCTGTCCGGATTTCTGGGCGCAGGCAAGACCACACTCCTCAACCACATCCTCGCCAATCGAGACGGCCGTCGGGTCGCCATCATCGTCAACGACATGAGCGAGATCAACATCGACGCGGCGCTCGTCGCGGGCCAGGGCCACCTCGATCGCACGGAGGAGAAGTTGGTCGAGCTCACCAACGGATGCATCTGCTGCACGCTGCGTGAGGATCTGATCGACGCCGTCGGCGCGCTGGCCCGAGAGGGGCGATTCGATCAGTTGGTGATCGAATCCACCGGCATCTCCGAACCGATGCCGGTGGCGGCCACCTTCGACTGGGAATTCGAGGACGGCTTCAGCCTCGGCTCGCTCGCGAAGCTCGACACGATGGTGACCGTGGTGGACGCGTCGACCTTCCTCGGCGAGCTGGCAAAAGGCGAGCGACTGGACGAGCGCAACCTCGAAGCCGGGGAGGGGGACGGACGCAGCATCTCCGATCTCCTGGTTGATCAGGTGGAGTTCGCCGACGTCATCTTGCTGAACAAAACCGACTTGGTGAGTCCGCGGGCGGCGGGAACCGTCGAGGCGACGCTTCGAAGGCTCAACCCCACTGCTCAGCTGATTCGGACCGACCACGGAAAAGTCACCCTCGATCGCGTCCTCGAAACCGGTCTCTACAACCCGGAACTGGCTGCGCAAGTACCCGGTTGGGACGAGGAGCTGGCCGGCGGGCACACCCCGGAAACCGAGGAGTACGGAATACGCAGCGTCACGTATCGAGCCTCGCGCCCCTTTCATCCGGCGCGACTCGAGGCTGCGCTCGGTCAGTTCGCGGGACTCTTGCGAAGCAAAGGCTTCTGCTGGATCGCCAGTAGGCCCGAGTTCGCCGCTATCTGGTCGCAGGCAGGCCCCAACCTCGTCATCGAACCGGCGCAACTGTGGGCGTCGGCAGCGGAGGTGCCAGGGCAGGAGATCGTGTTCATCGGAGTGAAACTCGACCCGGCGACGCCGTCGCGAATCCTCGATCCGGCTCTGCTGACCGATGACGAACTACGCGAAGGACCGCGGGTCTGGATTCGCTACGACGACCCGCTTCCGGCGTGGGACCAGAGCCACCTGCACTGAGCAGACAGCTTCTAGTCGAGGACTTCTTCTACCTCGACGTCTTCGGCCGGTCGGGCCATTTCCTTGCGGTACTGCCAGATTCCCAAAGCGGTGCCGATGACCAAGCTGACCATCATCACGATCAGCACGGCGGGCAGCAACCACGGAACGCGATCGAGGAACGAGCCACCGTAGAAACCGAGCAGCAGGAGTACCGGTGCCCAGATGATCGCGCCGATGGTGCTCGCGATGGTGTAGCGCGTGTGGTTCATCTTGGCTGCGCCTGCGACCATCGGGCACAGGGTGCGAACCCACGGAACCCAGCGGGCGATCAGGACGGCCCAGAACCCGTGTCTCTCCAACAGGATGTTGACGCGGTGCAGATTCTTCTCGGTGAAGTACTTGCCGCCCTTACGGGCTTTGATGTGGTTGCCCGTCCGGTGGCCGATGACGTACCCGACCTGGTTGCCGGCAATGGCAGCGATCATCGCGCCCACCGACAGCGCCCACACGTGGCCTGCACCGGATTCGTGACCGGCAAGCACGATTCCGGCTGTGATCAGCAGCGAGTCACCAGGGAGAAACAACCCGAGGATGATCGCGCACTCGATGAAGACGAACGTGACGACGATAATCCAGACCAACAGGGGCCCGGCAGTCTCGAGTGGGGAGAAACTGCCGGATGCGAGCGTCATCGTGGTCAGTTCTTCGCCTCGTTCTGCAATCAGGGGGTGGGGTCTTCGGGGACTGTCACCGTCGAATTGTCCGTAGTGGAAGTATTCGCCGATTCACCACGTCTCGACGCCAGAATTCGCTTTCCGATTTCGAAGACGATCGGCAGAACCGACACCAGGACGATCAAGATGAAGATGTAGTCGACATTGTCGCGGATGAATTCGATCTGCCCCAGGAGGTAGCCGAGCAAAGTCACACCGGCACCCCACAGGATGCCGCCGACGATGTTGTAGGTCAGGAACAGTGAGTACTTCATCTTCGAGGCGCCCGCGACAACCGGTGCAAAAGTACGCACGATCGGCACGAACCTCGCCAGGATAATGGTGATCGGGCCGTGCTTTTCGAAGAAGGCATGCGACTCGTCGATGTACTTCTTCTTGAAGAACCGCGCGTCGTCCGTCTTGAACAGGGCAGTTCCGCCCTTGGCGCCGATGTAGAACCCGACTTGGTCACCCAGAATCGCGGCGATCGGAATCGTCACCAGGAGCACCCACAGCGGCGCGAACGGTTCGATCTCGGTGGACTTGGAAGCCGCGATCAGCCCTGCGGTGAAGAGCAGAGAATCGCCGGGCAAGAGCGGAAACAGCAGCCCTGATTCGATGAAGACCACCAGAAGCAGTCCCACCAGAACCCACGTTCCGAAGGAATTCAAGAGGTTCACGGGATCGAGGAAGCCGGGCAGCAAGGCCAGGTTCGTCACGGATTCAGTTGCTGCCTGCACATTCACGGGGGCCAGAGTACCGGCCGAATCTGAGTGTTTCCCACCACCGCAGGTCATCGCGTCAGTGGCGGCGGCCGAGACCGCAAAGAGACGTGACGAGTCGGACTTGCCATACTGCTAGGACCACACGAAGCGCTTTCACATCGCCGAGCGCTCCGAACGACACGTATATGGAGGACTCCCGCCGTGCCTATCGCAACTCCCGAGGTCTATGCCGAGATGCTTGGTCGGGCCAAGGAGCATTCCTTTGCCTTCCCCGCCATCAACTGTGTCGGCTCCGAATCCATCAACGCAGCCATCAAGGGCTTCGCGGACGCCGGCAGTGACGGCATCATCCAGTTCTCGACGGGCGGCGCCGAGTTCGGTTCCGGTTTGGGCGTCAAGGACATGGTCACCGGCGCTGTTGCGCTCGCCGAGTTCGCACACGTGATCGCGGCAAAGTACGACGTCACCATCGCGCTGCACACCGACCACTGCCCGAAGGACAAGCTGGACACCTACGTGCGTCCGCTGCTCGCGATCTCGCAGGAGCGCGTCGACGCCGGTCGTAACCCGCTGTTCCAGTCGCACATGTGGGACGGCTCGGCTATCCCGATCGACGAGAACCTGGCAATCGCCAAGGAACTGCTCGCCCTCTCCAAGGCTGCACGCATCATCCTCGAGGTCGAGATCGGTGTCGTCGGCGGCGAAGAAGACGGCGTCGAGGCCGAGATCAACGACAAGCTCTACACCTCGAGTGAAGACTTCGAGAAGACGGTCGATGCTCTGGGCATCGGCGAACAGGGCAAGTACCTGCTCGCAGCCACCTTCGGCAACGTCCACGGCGTCTACAAGCCGGGCAACGTCAAGCTCAAGCCCGAGGTTCTCGAAGAGGGCCAGAAGGTCGCCGCTGCCAAGCTCGGCCTGGCCGCAGGCTCGCAGCCCTTCGATTTCGTCTTCCACGGTGGATCGGGATCGCTGAAGTCCGAGATCGAGGATTCGCTGAACTTCGGCGTCGTCAAGATGAACGTCGACACCGACACCCAGTACGCGTTCTCCCGTCCGATCGCCGGACACTTCTTCTCCAACTACGACGGCGTCCTCAAGATCGACGGCGAGGTCGGAAACAAGAAGGCATACGACCCGCGCAGCTACCTCAAGAAGGCCGAAGCAGGCATGACGGCTCGCGTCGTCGAGGCGTGCAACGACCTGAAGTCGGCCGGACGCTCGGTGTCCGCAGGCTGATCGGCTTCACAACTCAGCTACACAGAACAAAATGCGCGCCGACGAATTTCTCGTCGGCGCGCATTTTCTGTTCAGGTGCTTACTTGCTGGGATCGCAGACTTTCCACGTGCCGTCCTGGCGCTCGAGGTCGAACGTGCGCCACGACTGTTCGCCGGTGCTCGGCAAACTTGCCTGGACCTGAGCGATCGCGGTGTCGTCGGTGATGCGCACCGCATCGACGGCTCCGACCTGCGGGATCGTCTTCTGAGCGACGGCATTGTCGTGGACCTGAGCGAACGCCGCGTCCGGAATAGTGCGGTAGTACTCGCCCAGCGCGCCACACGTCGACGTTCGTAGAGTCGCCAGATCACCGGTCTGAAGAGCATCGACGTACGTCGAGATGGCGGTCTGAACCTGGGCTTCAGGTGAGCTTTCGCCGCTACCGCTGTTGGACGAGACGAAGACTGCGATGCCGATTGCCGCGAGGACGGCGACGCCGGCCGCTGCTGCCGCGATGTACCAGCCCTTGCCGCTGCGCTTGGTTTTTTCCGGCGCGGCAGGCTCGATGCGAGTCGGCATCGGCTGGGCCGGCGGTGGGGTCGCTGCGACACCCACACGTTGAGGTGCGGCGCGCTGCTGCGGTTGAGGTGCGGAGCGCTGTGGCGGTTGAGGCGCGGCGCGCTGTGGCGGTGGCGGCGGGGTTGGAGCTTGCCGGGGTGGCGGTGTCGGCTGCGCGGCTTTCGGAATCGCGACGGTGGCGGGCTCCGGCTTGGGCTGGGGTGTCGGTGCTTCTGCTGGTGTTGCTGTGGGTGCCTGCGTTGCCTTGGGGATCGCGACGGTTGGCGCGCTGGCGGCTTTGGCGTCGCCGCCCGCCTTCGAGTTCTTGTCCGCCTTCGAGTTCTTGTCTGCCTTCTGGATCGCCACAGTCGCAGGTTCGGTCGGGGCCGACTTCTCGGGCGCACCGTTCGGGGCTGCGCTCTTTTTCGAGTTGTCGTCTTTCGAGTCCGGCACGGGTAACCCTTCGGTCTTATGCGGCAATGACCATGTCAGGGTAACGACCGGTATGTACCGGGCATAACTCCGACCGTCGGCGAGGCGGTCCTGTGGCAGAAAGGCGTAGCGGGCACAATGAGCGCATGACCCAATTCGGTGACCTGCTCGGACCCAAGCCCACTCTGCTTCCCGGCGACGACGAGGCGGAATCGGCACTGCTCAACCACGCTGACCCGGCCCAGGTCGCGGCCGACCATCCCACTGCCTCCATCGCGTGGGCCCACCTCGCCGAGGCTGCCCTGGACAAGGGCGAAACCATCACTGCCTACGCCTACGCGCGTACCGGCTACCACCGCGGACTCGACCAACTGCGTCGTAACGGTTGGAAGGGTTTCGGTCCTGTGCCCTACAGCCATGAACCGAACCGCGGATTCCTCCGTTGCGTCGCTGTCTTGGCCAAGGCCGCGAAGACGATCGGTGAGGCCGACGAGTACGCGCGTTGCCTAGATCTGCTCGAAGACTGCGATCCCAACGCCGCCGAAGCGCTTGGCCTCGGTTAGCAGTTTCCGTCCGAGCCGGGCCGGTATCAAGGACCGTGCTCGCAAATCGGTGCGTCGGCTTCAGACGTCGGCGCTACCGATCATTCAATGTGCCTTGGCGGCCGGATTGGCGTGGTGGGTTGCCACCACGGTGATCGGGCACCATGCGCCGTTCTTCGCGCCGATTGCCGCCGTGGTCTCGCTCGGTCTGTCGTTGGGCGCCCGACTACGACGTTCGTTCGAGTTGGTTGCGGGTGTCACGGTCGGTATCGGAATCGGTGACCTGATCATCTCCGGCATCGGGAGCGGACCCTGGCAGATCAGTTTGGTTGTCGTGCTGGCGATGTCCGTCGCGGTGCTACTGAACAGCGGGCCGATCTTCTCCATGCAGGCCGGAAACTCGGCCGTGCTGGTGGCGACGCTGATCCCACCGGGCGGCAGCGGCGGGCCCGATCGCATGATCGACGCCCTTGTCGGTGGTTTGGTGGGCATCGCGGTGGTCGCGATCATCCCCACGCACCCGGTACGACGCGCACGCAAGGACGCTGCATCGATCCTCGGAACAGCGTCAGAGGTACTGCAATTGGTGGCAGACGGCCTCGTCGCGAACGACCCGGACCCGATCGTGAAGGCGCTGCAGAAGGCGCGCGCAACTCAGGGTGCCATCGACGGATTGCGCAGCAACCTCCTCGGCGGGCGCGAGATCAGCCGAATCTCCCCGCTGTACTGGAACAGTCGACCGCGCCTCGAAAGGCTCATGGCGACAGCCGATCCCATCGACAACGCGATGCGCAACATTCGAGTGCTCGCGCGTCGTTCGTTGACGTTGGTCAGGGACGACGAGATCCTCGATCCTCGTCTGGTGGCTCAGGTCGAGCGCTTGTCGAAAGCCGTCGAAGTTCTCAAGGACATGATCCTGGCGGAGCCGGGGGAGCAGCCTGATCAGGCCGAGGCAGCGCGCGTCCTGCGCTCGGTGGCGAAGGAACTGAAACCGGCGATCGTCGAGAACGCAGGCCTGTCCTCGACGGTGGTGTTTGCCCAGATTCGATCGCTGGTCGTCGACCTCTTGCAGGTAGCAGGCATGAAGCGCATCTCGTCGATCGCCACTCTGCCGCCCACTGTGCCGCACCCGGCGTACGAGCCGGATCACTGACCTCTGCCTTTTCCCGCTCACTGAGCAACTCATTGTATGTATGCGAATGTATGCATATGCTCTGAGAAGGACTTGGGAGGGAACAGGACAAATGGGAGCAGGGCACGGCCATTCACACGGCCACTCGGCAGCAGATTCGGTCGGAGTAGGGCCGTCACCGCAACGCATCAAGAAAATGGCGATCGCGCTTGCGATCCTCGTTGCATTTCTCGTACTCGAAGCTACGGTCGGCATTCTGATCAACTCGCTGGCGCTGCTTGCCGACGCCGGCCACATGCTCACCGACGTGGTGGGCATGGCCATGGGATTGACGGCTTTGCTGCTCGCGAAGAAGGGCAGCACCACCGCGGCCAGGACCTTCGGTTGGCACCGCGCCGAAGTGCTGACCGCCATGGCCAACGCCGTGATGCTGCTGGCCGTCGCCGCCTGGGTCTTCTACGAGGCAATCGGCCGCATCGGTAACGAACCCGAGATCCCGGGCGGCGCCCTGATCATCACTGCGGCCGCCGGTCTGGCCGCGAACATCGTCGTGATGCTGATGCTGCGCGGCGATTCCAAGGACAGCCTCGCGGTGCGTGGCGCCTACCTCGAAGTGCTTGCAGACGCCGTCGGTAGCGTCGGAGTTCTGATCGCCGGTGGCCTTGTCCTGCTGTTCAACTGGACGTGGGCGGACGTCGTCGTCGGTGTTCTCATCTCGCTGTGGGTGGTGCCGCGTGCGATCAAACTGGCCGCAGCATCGCTGCGCATTCTGACGCAGGCGTCGCCGGCCGACGTCGACGTCGAAGCGGTCGAGGCCGACCTGGCGGCGCTGCCGAGCGTGATGGGTGTTCACGACCTACACGTCTGGACGCTCACCACCGGCATGGATGTCGCGACGGTCCACCTGACCAGTGACGCGAATTCGTCGAACGTTCTGGAATCCGCGCGCACCGTCCTCGAGAGTCACGGTCTTTCCCACGCCACCGTTCAGGTGGAATCGTGTGCCAACGGCGAGCATTGCGAGAAGAACGTCACTTGGTGAAGCGGGTGATCTCCTTGCCCGGCTTCCAGAGATCGACGTACATGTGCTCGTCGTCGACCGTCGTGTGCACCACCTCGTCGATGTCGAGGACAAAGAGGTGCAGGGGTTTCGGAACCTCGTAGGTGTAGCTTGCGAGCACGGCTTCGAACTCGTCGCCGGTCACCTCGCGTGCGATTCCGGCGATCTTCGCATCGCCGCCCTCCATGGTGTGCTCACCGGGATTGCTGTGTAGGGCGTAGCGCCCGTCACGGATGAGATCCTTCGCCTTGAGTGCGCCGAACATCGAACCGAGCACCAGACGCCCGTCGAGGATTTCGACTTCGGTGCCGCTCACGCGCGGTGAACCGTCCTTGCGCAGCGTTGCGAGGACGTGATGCTTGTGGGCTTTGAATCGTGCTTGGACCGCGTCGGCAAGAGCGGGTACTTCTTCGGAGAACTGCTTCCAAGTGACCATGACGGTCATTGTGCACCCCTATTCCTGACAACTTCTGTCAGTGATTCTCGGTAATGTTCGGTCCATGAGATCCGCGCGGTTGCTCCAACTCATGCTGCGTTTGCAGGGGAGTCGCGGCGTTATCGCCGATCAGTTGGCCGAAGAGTTCGGCGTTTCGGTGCGGACGATCTACCGCGACGTGGCCTCGTTGTCGGCTGCCGGCGTGCCGATCTGGACCGAGAGCGGCCCCGGTGGTGGCATCCGTCTGCTCGACGGTTGGCAGTCCAAGCTGTCCGGTATGACGGACGACGAGACGTCCGCACTCATGCTGTTGGGCGTGCCGTCCATCGCTGCAGATCTCGGGCGATCCGACGCCGTCGGTTCGGCGGGGGCCAAACTGCTCCGCTCCCTGCCCGGTCCCCTGCGCGAGAGTGCACGACTGTGGCAGGACCGAATCCTGGTAGACGTTCCGGGTTGGTTCGGCGGCGTCGACGACATCTCTGCGCTTCCGATCGTCACATCCGCTGTGCTGGACTCGCGCCGACTGCGCTTCGCCTATCGCGATCGCGAGCGGACGGTCGATCCGCTGGGTCTGGTCATCAAAGCCGGTGTTTGGTATCTGGTGGCGGGGATGAACGGTCGAACGCTGTCGTTTCGAGTCGGCCGCATCAAAAATGCCGTGGTAGAAGATGATTCGTTCACTCGGCCGGTGGATTTCGATCTGCCGTCGTGGTGGGCGGCGTCGATGGCCGAGTTCGACCGTTCGCTGCTTCGCTTCGAGTGTCGCGTGCGGTTGTCACCAGAGGGCAGGCGCCGGCTCCCCGATGTGGTGGGTGAGCTTGCCGCTGCCGTCGAAGTGGGGCCAGAGGACAACGACGGATGGGTGAGTGCCGAGCTGAAACTCGAGAGCGAAGCTGTCGCGCTCTCGCAGTTGATCGGTTTGGGAGCGGACGTCGAAGCGCTCGAGCCACGGTCGTTGCGTGAAGGACTGCGAGTTGTGGCGGAGCAGATGGTGCTCCGCCACAACTCGCAGTGACTAGGCCGTTGCAGAACGCTTTGCGAGCAGGCGGGTGATACCCAGTTGAGCTGCGACGATGATGGCGCCGACCACCAGACCCAGTGCCGCCGACGCAAGTGTGTTGACGATCCACGCCAGTACCCCGCCGACTCCGGCGATGTCACTGACTGCTTCTTCGCCGTGATGAACGGCGTCGTAGAGCGGGTGGAAGCCCAGTTCGTCGATGCCGACCAACAGGATGTGGCCACCGACCCACAGCATCGCGGCGGTACCCACCACCGAGAGCACTGACATCACGTGAGGCATGCCGCGAACGAGGCCTCGGCCGACCTTGTGGGTGAAGCCAGACGACGTCTCGGCGATCTTCAATCCGATGTCGTCCATCTTCACGATCAGTCCGACGACGCCGTAGACGACCACGGTGATGACGACCGCCACGACGGCAAGGATCACCAACCGGCTCCAGAAACCTTCGCCCGCGATGGTGTTGAGTGCGATCACCATGATCTCGGCCGACAGGATCAGGTCGGTGCGGACTGCGCCGGAAACCACTGCTTCTTCGTCGCGAGGATGCTCGTCGGCGGCCTCGTGGTGGTCACCGTGGCCGAAAATTGCACCCCAGATCTTGTGAACCGCTTCGTAGCTGAGGTAACAGCCGCCGACCATCAACAGTGGCGTCAGCAGCCAGGGGAGGAACTGACTCAGCAGCAGAGCGATCGGAAGAATGATCAGCAGCTTGTTGCGCAGCGATCCGATGGCGATGCGCTTGATGATGGGCAACTCGCGTTCGGCCGCGAGCCCACGGACGTACTGCGGCGTGACGGCTGCGTCGTCGATGACGACGCCTGCCGCTTTGGCGGTCGCCTTACCGGTTGCGGCGGCAACGTCGTCGATCGAGGCGGCAGCCATACGAGCCAGGGCTGCGACGTCGTCGAGCAGGGCGAAGAGTCCTCCGGCCATCACAGACCTCCAGTGGAATCAGTGGAAAAAGGTGGCCGGACCGATCCGGTGACGCAGTTACTTGATCGCACGAGGTCTCTATCCATGATGGTCGTTGGTGAGGTCAGGTCACCTGGAACGATACCGGGGTCATCCGTCAGGGACTGCGTCGCGCGGCCGGTCGCTCTTCGTCACGAAAGGTCTTCCCGACCCGGTGCTCGCGTGTAAGACTGCACAGAAGATCGATCGAAACGGGGCACTATGCGTGAACCAGACACTGCACAGGTCGCCAAGACTTTCGACGCAATGGCGGCGCACTACGACCGACAGATCGGGCGCTTCGAGCGCTTTGTGCTCGGTGACGCCCGGAAATGGGCTGTAGATCAGGCGCATGGGCGCGTGGTCGAAATTGCCGTGGGCACCGGGCTGAACCTGCCGCTCTACGGGGACGACGTCGACTACGTCATCGGCGTGGACATCTCGACTGCGATGCTCGATCAGGCCAGGGTCAAGGTCTCCGAGGGAGTGAAGACCGAAGTCGACCTACGACTCGGAGACGTGCAAGCACTCGATGTTCCTGACGAATGCGTGGACACATTGGTCTCCACCTACGCGTTCTGCACGATCCCCGATCCGGACCGAGTTGCCAGCGAAGCATTTCGAGTGCTGGTGCCTGGTGGTCGATTCGTGCTCGCTGAGCACGGGCCGAGCACCAACACGGTTGTACGGGCGCTGATGAAGGCCGTCGAACCGCTTTCTGTACGGTTCGGTGCCGATCACCTCACCCGCGAACCGGTCGGATACCTCGAAAACGCAGGCTTCCTGATCGACGAGGTGCAGCGCAGTGGACGGGGTGGAATCGTGTTCCGGGTCGTTGCGCGCAAGCCGGATCCCGAATGGACGGCACTCGGTCACTAGTGTCCGAGTGCCGTCCAGCGGTGATTGCTCAGCCCAAGCGCTCCAGGATGGTTGCGTTGGCCAGCCCACCTGCCTCACACATGGTCTGGAGTCCGTAGCGCGCGCCGCGCTGTTCCATAGCGTTGACCAGAGTGGTCATGATCCGGGTTCCGCTGCCGCCCAGCGGATGGCCGAGTGCGATGGCACCGCCGTGGACGTTCACCTTGGACAGATCGACGCCGGTGTCTGCTGCCCACGAGAGGACGACGGGAGCAAAGGCCTCGTTGACCTCGAACAGATCGATGTCCGAGATCGTCAAACCCGCACGGGCCAAGACCTTCTCGGTGGCCGGGATGACCGCCGTGAGCATGTACAGCGGATCGTCGCCGGCGACAGCGAAGCTGTGCAGTCGTGCCTTCGGTGTGAGGCCGAGTTTCGCGGCGATCTCACTGGTCGTGATCATCACCGCCGAACTGCCGTCCGAAAGCGGGCTGCTGTTGCCCGCGGTGATGGACCAGTCGATCTGTGGGAATCGCTGGGCGTAGTAGTCGGATTCGAAGGCGGTCCGTAGGCCGGCAAGGGTCTCGACCGTGGTGCCGGGGCGGATGGCCTCGTCGACCGACAGTTGCGGGAGCGTGGCGAGTTCCTTGGTGAAGTAACCACTCTCGGTTGCCAGCGCGGCTTTCCGATGACTTGACGCCGAGAACTCGTCGAGTTGGGTGCGGCTCAGTCCCCACTTGGCAGCGATCAATTCGGCGCTGATGCCCTGCGGTACCAGTCCGTCCGGATAGCGCTCTTCGAAACCTACACCGAGTGACTCGCGCCCGACGCTACTCGAGCCCATCGGCACTCGGCTCATCGACTCGACTCCGGCAGCAACAACGATGTCGTACGCACCGGCAATAACGCCCTGAGCAGCAAAATGAACTGCTTGTTGGCTACTTCCACACTGTCGGTCGACGGTGGTTCCCGGTACCGACTCAGGGTAGCCGGCGGCGAGAAGGGCAGTGCGAGTGACATTCTGGCTCTGTTCGCCGATTTGACTGACCGCGCCGCCGATGACGTCGTCGATCAGCGCGGCATCGATCCCGGTGCGCTCGACTACCGCTTTGAGGCTGTGGGCGAGGAGGTCGACGGCGTTGATGCCGTGCAGGGCGCCGTTCGCCTTTCCCTTGCCGATCGGAGTGCGAACGGCTTCGACGATAACTGCGTCTCTCATGACAAATTCCTTTCAGGGATGGCGGATTCAGCAGGGACAACTGGGGTGGGTGTGGTCGCAGGCGTCATTCCCAGCGATGCCAGGGCAGACACAAGCGCGACGGCAAAGATCACCCACCAGGCCTGGCGGAAGGTGTCGGGGTCGACGGAGGAGCCGAGAACCGCGATCAGAACACTCACGCCGAGAACGGTTCCGATCTGTCGGCTCATGCTGACGATAGCGCTACCGGTGGCCGATCTGGCAGGTGCAAGATCCGCCGTGGCCTGCGACAGAATGGTCGGCAGGGCAAGGCCGACACCGATTCCGGCGATGATCCAGCCCGGCAGGAGTCCGGTCGCGTAGTTGGGCGTCGAATCAACCGAGACGAGGACCAATACGGTTCCGACTGCCCACAGAAGGCTGCCGAGTGCGGCGACGCGTCCCGCCGAGTACTTGCGCGAAAGCGATCCACCGGCGATCGCGAACAGCGGAACCAGAAGCGGACCCGGCGAGACGGCGAAGCCGGTGCGCAATGCCGAGTATCCCCAAACTTCTTGCAGCCAGAGGATGTTCGAGAGCAGTCCGGCAGCAAATGCCGCGCTGAACAGGATGGCGGTGACGTTGGACCAGGCAAAGGAGCGGATCTTCAGAAGGTCAGGAGCAATCAACGGAGTGCGATGGCGAGAGTTGCTCCACCAGAACGAAAGTAGGGTCGCGACGGCGACGGCGAAGGCGATCAGAACGCGGTTGTCGGTCCATCCCCAATCAGGTCCCTGGACGAGTGCCAGCGCGAGAGAGCCGATTCCGACGGTGAGGAGGGCGGCGCCGACGAAGTCGATCCCGGCATCGGAGTCCTTGTGTGTTGTATCCGGGACGAGTCGGATTGCGAAGTAGAGCAATACGATCCCGACTGGAACATTGATCAGGAAGACCCAGCGCCACGACGCCTCGACGAGAATGCCGCCCACGACGGGGCCGAATGCCGCAGCGGCCGCGCCGGCTGCCGCCCAGATGCGTACGCCGGATTGACGTTTTGCAGCCGGGAGTGCACTGATCAGGAGGCCGAGGCTGGCCGGGGTGAGCGCTGCGGCGCCGACTGCCTGAACGATGCGGAATGCCACCAGTGCCCACAATGACGGACTGAAAGCGCAGGCGGCGCTGGCGAGGGTGAACAGTGCGAGGCCGGCGATGAAGGCGCGCTTGTGCCCGATCCGGTCCGCCCAGCGTCCGAGGGGGATCAACAGCGCGGCGTAGACGATCGCGTAGCTGTTGAGGATCCAACTGAACTCGCCGAGTGAGTGGCCCGGGTAGCTCTTGGCGATGTCGCCGAAGGCCACGTTGACCACAAAAAGATCGAGGCTGGCGACAAACGGTGCTCCCGACAGAATTGCGAGGAGCGGCCCAGTCCGCACCGGCTGGCTATGAAGTTCCATAGTCAGCAATGTAGACTCTGGCTATGGTTATGGCAAGCCAGGGGGTATGGTGAATTGCATGGACGCTGTACGACTGACCGGAGTGCTCGAAGATCGCGACGCCTGGCGGGCCACACACTGTTCGATCGGGCGGGCGATGGAAGTGGTCGGCACCCGGTCCGCGATGCTCATTCTGCGAGAGGCCTATTACGGCACAACGCGTTTCGACGACTTCGCGTCGCGAGTCGGCATCACCGAGGCGGTTGCGTCGGCGAGGCTGAAAGAACTCACTGAGGCGGGACTGTTCGAGCGTGTGCCGTACAAGGAGCCTGGAAAGCGGACGCGGCACGAGTACGTGCTCACCGAGAAGGGCCGTGACCTGCTGCCGGCGGTTCTTGCGCTGATGCAGTGGGGAGACAAGTATCTGCACGGCGGAAAAGGCGGACCGTTGGAGGTGGCTGACGACGCCACTGGCGAGCGTGTTCGCGTCGAGGTGCGCAGTGAGTCGGGTCGTGAAGTGCCTTTGGGGGAGTTGCGAGTCTCTGTCAACGAATCGCGTCGGCGGTTGCGCGAATAGCAATGCATCTCAACAGCTCTCGAGTGTAGGTCTTCTCGAAGTTGTCCGTTATGTCCCTGGTTATCGAAAGTATGTTCGATTAAACTTTGAGCATGGGCAGTCGGGAAGCATGGCAGCTGGATGGCGAGGGCCTCAAGAGTGAGGTTCTCGATCTGGTGCGCGCCCGGCACGAGTTGCAGTCGCGGATGGTGTTGCTGATCGTGGAGATGTTTTCCCGTGAGGTTCTCGGCGGGAAGGGTTTTCGGGCGATCGCGCAGTGGTTGCACGGTTCGACGAATCTGGAGATCGGTGAGTGCAGTCTGCTGGTCGGGTTGGCGCGGTTGTTGATGCTCGAACCCGTTGTGGGCGATGCGTTTCATCGGGGTGATGTTGATGCGTTGAAAGCCCGGCAGGTGGCGTCGTTTCGTCAGCATCCACCGAAGAACATGACCCTGGCGGATGTGGACAAGGCCCGCGGGATTCTGCTTCGGTTGGCGTCGAAGAACATCGCGGATTGTGATGCGGTGCGGGCGGCGATTCGGCGGATCGAGAAGCAGTACGGCAAGCGTGAGGACGGCGTCCCGGTCGGCGAGGATTCGGAGCGCAACGAGTTCTACGCCTCGAAAGGCTTGTACGGCAGAGTGACTGTGAAGGGTGATCTGGATGCGATCAACGGGGCCCGTCTGATCACGTTGCTGTCGAGCCTGTCCGCTCCGACACCGGAGAAAGACGGCCTGAAGGACACGCGTACTCCGGCATTGCGGCGCGCGGACGGGTTTTGCGAACTACTGCGCCGGTACGAGCGGGCGGGGTTGGGCCCGGTCGAAGGCGGAGTGAAACCACACATCACGGTCACCGCATCGGCGAAAGACATGACGGACCTCCAAGCGTTGAAAGACCTCCTGCCGTCGACGGAGGAACTCGGGTTCGCATGGACGGATTGGGTAGGTCCGATCAGTATCGATACTGCCCGGATGCTGGCGTGCGACTGCACCGTGACGCGGATCCTCCTGGATGAGAATGGTGTTCCGCTCGAGTGCGGTAAGGAAGCGAGAACAGCGACTGTTCCGCAGCGGCGGGCGTTGGCAGTTCGTGATGGCGGGTGTGCGTTTCCGGGGTGTGGCACGCCGTCGGGGTGGTGTGATGCTCATCATATTGTTCACTGGAACGATGGTGGCCCAACAGATCTCGACAATCTGATCTTGTTGTGCGGTCATCACCACCGGACGATGCACCACACCGAATGGCGGGTCGAGATCGGCGCCGACCGAAAAACAGTGTTCTATCCACCGATGTCGATCGATCCGTATCAACAGCCGATCGGCGGGAACAGCCCACCGACAGCAGCCTGAAGTGAAACAACTCGAGACGCGAGCACCGGGGCACAACCATGCCCCGGCGCTCGAGCCCGCGTTTGGGAGTCTGGGTGGTTGGCTGGGTGGCTGTGTGTCAGCTCAGCGACTTCTTGAACCCGATGTGGGAGGCGACAAATCCGAGTCGCTCGTAGAAGTCGTGAGCTTCCTTGCGAGTTTGATCCGAGGTGAGCTGCGCCAGGAACGCGCCGCGCCGGGCACCTTCTTCGCAGGCCCAACGGATCATCGAACTGCCGATGCCCTTGCTCCGGTAATCCTCGTGGACGCGAACAGCTTCGATCTGCAGTCGTGTCGCCCCCATTCGGCTCATACCCGGAATGAAGGTCAATTGCATGGTGCCGATTACCGCGTCACCGACCAGAACGGTGACGAGGAGTTGCGCCGGATCCTCGTCGATTCGCTTGAATGCGTCCTCGTAGATCGTTCGGGCCTCGGGGTTGGTCGTCTCCCGGGTGCTCCCGATCGGGTCGTCGGCGAGCAAGTCGATCAGTGCTTCCACGTGTCGAATCTCGGCCCGCGTGAGGGTGTACTCCACTCCGCCGGACTGAAATGACGTCGCAATCATCGATGCTCTCCTGAAGAAGAATGAATGTCTGAAATGTCAGACTCTCACGAGTCTCCTCCAGTGCACTCGATCACGTCCAAAAACGCATGAGGGCGTTACCGAGCATGGCGTAGTAGTCGGACACACCGCTCAGTTCGAAGATCCAGTAGATCGCGTCGAAGAAGACGACATTGATCTGCGGGACGAACAGGAGCGCAACCAGCAGGAGCAGTCCGTACGGCTTGAACTGGTCGAGTTGGTGCCGTGCGTTGGGTGCGAGGTAGGGCTCCAGTGCGTTGTAACCGTCCAGACCGGGGACTGGGAGCAGGTTCAAAACTGTTGCCATGACCTGCAAGAAGGCCAGGAAACTGAGGCCGGCCCAGAACGTCAGATGCTCGGCCGACGAGCCGTACGTACGTATGACGACGAGGAGAATTACCGCGGCGACGGCGTTCGTGAACGGACCGGCGAGCGATATTCGCGCCTGCACCTTGGGCGGGAACATCCCGGTGCGCAGGTACACGGCGCCGCCGGGAAGCCCGATGCCGCCCAAGGCGATGAACAGCACCGGCAGACCGATCGAGAGCATCGGATGGCTGTACTTGAGCGGGTTGAGCGTCAGATAACCACGAGCCTCGACGTCGGTGTCTCCGTGACGCCACGCCAGATATGCATGGGCGAACTCGTGCAAGCACAGCGTGACCACCCAGCCGGCGACCACGAGGACAAAAACACCCGCCCGGCCCGCGATGGAACCCCACGTCGAGTTCCAGGCGACAACACCGGCGATGACGGTGATCGCAACGACGCCGAGGAAGACAGGGCTCGGCCGAACCGCCGACCGTGCTGCTCCGGTTCTCACCTGACCAACAACCAAGTCTTGTCGTGCCGGTAGAAGGTCGAACGCTTGAGATCGCGTGGGTTGGCCACCCCGTCGCGAACCAGACGCGCTGCCGGCGAGCCCAGCTGAATGGCTCGGCCTTCCAGCCAGCGTCGCCCGCTCCAGCGACTCTTGCGGTCGACCGATGCCTTGATCCCGGGGAGCTTGGGGCTCGGCACAATCCGGATACCGGGGACTGTGCCGGAGAACAGCTTGTTGTCGTCGACGTACGCCTCGCCGATCAATTCGGCGGCATCGGCCGGACCCGTGACAGTTGCCGCACCGACCAGCGCGATTCCGGCGTCGTCGCGAATGAGCGGCACGGTGTGGACTGTGCCCTTCAACGCCGTGCGCGCAGCCCGGGCACCCGTTGCGAGTTTGTACGCGTCGGTTGCGTCGGACCTGTTCTCGGTGACGTAGGCGAGTTCGACGTTGAGTCGCTCCAGTCGCATCAACCGTGTCAATGCCGCGGCAAACGCGCCGTCGTTACCCACGACGATCAAGCGAGGCTCCGTGACGACCTGCAGTTGGGACAGGGCCTCGTCGAAGTCCTGCTTCTCCGGAAGTTCAGGGACAGTGAACGACGTGAGTTCACCCAGGGGGAGTGGAACCGGCGAATCGCCACATTTGAGCACCACAGGGGTCAAAGCCACTCCTAGCTCGATCAAGACTTCTTCTCGGGTAGTGGGACCTCGCCACCCTTCCCCGAAATGGCCGTCCGAATCACTGCCGACGATCTTAGTGCGAGTCTCTGTGTCGACTCGCAATCGTGATGGTCACCGGCCAAATTCTGGACCGTCAGGTCTGGTCTGGTGCTCTGGGCTAGACTGCTCCTTCGGTCACTGCAACAGTTCGGCGCTGCATCATGTGCGCGGAAGCCAGGCAGTACCAATGCGGCGGGACAACTGCTGCACGTCGACCGTAGGAGACAACGTCATGCCGGCAATCGTCCTGATCGGCGCCCAGTGGGGCGACGAAGGTAAGGGCAAAGCTACAGATCTACTGGGCGAGCAGCTTCAGTGGGTCGTGCGATACCAGGGCGGTAACAACGCCGGACACACCGTGGTTCTGCCGAACGGTGACAAGTTCGCACTGCACCTCATCCCGTCCGGAATCCTCACCCCCGCCGTCAACAACGTCATCGGTAACGGTGTCGTCGTCGACCCGGGTGTGTTGCTGACCGAATTGGCAGGCTTGGAAGAGCGCGGTGTGGACACGTCCCGCCTGCTGCTTTCTGCTGATGCGCACCTGATCATGCCGTACCACGTGGCCATCGACAAGGTCACCGAACGCTTCCTGGGAGCGAAGAAGATCGGCACGACCGGCCGCGGTATCGGCCCGTGCTACCAGGACAAGATCGCCCGTGTCGGTGTCCGTGCTGCGGACGTCCTGGACGAGAAGATCCTGACCCAGAAGGTCGAAGCAGCACTCGAATTCAAGAACCAGGTGCTGGTCAAGATCTACAACCGCAAGGCACTCGACCCGCAGCAGGTCGTCGAAGAGGTACTGACGCAGGCCGAGGGTTTCAAGCACCGCATCTCGGACACGCGCCTGGAGCTCAACCTCGCCCTCGAGCGCGGCGAGACCGTCTTGCTCGAAGGTTCGCAGGGCACTCTGCTGGACGTCGACCACGGCACGTACCCGTACGTGACCTCGTCCAACCCCACCTCGGGTGGTGCGGCGGTCGGTTCGGGCATCGGTCCCACCAAGATCACCACGGTGCTCGGAATCCTCAAGGCGTACACGACGCGTGTCGGCTCCGGTCCGTTCCCGACGGAGCTGTTCGACGATCACGGCGCATACCTGGCGAAGCAGGGCGGCGAGGTCGGTGTCACCACCGGACGCGCTCGTCGTACGGGATGGTTCGACGCAGTCATCGCGCGTTACGCGACGCGCGTCAACGGCATCACCGACTACTTCCTCACCAAGCTGGACGTGTTGAGCAGCCTCGACACCGTGCCGATCTGTGTCGCGTACGAGGTGGACGGTGTCCGCCACGACGAAATGCCGATGTCGCAGAGCGACATTCACCACGCCAAGCCCATCTACGAAGAGATGCCTGGCTGGTGGGAGGACATCTCGGAGGCTCGCACCTTCGAGGAACTGCCGCAGAATGCGCAGAACTACGTGCTTCGGCTCGAAGAGCTTTCGGGTGCGTTCATCTCCTGCATCGGTGTCGGTCCCGGCCGCGACGAGACGATCGTCCGGCGCGAGATCGTCCGCTAGTTCGTTCCCTCGAAATCCCCGCTCCTGCAAGCAGGAGCGGGGATTCGTGTTTCAAGCCAGCTTCGACAAGTGTGCGGTGACGGTCTTCCAGTCGGGAAACTCGGTGCTGCCGAACTTGATCCACTCGCCCTCGAAACGATCTGCGCCGTTTGCTCCGCGGTCGTCGACGAGGTAATCGCCTCGATTGAGGTGCTTGTGGTGCGAGAGGATCAGACGTTTGTACGCGACGCTGCCCTCCTCCATGCCGAGGTGCTCTTGGACCCATAGAACCTTGTCGTGCCAGGCTGTGGCGTTCTTCCACGGCGCTGTCGAGAGGATGTAGGTGTCGAACTGCTGCGCCAGTTGGTGGTAGGCGTCGATAGCACCGTTGAGAGGATCCATGCGAGAGAAGATGTGCGGCGCTTCGTCGAGGTCGTTCTTGTACTTCTCCCGGACGCCGTCGGTCAGGCGATCGATGCCCGACTGGAAGTTGACCAAGGTGTTGTCGAGATCGATGTAGAGGATCTTTTTGGAAGCCGGCATGCAATCCCTCTCTGGAGACTTTCTGAGTGCGAAAAGAGTCCAGTTTTACGCAACTGGACTGAGATCAGTGAATTCTTCCCCCTGATCACAATCGCACGGGGGTCTGACAGCGTCGTTTTCGCGGTCTGAAGTCTTGTCGTGGAAGATGCCGCCGAGGGGTGCTGCCAGGCGAAACTGCTCCAAACGAATGTATGTACCTTCACCTTCAGCGGGCGCGAAGAAGTATACGAGTGCCACGAAGAGTCCGATGCCGATCAGGGTTGCGAAGGTAGTCATGGACATATGATCAACTCGACTGGTATTGAGTTACATAGCCAAGTTGTCGATACTGGACTGCATGATGACTCGAGTTCTCGGTGCCCGTTCGCTTGCGCGCGATCTGGGGTCCTGGCAGGAAGAGTCCGGGCGCAGGCCCGCGTACCGTGCGCTTGCCGACGGTATCCGCCTGCTCGTGCATGACGGTCGCGTTCCGCTGGGGGTCGCACTGCCGAGTGAGCGTGAACTTGCGGCGGTGCTCGAACTCAGTCGAACCACGATCACGTCGTCGTACTCGGTGCTGCGAGACGAGGGGTATCTGATCAGCCGGCAGGGTTCGCGAAGCACCGTGGCTTTGCCCGCCGGCGCGCGGCCGAACGGGTTGATGTTCCGCTCCCACCAACCGGGGCCGAGTGGGCCCGTCGTCGACCTCAGTTACGCGGCGATGGCAGCTCCCGCCGCTCAGGTCGAACTGGCGTATGCGTCTGCGCTGCAGGAACTTCCGAACTTCCTGCCCACGCACGGGATGGAACCGGTCGGGATCGCCGACTTGCGTGACGTGATCGCGCAGCGCTACACGGCGCGGGGTCTTCCCACCACCGCCGAACAGATCATGGTGACCTCGGGTGCGCAGCACGCGCTTCGGTTGTTGCTGTCGGTGCTCACCTCACCCGGCGAGCGAGTGCTGGTCGATCATCCGACGTACCCCAATGCGCTGGAAGCGATTCGGCGAAACGGTGCTCGGCCCGTGCCGGTTCCGGTCCGACCGGAGTTCGCGGCGGCCGGAGCCTGGGATCTCGACGGGATTCGAAGTGCAGCAAGGCAAACCGCTGCCAGAATGGCATACCTGATCCCCGACTTTCACAACCCGACCGGCCTCTGCATGGACTCTTCCGGCCGCGCCGAGCTTGCGAAGATTGCGCACGAAACGCGAATGACTCTGGTCGTCGACGAGACGATGGTGGACCTGTGGCTCGACGCACCGCCGCCGGCGCCGGTCGCCTCACATGGGCGAGGCGCGGCGAAAACCGAAGTGGTGACGCTCGGTTCGACCGCGAAGTCGCTGTGGGGCGGGCTACGTGTCGGTTGGATTCGCGCCGATGCCGCGCTCATCACCCAGTTGGTGGGGGCGCGTGCCGCGGTCGACCTCGGTACTCCCGTCATGGATCAGTTGGCAGCCGCTTACTTGCTCGCCGACGACCGCTCGTTGCTCGAACAGCGTCGCGAAGTTCTGCGAGAACAGCGTGCGGTACTCCTCGGTGCAGTGGCAGAGCATCTGCCGGACTGGCGTCCCACCATCGGCTCCGGCGGAATGTCGGTGTGGATGCGAATGTCCGCGCCAGTCTCGACGGCGTTGGCGGCGGTGGCACCCAACTTCGGTGTACTCCTTGCCGCCGGCCCCCGTTTCGGCGTCGAAGGTGCGTTCGAACGATTCATCCGCGTGCCGTACGCACGTTCTCCCGAGGACCTCATTCGCGGCGTCGCGTCCATCGCCGCTGCGTACGACACCCTCGCGACGGATCGCGACACGGCAGACCAACGAATGGTCGTCGTCTGAGAACTGGGTACACACCCTGAAAGTGGTGTGAAACCAGGAGGTAGGGCATGACGGCGGTAGACGGTACAGGCGCAGCGGGAACCAGTGCGGCGGACGCGCTCGCAGAACGATTGTTCGCGGCCACGCTCGGGGCGTCGGAGCTGCAGGCTGTGTATCTGGGCGACCGGCTGGGCTGGTACCGCGCGCTGAGCGATCACGCCCCGCTCACGTCGACGGAGCTGGCGGACCGGACAGGGACCGTCGAAAGGTATGCGCGGGAGTGGCTCGAGCAGCAGGCCGTCGCCGGTTATGTGGAGGTCAATTCGGATGCCGATCGCCGGTACAGCCTGCCGCAGGCCCACGCCGATGTTCTGGTCGACGACGAGAACCTGCTTTTCCTGGCGCCGTTGGCGAGGCTGTTCGTCGCGACGACGTCGTCGATGCCGCGTCTACTCGACGCTTATCGTCACGGCGGGGGAGTCACGTGGGAATCGATGGGCCCCGATGCTCGCGAGGGCCAGGCGCTGCTGAACCGGCCGATGTATCTCCAGCAGCTCTGTCAGCAGTTCCTGCCGGTAGTCACCGACCTGCACGCCATTCTTGTCGGCGGCGGGCAGGTCGCTGATCTCGGGATGGGGGAGGGCTGGTCGTCGATCGCGCTCGCCCTCGGATACCCGAAGATCGAAGTGCACGGCTTCGACGTCGACGCGGCATCGGTGAACGCTGCCCGTCGTAACGCCCACGATCGTGGGGTGGACGACCGAGTACATTTCTCGTTGGTCGACGTCGCCGGACAGGCTCCTGAGGCCGGGCGAGTCGATGCCGGGACCTACGATGCCGTGTTCGCTTTCGAATGCCTTCACGACGTTCCGGATCCGGTGGGATTTCTGTCCACGGCTCGGGCGATTGCCCAGCCGGGCGCCCCGGTGATCGTCATGGACGAACGAACGGCAGATGTGTTCGATCCCGAGGCGGGTCCGATCGAGCAATTGCTGTACGGCTTTTCGCTGACGTGCTGCCTGCCCGACAGCCTGTCGCATCCGGGGAGCGTTGCCACCGGGACGGTGATGAGGCACTCGACACTCGAAAGCTATGCCAAGGCCGCCGGTTTCGAGCGGGTTGACGTGCTGCCGATCGAGCACGAGATGTTCAGGTTCTACAGGTTGGGCTGACGCCCCGTGCGTGGTTAGAGAGTCCTGAGGCTCCTTAACCGCGCACGGGGCCGAAGGCCCTAGGTCCAGACCGTGTCGATATCCGTCGCCTCACGCGCCGGCGCAGCAGGCGTCGTGGTGGGCGTGCGCGAGAAGCGCGGTGCGGGAGCATGCTGAGTGACGCCGTCGAGTTCGATGAGCGAACCGCGGGCCGCGATGTGTTCGTTGGACGGAGCCTCGGCGAAAGTCAGGACAGGGGAGACGCAGGCGTCGGTGCCGAGGAAGATCTTGGCCCACTCGTCGCGAGTCTTGGACAAGAACTTTTCGGTGAAGAGCGTCTTCATGTCGTCCCACTTGGACGTGTCCATCTGGTGAGGGAGCGTCGCGGGATCGAGTTCGAGGCCCTCGAGCAACAATGCGTAGAACTGCGGTTCGATGGATCCGACGGCCATGTACTTGCCGTCGGAGGTCTCGTAGGTGTCGTAGAACGGAGCGCCGGTGTCGAGGAGGTTGACGCCGCGCTCGTCGGACCAGACGCCGCGACCGCGGAATGCCCACATCATGTGCGAGAGCGCGAGGGTTCCGTCGACCATCGCCGCGTCGACGACCTGGCCCTTACCGGACGTCGAGCGCTCGACGAGAGCCGACAGAATGCCGAAGATCAGGAACATGGAACCGCCGCCGAAATCGCCGACCATGTTGAGCGGCGGGACGGGGCGTTCACCCTTGCGTCCGATGGCGTTGAGGACACCGGTCAGTGAGATGTAGTTGATGTCGTGACCGGCGGCGTTGGCGAGCGGTCCTTCCTGTCCCCAGCCCGTCATACGGGCGTAAACGAGGCGCGGATTGCGCTCCGACACCACGTCGGGTCCGAGTCCCATGCGTTCCATGACGCCGGGGCGGAAGCCCTCGATGAGGACGTCGGCGCGGCCCAGGAGATCGAGAACCTTGGCGACGTCGGCCGGATCCTTCAGGTTGGCCTCGACGATGCGGCGGCCGCGCTTGATCTGGTCGGTTGCGTTCGAGTCCTGCGGAATCTGCCCTGCGCGCTGGACGATGACGATGTCGGCGCCCATGTCCGCCAACAGCGTCGCGGCGTGCGGGCCCGGTCCCAATCCAGCGAATTCCACGATCCGAATGCCCGCGAGCGGGCCCTTCTTCTCCACAGCTTCTGCAGACACACGCACTCCCAATTCAGACGGTGACAACACTCCTGACTCGACGGTAACGTGTCGAATCGATCAGGTGTGCTCCGGGGCACTGTGTCCGCCGAGGGAGGCGCCGATCACTAGACGGCGGCACCCTCGAACTGAGCGTTGTAGAGACGGAAGTACGCGCCCGCCGCTGCGATGAGTTCGTCGTGTGTGCCCTGCTCGACGATCTTGCCCGCCTCCATCACGACGATCAGATCGGCGTTACGGATGGTGGAGAGCCGGTGCGCGATGATGAAGCTGGTGCGCCCGACGCGCAACGCGGACATTGCTTGCTGCACAAGCTGTTCCGTACGTGTGTCGACCGAGCTGGTCGCCTCGTCGAGAATCAGCAGCGACGGCTCCGACAGGAATGCTCGGGCAATCGTGATGAGCTGCTTCTCGCCGGAGCTGATGTTCGATGCCTCCTCGTCCAGCACGGTGTCGTACCCGTCCGGGAGCGTGTGGATGAAGCGGTCGACGAAGGCAGCGCGTGCGGCTTCGTGGATCTCGTATTCACTGGCGTCGAGCCGGCCGTACGCGATGTTGTCGCGGATCGTTCCGCCGAAGAGCCAGGTGTCCTGCAGGACCATGCCGACGTGCTTGCGCAAGTCGGAGCGGCGCATCTGCGAGATGTCGACGTCGTCGAGAGTGATTCGGCCCGAGTCGACTTCGTAGAAGCGCATGAGCAGGTTGACCAAGGTGGTCTTGCCGGCACCGGTGGGTCCGACGATGGCGACCATCTGCCCGGGCCGAGCCGTCAGGTACACGTTCTCGATCAACGGCTTGTCCGGCTCGTAGCGGAACGAGACGTTCTCGAACTCGATGTGTCCGACGTTGCGATGGCGTCCGGCAGGCTCGGGCATTAGTGGCACGTCGATGTCGGGCGACTGCTCGGGTTCGTCGAGAAGCTCGAAGACCCGCTCGGCCGACGCTGCTCCGGACTGCAGGCTCGTCGACATGGACGCGATCTGCGTGAGTGGTTGGCTGAACTGGCGCGAATAGACGATGAACGCCTGAACGTCACCGAGTGACATGTTGCCGCTGGCGACCTTGAGTGCGCCGACCACAGCGAGCAGCACGTAGGTGATGTTTCCGACGAAGTTCATGACCGGCATGATCAGGCTGGAGAGGAACTGTGCGCCGAAGGACGCGTCGAGGAGTTTCTTGTTCTGCTCGGCGAATTCACGCTCGGCTTCGGCCTGATGCCCGTACACGCGTACCAGGTCGCGACCGCTGTAGTTCTCTTCGATCTGTGCGTTGATCTTGCCCGTCTCGGTCCACTGAGCCTTGTACAACACCTGTGCACGCTTGGCGACCCTGGCAACGAGGAGCACCGATACCGGCACCGCGATCAGTGCGATCAGGGCGAGCATCGGAGAGATGACGAACATCATCGTCAGGACGCCGAGGACGGTGAGCACCGACGTCAGGAGCGACGTCAACGTCGACGACAACGTCGACGAGATGTTGTCGATGTCGTTGGTGACGCGGCTGAGGATCTCGCCGCGCGGCGTCTTGTCGAAGTATGGAAGGGGGAGACGGTGAAGCTTCGCCTCGACCGATGCACGCAGGTTGTAGATGGTCTTCTGGACGATGATGTTGAGGAGGAATGCTTCCAACCAGGCAAGTAGCGACGAGAGCAAGTACACGACGATCGCGAGCATGACGACTTTGCCGATGGCGTCGAAGTTCAGACCTACACCGGGAACGACGTCGGTCGAGTTGGCGACGAGGTCGGCGAACGTCGAATTTCCTGATGCGCGGATCGCCTCTGCTGCCTGATCGCGGGTCAGTCCGGCGGGCAGGCTCTTGCCGATGAACCCGGCGAAGATGAGGTCTGTCGCGTGACCGAGGATCTTCGGCACCGCGACGGAGAGCGCGATGCTGGCGATCGTCGCAACGACGACACAGACGACCGCAAACTTGTGTGGCTGCAGAAGCGAGAGAAGCCGCTTCATCGTCGCCTTGAAGTGGCGAGGTTTGGTGTCCGTCGCGGTCAGCGCGGGCTTCGGCTCTTTGTCGGGGTTCTCGGGGTTACTCGACTTCGCATCCCCGTCCGCGGATTCAGGTTCGCTCGGGATCTTGGCGAACACCACCGTCGGGGCATCGTCGAAGTACTGGCTGTTGGGGCTGCCCCACGTCGGGTCCTGCGGGCTGGTCATGCGCTCATCTCCGCGGGAATCTGGGAAGCCACGATCTCTTGGTACGTCGGACAGTTGGCCAGAAGGAACTGATGGTCGCCGAGACCGACCGGAGCGCCGTCTTCGAGGACCATGATCTGGTCGGCATCGATGATGGACGCGACGCGCTGCGCGACGATGATGACCGTCGAATGAGTCGAGACCGTGCGGAGTTCGCGTCGGACTGCGGCGTCGGTGTGCATGTCGAGTGCGGAGAACGAATCGTCGAAGACGAAGATCCGGGGTCTGCGGACCACAGCTCTGGCGATGGCGAGACGTTGTTTCTGTCCGCCCGAGAGATTGCCGCCGCCCTGGGCGATCGGAGACTCGAGACCGTCGGAGAGTTCACGGACGAAGTCGTCTGCCTGGGCGATGGTGAGGGCTGCCCAGATGTCGTCGTCGGTGGCGGTCGGGTTTCCGTAGCGGATATTGCTCGCGATCGTGCCGGCGAACAGGTAGGCCTTCTGGGGCACGTATCCGAAGTTGGCGAAGAGTTCGTCCTGATCCCAGCCACGGACGTCCAAGCCGTCGACCAGGACGGCGCCGGCCGTGACGTCGAAGAGTCGGGGGATGAGTGAGACGAGGGTCGATTTGCCACTACCGGTACTGCCCACGATCGCGGTGACCGTTCCTGGCATGCATCGCATCGAGACATTCGACAGGACCGGCGTTTCTGCTCCCGGATACGTGAATCCGGCTCCACCGAACTCGACAACGCCGTAGGGGCTGGTCGGGCGAAGGGGCTGGGCCGGTGCGGGCACGGTCGGCTCGGTGTCGAGTACCTCGGTGATGCGGTCGGCACACACGGCCGCGCGGGGGATCACGACGGCCAACATGGTCGCCATGACCACGGACATCAGGATCTGCATGACGTAGGCGAGGAAGGCGCTGATCTGGCCGATCTGCATGTCTCCGGTATCGACCAGATGCGCGCCGAACCACAGCACCGCGACGCTCGACAGGTTGGCGATCAACATGACGGTGGGCAGCAGAACCGCCTGGTAGCGACCGATGAGGAGCGAGGTGTCGGTCAGTTCCTTGTTGGCTTTGTCGAAGCGGATCGTCTCGTCGGGTTCTCGAACGAAGGCGCGGATGACACGCATACCGGTGAGCTGTTCGCGCAGTGATCGATTGATGTTGTCGATCCGCGTCTGCATCGTCCGGAAGTGCGGGATCAGCTTGGCCACCACGACCGAGACGGTGATGCCGAGCAGTGGTACCGAAATCGTCAGGAGCCAGGACATCTGCAGGTTCTCGCGCAGCGCCATGATGATGCCGCCGATACACATCAGTGGGGCGCTGACGAGCATCGAGGAGGTCAGCATGACCAGGGCCTGGATCTGCAGGACGTCGTTGGTGTTCCGTGTGATCAGCGTCGGCGCACCGAAACTGTTGAATTCGCGATCAGAGAAGCTGCCGACGGCCTTGTAAAAGGCGCCTCGAACGTCGTGGCCGAAGCCCATCGACGATTTTGCCGCCAGATAGGTCGATGCGACCGACGCGATGATCGACGCAAGCGAGACCAGCAGCATGATCCCGCCGGTGGACATGATGAATCCGGTGTCGCCTCGGGCTACACCGTCGTCGATGATCCGAGCGTTGAGCGTGGGGAGGACTAACGACGCGATGGCCCCGAAGAGTTGAAGTGCGAGGACCCCGGCAAGCAACCAGCGGTACGGCGGCAGGTACGCCTTGAGGAGTTTTGCTAGCACGACGGTTCCCGGTGAGTTGCTTCGGTTGCCGCTCGTTCGCGATTGATCACAAGCACACGGTATGACAGATCGTGGTCGAGGTTGGCACCGACTCTGACGATTGCAACCATTTGTCCAAATCGAATGTGATGTCCAACACACTTGAATTCGATATTGGTTTCAGGTCACAGGGCCTGAACTGCTGGTTTACACATTGCTCCAATATGTCACGGTCCTTCTTGGATAGAAACAAACTGGACGTACGTATTTAGCTTGGCTACAAAGAGGCGGAGCGAACAAAACGTGCGCCGCGTCATAGATATTCATGCAAGGAGTCACACATGGGATCCCTCGGAAACCTTCTCAAGGCCAACGGCATGGGCTGGGGCATTCTCCAGCTTCTTCCCCTGGTCAACATGCTCAAGACCCTTCAGGGGCTGGACACCGCGAGCTCGAACTCCTGACGTTCGACCACAACAATTCTTCCGAAACAACACAGGAGTAGTCGCATGACCTCAATTCAGAATCTCGACGCCTTCCTCAAGAGTGTTCTCGCATTCGTGACCAAGTTGAACGCGGGATCGGCGGACGGCTCGGGTTCGGCTGGTTCCACTGCCGAGTAATTCTCGGTCCCCACTTCATTTCAACTGCATCCCGACATAAGGAGGCCCGACATGGGTTCATTCGAAGACTTCAGCGGCGTCGTCAAGACGTTCATTCCGGTACTCAAGGACCTGTTCACGGCACTCGGTGGTGGCTCGCTCACCCCGGGCACAGGATCGGCGGCTGACAAGTAAGTCCCGTTTGTCCGAAAGTGTGGCTCGCGGTTGTCTGCGGGCCACACTTTTTGCATTTCAATTGTGAGCGAAATCACATTATAGGATATTTCGAACCGTCTATTTGGCCTCTGAACTGCAATTATGTCAGAAGGTGTTACCGACAGTTCAAGTTGGTAGCTATTCGGTAGCTAGACAAGTGTGGGCAGTCAGTCTATAAATGCAGGCAGCGCCAAGTTAGTGCGCTACATCACAGCTCGGGATGTTGTTCGGGGGGCGGTTCAGCCATCCGCGCGGCAGAAGTTCCCGAACCATCTCGGCCACCGCCTGCGGCCGGAGTGGCGCTGGAACATCACACCACCTCACAAACAGGAGAACCTCCTATGTTCGGATCACTCAGCACCCTCGGACCCCTGCTCACCGCGCTCGGAGCTTTCCTCAAGTCCGTTCCCACCGAATCGCTGTCCGGCGAGGGCGAGGGCTCGTCCACCGGTTCACTCTCGGGTCTGTCCAGCGGATCCGCCGAGTAGTCATCCCTTCCGGCAGGTCCATTCGGCTCTGCCAATCGGATTGCATGCAGGTGCCCTCTGTCCACTGTCGTGGCCGGAGGGCACCCGCGTTTGCGGAGATTTTCGTAGTTGCCGTTTTGGCGTGTGAACACAGAACTGTGAGTGGCAGCACCTGCGTACGATGGTTCGACGACATCGGCATACGGTCACCGCGACGTCCGGTGCTCCCGAATTCAGAGGTAGCCGACCGCGAGGTGACGCATGGTAGGGACGAGTCGCTTTCTGCGCCTTCTCCTAGTGCTGGCCGTTGTACTTGCGGCTTCGTTGATCGGCATCCTCACGCGCCCACCAGGGTTGCTCGCGACATTCTGGTGCGCCAACGCCATTCTGCTGGGAATGATGGTCAGATGGCCGGTCCTGATCGAGTGGCCGACGTGGATCGCTGCGGCTGTCGGATACGTCTGCGCTGACCTGATCACCGGCAACTCGCTCTCGCTTGCGGTGCAGTTGAACGGGGCGAACCTCGCCGGAGTCACAGTCGGTGTTCTTGTTCTGTACTACTTGAAGCGCACACCGTTCCGATTGGTCGATTCGCAGTCGCTGGTGTGGATGGTCTTCGTCTCGTTCGTCGCGGCGACTGGTACCGCGGCCACTGCCGGCGCCTTGGACCGGCTCTTACGCGGTCAGTCCTTTACCGACACGTTTTTCCACTGGGGCGCCACCGAGGTCATGGCGTACCTGCTGGTCCTTCCTCTCATTCTCACTCTCACCATCCCGTCGAGCCTTGCCGAGTTCCGCAGCAAACTGACTGCCAAAACTGTCGCCGCTATGAGCGTTCCGCTACTCGCCACTGCAGCCTGCGTGCCGATCGCCCTGAGTATCGAAGGGCCGATCGCGCTGGTCCTTCCGATTCCGGCTCTCCTGTGGTGCGCCACTCGCATCTCGGTTCCGAGCACTGCCTTCGTTTCCGTGGTCTGGTCGGTGTGGTCGCTCATGATGGCGGGTAGCGGTCGACTCGATATCGGAGATCAAGCCGCCTCGACGTGGAACGAGGACGTCATCACGTCCATTGCCGTCACGCTGATCGCGTTGGGGCCGATCGCGGTTGCCTGTGCGACCGAGGAACGTCGCGCTGCCGAGCGTGAGCTCTTCCTTGCTGTCGAATTCGACCATCTGACCGGGGTCCTCTCGCGTGGTGCGTTTCTCGGGCATGCGGAATCGGAGCTTGCCGCCGCGGCCCGCACACAATCCCCGGTCGGCCTGCTGATGCTCGACCTGGACCACTTCAAGAGCATCAACGACACGCATGGACATATGACCGGTGACAGCGTTCTCGCGAACTTCGCCGAACGGGCCGCTGACCGATTGTCGGACGGCGATCTGATCGGAAGGCTCGGCGGCGAGGAGTTCGCCATTCTGCTTCCGGACTGCAGCTACGCGCGAGCAGTCGATGTGGCCGAGGCGGTCCGCGGCGCGCAAGTCGAGTACTCGGCCGAATCAGAAGTGACGAGCACCGTCAGTGTCGGCGTCGCGTGGGTCGATCATGCGACGCCGACGTTGACCACCCTCATGAGCGTCGCGGACGAGGCTCTGTACGAAGCCAAGCGCGCCGGGCGCAACCTCGTGAAAGTGCGCCGGCTCGGCAACGATGCATTGCCGCAACGGAATTCCGAGCCGGATATGGCCACCCGCACCTATCGCAAACCTGACATACCACGAACGATCAGGCGAGGATTTGGCCGCGAAGGTGTGGTGGACGGCCGATAACTGCGCTGACCTGCATCGGGATTGGCATATAGTCGCACCCATGCAGCTTGATTCGACGCCTTCGCCCCTGCCGACGCTTCCGCTCCGATTCGGAACTCCCCTGACCGAGAACTCCATCCGCGTGATGATGTTGGGATCAGGCGAGTTGGGTAAGGAAGTTGTCATCGCGTTGCAGCGTCTGGGCGTCGAAGTGATTGCGGTGGATCGGTATCCCGATGCCCCTGGACACCAGGTGGCTCATCGTGCGCATACCGTCGACATGACCGATCCGGAAGCGCTGCTTGCCGTCATCGAGTTGGAAAAGCCTCACTTCGTGGTTCCTGAGATCGAGGCCATTGCGACGGATGCGCTTGCACTCTTTGAAGAACGCGGGGCCGCGGTGGTCATTCCCACCGCCCGCGCCACCCAGCTCACGATGAACCGTGAGGGGATCCGTCGGCTCGCGGCCGAGGAGTTGGGCCTGCCCACTTCGCCGTACGCTTTCGCGGACTCGCTTGCCGAAGTGCAGGCAGCGACAGACCGAATCGGTTTCCCGTGCGTCATCAAGCCCGTCATGTCCTCGTCGGGGAAGGGACAGTCGACGGTTCGATCCGCCGAAGATCTCGACGCCGCATGGGATTACGCGATGGCCGGAGGTCGTGTGAATCACGGCCGGGTGATCGTCGAGGGTTTTGTCGATTTCGATTACGAGATAACACAATTGACGGTTCGCGCCGTCGGTGAGAGCGGTCAGGTCGAGACGTCGTTCTGCGAGCCGATCGGGCACCTGCAGGAAGCCGGTGACTACATCGAATCGTGGCAGCCGCAGCAGATGTCCGCAGTTGCCCTCGCCTCGGCCCGAGACGTCGCCGAGAAGGTGACCACGGCTCTGGGCGGGCGAGGCATCTTCGGCGTCGAGCTATTCGTGAAGGGCGACGACGTCTTCTTCTCCGAAGTGAGCCCACGGCCGCACGACACCGGATTGGTGACTCTGCGGACGCAGCGACTTTCGGAGTTCGAGCTGCATGCCCGCGCGATCCTGGGCTTGCCGGTCGACACGACGCTCACGGTGCCGGGAGCATCGGCGGTGATCTACGGCGGAATGGAGGCCAAGGGGATCGGATTCGACGGCGTCGCCGAGGCACTCTCGGTTCCCGAGACGGACCTGCGGCTCTTCGGCAAGCCCGAGAGCTTCACGCGTCGTCGCATGGGTGTTGCAGTGTCGACGGCCGCCGATGTGCCGACTGCACGCGCCCGTGCTCGCGAGGCCGCGTCGAAGGTGCGTCCCGTCGGATGAGTCCTGTGGCCGAGGTCCTCGTCGGGCTGGTCATCCTGGTCGGTCTGATCGGTGTCGTCGTTCCGATTCTTCCGGGGACACTTCTCGTTTTCGGTGCAATTCTGGTGTGGGCGATCATGACCGGTGGCGCGACGGCGTGGACGGTGTTCGCGCTGTCGACGCTGGCACTGGTGGTCACCGGGATCGTGAAGTACACCTGGCCAGGCAAGCGGATGAAGTCCGGGGGAGTGCCCAACCTGTCGGTGGTGGTCGGCGGCGTCGTCGGCATCATCGGGTTCTTCGTGATTCCGGTCGTGGGCTTGTTCCTCGGATTCATCGTCGGAACGTATTTCGCCGAACTAGCGCGGCTGCGCCGTTACGACATCGCCTGGTCGTCGACGCTTCACGCGGTGAAGGCAGTCGGATTGTCCATGTTGGTGGAACTGTTCGGAGCGCTGATCGCGGCGGGGCTGTGGCTGGGAGCCGTCGCGTTCACTTGAGCGCAGCGGTACCAGGAGCGGGCGTTGTCGCACATGACCGCGGACAGGTCGTCGCCGACAGCTTCGGCGATCACGTCCAGGTCGTGGACCTCGAACGCTCGACGTGCCCGTGTGCCGGGTAGATCGGTGCCGAACATCAGCGCAGCAGGGTTGACCGCGTGGATCTGGCGAAGCACGTCGCCGACGTCGGAGATGGTGGTGCGTCCGAACCCGGTGGCTTTGACGCGTACCCCGCGGTCGACGAGGTTGAGGAGATACGGCAGTCCGCGGGTGGACATTCCCAAGTGGTCGATGCTCACCGCCGGCAATTTGGCGAAGACGGGTTCCAACGACAGCAACAGCGTGGCATCGACGTAGAACTCGGCGTGCCAGCCGACCAGATCGAATGCGCGGTTGGCGAGATCGGCGAGTAGACGCAGGTCGGTGGCGCCTCGGCGCAGATTGAATCGGACGGCGCGCACTCCCAGCGCGTCCAGCGCAACGATGTCTTCATCCGTCGCATCGAGCGGCAAAGCAGTGACGCCCACCCAGCCTTCGCCGAGCTCGGACAAGGCGGCTTTCAGGTATTCCTGGTCATTGCCCTGGTACGACGCGGTAACCACAGCGCCGCCGTCAACACTCAGGCCCTTCAGTGAGGCAAGCCGGGCCCGGTAATCGGCCACGGTGAAGGGCTCAGGCAGGTACCCGTGATTCTCGACCAGCGGGAAGCGCGGGTCGATGATATGCACGTGGGCGTCAAACACGGGGTCTATTTTGCCCTGTTGCCTTGGGTCCCCGCACACACCACCGGCCCGATGTGACCTGGGTCGCGTCGGGCCGGTGGAGGGCTTCTGTTCAGTTACTTCTGCGCACTCAGTTCGCGCGGTCGGGCTCGGATGCCTTCAGCATGTCGTGACGCTCGACGACCTTGATGCGCTCACGGCCTTCGGGCTCGCCCAGGCTGCGCTCGTGCGCGTCGAGGCGGTACCAGCCCTGCCAGGTCGTGTACGGCACCTGCTTGCCTTCGAGAAACTCGATGACGGCGTTCTCGTCGGGGTTCGCGGCGCCGGCGAAGCCGACGGAATCCTCGAGAAGATTCGCGACGGTTTCGTTGGCGTCACCCTTCGTGTGGCCGATGAGGCCGACGGGGCCGCGCTTGATCCAGCCGGTGACGTAGGTGGCCGGCATGAACCGGGCTGCGCCTTCGGCGTTGTCGTCGGCGACGACGCGTCCGGCGTCGTTGGGGACGGTGCCAGCCTGGTCGTCGAACGGCAGCTGCGTGACGTTCTGAGAGAGGTAACCGACGGCGCGGTACACGGCCTGGACATCCCAGTCCTTGTACGTGCCGGTGCCCTTGACGTTGCCGGTGCCGTCGAGCTGAGTGCGCTCGGTGCGCAGGCCGACGACCTTGCCGTCTTCACCGAGGATCTCCGTGGGAGATTCGAAGAAGTGCAGGAACAGCTTGTGGGGACGGGCTCCGACGTCGCGAATTGCCCAGTCCTGCAGCGTATTCGCAACCATGTCGACCTGCTTGGAGTTGCGGCGAGCCTGCTCGGAGCCCTCGTCGTAGTCGATGTCCTCGGGGTCGACGATGACCTCGATGGTCGGCGAGTGGTCGAGTTCACGCAGTTCGAGAGGCGTGAACTTGGCCTGGGCCGGGCCACGGCGTCCGAAGACGTGAACCTCGACGGCCTTGTTGTTCTTGAGGCCCTCGTAGACGTTGGCGGGGATCTCGGTCGGCAGCAGTTCGTCGCCGGTCTTGGCGAGGACGCGGGCGATGTCGAGCGCAACGTTGCCCACGCCGAGGACAGCGACCTTCTCGGCTTCGAGCGGCCACGTACGCGGTACGTCGGGGTGGCCGTCGTACCAGGAGACGAAGTCGGCCGCGCCATAGCTGCCGTCGAGTTCGATACCCGGGATGCCGAGCGCGCGGTCGGCGTTGGCGCCGGTCGAGAAGATGACCGCGTCGTAGAACGACTGCAGGTCGTCGAGGGTGATGTCGGTGCCGTAGTCGATGTTGCCGAGCAGGCGTACCTGAGGCTTGTCGAGCACCTTGTGCAGGGCGGTGATGATGCCCTTGATGCGCGGATGATCAGGCGCGACGCCGTAACGAATCAGGCCGAAGGGCGCGGGCATGCGCTCGAAGAGGTCGATGCTGACGCCGCGGCCGGAGACTGCGGTGTCGGATTTCATGAGGGCGTCGGCGGCGTAGATGCCGGCGGGGCCGGCGCCGACGATCGCGACCCGGAGTGGGCGGTTGGAGTCAGTCATCGTGAGGACAGCTACCTTCTTCGAAGTTCGGACAACATATCGACAAGTATCCAATTTAGCCGAACCTAAGCACAGTGCCTCGGTTGCGGCCGAACGGATCCACACTCTCACTCGATCGGTTGTGGGTAAACCTATTCTTTCTTCCCATTCTCCCGTTGTCTCGGGTATTCGGGGTAGGGGCCTGGTCCTTGACGGGCCACAATTTCAAGTTGTGGGGGAGTATTGGCGTTATGAGTGACGAGCTTCGCGAATCCGACAACATCGATGGCAAGAAGGCGTCTGCGGGGCCGTTCCTCTTGGCTGTTGCCATCGTCGCCTTGATCCTGGGTGGAATCTTCGTCGCATCGTGGATCTCGCCGGCCGAGGAGAACGTCACCGAGTCGGACCGCGTGAGCCGCTCCGTCACCGACTACGTCGATGCCGAGAATCGAAATGACGCGGAGACGGTCAAGACCCTGACCTGCGCGAGCTTCAATTCGAGCACTGGTCCGATGGCCGGAGTCGACGGGACGGTCGAACTGAAGGGTGTGGACGGGGTCGTGGTCAACGGCGATCGCGCCCGGGCCGACGTGACGATCACCGGCGGCGGAGCGGGCGAGCGGGTCTCGGCCTGGGCCCTGACCCGTGACGGCAACCGTTGGGTCGTCTGTAACTGACGGCCCGCTCAGGCGCTCACGGCAGTCTTGTGAAAACATGGACTACGTGAGTTACGCAGGCGATCTGACGCCGGAGCAAGCCTGGGAGCTGCTCCGCGAAAACCCCGACGCCGTGCTGGTCGACGTGCGGACCGATGCGGAGTGGAAGTACGTCGGTGTCCCCGATGTTTCCTCCCTCGGCAAGCAGGCCGCACTGATCGAATGGGTGAGCCACCCGACCGGCGCGCGCAATGACAACTTCGTCGACCAGTTGAAGGAAGCCGGCATCACCGCCGATTCCTCCGGGTCGGAGCGTCCGGTGATCTTCCTGTGTCGATCCGGACAACGTTCCATCGGTGCGGCGGAAGCTGCGACTGCGGCGGGCATCGGCCCGTCGTACAACGTGCTCGACGGGTTCGAAGGCGCATTGGGTGCCGACGGACATCGCGGACTTGTAGGTTGGCGGGCCATCGGCTTGCCATGGAGGCAGCAGTGAGCGGAATTCCCCAGGGTGGCGCATTTCAACGAGCGCTGCCGGACGACGTCGGTCTCGGCACTCTCGGTGTTCGCGGCGGACTGATGCGTACCGGGTTCGAGGAGACTTCCGAAGCGTTGTTCCTCAACTCCGGATTCGTCTACGAGAGTGCAGAAGCCGCCGAACAAGCCTTCACCGGCGAGGTGGATCATTTTGTCTACTCCCGCTACGGCAATCCGACGGTCAAGATGTTCGAAGAGCGTCTGCGTCTCATCGAAGGCGCGGAAGCCTGCTTTGCGACGGCCAGTGGAATGTCGGCTGTCTTCACAGCGTTGGGCGCGCTGTTGGGCAACGGCGACCGATTGGTGGCTGCTCGCAGCCTGTTCGGATCCTGCTTTGTCGTGTGCAACGAGATCCTTCCGCGTTGGGGTGTCGAGGTCGTTTTTGTCGACGGTGAAGACAATGCGCAGTGGGAAGAAGCGCTCTCGGTGCCGACCACTGCGGTGTTCTTCGAGACGCCGTCCAACCCGATGCAGTCCCTCGTCGACGTTCGGCGGGTGTCGGAGCTTGCTCATGCTGCCGGGGCAAAGGTAGTGCTGGACAACGTCTTCGCGACGCCGCTTCTGCAGCGCAGCCTCGATCTGGGTGCCGACGTCGTGGTGTACTCCGGTACCAAGCACATCGACGGTCAAGGCCGCGTGCTCGGCGGCGCGATCCTCGGAACCGAGGAATACATCAGCGGTCCCGTCCGAGAACTGATGCGGCACACCGGTCCTGCACTCAGCCCGTTCAATGCGTGGACTCTGCTCAAGGGTCTCGAGACCATGCCGGTCCGTATTCGGCATTCCGTGGCTTCGGCACTCGAGATCGCCGAATTCCTCGAAGGACACTCCGGCGTCAAGTGGGTCAAGTATCCGTACCTGACTTCGCACCCGCAGCACGAGCTCGCGAAGTCTCAAATGAGCGGCGGCGGAACTGTAGTCACGTTCGAGCTCAATGCGCCTGACGGCGAGGGCAAGAAGCGGGCGTTCGGGGTTCTCAACGGCCTGCGCGTCATCGACATCTCCAACAACTTGGGTGATTCCAAGTCGTTGATCACCCACCCCGCAACCACGACCCACCGGGCCATGGGTCCGGAAGGTCGTGCAGCAGTGGGTATTACCGACGGCGTTGTGCGTTTGTCGGTGGGTCTGGAAGATACCGCCGATCTCTTGGCTGATCTGAAGCGAGCTCTCGGCTGAAACGCTTGAGCGCCTTGCCTCGAACTTCCGACGGCAAGGCGTTCTACGGTGCGGGCGTGAGACCCAGTTGTTTGACGTCGATCGTCAACGCCGTCGTATTCAGTGTGAGACCTGAGCTTGTCGTGTCGGCGGGGTAGATCGTGAACAGCACCTGCGCGGTCAGGTTGGTGTTGTTCAACGCCGATGTGACCGGGATGAGGTTCGGCGTCGGTGCCGTGCTGTCGTACAGAAGATTGTTGCTCTGATCCGTGACGTAAGTGCGGAGATCGACACTGGCGGTCGCGAGCCCGCCACTCAACTTGGTCTTGTCGACCGTCACATTGGCTCTCAACCGGGGACCGGTGGCCAAGACCTTCGAATCGCAGAAATACGTGTAGTTGAATCCGGGCTTGAGTCGGTAGGTAGTGATGTCCGGGATATATACGAGTGGATTCGGATTGGTGGGCGCGTTGACGTAGACCTGCGAATACCAGCCCCCGCCGCTCGTGGTCACGCATGCTCCCAGATCCAGGGTCCCGGACTGGACAGCGGCGCTCGTCAGGGTCGTACTGTCCGTCCATTTCGCCAATGTGCCCGAGCCGCCGAGCAATACAGTTCCGGCCGCGGCGACTGCCATGGCGGCTTTCGTCGTCTTTTTCATCACGGCACCAGGGCCTTGATCTCGTCCGGAAGTTCGCTCGGGGCAGGAGATTCGGCCCAGACTCCCGCTGACGTGTCGATGACGGTGACGCCGCCAGTGGTGATCACATACAACTGATCGGTTCCGGTGAGCCAATGCAGTACAGCGTCGCTGTCAACGGGACCTCGATATACCTCAGTGCCCGATGAATTCGACACGGACACAACCGTTCCGCTGGCAGTCGAGAGCTTCTGGGCGCTGAGACCGGTCGTGGTCGCCGGGGCGTCGACGGGAACCTCGCTCGGGGTGGTCGTAGTTGTTGTGGGTGTCGTTGTCATGGTCGTTGTTGTTGTCGTTGTGGACGGAGTAGTTGTAGCCGGTGACGAGGTGGTTGTCGAAGGTGTAGTTGTGCTGGTGGACGTCGGGGCCTGCGAGGTTGTTGATGCGCTCGGAGTAGTCGTGGGTGAAGGTGTGGTCGAACTGACCGCTGCGGTGGAGGTGGTGGTCGTCGCACTCGGAGCTTGTGCAACCAGCGCCGAACGAGCGGCCGGAGCTGAGGCTGCCGTGGTTCCGCTCGTGGGTCCGGATACACACGCCATGTCATTGAGGATGATGAGCAGTGTCGAACTGCTGATGCGGTACCCGGTGTATTCCGGTGTCACGTAAGTTCCAACGAGTCCGTGTAATTCGACGTCGTAGTTCGTGTTCGACAGGAGAATCCCGCCGCTCGGCAGATCGGACAACGTCAGGGCCGTCGAGAGGCCGGTCACGTCTCTGATCAGCGGAGGTTGGGTGGTGTTGGTTGCGTTTCGGACGATGATTCGAAATGTATCCGTGGCAACGCCAGGCCAAGCGAGCACGACGGAAGTTCCCTTGTCCGAGCAGGTCATTGACGCGGGAGGTTTCGGAAAGCTTGCAGCAGTGGTGAACGAAATGCTTCCCGCTGTCGCCATGCCCGTGAAGGCGGCCTGTGTTCCGCCGACGTTCGCAATGCCCGCCACGCTGAGACCGACCGTTGCCAATGCGACGATTGCCTTGAAGGCGTGGGAATCGCCGTGCGCGTCCTGACGATCCAGCCTGGGTTCCCCTTCATCCGGTCTTTTCCGTGGGCGAAATGCGATGTACAGCAGTCCTCCGACGGCAATCGCACCAAGCACAAGCCCACTCGGTCCGGACAGCCAGACGGCCACGTAGCCGAGGCGGTTGATGCTGAAGAAAACTCGATCCGCTTCGGTGATGACGTAAGGATCTGGGTCTGTGACGGGATTCGCGTCGCCGCGCAGCTGTGCAATTGCAAGATTGTTGCCTTGCTGCTCGATCGTCTCGACACGATGGGTGATTCGAACGCCTTGGTTGTCGTAGACACTGACGATGTCACCGACCTGAACTTCCGAAGCAGGCACGGTGCGCGCGAATGCCAGAGCACCGGTCTCGATCGTGGGAGACATCGATCCGCTCTTGAAGATCAGCGGAGTGATACCGAAAGCGAAGCCGGCAATGAACAATCCGATGGATGCCAGACCGGCGAGGGCACCGAGGGTGAGCAGAAGTTCGTGAATCCGACGTGGCGTCGAGGCTTTCGGTGACATCTTCGTGTGTCGTGACACGGCGCTCACACCTTTGCCGAGAAGTTCAGGACGATGCTCGACGAGCTGCTCGTCGGTGGGGTCGGACTCGTCGGAAGCGTCACCGAGACACAAAGATTATCGGTTGCCCCGATAGCCAGAGAACGGTCGGGCGCACCGACCGCCTGATTTACGGTGAGGGTCAGGGGTAAGGACAACACCACATTGCTGCCATCTGTGCATTTGTTGGCCACAGTTCCGTTCAACGACACAGTCATCCGCAAGTAGGTCGTCAGCGCGCCGCCGCTGGTGGAAGTAATCGTGTATTTCAGAGGAAGATTCACGCCTGCCCCCACGTTGTTGACTTTGAGGATCGCGGAGTTCGAGTCGCCGGGAATCATCCCGGTTTTGCCGAGTTGGCTGAAGTTCAGTGTCGTGGTCAGCGTGGGTTGGGTTGTGGTGTTCAACTGCAGATTGATCGACCCGGTCGTGATGTTTCCCGAAGTCGCAGTCGCGGAAGACGTCCAGGCCGCGAGCGTGGTCACACCGCCGACGCCAAGCACCATCCCCAGTGCGAGCAGCGCGCGAAAACGCGTGCTGGTCAACAGGTGACGAATCCGGTGGGCCGGACGGTCAGGGCGCGAGGGCATCGTGCTGGCCTTTCTCGTTCTGGTCGGAGTTGGGGAGGTTGGAAGCTGAAGGGTCAGGAGCCAATCGGGCTCGAGCTCGCTCCTTCCGGCCGTCACGGATGCCGCTGATCATCATGTAGGCCGCGTACAGCAGTAGTGTCGTCACGACTATCACCACGATCACGGTGCGCTGCTCTCCGGTGAGCCAAGTGTTGACGTAGCCGAGATACGGAAGGCTGTACCAGACCTTTCCCCGGATCTGTACTGGCCTTACTTCTTTCTCGTCGCGTTCACCGTTCGCGTCGCCCTGGGTGATGAAAGTTCTTTCACCCTTCTGGTTTTCGCTCGTGGCAATGATCCGGTGTGTGACGACTGTCGGCTGACCGGATTCCAGCTGGTACGTAATAGGTGTACCGATCCCCAGTTCGGACGGATCGACAGGTTTGACGACGACCAGTGATCCGGGGTTGTACGTCGGGCGCATCGAACCGGTCAGAATCGTGAAGCGCTGCGCTCCCGCGAAGAAGGGGACGACAATGGTTGCGACGATGACTGCCGAAATCGCCAGCAGCAGTGTCCAACTGACGATAGAGGTGACCCACCACAGAGGGCCGGTACGTTCACCGCGTTTGGTCGAGTGTTTCGTCATGCCGCCCCTGCCTGGAACGTGAAGGTGGCGTTGGTCGTCTGACCGGAAACCGCACCAACACCCACCGTGAGCCGCAGACACAGGATGTAGGTGCCACCGGCTGCGAGCGGAGTCGGCATGTACGCGGGGGAAACCGGGTACTGCAGCGATGCATTCATCGATCCGGACGTCACTGGGGTCACTGCCGGAGCCGCGGTGTTCACGCCGGTCGGGCAGGCGCCTTCGTTGTCGACTCCGTACGTGGTCAACGTGAATCCCGGAAGTGCGCTCGTCGACTGCATTCGCCACTGCAGAGGATCAGACCCCGAATTCTTGACGGTGAGCGGAGCTTGCACTGTGTTTCCCGGGACCACAGGCGTCGTGGCCGTCGTCAAATTCGCCAGGGTGTACGCCGCACTGGTTCCGGCCGATGTACCAACGGTGAGGTTGACGCTGGCAGCGGTTGCGGTCCCACCACTCGCGCTCGCCGAATCGGACCACAGCGCGAGCGACTGCTGTGACGATGCGAACACCGCTACAGCAGCCACCGCGACTGCGATCGCTCCCCAGACCTTTTTCCTCATGAAATTACGGAGCCGGAGTCAGCGCTGTCTGAGTGACGACCAGCTTCATCGCCGCCAAGTTCAGCGACTGATTCTGCGCGACCTGGTTGGCCACCTCGGTGAAGTTCAGACGGACTCCGACGTGCACGATCGTGCCGTTCTGTACCTTGGTGATCTGTGAAATCGGGTTGCCACCCGCGTCCTTGATGGTCGTTACGGGCACTACAGCGGCGGCAAGTTCGGCGCTGTTGGCACCCGGAACGATTCCGGCCGTATCAGCGGTCAGAACAGCCGCGAGACGATCGCCCACTGCGGTCACGGTGACGTCGCAGGTGTATTCGATGCTCTCGGTGGTGACGATGCGGTAAGCCGAGATGTTGGTGATCGCGGTCTTCGTCGGGTTGAGGGAGTTCCAACCGCCGCCGACTGGCGCGCAGGCGCTCAGGTCGAGTGCACCGGACGTGACGGGTCCGCCGCCACTGACGTCGGCCGAGTCGCTCCACACAGCGAGCGAGCCCGCACCACCGAGGAGGAGGGCACCGGCCGCCGCAGCAGCGATCGCGCCCTTGGTCTGCTTCTTCATGAAAATCTCATTTCATGTCTGGGACCCGAAATGGGTCATTCAGACATGAGTATCAGCCACGGCAAACGATTCGTTACTACTTTTTCGAAATTTATTTTTCGACTGTGATCCACCTTTCTCTGCCGAGCAAATTGCCTTCTGACCTGCAGATAACTATCAGTATGTAATTTTGGAGTGAAGAAAACCGATTGTTTGTCCAGTTGGACAAAGCGGACGAGTCGGATCCTGGCAAATCTGATGTTCTTTTACCGGTTAATTACCGACTCGCGGTTTTGTTTTGCAATTCCAGTCAATTGTTTGCGTTGCTACGGAATGGATCGGTTGTCATTCCTACAAGATCGGCGACCGACTCGAGAACGACTGTGGGTCGGTACGGGAAGAGCTCCACCGATGCGCGGGTCGAGATCCCGGTCATCACCAGAATCGTCTGCAGTCCGGCTTCGAGGCCACAGACGATGTCGGTGTCCATCCGGTCGCCGATCATCAACGTGTTAGCCGAATGAGCGCCGATGGACCGCAGGGCAGAGCGCATCATCAAAGCGTTGGGCTTGCCGACGTAGTAGGGATCGCGTCCGGTTGCCTTGGTGATGAGAGCGGCGACCGAGCCGGTGGCCGGCAGCGAGCCGTCGCGCGACGGCCCAGTGGCGTCGGGGTTGGTGGCGATGAACCGCGAACCACGCTCGACCAGGCGAATGGCGGTGGTGATCGCCTCGAACGAGTACGTGCGCGTCTCGCCGAGTACGACGTAGTCGGGGTCACTGTCCGTCAGGACGTAACCGATGTCGTGCAGGGCAGTGGTCAGGCCCGATTCGCCGACCACGTAGGCGCTGCCGCCTGGCCGCTGGTTGGCCAGGAACGTCGCGGTAGCGAGCGCTGACGTCCAGATCGACTTCTCCGGGATGTCGAGTCCCGAATTGAGCAGGCGTGCTCGCAGGTCACGCGGGGTTCGGATGGAGTTGTTGGTGAGCACCATGTACGGGATGTCGTTCGACGCCAGCTCTGCCAGGAACGTGTCCGCTCCAGGTATCAAGTGCTCCTCGTGGACGAGAACCCCGTCCATGTCCATGAGGTAGGTCCAACCGGTCTGATCTTCTGTACTGGTCATGACTCCAGTATGTGCGGGTGCCGCCCGATGTGGGCGATCAAGCGAGAAGGCGCCACAGCCCGATCAGGCCGACGACGACAATCGTGTAGCGCAATGCAGTGGGGGACAGGCGCCGTCCGTAGCGGGCGCCCAGGACGCCACCGCCGAGCGAGCCGACAGCGATCAAACCGGCTGCTGCCCAATTGATCTGATCGAACGCCAGAGTGATGTACATGCCCGCTGCAACGATGTTGACGAGCAGTGAGAGCAGGTTCTTCGCGCCGTTCATGCGTTGGAGGGTTTCAGGGAGGATGGCACCCATCACACCGATGAGAAGGATGCCCTGCGCGGCAGTGAAGTAGCCGCCGTAGATGCCGACCGCAAAGGTGCCGGCGGTCAGGAGCATCAGCCTCTTGGTGGACAGCGTCGTTTCTTCGGTGGAACGCTTCTTGGCCCAAGCCTGGATGCGTGGTTGGAGGAGGACGAGCGCGAGAGCGAGGACCAACAGCACCGGAACGATGGTTTCGAACAGTTTCTCGGGTAGATGCATGAGCAACCAGGAACCGAGTAGTGCCCCGGCGAGTGACGCCGGAATCTGCCACTTCAGTCGATCCCACTGTCCGGACAGCTCGCGTCGGTAGCCCCAGGTGCCGGAAACTCCGCCGGCGACGAGCCCGACCGCGTTGGACATGGTCGCGGTCACGGGCGGCATGCCGAAGGCGACCAGCGTCGGGAACGTGATCAGCGTTCCACTGCCGACCACGGCGTTGATCGCGCCCGCACCGATGCCGGCCAGCAATATGAAGAAAGCGTCGAGTCCACTCACTCCGCAGACGGTACGGCAGAGGAAAAGTCGGTCCAGACGGCGGTCCCGGTCTTCGTTCGAACACTCCATTGAACACGTCTAACGCGGCTTCGGGCACCGTTGAAATCAGTGCGATTCCAACCTGGTTGATCTTTCATTTCCCTTGCAGTGCAGGGAAATACAACATTTGACGACTAGACAATTCGGGTCTAGTCTTTGCTCACCATCCAGAGCGACCGAGAGACCTGGCTCGTCGACGTCGCAGCAACCCCCCGAGCGATCGGGAGCGGGTGCTACCGCCAGGACCGATGGAAGGCATCACATGGGTTCCACTTCGCACGCTCCGCACAGGCGCCGCCACATCGATCTGTGCCGCACCGCTTCGTGTCACTGTCGCTGACCGAACCGTCGTCTTCGCAACTCGAGCTCACCAACTCGAGACCACAGCTGCGTTCCCATTCCCCGAAAGGTCTATTCGTCATGTCCACTCCGTCAGGTAGCGCGCCGTGAGCGCGCCCACCGATGTCCGCCCCGAAAAGTCGGTGTCCGAGCCGCAACTTCCGGACTCGGAGCTTGTCGTTGCTCGCACCTGGCACCCGCTGCGCTGGGTGATCAGTGCGGTCGTGCTGGTACTGCTTGCTCAGTTCATCCACGGACTCGTCGTCAACCCCGGCTGGGACTGGCCGACCTTCGCGCAGTACTTCACCGCGAAATCAGTGCTCGCCGCGTTGTGGATGACGATCAAACTGACCCTGTGGGGGACGATCCTCGGGTTCGGTCTCGGTGTTTTCCTGGCACTCGGTCGGTTGTCGAAGAATCCGGTCCTGCAGGTGATCGCTTGGACCTACATCTGGGCCTTCCGCTCGATTCCACTCATCGTGCAGTTGCTCTTCTGGTTCAACATCACTTACCTGTACCAGACACTTTCTCTCGGAATACCTTTCGGTCCCGAGTTCTTCACCTTCCAGGTCAGCGGTGTGATCGGCGGATTCACCGCGGCAGTCATCGGTTTGGCGCTGCACCAGGCTGCATACTCGGCCGAGATCATTCGCTCCGGAATCATCTCGGTGGATCACGGTCAGATCGAAGCTGCTCACTCGCTCGGCATTCCGCGCAGTCGCCAGTTCTTCAAGATCGTTCTCCCGCAGGCAATGCGGGCGATCCTCCCCAACGCCGCCAACGAGGTCATCGGACTCTTCAAGGGAACGTCGATCGTCTCCACCATGGCAATCGCCGAACTGTTCTACCAGGTGCAGGTCATCTTCGGACGTAACGGACGAGTCGTGCCCCTGCTGATGGTCGCCACGATCTGGTACATCATCCTCACGACGTTGCTCTCGATCGGTCAGTACTACGTGGAGCGCCACTATGCACGAGGATCCGCTCGTGCTCTTCCGTTGACTCCGGTACAGAAGGCGCGCAAGAAGTTCGAAGAGATTCGCGATGCGCGTCTCGATATTCCGAGAGGTGCGACCCGATGACCGCAGAACTGGCCGAAGAGACGGTGTATGCCGTCGAAGCGCGCGGAATTCACAAGTCGTTCGGCACGCTGGAAGTACTTGCCGGCGTTGATCTCCTGGTCCGCAAGGGCGAAGTGACCGTCATTCTCGGTCCGTCGGGTTCCGGTAAGTCCACCTTGCTGCGCACCCTCAATCACCTCGAGAAGGTCGACCGCGGGACCGTGCGGATCGACGGAGAACTGATCGGGTACCGGCGCAAGGGAAATCGGCTCCACGAACTGCGTGACCGCGAGATCCTGAAACAGCGTTCGCACATCGGATTCGTGTTCCAGAACTTCAACCTGTTTCCGCACCTGACCGCGTTGGAAAACGTGGTGGAAGCGCCGCTCTCGGCCCAGAAGCGTGATCGTGACGAGGTGTACCGCGAGGCCCGCGCACTGCTCGAGCGAGTGGGAGTGGGGGACAAGGCGGACGAGTATCCCCGCCAACTCTCCGGTGGCCAGCAACAGCGCGTCGCGATAGCGCGAGCGCTGGCACTGCGGCCGGCGGTCATTCTCTTCGACGAGCCGACGTCGGCGCTCGACCCGGAACTGGTCGGCGAGGTTCTCGAAGTCCTCGCTCAGCTGGCCCGTGACGGCGCCACCTTGGTGATCGTCACACACGAGGTCGGATTTGCTCGGGAAGTGGCGGACACTGCGGTCTTCATGGACGGCGGCGTCATCGTCGAACAGGGCCCACCTTCGCAGGTGATCGACAATCCGGTCCACGAACGGACCAAAGCTTTTCTCTCCCGCGTCCTCTGACGCGACCCAGACTCATTCCCGGAAGGAAAAATTGATGTTCTCCCCATCCCGTCGCGCGACTTTTCTGATCTCGGCTCTTGCCACAGTCGGACTGCTCAGCGCTGCGTGCAGCAGCGCGGACGCGGAGTCCGACGGCGCCCAGGTCACCGCTGCTGCGGGTTACAACCTCACTGCCGATCAGAACCGCATCACCACCGACAAAGTCGATTCCATTGCCGCCGAGCTACCTCAGGACATTCGCGACCGTGGCACGCTGCGCGTCACCGGTAGTGCCGGTGCCGCTCCGCCGCTCCGCTTCTACGCCGACGACGACACCACTCTCATCGGTTCCGAGACCGACTTCGCCTACCTGATCGGTGATGTTCTCGGTTTGAAGGTCGACCTGCAGACCGCAGACTGGGCACAGAACTTCGTCCGCATCGATTCCGGTGAGGCCGACGCATTCCTCTCCAATGTGACTGTGACAGAGGAGCGTAAAGAGAAGTACGACTTCGCCACCTACCGACTCGACACCCTGGCCTTCGAAGCCAAGAAGGGCTCCGGGATCTCCATCAAGGAACCCAAGGATGTCGCAGGCAAGAAGATCGCGGTAGGTTCCGGCACCAATCAGGAAGCGCTGCTGGTCAAATGGAGTGAGCAGAACGTCGCGGCCGGCCTGGCCCCCACCGACATCTCCTATTATCAGAACACCACCGACTACTACCTGCCGCTGCAGTCCGGCCGGATCGACGCCTACTTCGGACCGAACCCGTCGTCGCAGTTCCATGCAAAGCAGTCGGGTGAAACCGAAGTTGTCGGTGAGTTCTCCGGTGCAGGCGACACGCTGCAAGGCCAGATTGCGGTTCTGGTGAAGAAGGACAACGGGTTGATCAAGGCAATCAACGACGCGATCAACCACACGATCGAGAACGGCACGTACCAGCAGATCCTCGAGCGCTGGAACATCACGAATGAAGCCGTCGACACGTCCCTGATCAACCCGCCCGGCCTTCCGAAAACCAAGTGAGCTCTCGTCCATGAGTGAGATTCTCGATGCGATCGTCATCGGTGGAGGACTCGTCGGGTCCTCCGCCGCCTGGCGGCTCGCGGCGCGCGGACGTAGCGTCGTTCAGCTGGAACAGTTCGGGCCGGGGCACAAGCACGGTGCGTCGCACGGTACTTCGCGCATCTACCGGCAGGCGTACGACAATCACCTGTACACCGGGTTGGCGGCCGACGCGCTGCCGCTGTGGCGGGAGTTGGAGACCACGACGGACATCGGGTTCCTGGAACTCACCGGTGCCGTTGATCATGGCCTGCCGCAGGCAGTGCAGTCCAAGGCGAGGATACTTCTCGAGGCGGGCATCAAGGGCGAGATCCTCACCCCTGCCGAGGCGTCCGCCCGTTGGCCGGGCCTGCGATTCGACACCACGGTGCTCCATCACCCCGATGCAGGCCGGTTGCACGCGGACCGCGCCGTGACCGCTCTGAAGGAGGGAGCGGTGTTTGCCGGCGCCGAGGTCCGTCACGATGTTCGGGTGTTGGCACTCGCGCGGGCGTCCTACGGCGTGGACGTGGTGACGGACAGTGGAACGCTCGCAGCTCGTCAGGTAGTGATCGCGGCCGGTGCGTGGACTGCGGATCTGATCGCAGACAGCGGTCTCGGCTCCGAGATCGTACTGCCGACACTGCGCACGACACAGGAACAACCGGCACACTTCGCACCGCTCGATCCCGGAGTCGAGTGGCCGAGTTTCGTTCACCACACCGGCGCAGAATTGGAGACCGCGGGGATCTACGGGCTCGGTTCCGAGGACGGGATCAAGATCGGCGAACACGCGACCGGGCCGGTGGTGACTCCGCAGACCCGTGACTACAGCCCTGGTGTCGACGGAGAGCAGCGATTGGTGGAGTACGCCGAGTCGTGGTTGCCCGGTGTCGATTCCACCCGTGTCGAGTCGCTCACCTGCCTGTACACGAGCACGCCGGACAGTAACTTCGTCATCGACCGAGTCGGAGCCGTCACGGTGGCGGCGGGGTTCTCGGGGCATGGGTTCAAGTTCGGTCCGGCCTTGGGTGAACTTGTGGCGGACCTCGTCGACGGAACCACCCTCGCTCCGGAAGTTTTCAGGCTGGGGGAGCGTTGACCAGATTCATGGAGGAAAGTGTTGTGGCACTGGAGCTCGGAACTCGACAGCTCGAGGGTGTCGGAGCGGTAGAGGTCTATTCGGTATCGCAGGACGATCCCTTGGCAGCTCCACTGATCGCGGAGTTGGCACTCGAATACAGTTCGCGTTACGGCGGGACTCGCGAAGCGATGCTCGAGGATCTCACGACGTATCCGGCAGAAGAATTTGCCTACCCGCAGGGTGCGCTTCTGGTGCTCACCCACGACGGTCTGCCGATCGCCGGTGGTGCGTTTCGTCAATTCGATTCCACCACTGCCGAACTGAAGAGAATCTGGACATCGGTCGACTATCGGAAGCGCGGCCTCGGCAAGGCCGTCGTTCGCGAGTTGGAACGAGAGATCGAACTTCGTGGATACAACCGGGTGTTTCTCACGACGGGTCCTCGGCAACCCGAGGCCGTCGCGCTGTATCTGTCCAGTGGATACACACCGCTTTACGACGCTTCACTCTCGCCCGAAGAGGTGGGCATCCACCCGTTCGAGAAACAACTTCGGGTCCTCGAAAATGTGACTCGAGCAGCAATTCCTACCGACCGGGTTGACAACACCCGGGTTTAACCTCGTACACTTGCGAACGACCATCCAGAGCGACCGAGAGACCTGGCTCATTGAAGTCGCAGCAACCCCCCGAGTGATCGGGTGCGGGTGCTACCGCCAGGACCGATGGAGGAACACGAAATGAATGCAGTCGAAGGCGGTTTCGATACCGCCTGGTCGCGTCGTCACGTAGACCTGTGCCGCACCGCGGGATCTTTCTGTACCAACTGACCTCGGTCAGTCATTCACACTCAGGCGAGTCGTCGACAAGTCTGTTTTCTATTCTCTCACAAGTGATTCGTGCTCGATCGCCTTTCTCGTCTCAGGCGACGGGTGCGCTCTTCGGCATGCCTCTTTAGGAGTTCTTGGTGTCTTCGCCCTCATTCGGTGCCCGCAAACGCGCGACCGTAATCGCCGGTATCGGTGCTGTCTCGGTTCTCGGCACCGTCCTCGCCGGCTGCAGCAGCGGGAGTGACAGTGCTGCCGACGCAGGCCCCGCCCAGTCCGGCGGAACCCTTCGCTATGGTCTGTCGCAGGCGCCGACGTGCGCCGATCCGGCCCAGGCCGGCAGTAACCAGACCGTGTATGTCACTCGGACCGTGGTGGATTCGCTGACCGATCAAAATCCCGACACCGGAGAGATCACCCCGTGGCTCGCCAAGAGCTGGGAGATCAGCCCCGACGCCGCTAGCTTCACGTTCGTCCTTCGCGACGACGCCACCTTCAGCGACGGCACCCCGGTGACGGCGGATTCGGTGAAGAAGACCTTCGACTCGGTCAAGAATCTCGGACCGAACGCGTCGTTGGCGAAGAGTTACCTGTCCTCGTACACCGGTACCGACGTCGTAGATGCTCACACGGCGAAGATCAATTTCTCCGGACCCAATGTTCAGTTCCTGCAGGCAACTTCGACGCCACAGCTCGGAATCCTCGCCGATTCCACCACCGCGCTGGCATCCGAGCAGCGCTGCCCCGGTGCAGCGGTGATCGCCTCCGGACCGTTCGTGTACACCGACTGGCAGCAGGACAAGAGCGTCAAGATCGCCAAGCGTGCGGGATACAACTGGGCGTCGGACGCGGTCGCGCATCAGGGTGAGGCCTACCTCGACGGCGTCGACTTCACGGTGGTCCCCGAATCCGGTGTGCGGGCAGGCAGCGTGGCCTCCGGCCAGCTCGATGCGGTCAGCGATGCGCTTCCGCAGGATGCGCCGCAGATCGAGGGCGCAGGCGGACGAATCCTCACAAGGCCGAACCCGGGTGTGAGCTTCTTCTTCCAGCCAAACGTCAGTCGCGGCGTTCTCGCCGATCAGGCTGTTCGCCAGGCCATCATTCCCGCGATCAACCGCCAAGAACTCGTCGACACCGTTCTGGATCCGTCGTTCTTCCCGGCCACGAGCCCGTTGGCTCACACCACTCCGCTCTACAGCGACGAATCCAGTGTCGTGACGTACGACGCCGACAAGTCGGCGAAGCTTCTCGACGCGGCTGGTTGGAAGGCCGGCAGCGACGGTATCCGCGAGAAGGACGGGCAGAAGCTCACTTTCAGCGTCACCTTCAGTCCGGTGTTCTCGGGTAACCAGGCCATCCTCGAGCTCGTACAGCAGCAGCTCAAGAAGGTCGGCGTCGACCTGCAGCTCAACCTGGTCTCGAACGGTGAATGGACCGAGAAGGGAGTATCGGGTGATTACGATTCGCTGTATTACAACAGCACTCGCGCGGACGCCGACATCCTGCGGGCATCGTTCAGCACCGAGGGCCGCAACCTGAACCGTCGCGGCGCAGATCCGGAGCTCGACAAGGTACTCACAGACCAGCTTGCAGCCACGGACAACGGCCAACGCGGCGAACTGGTATCCACTGCACAGGAATTGATCCTCGACCGTGGACTCTCCATCCCCACCATCGAGCTCTCACAGGCCATCGGCGCCGGATCGAGTGTGCAGGACCTGAACTTCGAAGCCTCCTCACGCCTGCAGTTCTACGACGCATGGTTGTCGGGTAAGTAATCATGACTCGATACGTACTCACCCGACTGGGTCAGGCCGCAGTGGTCCTGTGGGCCGCCTTCACCATCTCGTTCGTGATTCTGTTCCTCCTGCCGAGTGATCCCGTCAGCATGGCTGCCGACTCGTCCGGTCAGGGTGTTGCAGTGGATCAGGCTGCGCTCGATCAGCTTCGGGCGCGGTACGGCTTGGACCAGTCGGTGTGGGTGCAGTACTGGACGTCGCTGACGAATGCTCTTCGCGGCGATTTCGGTACATCGATCTCCACCGGTCAGCCGGTGACGGATGCCATCTTCTCGGCGCTGCCCAGCACTCTGGTGCTGGCAACCACCGCCTTGGTTCTGGCCGTGTTGTTCGGAGTGGCGATCGCGTTCTTCGCTACCTACACCCGCAAGCGGTGGCTCGCGAACCTGTTGTTCTCTCTGCCGCCGCTGGGTGTGGCAGTGCCCACTTTCTGGGTGGGCCTGATTCTTCTGCAACTCTTCTCGTTCCGTCTGCACATCTTCCCGGCATTCGGAGACAAGGGATTCGCAACGGTGATTCTTCCGGCGATCACCTTGGCGATCCCGACCGGCGCGGTGATCGCGCAGGTGCTCACGACCAGCCTGCAGTCGACGCTACGTTCGCCGCACGTGGAGACTGCGTACGCCAAGGGCGCAAGCCGTTGGCGCGTGCAGACCCGTCACGCGTTGCGACTGGCGAGCATTCCGGCATTCACCATTGCCGGTGTGCTGGTCGGCACGCTGCTCGCCGGCTCGGTGGTTGTGGAAACGGTGTTCTCTCGCGCGGGCGTCGGCCGTCTGACACAGACGTCGGTGATGGCGCAGGACATCCCGGTGGTGCAGGGAGTCGTTGTGTTCGCCTCTCTCGTGTTCGTGCTCGTCAACCTCGCGGTCGACCTCTTCTACCCCTTGATAGATCCACGGATCATCCAGACGAAGAAGAGTCACACCGAAAAGTCGAATACCGAAAGCTCGACCGATCTGGAGCCGGCTCATGTCTGACACATTGATCGAACCCCTACTCCTCGATCCGAGCGTCGAGGCGAAGACACCTGTTGTTTCGCGCCGAAAGTCCACGGCCATCGGCTGGATCCGAAAGCCCGGCTTGGTGATTCCGGTGTTGATCGTGTTGCTTGCCATCGGCTTTGCCGTCGCACCCGGATTCTTCGCCAGCGGCGATCCGTTGTCCGGTGTCCCGGCGGACAAACTGCAGGGCCCGAGCCTGGCTCACTGGTTCGGAACCGACAATCTCGGACGTGACCTGTACACACGGTTCGTGCACGGCGCCGCGCTGTCCCTGACCGCAACCTTGGTGGCGGTCGGAATCGCATTGGTGGCGGGATCGATAATCGGTTTGCTCGCGGGCTTTGTCGGTGGCGTCGTCGACGCCGTGCTGATGCGCATCGTCGACGTGCTGCTGTCCATTCCGGCACTGCTGCTCTCGTTGGCCCTTGTCACCGCACTCGGCTTCGGCACCATCAACGTCGCCATCGCGGTCGGCGTCAGTATGGTCGCCAATTTCGCGCGAGTGATGCGTGCCGAAGTGATGCGGGTGCGCGGAGCTCAGTACGTCGAGGCTGCGTTCAGTTCAGGTGTGCAGTGGCTCGGTGTCCTGCGTCGGCACGTGCTTCCCAACTCCTACGCGCCGGTGGTCGCGCTGTCCGCTGTCGAGTTCGGGCAGGCAGTACTGGCGGTGTCGGCTCTGAGCTTCTTGGGATTCGGCGCCGTTCCGCCTACCCCGGAATGGGGATCGCTGGTATCCGAGGGACGTAATTTCCTCGCCAATGCCTGGTGGATGACAACACTTCCCGGTCTCGCGATTGTCGCCGTGGTCATCTCGGCACACCGTATCGGCCACGAGATCGAAAGGAACAACCGGCGATGAGCACGACCGAGGAACAGTTGCTCTCCGTCACCGACTTACAGATCGCCTACGGCGCCGAACCCGCGGTATCCGGCGTGAGCTTCACCGTCGGTCGGGGCGAAGTAGTTGCGGTGGTCGGGGAATCGGGTTCCGGTAAGTCGACCACGGCACACGCGATATTGGGTCTGCTCGCCGGCAGTGGCCACGTCACCGGCGGGACCGTCGAGTTCGAGGGTGAACAGATCGACTCGTATTCCGACCGTGCGTGGCAGCGAATCCGCGGCGCGCGTATCGGTTTGGTGCCGCAGGATCCGACGACCTCGCTCAACCCGGTGACGAGGATCGGCGACCAGGTTGCAGAAGTCCTCCGGATCCACGGCCTCGCAGACCGTCGCAAAGCCCGGTTGGACGCCGTCGAGGTGCTCGAGCGCGCGGGTATCGACCGGCCGGAAATCCGAGCACGCCAGTACCCGCACGAGCTCTCCGGCGGTATGCGGCAACGCGTTCTGATCGGTATCGCGCTTGTCGCGAACCCCGCCCTCATCATCGCCGACGAGCCGACCAGCGCTCTGGACGTCACGGTTCAACGACGCATCCTCGACCACCTGGACGAGCGAATCGCCGAATCCGGTGCCGCCGTGCTCCTGATCACGCACGACCTGGGTGTGGCCGCAGACCGCGCGGACCGGATCCTGGTGATGCAGGGCGGCAGGATCGTCGAATCCGGCCGCACCGCAGATATTCTGGACAACCCGCGACACGAGTACACGAAGAAGCTGCTCGACTCGGCTCCGAGCCTGTCCTCGGGACCGGTCGATCGGCCGGTCCGTCAGGATACGAGCCCGCTGCTGACGTTGACCGGAATCACCAAGCGTTTCAACGTCGGACGCGGGAGTTCGATCACCGCGGTGAACGAGGTATCGCTGACCGTTCCGCGTGGTCAGACGGTGTCGTTGGTGGGGGAGTCGGGCTCCGGCAAGTCGACCACGGCGCGCATCGCCGTGCGGTTGGAGCAGGCGGATGCCGGCACCATCTCCTTCGACGGACACGACATCACGAAGGTCAAGGGCAGCGATCTGCGCGAGCTGCGCCGAAAGATCCAGCTCGTGTACCAGAACCCCTATGCATCACTCGACCCGAAATTGTCCGTCCAGGACATCGTTGCGGAGCCGCTGCGGGCCTTCAAGGTTGGTGGACGCAGCCAGCAGCAGAGTCGTGCAGCAGAGTTGCTCGATCAGGTTGCACTTCCCGAGCAGTTCCTGAGCCGCAAACCGGCCGAACTCTCGGGCGGCCAGCGTCAACGGGTGGCGATCGCTCGTGCGCTTGCGTTGAAGCCGGACCTGCTCGTTCTCGACGAACCTGTGTCCGCTCTCGACGTCTCGGTGCAAGCGCAGATTCTGGCGCTACTCGACGAGTTGCAGCGCGAACTGGGCCTGACCTATCTCTTCATCTCCCACGATCTTGCGGTTGTTCGCCAGATCAGCGACGTCGTCGGCGTCATGCAGGCCGGGCGATTGCTCGAAATCGGCACTACCACCGAGATTTTCGACAATCCCCGAAACGAGTACACACGCACACTTCTCGACGCGATCCCCGGGCGGGATCATTCGACACGAAAGGCCGAACATGTCCGAGCGTAGTTCCGGAGCATTCCTGGTCGGCCTCGAATTCGAGGGAACCGGAGCTCATCCGTACTCCTGGCGACGCGAGGATTCGCGCGCCGAAGATCTGTTCACGCCCTCGTACTGGGTGGACCTGGTGACCGCCGCGGATCGGGGTGGGGTGGATCTGGCGTTCCTCCCTGACTCGTTCGGACTGCAATCCGAGGGCCAGCACGCAGTGCGGGGCAGATTGGAGGCAGTTGCAACTGCGGCGCGGCTGAGTGCTGTGACCTCGCGTATCGGCCTGATTTCCACCGCGACAGTCACGCACACCGAGCCGTTCCACATCTCCAAGGCCGTCGCGAGTATCGACTACTCCTCAGCGGGGCGGGCCGGCTGGCAGGTCGCGGTGTCCGACACCGCTGAGCAGGCGTCGTTGTTCGGCCGAAAGGCAGTGCAGGGCCCCGAGTCCGCGTGGGAGGAAGCGTCCGAGGCTGTCGAGGTGGTCAGTCGGCTGTGGGACAGCTGGGAGGACGACGCCGAGATACGGGACGCTGCGAGCGGACGATTCATCGATCGAGACAAGCTGCACTACATCGACTTCGAGGGAAAGAACTTTTCCGTCAAGGGGCCGTCCATCACGCCGCGCTCCCCGCAGGGGCAGCCGCTGATCGCAGTCGACGCGAGCAGGCCGGAGGCACGCGAGCTCGCTGTTGCGCGCGGAGATCTGATTCGGATCTCGGCAACCGACCTCGGCGAGGCCAACGCCACGGCCAAGCTGGTCCACGCGAACGCCGCTGCCCTCGGGCGCAGCGTCAGGGTTCTCCTCGACGTCGACGTGCTTCTCGGCGCTGATCGCGGAGCCGCCGACGACGCTCTGGCCGAACTCGAGGAATGGGCGGGAGCGCCGTACGCCCCGCATTCGCTGTTCTATCGCGGTGACAGCGCCGGCCTGACTGTCCTCCTTCGCGAGATCGGTGGGCTGGCCGGGGTCGACGGTGTTGTCCTGCGGCCCTTGGCTTTGGCTGCCGCAGTGGAGAAGATCGCGGCGGACGTGGTGCCGAATCTCAATCCGCGACCGACTACCGGCCCGACGCTGCGCGAGCGGTTGGGTTTCGAGTTGCCCGTCAATCAGTTCGCGTAGCGCGAGCAAAGAACAGGAACACCGATGACACAGAACAGGATTCGCAAGCAAGTTCATCTGGGCGCTCACTTCCCCGGCGTGAACAACACCACGGTGTGGACCGATCCGGCGTCCAAGAGCCAGATCGAGTTCAGCTCGTTCGAGCATCTCGCACGCAGTGCCGAACGCGGATTGTTCGACTTCTTCTTCCTCGCAGAGGGTTTGCGCCTGCGCGAGCATCAGGGCAAGATTCACGACCTCGACGTGGTCGGTCGCCCGGACACCTTCAGTATTCTCAACGCGGTTGCCGGTGTGACAACGCATCTCGGTCTGGCCGGGACGATCAACACCACGTTCAACGAGCCGTACGAGTTGGCCAAGCAGTTCTCGACGCTCGATCATCTCTCCGACGGCCGCGCCGCGTGGAACCTGGTCACCTCTTCGGATGCCTTTACCGGTGAGAACTTCCGCCGCGGTGGGTATCTGGAGCATTCCGAGCGGTACGCACGCGCAAACGAGTTGGTCGACGCAGTACGGACGCTGTGGGACAGTTGGAGCATCGATCGTCCGATCGTCGACCGTGAGCGCGGCGTTTTTGCCACCGACCAGCAGGTCGGTCAGTTCCAACACTCCGGTAAGCAGTTCGACATCACCGGACGCTTCGAAGTACCTCGGAGTCCCCAAGGACACCCAGTCCTGCTGCAGGCAGGTGACTCCGACGAAGGACGCGAGTTCGGCGCCGCCAAGGCAGACGCCATCTTCACCGGGCACGGAACGCTCGAAGCAGGCAAGACGTTCTACGCCGACGTAAAGGGACGCTTGGCCAAGTACGGACGCACGCACGCAGACCTCAAGATTCTCCCCGCCGCCACCTTCGTGCTCGGTGACAACGCCGCGGACGCACAGGAGAAGGCGTATCACATCCGGCGGCAGCAGGTCGGACCCCAGACTGCCATCGCTTTTCTCGAACAAGTCTGGGGCAGAGACCTTTCCCAGTACGACGCCGACGGCCCGTTGCCGAAGGAAGATCCGTCGGACGACGTCAACATCACCCGCGGACGCGTCCGCCACGTCAAGGATCCGCGAGCGGTCGCAGATCAGTGGCGCGCCAAGGCCGAGGCCGAAAACCTCAGCATCCGTGAACTCATCATCGAAGTAACTGCCCGCCAACAGTTCGTGGGTAGTGCAGCGGAAGTGGCTGCCGAGATCGACACCTACGTCCAGGGCGACGCGAGCGACGGATTCATCCTCGTTCCCCACATCACCCCCGCGGGCCTCGACGAGTTCATCGATACCGTCGTACCAGAACTACAGGACCGCGGCAGTTTCCGGACCGAATACTCAGGAACCACCCTGCGCAGCCATCTCGGGCTGCGCCACCCGTACGAGCAGGCTGAAGGAGTCCGCGCATCATGACCGTTACCGACACTTCCACCAGCACCTTCACCGGCGAGTGGAATGCTTGGCATGCCTCGCGCGACGCCACCTTCAGTGAACCACTCGGCTGGCTGAGCCTGACTGCGTTGCATTGGCTGGTTGACACCGATTCCACCTTCACAGACCTGCCCGGTGCGTGGCGCGCCGACGCGAATGCCGTTGTCGTCACCGCGACGCCGGCCGACGACCTCTCGATCGACGGCGTCGCAGTGGACGGTTCAGTCACTCTGAATCCGATCGAGGGTGCGCCGGGACTGATCGTCAAGCAGGGCGCGCGGTTGGTCGAGGTCATCCGCCGCACCGGCGAGGTGGCTCTGCGGATCCACGATTCGTCGGCCCCGACATTGGCGCAGTTCAGTGGTATCCCGACCTTCGAGCCGAACCCGCAGTGGCGCGTCGAGGGTGTCTTCACAGCTTTCGAGGAGGCTCGCACGGTGACGACGGGTGCGGTCGTCGAGCGCCTCGAGCATCATCACGACGCCCGCGGAACCATCAGCTTCGAACACGATGGTGCAACGCATACGCTGATTGCGTTCGCGGGCAAGGACAACGGCTTTCACATCCTGTTCACCGACGCGACCAGTGGTGTATCCACCTACCCGGCCGCACGCTCGCTGCACGTGAGCGCACCGGAGCCCGGTGGTGCGGTAGCCCTCGATTTCAATCGGGCGTCGAACCTGCCCTGCGCCTTCACCGATTACGCGACGTGCCCCGTCGCCCCCGCCGAGAACCGCCTGGCGTTCGCGGTGGAAGCCGGCGAGAAGACACCGGACACCCGCTCCGAAAGCGGACCGAGGTGAGCGCGCCGCTGTCCGTACTCGACCTCTCTCCGATCAGTGAGGGTGAAACGGCCCGCCAGGCCTTGCGGAACTCGCTGGACCTCGCTCGTTCTGCCGAAGCGTGGGGATACAAGAGGTACTGGGTCGCCGAACACCACTTCGTCGGCGTAGCCAGCTCGTCACCGGCCGTTCTGGTCGGACTGATTGCGGCCGCGACCAACACCATTCGCGTCGGCTCGGCCGCCGTGCTGCTGGGCAACAACACGGCAGCTCAGGTGGTCGAGGCCTTCGGTACCGTCGAAGCGTTGTATCCGGGTCGTATCGATCTCGGTATCGGGCGCAGCGGACAGCGTCGGGTGGAGGCACTTCGTGCCGTCGCTGCCGGAACGCCCGCCCCGGCAGAATCGAAGCGGGAGACCGTCGTACGCGACGGCGTCGTGATCCCGGCGCCCTTCGATCCAACCGGTCTTCTCACCTCACCGAGATTGCAGGCGTCGTTCGAGGCATTGGCGTTTCCGGGCGCACAGGCGCCCGATTTCGAGCAGCAGGTCGACGACATACTCTCGCTCCTGAACGGCACTCACCGCACCCGCGACGGCATCGAATTGCACGCCAGTCCCGGTGAGGACGCCGACGTCGAATTGTGGGTGTTCGGAAGCAGCGCAGGCCCCAGTGCCGAACTCGCCGGACGACTCGGATTGCCGTTCGGCGCGAATTACCATGTGGCGCCCTCGAGTACGCTCGATGCCGTCGAGGCATACCGTGCAGCATTCCGACCGTCGGCAGTTCTGTCGGAGCCGTATGTCGTCGTCTCCGCGGATGTTGTTGCTGCGGAAGATGATGCGACGGCGAGGGAGTTGGCGTCTACGTTCGGGCACTGGACACACAGCATTCGCAGCGGGCACGGCGCCATCCCGTACCCCGATCCGGCCACAGCGCTCCCACTTTCCGATGCCGACAAAGCAGTAGTGGAGGATCGGCTGATCACGCAGTTCGTCGGTTCACCCACCACCGTCGCCGACAGACTCGACAGTTTGCAGAAGCTGACCGGAGCGGACGAATTGGTGATCACCGGGGTGACCCATCGACACGAGGATCGCCTGCGCTCGTACGAGCTGCTTGCCAAGGAATGGGGGCTACCCGCACTACTGGCAGCATGAGCTTGCCTTGGTCTACTAGTGTCGAGTGATGTTTTCGCCCCGAGATGCGCTTTCCCTTGCTCTTGACGTAGCGCGTGAGGGCATGGAACTCGGGGAGATGCCGATCGGGGCAGTCGTGTTCGACGACGACCGTGTGCTCGGGCGGGCGTACACGCAAGAACGGGCACTCGGCCGACGGGTAGTCCATGCGGACCTTCAAGCGATCTTGCAGGCCGACGAGGCTCTCGGGTTCACTCGAGCGTCAGGAGAATTGACATTGGCGGTCAATCTCGAACCATGCCTGATGTGCATGGGTGCCGGGATCACACTCGGCGTGTCCCGGGTGTGGTTCGCTGAATACGCCACTGGCACTGGCCCCGCCGGGATGCGGGACTGGGCGCGCAGTCTCACCTGACGCCATGGCTTGAAGGAGGGCCGTGAGGCTTACGCCCCGATCGCGCCCGCGATCATCGGCCACGACGCACGCATGTCGGCTTCGAAGAGTCCCCAGGTGTGGGTGCCTTCAGGTCGGAAGCTGAACGTCGCGGGAATGCCGAGCTGACCGAATCGACCCTGTAGGGCAGCGGTGCACATGTTGGTGATGCCTTCGAGCACAGCGCCGGGAACGACTCCGGCAGCCATCGCCAATGAGTTGATTCCGTCCACCGGACCGGGAAGGCCGTTGCCGGTGGAGATGAACAGCGCTGTGCCGCGTAGTTTCTCGGCATTGATCAGCGGGTCGTGAGCAGCCCACTGTGGGCTACCCCACGGCCCCCACATGTTGGCTGCGTTTCCTCCGCCGAGTATCTCGACCATCGAGCGCACCGCAGCCTGGCCGAGCGGGTCGCCGGCGCGCGGGCAGCCGCTGTACGAGCCGACGGCGCGGTAGGTGCCCGGCGACTGGATCGCGAGGTCCAGAACCGGTCCACCGGCCATCGACACGCCGCCGAGTGCGTTGACGCCGGTCGTGTTGTATCGAGCGTTGACCGCTGCCGGTAGTTCCTTGGTGAGGTACGTCTGCCATTTGTTGCGGCCGAGCACCGGATCGTCGGCGTTCCAGTCGGTGTACATGCTGAACTTGCCGCCGACCGGCATGACCACGTTGACGTGCTTGTCGTCGAAGAAGTCACGAACTCCGGTGTTGTTGAACCAAGAGATCCCGTCCTCACCGCCGCCGACGCCGGTCAAAAGGTAGAAGGTCGGGGCGGGGCCACCGCCGGCCGGGGAAATCACGTCGTTGGCGATCCAGCGGTCCATGGAGGGGGAGTAGACATCGATGCGGCTGACCACTGAATCCGCGCTCGCGGTCGGCGCGCTGAGGCCGAGAAAGCCGGCAGCCATGGCCACCGCCATCGTCAATCGGACCGTGAATCGACGTGCCTTCATTATTTCCCCCTGGCGCAAGCCGGACAGCGTATTTGTGCCTACCAACAGTGGCACAATGCGAAGGAGAGTGACGAATGTCCGGATAACAGTCCGGTAAGAAGATGGAGACAATTGCGTGGGATCGCAGTCGCATCACCCCGAATCCGACGTGATTCGGCTGGCCTTCGGGCTGGCCGCGATCACGGCTGGTGCGGCGCGCAGAACCGCTGGTCTCGCCATTGATTCGGTGCAGCGGATCCCCGTTGTCGGTGACGCACTCGACGACGCGATCACCCAGGTCGCCACCCGCGGCACGGAAGCGATTCGCTCGACAGCGGAATTTGCCGATTCCACGTTGAGAACGGTGATCAAAGCTGTCGTCGACGCTGCTCTTGCCGAAGTCGACATCACGAAGATCGTCGTGGACCACGTGGACATCGACAAGATCGCCGAGAACATCGACGTGGACAAGATTGCCGAACGGGTCTCGCTCGAACCGATCATCGATCGCGTCGACGTCGATGCGATCGCGAGCCGACTCGACGTCAAAGCAGTGATCGATCGCCTCGACCTCGACGGCATCGTCGACAGCGTCGACCTCGAGCGCCAGATCGACCGCGTCGACCTCCTCAAGATCGCCGACCAGGTCATCGAGGGTGTCGACCTCCCACAGATGATTCGTGAATCGACCGGTTCACTCTCCACCGAAGCCGTGCACGGGGCGCGCGTGCAGGGGATGCAGGCGGACGACGCTGTCGCCGGGTTCGTCGGACGATTGTTCGGCCGCGACAACGCACCACCCTCACACGAGCCGCATCCGGACACGAACGCAGGTGAACGCTAGTGGCCCAGGAGAATTCCGGCCCGGCCGGAATCGTCACCCGTGGCCTCGCCGGACTGATCGACCTGGGCGTCGTGCTGATCCTGATGGGTTCCGTGTACGTGGCCTTGGCCTTTGTTCGATTGCTCTTCTCGCCGCAGAGTTTCACGTTCTCGGAACCGGGAATCTTCCTGTCCACGACGGCATTTCTCGGCGTCTCGGTGGCCTACCTGACTGCCTGCTGGGCGACCACCGGCCGAACTGTCGGTTCCCTCGTGATGGGGTTGCGGGTGATCACGTCGGGTCACCGGTTGGTCCGTTGGCCGCTCGCCTTCATCCGTGCGGTGCTCTGTGTGCTCTTCGCCTTCGGATTGCTGTGGTCGGCGGTCGATCGACGGCGACGATCGTTGCAGGACATCGTTCTGCGCACCGAGGTCGTCTACGACTGGCGTCAGGACCCGGATCTGGTGGCACCCCACGGAGGCGAGCACGCATGAGTGAACCGAACCGCCCGGACGAGCGATTCACCCTTGCCAGCGAGCGCACCTTCCTCGCGTGGATGCGTAGCTCGCTTGCCCTGCTGGCGGGCGGCATTGCCGTCGTCCAGTTGGTCCCCGAGTGGAGTACAGGGTGGGTTCGCACGGCGCTCGGTCTGACGTTGATCGCACTCTCGGCAGCAGCCGCCCTCGTCGGTATGCGACGCTGGCTACAGGTGAAGAAGGCGCTCGAGGACGGAGCGGCGATGCCGGAACCGCATGCGCTGTGGCTGTTCGCACTGGCATTGGCCGGGGTTGCCGTCGCGGCCGGCGTGGCAACGGTGGTTACCAGCCTCGCTCGCTGAGATACCTCGTGAGATACGCAGAGAAGTCCGAGCGGTGTCTGGATAGTCTGCAAAGAACGAGAAGCACGTCAGAGAAGTAAACGAAACAGACGACAAGGGAGTGCACGGTGGCGCAGGAACTCAAGCTCGGATACAAGGCATCGGCTGAGCAATTCGGCCCTCGCGAACTGGTAGAGCTGGCAGTTCTGGCAGAGCAGCACGGCATGGATTCCGTTGCGGTGAGCGATCATTTCCAGCCGTGGCGCCACAACGGTGGACACGCGCCGTTCTCGCTCGCCTGGATGACGGCCGTCGGTGAGCGCACCGAGCGCGTGCAGATCGGCACGTCCGTGATGACGCCGACGTTCCGCTACAACCCGGCGGTCATCGCTCAGGCGTTCGCGACGATGGGATGTCTCTACCCGGGGCGCATCATGCTCGGCGTCGGCAGCGGTGAGGCTCTCAACGAGATCGCCACGGGCTTCCAGGGCGAGTGGCCCGAGTTCAAGGAACGCTTCGCGCGCCTGCGTGAGTCGGTGCGGCTGATGCGTGAGCTGTGGCTGGGCGATCGTGTCGACTTCGAAGGCGAGTACTTCACCACTCGTGGCGCGTCGATCTACGACGTCCCCGAGGGTGGGATTCCCGTGTACATCGCGGCCGGTGGACCCGTTGTCGCCCGGTACGCGGGACGTGCCGGTGACGGCTTCATCTGCACTTCCGGCAAGGGCATGGAGCTCTACACCGAGAAGTTGCTTCCGGCGGTTGCCGAGGGCGCGGCCAAGGCCGAGCGCGACGTCGCCGACATCGACAAGATGATCGAGATCAAGATCAGCTACGACACCGATCCGGAGGCTGCACTCGAGAACACGCGTTTCTGGGCGCCGCTTTCCCTGACGCCGGAGCAGAAGCACAGCATCGAGGATCCGATCGAAATGGAAGCAGCTGCCGACGCTCTGCCCATCGAGCAGGTGGCCAAGCGCTGGATCGTCGCTTCCGATCCCGACGACGCCGTCGAGCAGGTCAAGGCCTACGTCGACGCCGGTCTCAATCACCTGGTGTTCCACGCACCGGGCCACGATCAGCGCCGCTTCCTCGAACTGTTCGAGCGTGACCTCGCGCCCCGCCTGCGTGCTCTTGGCTGATCCTCGAGATCAACTGAACGGTGTCTGCCACTCGACGTGTGGCAGGCACCGTTCGTCTTTCTCGTAGCGGCCGGTTGTCGGCTGCACCGTGAGCGTGACCACGATCAGTGGCAAGGTGGGCGGCGGCCCACACTAGGCTGTTGGGCATGCCAGAAGCGCCCGCTGCCGTGTCGAGTGTCTACGTCGCCTCCCCTGAAGGTGACACCGGAAAATCCACCATCGCGCTTGGCGTGCTGCAGATGTTGTGCGCGACTGTCGCCCGGGTCGGTGTCTTCCGCCCGATCGCCCGCTCGACCGAGGAAACCGACTACATCCTCGAACTGCTGCTAGAGCACACCACTGCCGATCTCTCCTACGCCGACGCACTCGGCGTCACCTACGAGCAAGTTCACGCCGATCCCGAAGCCGCACTGGCCGACATCGTCGCGAAGTACCACACCGTGGCCGAGCAGTGCGACGCCGTCGTGATCATCGGAAGTGACTACACCGACGTCGCAAGCCCCAGCGAATTGAGCTTCAACGCCCGCATCGCCGTGAACCTGGGAGCGCCGGTCCTGTTGGCGGTTCGAGGCGCTCGGCGCAGCGTCGAGGAGGTTGCTCAGCTCGCGCACCTGTGCGCCGCCGAGTTGGCCGCCAACCACGCTCACCTGCTCGCGGTCGTCGCCAATCGCTGCGATCCCGACAAGCTCGACGAGGTCACCGCAGCCCTGTCCGACATCGGAGTTCCGACGTGGAGCCTGCCGGAGATTCCGTTGCTCGTCTCACCCACGATGGCCGAGTTGATGGAGGCCACCGGCGGCGAGTTGTACTCGGGTGACCCGGAACTGCTGCACCGCGAGGCACTGAAGGTGATGGTGGGAGGCATGACCGCCGAGCACATCCTCGAGCGTCTGGTCGAGGGCATGGTCGTCATCGCCCCGGGTGACCGCTCGGACGTGCTGCTCGCGTTGCTCAATGCGCATGAGGCGGAAGGATTTCCGTCGCTCGCGGGCATCATCATGAATGGCGGGATCACGCCGCACCCGGCCATCGCGGCGTTGATGGCCGGCCTCAAACAGCGTCTTCCGATCCTCACGACAACCCTCGGCACTTTCGACACCGCAAGCGCTGCAGCCCAAACCCGCGGACGCGTGGCAGTCGGTTCGCAGCGAAAGGTCGACACTGCGCTGAGCTTGATGGAACAGCGCGTCGACGCCGACGTCCTGATGGACCGACTGGCACTGCCGATTCCGTCGGTCGTGACCCCACAGATGTTCGAGTACAAGCTCATCGACCGCGCTCGACGCGATCGCAAGCACATCGTCCTCCCGGAGGGTGACGACGACCGGATCCTGCGCGCGGCCGGCCGGCTGCTGCAGCGCCAGGTTGCCGACCTGACGATCCTCGGCGACGAACCCAGTGTGCGTCGACGCGCAGCGGAACTCGGCGTGGACATCAGCGGCGCGCAGGTCCTCGCGCCCGCGCAGTCCGAGTACACCGAGCGCTTCGCACAGGAATACACCGCGCTGCGGGCGCACAAGGGCATGACCATCGAGCGGGCACGCGAGGTGATCGCCGACATCTCGTACTTCGGAACGATGATGGTGCACTTGGGTATTGCCGACGGCATGGTCTCCGGTGCCGCCCACACCACCGCTCACACGATCCGGCCCTCGTTCGAGATCATCAAGACGGCTCCCGGAGTTTCGACGGTTTCGAGCATCTTCCTGATGTGCCTGGCCGACCGCGTTCTCTCCTACGGTGACTGCGCCGTGGTTCCGGACCCGACGTCGGAGCAGTTGGCGGACATCGCGATCTCGTCCGCACAGACGGCGTCGCAGTTCGGTATCGATCCGCGCATTGCGATGCTCTCGTACTCCACCGGCGATTCGGGCAGTGGAGCCGACGTCGACAAGGTTCGCACCGCGACCGCTTTGGTGCGCGAGCGCCGACCGGACCTGTTGGTGGAAGGGCCCATTCAGTACGACGCGGCCGTCGAGCAGAGTGTCGCTGACAAGAAGATGCCGGATTCTCTGGTGGCGGGCAAGGCCACGGTGTTCGTGTTCCCTGACCTGAACACCGGCAACAACACCTACAAGGCAGTGCAGCGTAGCGCCGGCGCTATCGCCGTCGGCCCGGTTCTGCAGGGACTGAACAAGCCGGTCAACGATCTCTCGCGTGGAGCGTTGGTCCAGGACATCGTCAACACCGTGGCTATCACGGCAATACAGGCACAGGGAGCGTAAGCGTGAGCGACGGCACCGTACTGGTCATCAATTCCGGCTCGTCATCGATCAAATTTCAACTCGTGCATCCGGATACAGCGGAATCGGTAGCGCACGGCCTCATCGAGCGCATCGGTGAACCCGACGGCCACATCGTCTACAACCACCGCACCGGAATCGAAGACCGCAGCCTCCCCATCGCCGATCACCGTGCGGGACTGAAGATGGTGCTCGACATCGTCGCCGAGGTCGGACGGCCGCTGAGCGAGGCAGGAATCATCGCCGTCGGTCACCGAGTCGTGCACGGTGGTGACATCTTCTACTCGCCGACGCTCATCGACGACGGCGTCGTGAAAGCCATCGCGGATTTGTCGAACCTTGCGCCGCTGCACAATCCGGCCAACGTGATCGGTATCGAGGTGGCGCGCGAAGAACTGCCAGACGTTCCGCACGTAGCAGTGTTCGACACTGCCTTCTTTCACACGCTGCCCGCCGCAGCGTCGACCTACGCGATCGATCGGGATGTGGCCAAGGCCAACCAGATTCGTCGATACGGCTTCCACGGGACCTCACACGAATACGTGTCGGGACGAGTCGCGGACTTCCTCGGCAAGGATCCGGCCGAGCTGAATCAGATTGTTCTGCACCTCGGAAACGGCGCTTCGGCCTCGGCAATCAAGGGCGGCAAGGCTATCGACACCACGATGGGCCTCACCCCGCTCGAGGGTCTTGTCATGGGCACCCGCAGCGGCGACATCGACCCAGGCATCATCTTGCACCTCAATCGCAACTCGGGAATGAAGGTCGACGAGATCGACGACCTCCTCAACCGTCGTTCCGGTTTGAAGGGACTGTCGGGAGTCAACGATTTCCGTGCCCTGCTCGCACTGACCGAGGGCGGCGACGAAGACGCACAACTTGCCTACGACGTCTACGTACACATGCTCCGTAAGTACATCGGCGCCTTCATCGTTCAACTCGGTGGCGTCGACGTCATCACCTTCACCGGCGGTGTCGGCGAGAACAACATCGACGTACGACGCGACAGCCTTGCCGGCCTCTCCCGTCTCGGAATCGAGGTCGACCCGGCTCTCAACGAGGCGAAGAGCCGCGACGAGCGTCGTATCTCCGCATCCACGTCGGCCGTCGAGGTGCTGGTGGTCCCCACCAACGAGGAGTTGGCGATCGCCCGCGCGGCGAAGGCTTTGGTGGCCGCGCTGTAAATCTCGGGGAGCGCGTCAGAAATTGCTGCGCGGACGCACCGCGTTCGCCCGGTCCACGAGGGCGTAGCGGTGCGTGCGGGAGGTCGTGGCGCGGGCGAGGGCGCGAAGGCAGGCTTCGGCTCCGGTGCGCAGACCCTGCTCGGTGAATGGCAGGTCGAGGATGGGTTCGAGTTCGGTGTGCGAGCGGTTTCCGTAGCGAATCCAATCGAGTGCCGTACCCAACACCAGGGTTCGCATCTGCAGACTTCGGCTCTCCTCGGCCGGTAGCGCGCGAACGCGACGGGCGGCTTCCCTCAGAGTCGATTCGTCGAGTTCGGCGATCGGAACGCCGGACAGCATCGTCAGAGCGCTCGACATCCGTGCGACGTTGTAGTGCCGGGAAGACGTGGGAACTTCGTCGAGGGCGGCGATGGCTGCCTTCTTGTTGCCGTGATCGGCGAGTTGCCTGGCGAGCCCGAATGCTGCGCTGACGTAGTTCCGTTCGGTCCGCCAGACGGTGCGGTAGTACTTCTCCGAGAAGCGGCACCATTGGTCCGGGTCGTCGCTCTCCCAATGCTGGAGGATCAGTTCTGCTGTCGCCGCCAACGCGAGTTTGGGTGCAGCCTCGCCCGGCAGAGCCGTCAGGACGGTCTCGAAATGACTGAAGGCGGGCTCGAATCGGTCCAGTTGCAACGCTGCAAGCCCTCGATACCACTCGATCTTCCAGTGATCACCGATGCTCTGCTGGAGTTCGTCCAGAACACTCAGCGCGGTCTCCGGATCGCCGAGATCGAGATGAGCCTTGGCCTCGGCCAGTCGGACCTCGCCGGAGATGGCGGCCGCCGGTGTGCCTGACGTTCGGTCGATTCCGTTCTCGCGGGCGTGTTTCAACGCATCGAGAGTCTGAGACGGTTCGCTGTGCACCGCTGCCGCCAGCAACGGCGCGCTGGGATCGGTGGGGTCGACCAACGGGATGGGAAGTGCGTGCGCAACTTCGCGCGGATCGAGAGCAGCGTCGTGGCTGATACCGTCGACGTACACATCGGTTTGCCCGACCAATTCATCGGTGCCGAAAGACGTTCGCTGCCTGCTGAACACGAGCGAGAGCCCAGGATTCTCCTGCCCGGTCTGCTCCGCGAGGATTTCTCGCAGAACGCCGGTGAGTTGGCCCGCGATCTCCTCGGCCGACTGGAAACGCTTCTTCGGATCCGGGTCGGTGGCGCGCAGCAGCAGGCGGTGGAAGAACTCGTTGTCTCGCAGCAGTGGCTCGTCCTCGGGTTCGGGAAGGCCGTCGAGGTACCGTCCGTGCTTCGAGGGCATGTCGAGGGTGAGAACCGCGAGTGTTCTTCCGACGGTGAAGATGTCGGAGGCGATGGTCGGGCCGGTCTCGATGATCTCCGGCGCTTGATAGCCGGCAGTGCCGTACAGGTATCCGTAGTCTTCGATCCCGGACACGGCGCCGAGGTCGATCAGCTTCAGTTGGTCCTCGGTGACCATCACGTTCTCGGGTTTGAGGTCGTTGTACGCCAGGCCGGTGGAATGCAGATAGCTCAGCGCCGGAAGGATTTCCAGTACGTAGCCGATTGCCTGCTCGATCGGCATGTGCTTGCCGTCCGGGAATTCGGCCAGCACCTCGCGCAATGATCGTCCGCCCACGTACTCCATGACGATGTACCCCATGGGTGTCCCGTCCGGGCGCGGATGCTCGACGAAGTTGAAGATCTTGACGATGCTGGGGTTGGCGACCTCGGCGAGGAACTGACGCTCGGCTACCGCAACGGCTTGCGCTTCGGAATCACCGAAATGCAGGAGTCCCTTGAGAACTACCCACCTGTCGCTGACATTACGATCGATCGCGAGGTAGATCCATCCGAGGCCGCCGTGCGCGATGGGCCCTTGAACCTCGTATTGACCTGATACCAATTCGCCCTCTTCGAGGAGTGGGCGGAAGTCGAAAGTGGAACCGCACTTGGGGCAGGTGCCGTGCTGAGTTGCCTTGGTGCTTGCGCTCTTACGGCCGACCGGTTCGTTGCATTTCCAACAGAACCGTTTGCGCTCGGGGACCGTCGGGTCACTCATCACCGCAGATGCGGGGTCGATCTGCGGGACGGGGGGAACTTCGACCAGGCCGCCGCCGAGGCGCAGCTTTCGTCCCGACCGGCTGCGGCGGGATCGAGTGGAGCGGCCGGTCGGGGAGGAGGATGCGGACGGCGTGGTTCCTCGTATCTGGGCCGAGGTCGGTTCGAGGCGCTCGTAGACACCGGTGGCTTCGGGTTCGGAGCGTAGGGATGCCTGCGTGGAGTCAGGCTCGCGGTGAACTGCCTGCGTGGAGTCAGGCTCGGGGCGTATGGAGGCTTGCGTGGCGTCGGGCTCGGGGCCGGTTTCTTCGGTCATGTCAGCCTCAATCCCGGTAGACGGCCGGCGGGGGACCGGGTGACGGACCGAGGACGCTGAGCCAACGGTCGTAGATACGGTTCCAGGTCCCGTCACCCCGGATTCGCTCGAGGGTTCCGTTGACGAATCGGACCAAGTCGGGGTTGTCCTTGTTCACTCCGATTCCGTAGGGTTCGACGCCCAGTGAACCACCGACCATCATGAGATACGGGTCTTGCGAGGCGAGGCCCGCGAGGATCGTGTCGTCGGTGCTGATCGCGTCCACCTGCCCCTGCTGGAGGACGACGAGGCAGTCGGACCACATCGGGACGGTCACGACGGTGGCTTCGGGTTGGAGCTCCTGGATTCGCGTGGCCGACGTCGTTCCCCGGGCCGCGCAGACTCGCTTGCCTGCGAGATCGGCGATGCCGCGTACCGGTGAACCCTGCAGGACCTGAATTCGTTGCTCGGCGGAGAAGTACTGCGTCGAGAAGTCGACCTTCTCGCGCCGCTCGCACGTGATGGTCATGGTTTTGACGACCACGTCGACCATGGATTCCTGGAGTGCGGCGATCCGATCGTCCGAGGTCAGGATTCGGTACTCGATCTTCTCCGGGTCGCCGAGCAGATCGCGGGCGATCTCGCGGGCGATGTCCACGTCGAAGCCTTCGAGGCGTCCGGTCGCCGGATCGCGAAAGCTCATGAGGTTGGAACCGGTGTCCAGGCCCACGATCAGCCGCCCGCGGGCGCGGATGGCGTCGAGGCTCGGCGTGGGTGGCTGCGGAGATGCGTCTGCGGGTGTGGGGCGCAGGCTTGCAGTGAGGTTGGTGCACGACGCGGTAGTCGTCGGTGTCGGACTGGGCGCGATGGTGGCCTCGGCCGGCAGCGGCGGTTCCGTGTACGACGTGGCGGCCGCGTTGTTCAGGTCTTCGGCTCGATCTGCACCGCAACCGGCGAGCGCCAGCACGGACGCTGCCAGAACCGCGACGCACACGGCCGGGAGCTTCCTCCGCATCTCCGGTACTCCCGTCACTGATACTCCCGCAGTCGGGGCCAGAACCCGATGAAGATTCCGGCAACTCCGAGAACTGCCAATACAGTCATGCCCGGTGCAGAGGCAGCCAACACACGTGAGGCGTACGAGACGTCGGACCGAAGATTTGTGCGCGAATCCACGATTCCTTGCCAGAGTTCGTGATCGAGCTTTCCGTATTCCGCGGCCGAATCCTGTTCTCCGGAGCCGATGGTGATGGCGGCAGCGGAAGTGAAGTCGCCGGTCCCGAGACGGTCGTACATGCGCGTGTGCGCAGCCACCCATTGCTCGCGCGAATCCAGTGCGGCGGTCAGCACCTCGTTGTTCACTCGGGCGCGTTCGTCGCTGCGTAGGCCCTCGAGGATGTCGCGCAGGGCGTCGACCTTGCGAGTGAACGTCACGTTGTCCTCGGCAGTTGAATCCCGTCTCGCCAACGTGAGGGTTTCGACGGTACGTGCCTGCTGTGCCATGATCCGGGCCTCGGTCAGTTCGTGCAGTGGCTCGGCGCCCGCGTCGAGTGCACGTCCGGTGGCAAGTGCGGACACCAGTCCGACGGTGAGCAGCCACAGCAGCGCAGCCGCGACGGCGAGCGAGGCAAGGATCAACCCGAGATTGAAGCGTCGGCGACTCTTGCGGGAGAAGTACACCTGTGTTGCCACCAGCGCGCACAGCACGAGGACGAATGCCACGATCGGCCACCACGGTGGAGTCTCGAAATCGCGCTGTACCTGCGAGACCAGGGTCTCCTGCGAGGCGTGCAGTTGCTGAGCCATCGGCAGCAGCGAGGTCTGCATCAACTGCGAGGCCTCGCTCAAATATGCTGCCCCGACCGGGTTTCCGACGCGATTGTTCGCCCGTGCAGTTTCGACCAGCCCCGTGTAGACGGAGAGGTCGGTCGAGATGGTGGTCAACGCGCTGTGCCCGGCAAGATCAGTCGAGTCGAGACCGGCCGACGCCTGGACGATCTCCGCCGACGCCTCACCGATCGACTGCGTGTATCGGTCGCGTACTTCGGCGGGTTCGAGGCCGCCGGAGATGAAGGCGGTGGCCGCGGCGGCGTCTGCCAAAGACAACGCGCTGTAGAGGTTCTGGGCCGAGTTGGCGAGAGGTTCGGTTTCGACGAGGAGGAGGTCGAGGTTCGCCTGTCGGTTCTCGATCGCTGCGGTGGCGAGGAGTCCGGCGATCAAGGTGATCGCAATCAAGATCACTCCGACGACGGTCAACCGGCCAGGCGTCGAGGACATGAATGCCTGGAGTTCGCGCCGCAGAAGTGCTCGCTCGTCCTCCGCCGATACCGAAGTGCCCTCGGAGGGCGGCAGCGACCGGGGTTCGATGGACGGGACGACACGGTCGACCATCGAGCACCTCACTTCGCTGTAGGCGGGCTACCGAGAAATGATGCCGCCGAGAAATGATTCAGGGCATCTTCGCGAGCATATAAGCATCACCTACACCTGGAGCAGTTTGAAACGGTTAGTGTGGGACAACGGCGAGAGCAGGCGGAGCGAGGTAGTCGATGCGTGGTGACGGTGACGGTTGGTCGATCGGACCGGACGGTACTCGGCATTGGGGTAAACACGGAGCCGCTGGACTGCTTCTGCGCGCCCCCGATTCGGACGGATCGCCCCTGGTCTTGCTGCAGCATCGTGCGGCGTGGAGCCATCAAGGTGGTACCTGGGCATTGCCCGGTGGAGCACGGGACTCACACGAAAGCACGACGCACGCCGCTGTCCGGGAGGCACACGAAGAAGCCGGAATCGCCGAAGACGCCGTTCGCGTCCGCGGTGAGGTAGTGACGATGCACGCGGAGAGCGGGTGGACCTACACCACCGTCGTGGCTGATGCGGCACATCCACTGTCGACGGTTGCCAACGGTGAGAGCACCGAGTTGCGGTGGGTGCGTGAAGCCGACGTCGATTCGCTGCCATTGCATCCGGGATTCGGTTCCTCGTGGCCCGAGCTCCGGACTGCGCCTGTACCAGCCGAGACCGAAGACCTACAGGCCAGCGACCCACACACCGTCGTACTCGAAGACGGTGGCTTCGGATGGTTGTCGGGCAGCTCGCACCAAGGCAGTTCCCACCAAGGCAGTTCCCACCAAGGCAGTGAGCAGTCAGGCAGTGACCAGAACCTGTCTGAGGCGTCGAGTTCGCAGTCTTAACAGGGCATATACAGCAGAAGGGCCGGACTCCTCAGGAGTCCGGCCCTTCTGTGGTTTCGGTCTCCCGACCGAAACGAGGCTCAGCTGAGCGAGTTCAGCGCCGTGATGAAGCTGACCGCGGTGATACCGAGCTTGAGCAGCTCGCTGATCTTGCCGAGGTTCAGGTCTTCGAGCGATTCGGTGCTGAGCGAGCCGGTGTCGAGGGATCCCATTTAGTGCTCCTAGGTTCAGTTAGTAACTGGAGGTAAACTACAACAAACCGAATGGGATGTGACACGCAATCGAAACAACTGTGATCAAGATCACGTAATCCGACTTTTCGGACATCCAATCGCACCTAGGAACTGGGGGTTTGTTGTCTGATCGGACAACTTCCGTTCATGTTTCGAGTCAGGCGTGCTGACCCGTAACTGTGTGGAAATCGCCCGGCAAACAGTTGACGGTCGCCAGTTACCGGTTTTCAGCGTCCAGCGACGGCCGCGGCGAGGCGCTGCGCAGCCGCCTGCGGATCCGACGCCTGCGTGATTGCACGCACGACGACGATGCGCGTGGCACCGGCATCGAGCAGCTCCGGCAGGCGTTCCTCGTCGATGCCGCCGATTGCGAACCATGGGCGCGGCGGTGCGGCGTCGGCGGTCGATCGAACCAGTTCCAGACCGGACGCACTTCGATTCGGTTTGGTCGGTGTCGCCCAGACCGGCCCGGTGCAGAAGTAGTCGACGCCCTCTTCGATTGCGGCCAGACTCGCCTGCGCGCGACTACTCGTCGAACGCCCGATGACGACGTCTTCACCGACAACGGTTCGTGCGTAGGGGACGGGAATGTCGTTCTGCCCGAGGTGGAGGATGTCGGCACCGGAAGCCATCGCGAGATCCGCGCGATCGTTCACGGCCAACAATGCGCCGTGGCGTCGCGCTGCGGCCGCGAGAATGCCCAGTGCTACCAGTTCGTCCTTGGCCTCGAGCGGGCCGAACTCGCGCTCACCGGCAGAGCCCTTGTCACGCAATTGGATGATGTCGACTCCGCCGGACAATGCTGCCTCGGCGAACTGCGCGAGGTCGCCTTTCTCGCGGCGCGCGTCGGTGCACAGGTACAGCCGTGCTGCTGCCAGGCGCTCGCGCCGGTCGATGACGTTACTGGGATGTGTGGGGTGCACGGAGCAAACGGTAGCCTCTAGGGAGCAAGGTTCGACACGGGAGTCCTGAAACGTCGCCGTCACTTTTTGTCGTGACTGCGAGGTTCGTGGGGCTGAGAGGGGATCGCGACCAGATCCCGACCGTCAGACCTGACCCGGATCATGCCGGCGCAGGAAGTGGAGGTGGAGTTTCGTGAGTACACACGCTCGTACGGTGTCGGTTGTCGGCGGCGGTGTCATCGGTCTCGCCATTGCGTGGCGAGCAGCCCGCGACGGGTGGTCCGTTCGGTTGTACGACCCGTCCATTGGATCAGGTGCTTCGTGGGTGGCGGGCGGAATGCTCGCCCCGCTTTCCGAAGGCTGGCCGGGTGAAGAGACAGCGTTGACGGTTGGTGCAGCGTCCCTGGAACGGTGGCCGACGTTCGGTGAGGAGCTCGGAAAGTTCGGGCCATCGGTCTTCACCGCGGACAGTTCGCTGACGGTTGCACTCGATGCGGCCGACGCGCAGGACCTGCAGACCATCGCCGAGTGGGTGACCGCGCAGGGCCATGAACTCGAAGTTCTCGGTCGCGCCCGCATCCGCGAACTCGAACCGATGCTCGGCCGGGGCATCCGGTCGGGACTGATGGCTGTCGGTGAGTCCGCCGTCGACAACAGACTTCTGCTGGAGGCGTTGCAGAAGGCCTGTGCGGAATCCGGCGTCGAATTGATCGCGCGTGCCGTCAACGACCTCGCCGAACTCGACACCGATCAGATCGTGCTCACCGCCGGTATCGCGTCACCCAAGCTGTGGCCCGGGTTACCGGTACGCCCGGTCAAGGGCGAAATCCTTCGCCTGCGGAGTAGGCCTGGAGTCACCCCGGCGCCCAGCCGCACCATCCGCGGAAGCGTCCACGGGCGGCCCGCCTACCTCGTCCCGCGCGGTGACGGAATCGTCGTCGGCGCAACACAATACGAGTCCGGTGAGGACACGCAGGTCACGATGGCCGGAGTGCGGGACCTGATCAACGACGCCGAGGCACTGATGCCGGCGATCGGCGAATACGAACTGTACGAATGCGCGGCAGGCCTGCGTCCCATGACGCCGGACAACCTGCCGTTGATCGGGCGCGTGTCCGATCGTGTTGTCGTCTCCACCGGACACGGACGCAACGGTGTCCTGCTGACGCCCGTCACCGCCGATGCGACGGTCGCGTTGCTGAACGGCACATCTTTGGTCGAGGTAAAAGGAACCGAACCCGAGCGGTTCGCAGTAGTTAAGGAAAATTCATGAGTGAGCAGGTCCCGATCGGGATCACCGTCAACGGCGAAGATCTCGAGTTCGATCGAGCAGTCACGGTGACCGAGCTACTGACGCACCTCGAGTTGCCGAGCAAGGGTATCGCCGTCGCCGTCGACGGTGCGCTCTTTCCTCGCGGGCGTTGGGACGAATCCGTCGGACGTGGTTGGGAAATCGAGATCCTCACGGCGGTGCAGGGTGGCTGAGCAGGACCTTCTCACCATCGCTGGCCGCACCTTCGGTTCCCGGCTCATCACCGGAACAGGCGGCGCCGCCAACCTTGCGGTGCTCGAGGAAGCGCTTGTCGCCTCCGGCACCGAACTGACCACCGTCGCGATGCGGCGAGTCGACGCGGCCGGTGGCACGGGTGTTCTGGACCTGCTTCGTCGCCTCGGAATCGAACCGTTGCCGAACACCGCCGGGTGTCGGGGCGCCGCCGAAGCAGTGCTGACGGCGCAGTTGGCACGCGAAGCGCTCGAGACGAACTGGGTCAAACTCGAAGTCATCGCCGACGAGCGGACACTGCTGCCCGACGCAATCGAACTCGTCTCCGCCGCAGAACAATTGGTGGACGACGGATTCACCGTTCTGCCGTACACGACGGACGATCCGGTGCTGGCGCTTCGCCTCGAAGAGGTTGGTTGCGCTGCGGTCATGCCGCTCGGTTCACCCATCGGCACCGGGCTTGGTATCGCGAATCCGCACAACATCGAGATGATCGTCGAGCGCGCCGGCGTGCCCGTCATCCTCGACGCCGGGATCGGAACGGCCAGCGACGCCACCCTTGCCATGGAGTTGGGCTGCGACGCCGTCCTGCTTGCGACAGCGGTGACGCGGGCCAAGAATCCCGCGCTGATGGCGTCGGCGATGCGTCACGCTGTCGTGGCTGGTTTCGAGGCGCGGCACGCCGGCCGGATCCCCAAGCGATTCTGGGCTCAAGCGTCGTCCTGAGGGACGAGATCCGGGTGATTTCTCGGGGTTCTGCCCGAATTGCCCGGACTCATGTCCTACCTGAGTACCACTCGGAACTAGACCTGTGGCCGATGTGCTGGTCATTGCCGGTAGGGCAGAGTTCTCCTCATGATTGAACTGAGGGGATTGACCAAGGTTTACGGACCGACGAAAGCGGTGGACGATTTGTCGTTCACGGTCAAGCCGGGCATCGTG